>NZ_JBGGKR010000014.1:0-193097 GCF_041287235.1 Mycobacterium sp. pR1184 | reverse complement strand
AAGAAGGCCGCGACCAAGGCTCCGGTCAAGAAGGCCGCGACCAAGGCTCCGGTCAAGAAGGCCGCGACCAAGGCTCCGGCTAAGAAGACTGCTGCCAAGAAGGCGCCGGCCAAGAAGACGGCCGCCAAGCGCGGTCGCAAGTAAGTCAACCGAGTTCAGACGCGAATACCCTTCGGGCGGCATGGCTGCCCCCGAAGGGTATTTCGTGTATCAGGCCCGAACGTTGGCGGCCAACGCGCCGCCGATGTGATCGGCCGCCACCAGTCGGCCCTCGGACAGCGAGAGCACCCAGGTGCTGCCCTTGTGGTTGCGTGACTTGTCCGGGTCCACGCCGTCGCGTTCGCACCACCAGGTGATCAGATCCGGAATTACCTTGCCCTGCGTACAGATCACCGGTGTGCCCTCGTGGTCGGCGATGCGCAGCATCCGGTGCCGGCCCCGTTTGGGGCTCTTGGCGTAAGCCTCTTCGGTGAGCGTGGACTCGCTCTGGATGCTCACGCCCAGTTCCTCGGCGAGTGGTTCAACCGTCTGATGGCACCGCACCCGATCGGCGGCGTATACGTCGGTGACGCCGAACGCCATCAGCTGGGCGACCAGCGCCTCGGCTTGCGCGCGTCCTTTTTTGTCCAGCGGTCGCTTGGTGTCGTCGCCGGAAAAGCGTGACTTCCGGCCTGCGGTGCCGTGCCGCACCACCAACACGGTATGCGTGTCCGCGGGCTGTTTCATGAAGCGCCGCAACACATTTCGGTCCTGGGCGTAGTCGAGCTTCTTCATTGCGGCAGCCACGGGCAACCAGATCAGTTCGTCGACCTCTTTGCCCGGTACGAATGTGCCACCGGTGCTGCGCGCCGCCCAGTAGTACACCTTTTTGACACCCGCTTCGATCGGATAGCTCACCTTGGCCAAGCGCCGGCCGAGGATGGCGTGGTGCCCGGTCTCCTCCAGTACTTCGCGTACCGCGGCCACGGGCGCGGTTTCGCCGGGGTCCACCTTGCCCTTGGGCAACGACCAGTCGTCGTAGCGGGGGCGATGGATGAGCGCGATCTCGAGCTCGGGGTTGTCCGAATCAGCACTGCTGTGTCGCCACAGCACCGCGCCTGCGGCGTAGACGATCCGCTTCCCTGAGCGCCGACCGCCTGACGAGTTCTGGTCCGACAACTTACTCCTGCAGGTCAATTCGGCCAGCACCATGCTGGCCATCGGGTGGCCTGGAAAATTACCACATGGGCGTTAAGCGCCCCGGTGCCGCTCCATCAGCGACTCCTGGTGGTCGCGCACGGAGTGACCTTCCCGGGGCGACGCGATCCACTGCCCGTCGGCCTCGAGTTCCCAGCACCGGGTGGACGGGTCCAGCGCCGAGTCGAACAAGTCGTTCAGATACGAGGTCAGCTTCGGGTCCTTGACCTGAACCAGCGCCTCGACGCGACGGTCGAGATTGCGGTGCATCATGTCGGCGCTGCCGATCCAGAACTCGTTGATGCGATTGAAGTGCATGATCCGCGAGTGCTCCAGGTAACGGCCGAGGATCGAGCGCACGGTGATGTTCTCCGAGAAGCCTTCTGCGCCGGGGCGCAGCGCGCAGATTCCGCGCACCACCACCTCGACTTGCACACCGGCCCGCGAGGCGCGATACAACGCGTCGATCACCTGCTCGTCGACCAGCGCGTTCATTTTCATCCGGATTCGGCCGCCGCCGTGTTCGCGGTGCGCCGCGATCTCACGATCGACGCGTTCGATGATGCCCGTCCGAATACTGTGCGGGGCAACCAACAGATTGCGGTAGGAAACCTTGCGCGAGTAGCCGGTCAGCGAATTGAACAGGTCGGTCAGATCGGCCCCGATTTCGGGAGACGCCGTGAGCAGACCGACGTCCTCGTAGAGCCGCGCCGTCTTTCCGTTGTAGTTGCCGGTCCCAATGTGGCAGTAGCGCCGGATGGTTGACCCTTCGCGGCGAACCACCAGGCAGGTCTTGCAGTGCGTCTTGAGCCCGACGTAGCCGTAGACGACGTGCACGCCCGATTGCTCAAGGGTGCGTGCCCAGCGGATGTTGGCCTGCTCGTCGAAGCGTGCCTTGATCTCCACCATTGCCACGACTTGTTTTCCGGCCTCGGCGGCCTGGATCAGCGCCCGAACGATCGGCGAGTCACCGGAGGTGCGGTACAGCGTCTGTTTGATCGCCAGCACGTTGGGGTCGGCGGCGGCTTGCTCGATGAATCGCTGCACGCTCGTGGAGAACGACTCATACGGATGGTGAAGCAGCACATCGCCTTCGCGCAGCGTCGCGAAAATGCTCTTGGGAGTTTCGCGGTCGGCGAACGCCGGGCTGGTGGCCGGAACGAAGGTCCAGTCCTTGAGCGCCGGCCGGTCGATGCCGTAGATCTGCCACAGCGACGAGAGGTCAAGCAGCCCGGGCACTTCGATGACATCGCTGGGATTGACGTCGAGTTCGCGCAGCAGCAGCTCCAACATGCCCTCGGTCATGTCGTCGGAGACCTCGAGTCGCACCGGCGAACCGAACCGCCGACGCGCCAATTCCCGCTCCAGCGCCTGCAATAGGTCTTCGTCGCGGTCCTCTTCAACCTCATAGTCGGCGTTGCGGGTAATGCGGAACGTATGGTGTTCCACGATCTCCATGCCGGGGAACAACTCCGGCAGGAACGCCGCGATCAGCTCTTCGGTCGGCAGGTAACGAACGACGGCTTGTCCCTCGTTGCCGCCCTCCTCGCCGCCGAGCTCGACGAAGCGATCGACGTTGTCGGGCACCTTGACTCGGGCGAAGTGCTGTCCACCGCTGTCCTTCACCGTGACGGCCAGGTTCAAGCTCAGCCCGCTCACGAACGGGAATGGGTGCGCCGGGTCCACGGCGAGCGGGGTCAGGACCGGGAAGACCTGCTCGGTGAAGTAGGTCGACAGTTGGTCGCGCTCAGCCTGATCCAAATCGGCCCACGTGACGATATAAATGCCTTCTTGTGCGAGCGCCGGGCGCACCGAGTCGAGAAACTCGCGCGCGTGCCGGGTCGCGATCCGCTGCGTCTGCTCGCCGATGCGGGCCAGTTGCTCGCGCGGCGTGAGGCCGTCGGCCGAGCGGACCGACAACCCCATCTCGTCGCGACGCTTGAGTCCGGCCACCCGGACCATGTAGAACTCGTCGAGGTTCGACGCGAAGATCGCCAGGAATTTGGCGCGCTCCAACAATGGCAGCGAGGTGTCGGCGGCCAGCGCCAGCACTCGCGCGTTGAAGTCCAGCCAGCTCAGTTCACGGTTGAGGTACCGGTCCTCCGGCAGTGCATCATCGATCACCGCGTGGGTGGTAGCAGGGGGAGCGCCCAGGGCGCTGTCGCCGTGTTGCCACACGGTTTCGTCAATCCGTGCTTCAGCTTCGATTTCGGTCACGAGGGAATCATTGCTCATCACCGGGTGGTGCTGCTAGCGCTCGGTAGAGATCCATCCGTCGTTGGCGCGCCGTTCATCCCCCGGACAGGTTTGCTGCGCCCTCACGGGTGGGCAATAGCGCGGGCGGTTGCCCCGCCGATGCCGAGCCGGCGGGCAGCGGCCAAATCGGCGGGGGTGTCGACGTCACAGCGCAGTCCCGGCCACGCGCCGGTCAGCTCGATCGCACCCGAACGACGATGCCGCGCGGCCGAATCCGAGCCGAACTGTGGATTTAGCGCGGTGCCGAATGCGCACAAGGCCGCGGTGCCGGTGGCCAGCCGATCGGCGACGAAGCTGCGCTGGTGCGCACGTGCCGCGGCGATCGCCTCGGCCAGCTCCTGGGTCTGTAGCGCGGGCAAATCACCTTGCAGCGCAACAACATTGGAGAACGACTCCGCGACGGAGCGTTCTGCGGTGGCGATCGCATGGTTCAGTGGATCCTGGTGGCCGCCGGGCGTCGGGTCGGCGATCACCTGCGCCCCGAGCCGTACCGCTGCGGCTGCCGCGGCGTCGTCGGGGGTGACGACCGTGATCGAGCCGACGGCGGCGACGCCGGCAGCGGCCGTCACGGTGTCCACCAACATGGCCAGCACCACACTCTCGCGGGTGCGCGCCGAGAACACCGGAGCCAGTCTGGTCTTGGCGGCGGCCAACCGCTTGACGGCGATGATCAACGCGACGTCGCCGGCGCCGTCAACCCGGGTGCCGCTCATAGCGTCAATCCTGCCAGCGCGCGTTGTCGTGCCGGTCGCGAGCCATCATGGTGACGGCGGCGAATCGCTGTTCTAGGGTGTAGCGGCTGCAGATGCCGCGTTTGTTACAGATCGGGATGGGGACATGGTCAGCACAGCGGGCGCCGTTGCGGTGATGGGCGCCGGGGCATGGGGAACGTCGCTGGCCAAGGTGCTCGCCGAGGCCCTCGCAGGGACCGAAGGCCAGATCAGGCTGTGGGCGCGTCGATCCGATGTCGCCGAGCAGATCAACGCCACCCGCTACAACCCCGCCTACCTGCCGGGCACCCTGTTGCCGCCGGGCATCCGGGCCACCGCCGACGCGGCCGAGGCTCTACATGGCGTGACGACGGTGCTGCTGGGCGTCCCCGCGCAGAACCTGCGCAGCAACCTCGAGCAGTGGGCGCCCCTGATCGCCGACGGTGCGACCCTGGTCAGCCTGGCCAAAGGCATCGAGCTGGGCACCCTGATGCGAATGAGTCAGGTCATCGTCTCGGTGACCGGCGTGGACATGTCGCAGGTCGCGGTGATCTCCGGGCCGAACCTGGCCAGTGAAATCGCCGAATGTCAACCCACCGCCACCGTGGTCGCGTGCAGCGACTCCGGGCGCGCCGTCGCCCTGCAGCGCATGCTGAACACCGGCTACTTCCGCCCGTATACCAACAGCGACGTGGTCGGCACCGAGATCGGCGGGGCCTGCAAGAACGTCATCGCGCTCGCGTGCGGGATGGCGGCCGGCGTCGGGCTGGGCGAAAACACCGCCGCGGCGATCATCACCCGCGGTCTGGCCGAGATCATGCGGCTCGGCATTGCGCTGGGCGCCAAGGGCGCGACCCTGGCGGGCCTGGCCGGGGTGGGCGATCTGGTCGCTACCTGCACATCTCCGCATTCGCGCAACCGGTCGATGGGTGAGCGCCTGGGTCGGGGCGCAAGCATGCAGTTGGCGCTGGAAGGAAAGGACGGCCACGTCGTGGAGGGCGTGACGTCGTGCGAATCCGTGCTCGCGCTGGCGTCCAGCTACGACGTCGAGATGCCGCTCACCGATGCGGTACACCGGGTGTGCCACAAGGGCCTCTCGGTTGACGACGCGATGGCCCTGCTGCTGGGCCGCAGCACCAAGCCGGAATGAGCGCGCCGCCGGCCGTTCCGGCAAAACCGCGCCACCGGTCGGCGACCCGACCCGTCGGCATCCCAACCGGTACCCTCTCCAGGTTGTGAACGCCAGTAATGCGACCAGCCGGCCCTCTGTGTCAGGGGGCAGCCGGGTGCGCGTTGCTGTCGTCTTCGGTGGGCGCAGCAACGAGCACGCCATCTCGTGCGTGTCCGCGGGCAGCATCCTGCGCAACCTCGATCCGCAGCGATTCGATGTGGTCGCGATCGGCATCACCCCCGAAGGCTCGTGGGTGCTTACCGACGGCGACCCGGATGCGCTGGCGATCAGTGACCGGCAACTGCCCGGGGTGACCGCCGAATCGGGAACGGAGCTGGCCCTGCCGGCCGATCCGCGGCGCGGCGGCCAGCTGGTGTCGCTGCCGCCGGGCGCCAGTGAAGTCCTGGCTTCGGTCGACGTGGTCTTCCCGGTTCTGCACGGCCCCTACGGCGAGGACGGCACGATCCAGGGGCTGCTCGAACTCGCCGGTCTGCCCTACGTCGGCGCCGGCGTGCTGTCCAGCGCCGTCGGGATGGACAAGGAATTCACCAAGAAACTGCTTGTCGCCGAGGGGATTCCGGTCGGGCCGTATGTGGTGCTGCGCCCGTCGCGGCAGACGCTGGCGCCGCAGGAGCGCGAGCGGCTGGGTCTGCCGGTCTTCGTCAAACCGGCACGCGGTGGTTCCTCGATCGGGGTCAACCGGGTCGCGAGTTGGGATGACCTGGCCGCCGCGGTGACCGATGCTCGCCGCCACGATCCGAAGGTGATCGTCGAAGCCGCGATCAATGGTCGCGAGCTGGAGTGCGGTGTACTCGAAATGCCGGACGGCACAATAGAAGCCAGCACGGTGGGGGAGATCCGGGTGGCCGGTGTGCGCGGTCGCGAGGACGGCTTCTACGACTTCGAGACGAAATACCTCGATGACGCGGCCGAATTGGATGTGCCCGCCAAGGTCGACGACGAGATCGCAGACGACGTCCGTCAATTGGCGATCCGGGCGTTCAAGGCCATCGACTGCCAAGGCCTGGCCCGGGTCGACTTCTTCCTCACCGAGGACGGGCCGGTGATCAACGAGGTCAACACGATGCCGGGGTTCACCACGATCTCGATGTACCCGAGGATGTGGGCGGCCAGCGGCATCGACTACCGGAGTCTGCTGGCCACCATGGTGGAAACGGCCCTGGCCCGGGGCACCGGTCTGCGCTAACGCTCACCGGGCCGGGCGGGGTCGATCGGCACCGCCGTGATGGTGTGGTCGATCACCTCGGAAAGCTGCTGGATCGGTGTGGGTCCGGATCCCGACGGCAGGGTCAGCGCCAGATACACCGGCCGGTCCACCGTGTACCAGGTGGATCTGCCTGCGTCGCCGCCGTATTGTTGCTCGGCCGCCGCCTCGAACCACTGCACCCGGTCGACGATCTGGATCGGGGATCCCACCACGAAGCCGGTCGGACGGTCGAGCCCGCAGCGCAACACCACCGGCTCGTTACCGGTTCCGGTGCGCCAGGCGGCCGCGCCCTCGGGTGCCGGCTGTGCCAGCGGCGCGCGCAGATAGTCGCCGAGCCGCTGCGGCAGCGCCGCCGACAGCGCGTGGCATGCGGGACTGCCGGCCTGCGGCGCCGGCACCGCGGGAAGGGCTACCGGTTGCGGCGGCGCTTCGCGCGTTGCGGCGATGACAAGCACGATGCCGATGGCGAGGACCGCCACCACAACCGCGGCGATCAGTAGGGCCCGCGGCGGTCCGCCTGGGTCGTCGGAGTCCGAACCGGTCATCATCGCCCGGCCGTCGACGCCCGTAGCGTCGAGAACCGGGCACCTCCCATCTCATACACTGGCGCCGTCCGCCCGCGCGGGCAGGGACCAAACTTACCGCAGGTCGGGCCGCTGTACGAGAGCCCTGTAGTACCGGAGGAGCTGACGTGCGCGACAAAATATCCGGCGAGTCGCCCACCCTGGGGCAGCTCGGTGAATTCGCCGTCATCGACCGGCTGGTGCGCGGCCGGGTTCAGCCCGACGCGGTGCTGCTCGGGCCCGGTGACGACGCGGCGGTGGTATCGGCCGGGGACGGCCGCAGCGTGGTGTCGACCGACATGCTGGTGGCCGGCCGGCATTTCCGGCTGGACTGGTCCACACCGCATGACGTGGGCCGCAAGGCGATAGCCCAGAACGCCGCGGACATCGAGGCAATGGGTGGGCGGGCCACGGCGTTCGTGGTCGGCTTCGGCGCCCCCGCCGATACGCCGACGGCGGACGCGGACGCGTTGGTGGACGGAATGTGGGAGGAGGCAGCGCGTGTCGGCGCCGGCATCGTCGGCGGCGATCTGGTCAGCTCCCCGCTGTGGGTGTTGTCGGTGGCGGTGCTGGGCGACCTCGGCGGCCGAGCCCCGGTGTTGCGCTCGGGGGCCAAGCCCGGCGCGGTGCTCGCCGTCGCCGGGCACCTGGGCCGCTCGGCTGCCGGATACACCTTGTGGCGCAACGAGATTAGTGGATTCGATCAACTGCGTGCCCGCCATCTGGTGCCTGAGCCGCCCTACGGCCAAGGTGCCGCGGCCGCGGCGGCGGGCGCGCAGGCGATGATCGACGTCTCCGATGGACTGATCGCCGACCTGCGGCATGTCGCCGACGCGTCGGGGGTGGGCATCGACTTGTCCACCGCGGCGCTGGCTCCGGATCGCGACGCGCTGAGCGCCGCCGCGGCGGCGACCGGGGTCGATCCGTGGTCGTGGGTGCTGGGCGGCGGCGAAGACCACGCCCTGGTGGCCTGCTTCGCGGGTGCGGTGCCGTCCGGGTGGCGCGTGATCGGGCGGGTGCTCGACGGGCCGGCCCGGGTGCTCGTCGACGGCGCGCAGTGGCAGGGATACGCGGGCTGGGAGTCGTTCGAAGGTTAGGGTTGCCCGGTGACCGCACGTCCATTGAACGAACTCGTCGAGCAGGGGTGGGCGGGCGCGCTCGAGCCGGTGGCCGAACAAGTGACCAAGATGGGGCAGTTCCTGCGCGACGAGATCGCGGCCGGCCGCAAGTACCTACCTGCGGGGCCGAACGTGTTGCGCGCCTTCACCTTTCCCTTCGATCAGGTCCGGGTGCTGATCGTCGGACAAGATCCCTACCCCACGCCGGGACACGCGGTGGGCCTGAGTTTCTCGGTGGCTCCCGAGGTGCGTCCGCTGCCGCGCAGTCTGTCCAACATCTTCGACGAGTACTCGGCCGACCTCGGTTATCCGCCACCGTCGTGCGGCGATCTGACGCCCTGGGCCCAGCGTGGCGTGCTGCTGTTGAACAGGGTCCTCACCGTTCGTCCGAGCAACCCGGCGTCACATCGCGGCAAGGGCTGGGAAGCGGTCACCGAGTGTGCCATCCGCGCCCTGGTCGCGCGGTCGCAGCCGATGGTGGCGATCCTGTGGGGCCGCGACGCATCCACCCTCAAACCTGTTCTGGCAGAAGGCAATTGCGTCGCGATCGAGTCGCCGCACCCGTCGCCGCTGTCCGCCTCGCGCGGATTCTTCGGCTCCCGCCCGTTCAGCCGCGCCAACGAACTGCTCGCCGGGATGGGCGCCGACCCGATCGACTGGCGGCTGCCCTGAGCTCATGATCCGGGGAAGTTCACGTCCTTCGTGACGGCTTTCCACTCTTCGATCGACGCCGACATCGCGGCGATCTTGCCGCGCATCGCCTTCAGAACGTCGCGGCCCAGCAGCAGCCGCAGCGGTGGCTCGTCAAGCGTGGTGACCATCAGCACCGCCTCGGCCACCTTGCGCGGGTCGCCCGGCAGATGGTCGGCGAACTGCTTGATCAGGTCCTTGCGCGCGGCCACGTCGGCGTAGGCGGCGATCGGGTTGTGCGATTCCTTCATCGACCGCGTGGCCCAGTCGGTCCGGAACGCGCCCGGCTCGATCGCGGTCACCTTGATGCCCAACGGCCGCACCTCGGTGGCCAGCGCCTCGGTCACGGCCTCGAGCGCGAACTTGGTCGACGAGTAGTAGGCGTTGGGCGGGTTGGCCACCAGACCGGTCATCGACGAGATGTTGATGATGTGGCCCGCACCGCGCTCGCGCATCGACGGCAGCACCGCCTTGATCATGTCGACGGCCCCGAAGTAGTTGACGTCGAACAACTTTCGCACCTCGGCGTCCTCACCCTCTTCCACCGAGGACAGGTAGCCGTGACCGGCGTTGTTGACCAGGACGTCGATCCCGCCGAACGCTTCGTCGGCCGCCGATACCGCGGCCGCGATCTGGGCGGCATCGGTCACGTCGAGTGCCACCGCGACGGCCCGGTCTGCGAATTCATCGGCCAGATCCTGCACCGCCTCGGCCCGCCGCGCGGTCACCACCACGCTGTGGCCGGCTGCTAGTGCGGCGCGGGCGATCTCACGTCCGAAGCCGGTGGAGCAACCCGTGATCAGCCAGCGCGCCATTTCAGGCCGTCCCTTCCGGCAGCCGGCGCAGGTACGCCTTGCGCCGCTGCGCCAACGTGGTGGCCCGCTCGTGGGCGCTGACCCGCGGCAAGTGCGGCACCTCGGTGTCGAGCCGGTCCAGCTTGACCACTCGTCCGCGAGCGCCGAGGTCCTCGCGCGGGCCGGTCTCACCGAACTCCGCCATGCGCAGGGTCAGGATGGCCTCGCGCAGGCCGTCGGAGTCGATCCAATTCGCGACGCCGGGATCGACCGGCGAGATCACGTAGGTGTAGCTGCCGTCCGCATTGGGCACCGACTGCGCCTTGTTGAGGCTGCCGGTGCGGTCGACGATATCGAGTGTGGTGCCCCAGATATTGCTCAGTGGCACGGTGAAGTATTCGGCACCCCCGTCGTTGAGGTCGACGACGAACGCTTCGTCGGGAGCGAGTTCGAAGCGGCCCATCACGTACACCTGGTTGCGCATCGCGCCCACCTTGTCCGCTGACCAGGCCAGGTTGAAATGGTTGGCCGGCATCTTGTAGATGCCATGGCTGAGCTTGCCGGTGAAGTTGGCGAAATACTCCATCATCACCGCGGTCGCCTCGGCCTGCTCGTCGAGCGTGCGCGCCGCAGTGGTCGGTGAGCCGCCGAGTCGTTGCACCTCAATGTAATTGGGGTCGTCGCGGCCCCAGTCCAGCAGCACGTCGCGGATGTAGAACTCGTGAGCTTGCGGGGAGGTCTGCACATGGTTCCCGCGCCCGTTGGCCGGGTCGGCGGCCACGGTGATGGTGTAGCTGCCGTCGGAATCGACCTCCATGGTGCGGCCGTTGAGCACGTTGACGGTGCCCATGTTGGCGTCCCACAGCGTGAAGTAGTTCTCGGTCATGCGGTGCTCGCCGACTCGCCCGCGGATCTCGTAACGCTCGTCGCCCGAGATCGGGATCACCCGATACACGCTGTCGGGATTGTCGATGCCCCAACGTGATCCGGGAATGCGACGGCCCGCGACCGGGTGCGCCAGCCGGGTGATGCAGGTGACTTTGGGCCGCAGCTTGTCCTGGTTGGACGACCACATCGCCGCCGAGAACATCACCTCGGCGAACGAATCGTCGAACCGTTCGCGCATGGCGTCCGACGCCTTGGCCCGCGCCAGCCAGTTCTCGGCCACCGTGCGATAGGCGGCCTTGACGGTGGGATGCTCGATCAGGTCGAGGGCGGCCAGCTCCTGTTCGCGCTGGGATGCCGTCGAGATTGGATCGTCAGGCATGTGCTGTTCCTCCGAGGTGCTGTCCGAAACGCTGGTTGTACAGGGTGAATCGCTCATCGACCTGCTCGGGTAGCAGGCCGTAGTTCGCCAGCCCGTAGGGCGGGCGGGCCGCCTCGCGGGGACGCTCGTCGAGCCATCGCCGCATCGCATCCTCGGCGTCACCGGTGAGCGGCAGACCGACGGCGTCGTAGACGCGGGCAACCTGTCCGATCGGATCGGCCACCGCGTCGGCGAATCCTATGTCGGTCACCACGGCGGCGTCGTCGGGCCAGCCGTCGCGGGTCGACATGGCCCGATCGTTGGTCCAGCCCATCCGCTGCAGCCACTGCGCGCCCACCCGCCGCACATCGACGCTGTCGGCGTGCATCGCGTGCAGCGTGGCGTTCAGGCTGGCCCCGGAGGCGATCGTGGTGCGCGGGTCGCGGTGCATGTGGACGATGTGCAGGCCGGGGAACCGCGCGCGCAGTAGGTCCAGATACCCAAGGTGCGCAGGCGATTTCAGCACCCAGCGTTCGGCCACCTGTCCGCGCCTGCGCTTCTGCCACTGGATGAACTGCAGCATGCGGTGCAGGTGGTCGTAGGCGGGGGAGAAGTCTTGCTGGTCGAGCCAGCATCGGTAATGCGGAAGGTGGGCACCGGATTCGGGGACGTGCGACAGAAACGCGTCGGCCAGGAAAACGATCTCTTCTTCGGCCTCGCGTGCGTACATCGGGTGGATCGCGAACAGATCCGGTGCCAACTCGCGCGATTTCGCTTCTCGCGCTTCGCTGATCGCGATGCGCGGATCGTCGGCGGCGCTGAAGTCGTAGTCGAGCCGCGGCGCGACCTCGACAACCTCCCAGCCGTAGGCGCAGACGAAACGCGGGTCGGCGGCCAGCAGTCGCTGCAACAGGGTGGTGCCGCTGCGCATCATTCCGACGACGACGATCGGCACGGCGACCTGCTCGTCGAGGGTCTCCGGGTGCCGGCGGATCCACTCCTGGGTGCGAAGCCGCATGCGCAGGCTGTGCACGATGCCGGAGCGCAGGATGTGCACGCCGATGGCGTTGAGGTCGGCGCGCGCGTAGTCGTCCAGCAGCACCCGCAGCGGGCCCTCGAATTCGCCGGGGCCCCAATCGGTTAGCGCCTCTTTGCGCTGTGCGTCGGCCAGCACGCGGTCGAAGGCGCTGGGGTCCGCCACGCGTTCAGAACTTCAGGTGCTGGCTGACGTCGCCGACCTGGTCGACGAACATAATGCGGCTGTCGAACCACCAGGCTCCGTGCACTCGGTGGAAGGTGTCCTTGTAGTGCCCGGTGACGATCACCTGCAGCGGAAGTTCGGGGGTGGCCTGCGTGACGCAGTAGTAGGACGTGCTGCGCGCGGTGCCCGCGGCCTCGTCGATGTGGAGCGCCACATTGCTGGTGTTGTGTTTGGTCTTCGGGGTGCCGTCCTCGTAGATCCGGGTGGCCATGTCGTACATCTGGCGCACCCGGGCGGACCCTTCGAACACCGTCTCCGGCGGGCCGTCCTCCACGCCGCAGATGCGGCCATGCGCGAAAAGCCCGGCCACCCCGTCCAGGTCGCCACCGTCGAGGAGTTCGGCGTACCGGTAGATCAGGTTGGTGATTTCGCGTCCGCTGTCACTCATGCAGACCATGTTGGCAGAACTGACCCAACTTACATAGAACCGCCCATTACTCTTAAGCGTCGTGACGACACCTTGGACGCCGAGCCGCCTCGGCAACTTGACCGGCAAGCGAGTCATCGTGACGGGAGCAACCAACGGCGTCGGCCTGGGCACCGCGCAGGCGCTGACCAAAGCCGGTGCCCACGTGATTCTGGCCGTGCGCAACACCGACCTCGGCAAGGAACGCGCCGCGCAGATGGGCGGCTCGACGTCGGTGATCAAGCTCGATCTCGCGGACTTGTCCTCGGTGCGTGCGTTCCCCGATCAGGTCGACGGGGACATCGACATCCTGATCAACAACGCCGGCACGCTCGCCAACCATCGCAGGGAAACCGTCGACGGTTTCGAGATGACGCTGGGCACCAACCTGCTCGGGCCGTTCGCGTTGACCAATCTGCTGCTGCCCCGGGTGCGTTCGCAGATCATCAACGTGGGCTCCGATGCGCACAAGTCGGCCACGCTGCGTCTCGACGACATGCACCTGCGTCGCAACAAGTGGACGCGGCTGGGCTCCTATGCCATGTCCAAGCTCGGGGTCATGTTGTGGGGGCTTGAGCTGGATCGCCGGTTGCGCGCCGCCGGCTCGCCGATCGTCACCCAATTGACTCATCCCGGATGGGTGGCCTCGAACCTGTCCAACATTTCGGACGCGCCGCTGATGTCGTTGGTGCAAAAGGGCGTCAACGTCGTGGCCGACCGGTTGGCCAACGACATCGACGAAGGTGCGGCCACCACGTTGTACTGCATCAGCGAACCGGTGCCGCCGGGTAGCTTCGTCGGTGTCAGCGGCAGGCTCGGCCTGCGCGGCGAGCCGGCCTTGATCGGCCGCACCCCACTGGCGTCGAACTACGACGTGGCCGCCCGCCTGGTGGCCTTCGCCGAAGAACAGACGGGCACAACGCTGTCCGTCTAGCGGCCCGTTCGGCAGCCAGCCCCACCGGTGCGCAGCTGCATTGTCATAGCCATCCTCCCCTGATGCAGATGTGATGGCCGCAGGCAGGTACGTTGCCCGCTATGGGTGAACTCGACAATTCGGTAGCCGTCATCACGGGTGCGGCACGCGGCCAGGGACGCAGCCACGCCGTCGCGCTCGCCGAACAGGGCGCCGACATCGTCGCCGTGGACATCTGCGCCGATATCGACGCGATTCCCTATCCATTGGGGACCAAAGCGGATCTCGAAGAGACCGCGCGCCTGGTCGAAGCCGCGGGCCGCAAGGCGGTCCCCGTCGTCGCCGACGTCCGCGACCTGCCCCAGTTGGAGACCGGGGTGCAGACCGCGATCGACGAACTCGGCGAGGTGGACATCGTCATCGCCAACGCCGGGGTGGTGGCGATCGGTGACACCGAAATCCGCAACGAGCCGGTGTTCAACTCGATCGTGGACACCAACCTCAAGGGGGTCTGGCACACGCTGCTGGCGACGGTGCCGTCGATGATTCGCGGGGGCAAGGGCGGATCGATCGTGCTGGTCAGCTCGTCGCAGGGCCTGACCGGCCGGGGTGGCGACGGCACCGCGGCGATGTTCGCCTACGCCGCATCCAAGCACGGCGTGGTGGGGCTGATGCGTTCGGCTGCCAATGCCTATGCGCCGCACAAGATTCGGGTCAATTCGATCCATCCGGCCGGAGTGACGACCCCGATGATCCTCAACGATTTCGTGGTGAACCGGATGCTGGAGAATCCGAACCCCGCCGTCGCGCAGATGCTGCTACCCGACGTGCCGCTGGTCGAGCCGCAGGACGTGACCGAAGCCGTGCTGTGGCTGGTTGGTCCCCGCGCCCGCTACATCACCGGCGTATCGATACCCGTCGACGCCGGACACACCGTGATGTAGCCGCGGTTAGCCGCGTACGACCTTGCCGGCCTTGATGCAGGACGCGCAGACATTGAGGCGTTGCTTGTTGCCGCCGGGACGCGCCACGACGTGCACCGTCTGGACGTTCGGGTCCCAGCGCCGGCTGGTGCGCCGGTGGGAGTGCGACACCGACTTACCGAAGCCGGGGCCTTTCCCGCAGATATCGCACACAGCGGCCATCGTTCAAGCTCCTCAAATGTTCGGGGGTCCGGCACGGATTGCGCGCCGCGACAGCCCAGGATACCGACTCATGCGGGCAACCACCAAAACGATCCACAACTGACGCTCGGCTTACTTCTGAGCGCGTCGCCGCGGCTGGCTAGGCTCAATAGGCCAGTCAGCCCATACCGGCAAGATGTGGATTCCGGGCGGTCTGCTCGAAAGGCTCCGAGGAGGTGGGTCACGTGGGCAGTTCGGATCGTCTGCTCGACGCACCGGCGCTGCGGGACTGGGCGCACACCGCCGTCAGCGACCTGATCACTCACATCGACGAGATCAACCGTCTCAACGTCTTCCCGGTCGCCGACTCCGACACCGGGGCAAACATGCTGTTCACGATGCGTTCCGCGCTGGCCGAGGCCAACGCCGGGATGGGCGCCGACGGCAGCCAGGGCTGCGTCGCCCGGGTCGCATCCGCCCTGTCCGCCGGCGCGCTCAACGGCGCGCGCGGCAACTCCGGGGTGATCCTGTCGCAGATCCTGCGCGGTATCGCCGACGTCACCGCCGCCGCGGCCGCGGGCTCCGGCGGTGAGCTGCCACACATGGATGCGGTGCTGCTCGGCGCGGCGTTGCAGCGCGGTGTCGAGCTGGTGATCACCTCGATGGGCGGGCAGGAAGTCCCGGGAACCATCGTCTCGGTGCTGCGGGCGGCCGCCGACGCCGTCGAGAAGTGCGCGGACGACGGGCTGGCCGCGGCGATCACCGCGGCCGGCGACGCCGCCGTCATCGCGCTGGAAAAGACCCCTGAGCAGCTGGATGTGCTGGCCGACGCCGGTGCCGTGGACGCCGGTGGGCGGGGCCTGCTGGTGCTGCTGGATGCGCTGCGCTCGACGGTCGGCGGCCAGCCGCCCGCCCGCACCGTCTATGAGCTCTCACCGCGCGAGCAGCAGGTGGCCAGCGCCCCCGAACGGCCGGCGCCGCAGTTCGAGGTGATGTATCGGCTGGACGGAAGCAATCCGCCGGCGGCCACCGCGCTGCGGGACCGGTTGATGAAATTGGGTGATTCCGTGGCCATCGCGGCCGCGCCGTTCACCAACCAGGCCAGCTATTCGGTGCACGTGCACACCGACGACGCCGGCGCCGCGGTGGAAGCCGGACTCGTGGCCGGACGGCTGAGCCGGATCATGATTTCGTCGCTGAGCTCCGGGGCCGTCGGGCTGCCCGCGGGCAGCTGGACCAAGGAACGGGCCGTGCTGGCGGTGGTCGACGGCAGCGGCGCCGCCGAGCTGTTCGCCGGCGAGGGCGCCCACGTGCTGCAGCCCGCGGCGGACGCGGGCGACCCGGTCACCGGTATCAGCGCTCATCAGCTGATGCGGGCGGTGGTCGACACCGGCGCGGCGCAGGTGATGGTGCTTCCCAACGGCTACGTGGCGGCCGAGGAGCTGGTCGCCGGCTGCACCGCGGCCATCGGCTGGGGTATCGACGTGGTCCCGATACCGACGGGGTCGATGGTGCAGGGGCTGGCGGCGTTGGCCGTGCACGAAACCGACCGGCAGGCGGTCGACGATGGCTACACGATGGCCCGTGCCGCCGGCGGTGCCCGGTACGGGTCGGTGCGTATCGCCACCGAGAGCGCGCTGACCTGGGCGGGCCGCTGTCAGCCCGGCGACGGCCTGGGTATCGCGGGCGACGAGGTGTTGATCGTGGCCGCCGACGCGCCCGGGGCGGCGATCGGCCTGCTCGATCTGCTGCTGGCATCCGGTGGCGACCTGGTGACCGTGCTGGTCGGTGCCTGCGTCGACGACGACTCGGTGACGACAATCCTGCAAGAGCACGTCCACGACCACCATCCGGGCACCGAGCTGGTGACCTACCGCACCGGCCATCGCGGCGATGCCCTGCTGATCGGCGTCGAGTAATCGTGGCATCGCGCAGCGATCGGCTGGACTACGTGCTGGGCGCCAAGGCGGCGAAGTCCCTGGACGAGGTGTTCGGCATCCGCACGGTCGACGACCTGCTGCGCCACTACCCGCGCAGCTATACCGAGACGGCCGCGAGATGGGATGCCGCGGAAGAAGGGGCCGAGCGGCCCGACGTCGGCCAGCACATCACCCTCGTCGACACGATCACCGACACCCACTCGTTCCCGATGAAGAAGAACCCGCGGCGCAAATGCCTGCGCATCACCGTGGGCTCGGGCCGCAGCAAGGTGACGGCGACGTTTTTCAACGCCGACTACCTCAGCAAGGACCTCACCGAGGGCACCCGGGTGATGCTTTCCGGGGAAGTCGGCTACTTCCGAAACGTCATGCAGCTGACGCATCCGGACTTTCTCATCCTGGATTCGCCGACCGGACGCAACCGCGGCAGCAAATCGCTGAAAACCATCGCCGACACCTCCGCGGGCGTGAGCGGCGAGGAACTGACGTCGCTATTCGACCGCCGCTTCTTCCCGATCTACCCGGCCAGCACCAAGCTGCAGAGCTGGGACATCTACGCGTGCGTGCGCCAGGTGCTCGACGTTCTCGATCCGGTGCCCGATCCGCTGCCCGCGGAGTTGGTCGCCGAACACGGCCTGATGTCCGAGGACGCCGCGCTGCGGGCGATTCACCTCGCCGAGGATGAGGCGCAGCGCCGCCGCGCGCGCGAACGATTGACGTTCGACGAAGCCGTCGGTCTGCAATGGGCGCTGGTTGCCCGCCGGCACGGCGAGCTGTCGCAATCGGGACCATCGGCGCCCCGACAGTCAGATGGTTTGGTCGCGCAACTGTTGGGCCGGTTGCCCTTCGAGCTGACCGCCGGACAGCGCGAAACGCTCGACGTGCTGTCGGATGGCCTGGCGGCCAACCGCCCGATGAACCGGCTGCTGCAGGGGGAGGTCGGCTCGGGCAAGACGATCCTCGCGGTGCTGGCGATGCTGCAGATGGTCGATGCGGGCTACCAGTGCGCACTGCTGGCTCCCACGGAAGTCCTTGCCGCACAACATCTGCGGTCGATCAACGACGTACTAGGGCCGCTGGCGATGGCCGGCCAGCTGGGTGGGGCCGATAGCGAAGGCGGCGTGGCGACCCGGGCCGCGTTGCTGACCGGATCGATGTCGACCGCGCAGAAGAACCAAGTGCGCCGCGAGATCGCCGGCGGCGAGGTCGGCATCGTCATCGGCACGCACGCCCTGCTGCAGGATGTGGTGCAATTCGCCAACTTGGGCATGGTCGTCGTCGACGAGCAACACCGGTTCGGCGTCGAGCAACGAGATCAGTTGCGTGCCAAGGCCCCTGCGGGCATCACGCCGCACCTGCTGGTGATGACGGCGACGCCGATACCGCGCACCGTCGCGCTGACCGTCTACGGCGACCTGGAAACCTCGACGCTGCGCGAGCTGCCGCGCGGCCGCCAGCCCATCACCAGCAACGTCATTTTCGTCAAGGACAAACCCGCCTGGCTGGACCGCGCCTGGCAGCGCATCCGCGAGGAGGTGGCGGCCGGCCGGCAGGCCTACGTGGTGGCACCGCGCATCGACGAGACCGACCAGTCTGACACCGAGGACGGTGCCCGCAAATCGACTACCGCCGAAGGCCTCTTCGCGCAATTGCGTTGCGGTGAGCTGTCAAACGTGCGGCTGGGGCTGATGCACGGACGGTTGTCCGCCGAAGACAAGGACGCCGCCATGGCCGCCTTTCGCAACGGCGAGACCGATGTGCTGGTGTGCACCACCGTGATCGAGGTCGGTGTCGACGTCCCCAATGCCACGGTGATGCTGGTGATGGACGCCGACCGATTCGGGATCAGTCAATTGCATCAGCTGCGTGGCCGTATCGGCCGCGGCCGTCATCCGAGCCTGTGCCTGTTGGCCACGTGGAGCTCGCCGGGCTCTGCGGCTGGCCGGCGGCTGACCGCGGTCGCCGCGACCCTGGACGGGTTCGCGCTTTCGGAGCTGGATCTGCGAGAGCGCCGGGAAGGAGATGTGCTGGGCCGCAACCAGTCCGGCCGGGCGATCAATTTGCGGCTGCTGTCGCTGGCCGACCATCTGGCCTACATCGAAGCGGCGCGCGAATTCTGCACCCGGGCGTACGAAGCTGACCGTCAGAACCCCGAATTGGATTCGCTGGCAGCACAATTCACCGACACGGATCGCATCGAATACCTGGACAAGTCGTGAGCCGCAAAGTGCTGTTGTGGTTATCGGCCGCCGCGGTGCTCGCGGTGCTGGTGGCCTACCAGACGCTGGGATCGACATCGGTCAGGCACGCGGAGATCGCCGCGCGCGCCGACGTGCCCACGGTGGCCCCCGGCGTCGATGTGCTGGCCGGCATCGCGGTGGCACCGCTTCGGGTGCACCACTACGACTACCGCAGGTCGGCATTCGGCGATGCGTGGGACGACGACAACGACGCCCCGGGCGGGCACAACGGATGTGACACCCGCGACGACATCCTCGACCGCGATCTCGTCGACAAGACATATGTGGCGATCAAGAGGTGCCCCACCGCCGTCGCCACCGGCACCCTGCACGACCCGTATACCAACACCACGATCTCCTTCCAGCGCGGGGCGAAAGTCGGCGAATCGGTGCAGATCGACCACATCGTCCCGCTTGCCTATGCCTGGGACATGGGAGCTTTCGGCTGGCCGGATCCCGAGCGGTTGCGCTTCGCCAACGATCCGGCCAACCTGCTGGCCGTGCAGGGCCAGGCCAATCAGGACAAGGGTGACCAAGCGCCGGCCCTATGGATGCCGCCCAACAAGGCGTTTGCCTGTCAGTACGCGATGCAATTCATCGCGGTGCTGAGGGGCTATCAACTCCCGGTGGATCAGGCATCGGCGAGCGTGCTGCGTCAGGCCGCCACTACCTGCCCGGCGGGGCCGTGAGAGCGCGAGTGTGAATCTCGCGACGCGACACGCCGCCGGCGCGTCGTCAGGCGCACAGTCGGGATGCCCCCTGGATCGCGGCACGGTTGAGAATCGCGTCGGTGTCGGTGCCTCTCGGCAATGTGCCGTAGGCGCGACCCCAGTTGCCGCCCAGTCGGGTCGCCACGAAGGCCTCGGCAACGGCGGTTTGGCCGTGGCGCAGCAGGAGGCCGGCCTGCAGCAGAATTGCCAAGCGCTCCACCAGGATTCGGGCGCGGAATTCGCGGTCATCGGGATCGGCAAGCTCCTTGGCCGCCAACTCCACCGCGTCGTCGTAGCGCCTGTGCGCTCCCCGGGCAAGTTCGAGCTCGCCGAAGAAAGCTTCCACCGTCTCCGGCTCGCGGGTCATTGCCCGCAGCACATCGAGCGCCGCCACATTGCCCGAGCCCTCCCAGATGGACACCAGTGGCGCTTCCCGGTAGAGACGCGGCATGCCCGACTCCTCGATATACCCATTGCCGCCAAGGCATTCCAGGGCCTCAACGCTATGCGATGCCCATTGCTTGCACAGGTAGTACTTGATCGCCGCCAACCCGAAGCGTCGCAACGCGGCCTCAGTGGCGTCGCCGCGGACCGCCCGATCAACCGCACCCGCCAGCCGCAGCATGACCGTCGTCGCCGCCTCGGATTCCAGCGCCAGATCGGCCAGTACGTTGACCATTGCGGGCTTTTCGACCAGTGGTGATCCGAAGGCGTTGCGATAGGTGGCGTGATGCAGTGCCTGCGCCGTGCCGATCCGCATCCCGGCCGCGGCCCACAACGAACAGTCCAGCCGCGTCATGTTCACCATCTCGACGATGGTGCGCACGCCCCGTCCTTCCGGGCCGACGAGAAGACCGGTCGCACCGTCGTATTCGATCTCGGACGAGGCGTTGGAGCGGTTGCCGAGCTTGTCCTTCAAGCGTTGCAACAGAATTGAATTGCGAGACCCGTCCTCGAGGATGCGGGGCACCAAGAAACACGAAACCCCGGCACGCGTCTGGGCAAGGGTGAGGAAGAAGTCGGACATGGGGGCCGAGGTGAACCATTTGTGTCCGGTCAGCCGGTAGCTGCCGTCGGACGTCTCGATCGCCGCGGTGGTGTTGGCGCGGATGTCGGATCCGCCCTGCTTCTCGGTCATCGACATTCCGGCGAGGAGAGCCCGTTTGGTCATGGGTGCGCGCAGTATCGGATCGTATTCGGCCGCTGTCAGCAGCGGTTCGAAACGTGCGGCCAGATCGGTACTTGCCCGCAGGGCCGGGATTACGGCGTAGTCCATCGACACCGGACACATATGACCGAAATCCGTTGCACTCCATACCATCAACTTGGCGGCTCGGGCCACGTGCACGCCGGGCCGGTCTGAACGCCACGCCGTTGCGCCGAGTCCACGACGCAACGCCGCGCCGAGCAGCTCGTGATAGGCCTGGTCGTATTCGACCTCGTCGATGCGCACGCCGTAACGGTCGTGTGTCCGCAGCACGGGCGGATGTTCATTGGCGACCGCGCTCCACGCCTGGACCTGCGCGGTGCCGGCCAGCCGGGCGAGGTCGCGAACTTCGCCCTCCGCCCAGCCGGCCCCCTCGCGGCGCAGACCTTCGATCAGTGCGGGCGAGGTCATGATGTCGTGGTCGGTCAGCGGTGGAACCTGGTTGAAGACGACGTGAGTTGCGGTCATCGAGACTCTTCCTGCTTCGAGGTAATTCACAGTCAGTTGTGACTGTCAAGAGTCAACGTACTTACAGTCAACCGTGACTGTCAAGGCAGTGCTCGGAGGATTTGACTATCGACGTGTCCGTGCGCGTTGATCCGTCTTGGTGGACGGCCGCTTTCGCTTGCCGGGTGACGGGTTTGTCGTCGCCGCGGTGCTGTCGAGCGTTTGTCGGATCACGCTGATCCAGCTGTCGACGATGGCGTCGTGGTCCTTGCTGCCCAGGGACGCGCTGACCGTGATGCCGCGTAAGAGGTGGATGGTGATGTCCACAAGTGCGCGGTAGCCGGCCTCGCCCGCCACCAGGGGGCCGAAAAGTTCATCCATGACCTGTCGCAAGCCGGCGGCGGCGGCCCGCTCGTGCGGCAGCAATGCCTGACGCAGCCATACGTCGGCACGGGCTGCGGCCCACAGCTCCAGTTCCGTGGCGAACGACCGGCGACGGCTTGCGCGGTAGAGCACGTGGACACCGCGCGCGACGGGATCCAAATCCTGGTCGGCCCTGGCCAGTTCGTCATGAATGGCTTCGATGTTCATCTCGACCAGGCGCTGCACCGCGGCGGCGAACAGGTCTTCACTGGTCGGGAAATGGTGCAGCAGCGCACCGCGGCTGATACCGGCCCGCTCCTGCACGCCCAGCGCGGTGGTCGCGGCGTAGCCGTTGTCAACGAGCAGGCCGACCGCGGCGTCGACGATGCGCGCGTACGTCTGCTGGCGCTGCTCCTCGCGCTTGGTTACTCGATCCACTCCCGGTCGTGCGCCCATTGCTGCGCAGAGTATTAACAGTCATCCCTGACTGTCAACGTGTGCCGTGACACTACGGCAGCTCGGCGACCAACCGCCGATAGCCGGGATCCAGCCAGGGCGCCTGCCGTTCTGCCAGCCAGCGCCTCGCCGATCACCCCGGCGACGCGTAAGTCGTGCCGGCTCGTCAGGTGCCTTCGTAGGTGTCGGGATCCGGGCGCAGCCGGGTTCCGTCGTTGAGCGCGTTGATCGCGTCCATGTGCTCGGCGGCCAATTCGAAATCGAAGATGTCGAAGTCGGTGGCGATGTGCTCCGGTGATGCCGAGCGGAAGACGACCGCGTTACCCAATTGCACGTTCCACCGTAAGAGCACCTGCGAGGCCGTCTTGCCGTACTCACCGGCCACCGAATTCACGGTCGGGTTGTCGTTCAGCTTGCCCAGGGCCAGCGGTGTGTAGGACTGCGTCGCGACATTGTGCTGCGCGTTGGACTTGCGCATGTCGTCCTGGTTCAGCAGCGGGTGCAGTTCGATCTGGTTGACCGCCGGGGTGGTGAAGGTCAGGTCGATCACCATCTCGAGGTGCTCGGCGGTGAAATTCGAGACACCGATCGAGCGGGCGTGTCCGGCGGCGCGGACCTGCAGCAGTCCACCGAAGGAGTCCACATACTTGCCCAGCGCCGCGGCCGGCCAATGGATCAGATACAGATCGAGGTAATCCAGGCCGAGCCGTTCCAGACTGGCTTCGCAGGCATCCTGCGCGCCCTTGAGACCCTGGTCGGCGGTGGCCAGTTTGGTGGTGACGAACAGCTCCGCGCGGGGGATCCCGGATGCGGCAATGGCGCGACCGACGGCTGCTTCATTGCCGTAAGCCGCAGCGGTGTCGATCAGCCGGCAGCCGATCTCCAGCGCCGCCGATACGGCACGTTCGGTCTCGTCTTCCGACAAATCCGCGACGCCGAGGCCAAGCACCGGCATCGTGTTTTCGTCATTCAGAGTGATCGAGGGCACGGCGAGGCCCGCATCGCCAGTCAACGTCATTCACCTACCTGTGAAACTGAAAGTTCGTGGATCAGGACCAAGCCGAGTTCCGTCGTCGAGCGAGGAAATCGTCGCCATTTCATCGGCGCTGAGTTCGAAATCGAACACGTCGAAGTTACTCGCAATCCGGGCAGGGTTCACTGACTTGGGGATCACGATATTACCGAGCTGGATGTGCCATCTGATCAACACCTGGGCGGGTGTCCGCCCACAACCTTGCGCAACGGCGGTGACGGTCGGATTTGTCAGCAGGGCTCCTTGCCCCAGCGGCGCCCAGGCCTCGGTCGCGATTCCGTGCTGGGCGTGCACCTTTCGTAATTCCGTCTGAGGAAAACGAGGATGCAGCTCGATCTGATTGACCGCGGGAACGATGCCGGTGGCATCGATCAAAACCATCAGATGCTCGGGTGCGAAATTGCTGACTCCGATGGAACGGATCCGGCCCTGGTCGCGCAGATGCGCGAATGCCTTGAAGGTTTCCACAAACTTCCCCAGCGCCGGCACCGGCCAGTGAATGAGGTAGAGGTCGAGATAGTCGAGTCCGAGCCGGTCCATGCTGGCATCGAAGGCCGTCAACGTGCTGTCGTAACCCTGCTCGGAGTTCCACAGCTTGGTGACCACGTAGAGTTGATCGCGCGGCACGTCGGAGTCGGCGATCGCGCGCCCGGTTTCCCGTTCATTGCGGTAGGCGGCAGCGGTGTCGATATGCCGACAACCGGCTTGCAGCGCGGTACGTACCGCCTGCTCGGTCTCTGCCGGAGGGACCTGGAAGACTCCGAACCCGACGGCGGGGATCGCATGACCGTCATTGAGGGTGACTGAGTTTGTTTCAAGGGGGCCGGACATGACACCGAGTCTGCCAGGTGCGCCGGACCTGCATCACGGAGCTCGACGCGGATCGACGCGCTGGGCCGATCGCGTGCAGGAGGTCGTCACCAACGTCGGCGTCAAGGCCATTCCCTGGATCCCGACACCGGCGAAGCGCCTGATATTCGGCGGCCGGTCGATCATCATCGACGGCAACACGCTCGATCCCACGCTGCAGCTGGTCCTGTCCGCGACCCGGCTCTCCGGCATCGAGGGGCTGGACGTCAATGACGACCCGGTGGCCTCGCGGGCGCAGATGCGCCAGACGCTGCTGTCGCTGCCCGGTCCCCAAATTCACGTCATGGTCGACGACCTCACGATTCCTGGCCCGGCGGGCGAGATCGGAGCCCGCCACTACCGTCCGGCCAGCGATGGGCCCGCGGACTTGCTGGTCTTCTATCACGGCGGCGGCTGGACGATCGGAGACCTGGATACCGCCGATGCGCTGTGCCGCCTGACCTGCCGCGACGCCGGCATTCAGGTGCTGTCGATCGACTACCGGCTGGCGCCGGAGCACCCGGCGCCGGCCGCGATCGACGACGCCTACGCGGCATTCAAGTGGGCCCACGACCATGCCGCGGAACTCGGCGCGAACCCGGGGCGCGTCGCGGTCGGGGGAGACAGTGCGGGCGGCAACCTGGCCGCCGTCGTGTGCCAGTTGGCGCGCGACGAGGGCGGCCCGGCGCCGCTGCTGCAGTGGCTGATCTACCCGCGGACCGACTTCACCGCGCAGAATCGCTCGCTGAGCCTGTTCGCCCGCGGCTTCTTGCTGACCAAACGCGATATCGACTGGTTCACCGCGGAGTACCTCAGCGGTACCGGCATCGACCTGACGGATCCGCGCGTCTCGCCGGCGTATGCCGAATCATTGTCCGGGTTGGCGCCCGCGCTGATCGCCGTCGCGGGGTTCGACCCGTTGCGTGACGAAGGTCAGGCTTACGCCGCCGCACTGCAGGATGCCGGCACCCCGGTGGACCTGCGGTACATGGGCTCGCTGACACACGGATTCGCCAGCCTGTTTCAGCTGGGGGGCGCCAGCGCGGCCGCGACCAGTGATCTGATTTCCGCACTGCGCGCTCACCTGAGCCGGGCCTGATTTGCCGCGCCGCGCTCGCCGGTAATCTAGTAGCGCGGTCTCCGACGCAACGCCCGCACGCCGACCCAACACAGAAGGATCACCGAAGCTGTGGCCGACAAATCGAAACGTCCCCCCCGATTCGACCTGAAGGCGTCAGACGGGAAGTCCGGCCGGCTCATCCAGATCGGCGGCACCGCGTTCATCATCGTCTTCGCGGTCGCGCTGGTGTTCTACATCGTGACATCGCACAAGGACAAGAAGGGCGGCATCGCCGGTCAGGGTGACACCGTTCGCGTGACGTCGAGCAAGGTGGTCAACCAGCCCGGGACCAACAACCCCAAGGCTGTCGTGACCTTCTACGAGGACTTCTTGTGCCCGGCCTGCGGCAATTTCGAGCGCACCTTCGGGCCGACGATCTCCAAGCTGATCGATTCCGGAGCGATCGCGGCCGACTACTCGATGGTGGCCATTCTCGACAGCTCCAAGAACCAGAACTATTCGTCGCGGGCGGGGGCGGCAGCGCTGTGCGTCGCCGACGAGAACATGGACGCGTTCCGCCGGTTTCACACCGCGCTGTACACCACCGGGATCCAGCCCGACGAGCGCGGCAGCAGCTTCCCCGACAACGCGAAATTGATCGAACTCGCCCGCGAGGCCGGCGTCGTCGGCAAGGTGCCGGATTGCATCAACAGCGGAAAGTACATCTCCAAGGTCAGTGGCGAAGCTTCGGCCGCGGGCATCACCGCGACCCCGACGATCAAGATCAATGGTGAGAATTACGAGCCGTCGACACCCGATGCGCTGGTCGGAAAGATCAAAACCATCGTGGGCGACGTGCCGGGTATCGACGCACCCGTCGCTCCGCCGGCTTCGTGACGGTCCCGGTGTCGGTCGAGCCCGCCGGGCGATCCGGCGATCCGACATCGGCTTCGACGCGTGAGTCATCCGTACCGGCGCGCAGCGCGTGGTGGGTGCTGATCGCCGGGGCGATCGGGCTGGCCTCCTCGGCGACCCTGACCGTCGAGAAGATCGATCTCCTGCTCAACCCGTCGTATGTGCCGTCGTGCAACCTCAACCCGATCCTGTCGTGCGGTTCGGTGATGGTCACACCGCAGGCGTCGTTGTTCGGCTTCCCGAACCCGTTGCTGGGCATTGGGGCGTTCACCGTGGTGCTGGTTGCCGGCGTCCTGGCGGTGGCGAAAGTCCCTATACCTCAATGGTATTGGATTTCGCTCGAGGTCGGACTGCTGGTCGGTGCGGGGTTCGTACACTGGCTGATCTTCGAAAGTCTGTACCGGATCGGGGCGTTGTGCCCCTATTGCATGGTGGTGTGGGCGATGACGATCACGCTGCTGGTGGTGGTCGGGTCCATCGTCTTTCGTCCGGTACTCGACAGCACCGCGGCGCTGCTGCTCTATCAATGGCGATGGTCGATCACCGCGCTGTGGTTCACTGCGGTGTTTCTGCTGATCATGGTGCGGTTCTGGGACTATTGGTCGACACTTCTGTAAGGAGTCGCGGGTGATCTCCAAGGTGCTGGTGGCCAATCGCGGTGAGATCGCGATACGCGCGTTCCGTGCGGCCTACGAACTCGGCGTCGGCACGGTGGCCGTGTACGCGTACGAGGACCGCAATTCGGTACATCGGCTCAAGGCCGACGAGTCGTATCAGATCGGCGACGTCGGTCATCCCGTGCGCGCTTACCTGTCCGTCGACGAGATCGTCGAAACCGCCTCCCGGGCCGGCGCCGACGCCGTGTATCCCGGGTACGGATTCCTGTCGGAGAATCCGGCCTTGGCCGCCGCCTGCGCGGCCGCCGGTATCACGTTCGTCGGTCCGAGCGCCGAAATCCTTGAGCTGACCGGCAATAAGGCACGGGCAATCGAGGCCGCCCGCGAAGCCGGGCTGCCCGTGCTCACATCTTCGGCGCCGTCGGCGTCGGTCGAGGAGCTGGTGTCCGCGGCCGCCGACATGCGGTTTCCGTTGTTCGTCAAGGCGGTGGCCGGTGGTGGGGGACGAGGGATGCGGCGCGTCGCCGACATCGATGCGCTGACCGAGGCGATCGAGGCCGCCAGCCGGGAGGCCGAGTCGGCGTTCGGTGACCCGACGGTCTATCTGGAGCAGGCGGTGGTCAAGCCGCGCCACATCGAGGTGCAGATCCTGGCCGACAACACCGGCAACGTGATCCACTTGCACGAGCGCGACTGCAGCGTGCAGCGTCGCCACCAGAAGGTCATCGAATTGGCGCCCGCGCCAAACCTTTCCGCCGAGTTGCGGGACAAGATCTGCGCCGACGCCGTCTCCTTCGCCCGGCATATCGGGTACAGCTGTGCGGGCACCGTCGAGTTCCTGCTGGACGAGAGCGGTCATTACGTCTTCATCGAGATGAATCCGCGGATACAGGTGGAGCACACGGTGACCGAGGAGATCACCGACGTCGACCTGGTGTCCAGCCAATTGCGCATCGCCTCCGGTGAGACGCTGGAGGATCTGGGCCTGAGCCAGCAGAACATCCGGCCGCACGGCGCCGCATTGCAATGCCGGATCACTACCGAAGATCCGGCGAACGGGTTCCGCCCCGACACCGGCCGGATCAGCACCTACCGCAGTCCCGGTGGTGCCGGCATCCGTCTGGACGGCAGCACCAACCTCGGCGCGGAGATCAGCGCCCACTTCGATTCGATGCTGGTCAAGCTGACCTGCCGGGGCCGCGACTTCCACACGGCGGTGTCCCGGGCCCGGCGCGCGATCGCGGAGTTCCGGATTCGCGGGGTGTCGACGAATATTCCTTTCCTGCAAGCGGTTCTGGACGATCCGGACTTCCAGGCCGGCCGGATCACCACGTCGTTCATCGATGAGCGCCCACACCTGCTGACCGCGCGTGGTTCGGCGGACCGGGGCACCAAGATCCTCAACTACCTGGCCGATGTCACGGTCAACCATCCGCATGGCACGCATCCGTCGACGGTGTACCCACACGACAAGCTGCCAGTGGTCGATCTCGAGGCCGAGCCGCCGGCCGGATCGAAGCAGCGGCTGGTTGAGTTGGGGCCCGAGGGTTTTGCGCGCTGGCTGCGCGAGTCGCCCGCGGTGGGCGTGACCGATACGACCTTCCGCGATGCCCACCAGTCGCTGCTGGCGACCCGGGTGCGTACCAGCGGGCTGATGATGGTGGCGCCTTATCTGGCCCGGACGATGCCGCAACTGCTGTCGGTGGAGTGCTGGGGCGGCGCGACTTACGATGTGGCGCTTCGCTTCCTGAAAGAAGATCCGTGGGAGCGGCTGGCCACGCTGCGCGAAGCGATGCCCAACATCTGTCTTCAGATGCTGCTGCGGGGCCGAAACACGGTGGGGTACACCCCATATCCGGAACTGGTCACCTCGGCGTTCATCGAAGAGGCGACCGCGACCGGTATCGATATCTTCCGCATCTTCGACGCGCTCAACAACTTGGACTCGATGCGCCCGGCTATCGACGCCGTCCGCGAAACCGGTTCGGCGATAGCCGAAGTCGCGATGTGCTACACCGGTGACCTCTCCGACCCGGGGGAGCGGCTCTACACGCTGGATTACTACCTCGACTTGGCTGAGCGCATCGTGGACGCGGGTGCGCACGTGCTGGCCATCAAGGACATGGCCGGCCTACTGCGGCCACAGGCCGCACATCAGCTGGTCAGCGCGCTGCGCAGTCGGTTCGACCTGCCCATCCACGTGCATACCCACGACACCCCGGGTGGCCAGCTGGCCAGCTATATGGCCGCCTGGCACGCCGGTGCCGACGCCGTCGACGGTGCCGCCGCGCCGCTGGCGGGCACCACCAGCCAGCCGGCACTGAGCTCGATCGTCGCCGCCGCCGCGCACACCGAGCACGACACCGGTCTGTCGCTTTCGGCGGTATGCGCGCTGGAGCCCTACTGGGAAGCGCTGCGAAAGGTCTACGCGCCCTTCGAATCCGGTCTTCCAGGTCCGACGGGGCGGGTTTACCGCCACGAAATCCCGGGCGGCCAGTTGTCGAACCTGCGCCAGCAGGCGATCGCGCTGGGATTGGGCGATCGATTCGAAGAGATCGAAGAGGCGTACGCGGGCGCCGACCGCGTGCTGGGCAGGCTGATCAAGGTCACCCCGTCGTCGAAGGTGGTCGGAGACCTGGCGCTGGCCTTGGTCGGTTCGGGGCTCACCGCAGACGAATTCGCTTCGGATCCTTCGCGATTGGACATCCCGGAATCGGTGGTGGGATTCCTGCGTGGCGAGCTCGGGGATCCGCCCGGAGGCTGGCCGGAGCCGCTGCGCAGCGCCGCGCTGGAGGGTCGCGGGCCCGCCAAGCCGGTTCAGCAGCTCAGTGCAGAAGACGAGGCCGGGCTCGCGCTCAGTGGCGCCAAACGCCAAGCCACTCTCAATCGACTGCTATTCCCCGGTCCGACAAAGGAATTCGAGGAGCACCGGGAGACCTACGGTGACACGTCGCATCTGTCGGCCAACCAGTTCTTCTACGGTCTGCGCCAAGGCGAAGAGCACCAGGTGACACTGGAACGCGGGGTCGATCTGTTGATCGGCCTGGAGGCCATCTCCGAGCCCGACGAGCGCGGCATGCGCACGGTGATGTGCATCATGAACGGCCAGCTGCGTCCGGTGCTGGTGCGCGACCGCAGCATTGCCAGCACGATCCCGACCGCCGAGAAGGCCGAACGAAACAACCCCGACCACATCGCGGCACCCTTCGCCGGGGTCGTCACGGTGTCGGTGGCCGAGGGCGATCGGGTGAGCGCGGGCCAGACGATCGCCACGATCGAGGCGATGAAGATGGAAGCGCCGATCACGGCTCCGAAGGACGCCACGGTGGGGCGGGTGGCGGTATCGAGCACCGCGCAGGTCGAGGGTGGAGATCTGCTGGTGGTGCTGAGCTGACGCGCATCATCGGAGGCGTCGCCGGAGGGCGACGCCTCGCAGTGCCGCCGCGCGGGACCCGGCCGACCACCGATCGGGTGCGCGAGTCGTTGTTCAACATCGTCACCGCGCGGCGTGATCTGACCGGCTCGGCGGTGCTCGACCTCTACGCGGGCTCGGGCGCACTGGGTCTGGAGGCGCTCTCGCGCGGTGCGGCCTCGGCGCTGTTCGTCGAGTCCGATCAGCGCACCGCGGCCGTCATCGCACGCAACATCGAGGCCCTGGGTCTGCCGGGCGCAAGGGTACGCCGGGGCCCGGTGGCCGCGGTGCTGGCCGGTGGGGCCGCATCCCCGGTCGATCTGGTGCTGGCCGACCCGCCCTACGACATCGAGGCCGCCGAGGTCGAGGCGGTCCTGGACGCGCTGAGCACCCATGGCTGGGTGCGCGCGGCAACGATCGCAGTCGTCGAGCGGCCCGCCGGCGGCGCCTCGCTGACCTGGCCGGACGGCTGGACCCCATGGCCGGAGCGGATCTACGGCGACACCCGCTTGGAGCTGGCCGAATATGACTGAGACGCCCTGCTACCTTGGTCGCTTATGAGCGGCGCCGTATGCCCGGGCTCATTCGACCCGGTGACGTTGGGCCACATCGACGTCTTCGAACGCGCCGCGGGTCAGTTCGACGAGGTCGTCGTGGCGATCCTGACCAACCCCGCCAAGAAGGGCATGTTCGAGATCGACGAGCGCGTGGCGATGATCGAGGAAGCGACGGCTCATCTGCCGAATCTGCGCGTCGAGGTCGGGCAGGGCCTGGTGGTCGACTTCGTCACCTCCCACGGGATGACCGCGATCGTCAAGGGCCTGCGCACCGACACCGATTTCGAGTACGAGTTGCAGATGGCGCAGATGAACAAGCACATCGCCAACGTGGACACCTTCTTCGTGGCGACCGCGCCGCAGTATTCGTTCGTGTCGTCGTCGTTGGCCAAAGAGGTCGCGATGATGGGCGGCGACGTCTCGAAGCTGCTGCCGGAGTCGGTGAATCGCCGCCTGCGCGACAGGCTGTCGTGAGGTTCTCAGTGGGCTTATCAATAGGGCGGGTCGTCGGGCAACCGCGTCGGGGCGTCGGGGACCCAATCAGCGGATAGTTCCTCGGGCTCACGGGGTTCGTTGATCCAGGTGCAGAACGGACTGGTGCTCGATGCGCCCTTGAATGCGAACAGGCTGTCGCGCATATAGTTTCGGAACTTGCGTGCGGCGACTTCCTCTTGGCGGGCTTTCGACCGCCGATTATGCATGCGCGCTCGACTGATCCGGGCACGTCGCTGCTTGGAACGGTCACGACGCACCGGGGTCGGCGTGGCACACGCCGGTCCGCGCGGCTCAGCGAAAAGATCCGCCCCTGCCGGGTGCGTCCGGTACACCTGCCCGGTGGGGGAGGTCCAGCTGACGGTGCCGTCGGCAAGTTGTGTGTCGCGCCATCCGCCGTGGAAGGTCTTCAGCCGATGATGTTGGCGGCAAAGGCATTTGAGGTTGTGTGCCACCGTCAGGCCACCGGCCGTTGGATCCTGGTGGTTGAAGGGGATGGTGTGGTCGATATCACATCCCACTGCGGGACGGCTACATCCCGGGAAGCGACAGGTCAGATCCCGGCAACGGACGAAGCGTTCGAGTGCCGCGGATGGCTGGTAGCGCAGTGCCTCCGCCAGACTGGCGAGCGGGTCGGCAACGAGTTGTGCTGCGGTGCCGGACAATTCACGGACCTGTTCGGCGCCGATGACCCCGTATCCCTCGAGGTAGCCCGGCTCATCGCTGTTGGCATAGACCGTCTGTTCGCTGGCGACCACGTTGATGACCACTCGCACACCGGCTGAATCCGGTTCGCTGTCGCCGGCGCCGGCCGTGGCAGGACAGTCCGGCTGTTCGCAGCGGCAGACCAGGCCGCGCCCCTGAGTCAGCGCGGCCAAGGCATCGGCGCGGCGCTGATCCATCGTCCGCGGGTCGGCGGCGCAGACTTGGCCCGCGAGTTGGGAGAGCCGACGATCAAAGGCGGTCGCGGCCGTGGCCCCGACGGTGCCGTAGATGTCCGCCATCCCGTTGTCCAGCGAGCTGATCGCGATATACCGGTCCTTCTCGGCGGTCTCGCGTCGTTGCCGGGCGGCATCGGGATCGACCGCTCGCACGGTGGCGTCGACCGCATTGACGATGCGTTGTCGTGACCAGCCGTGCCATTTGCCGATGCGGCTGGCCAGCGAACGGTCGACCTCGGCGATCAACTTGTCATCGGTGATCAGGTCGGTGCGGCTGATGATCAATCGGACGGTGCGCCAATCGGTGCGGCCCTCGGACAGCAGCGCCGCGAGGTTGGGAAGCCTGCTATCGAGTGCCTCGGCGTACGACACCAGATAACTTGCTGCCATCGGGGACAGGTTCATCGCGGCGGCCACCTCGGCCGCGGTCCGCTCGAACCCGTCGATCACGGCATAGCCCCGGCGACGTTCGGTCTGTTCGGTGGCGGCCACTCGGTGCCGAAGCAATGCCGCCACGGCGGCCATCCGCCGCGCCACCAGCATCGACTCCTGCCGGTGCGTTGACTCGATCTCCGTCACCAGATCGCCGGGATCGGCTAGGTCGAACATAGGTTCGATTCTAGCGACGGCCACCGACAAGTTTCTGGACGGAGTTGAGATTCCTCAGCCGCACGGTCGCGGTCCATGAGAAGCTCATTCTTGATTTTTCGATAGATGGCTTCGGCCACCGCGGGGGATACGCGTCAACGCTGTGATGGAAGGACTCGGCAGTGGATGAGCGACCTACCGCTGTATTAAGCGATCGCACCGAAGCGGCTGTGAGCCCGAGTTTGGGCGGGTGGCGAGCGACGACCGCACCGGCCGCATTCGCGCCGCAAGATATCGCTCACATCCTCCAGTACGTGCGCCACCCGGTCCACGTCGTCCGCGAGGACGCCTCCGGCCAGCTGGGCCTGGCGATGGGCGGCGAGCTGGTCGGCGCCGGTGCGTCCGACATATCACTGATGGGGACGCTGCCCCCGATCTATCCGGAATGGCTCGGCGACCGCGAGTTCTGCGAGGCGCACGGGATCCGCTTCCCCTATGTCACCGGCGCCATGGCCAATGGGATCGCCACTCCCGCACTCGTGGTGGCCATGGCGGAGGCCGGGATGCTGGGCTTCTTCGGCGCGGGCGGTCTCTCCTTCGCCGCCGTCGAACGAGGGCTGGCCGAGATTCAGGCGAGGCTGGCCGGCAGACCACTTGCCTGGGGCGCCAACCTGATCCACTCGCCCAACGAGGTTGCGCTCGAGGGACGGGTCGCCGAGCTGTTCATCGAACGGGGCGTCCGCGTCGTCGAGGCCTCGGCGTTCATGAAGCTGACCCCCGCGGTCGTGCACTACGCCCTCTCGGGCTTGTCGACCGACCCGGCCGGCGCGATCGTTCGCAAGAACCACGTAATGGCCAAGATCTCGCGTCCCGAGGTCGCCCGCCTGTTCATGGAGCCCGCGCCCGCGGCGTTGGTGTCGGCGCTCGTAGCGTCCGGCAAGCTGACTCAGCGGGAAGCCGAGCTCGCCCAGCATGTACCGGTGGCCGAAGACATCACGGTCGAGGCCGACAGCGGCGGGCACACCGACAACCGCCCGCTGCCGGCGTTGTTCTCCGAAATCGTGCTGCTGCGCGACAAGCTGGCACAGCTGCGAGGCCTGGCCACCCGGATCCGTGTGGGGGCCGCAGGGGGTCTTGGAACACCACAGTCCGTCGCGGGCGCGTTCGCGATGGGCGCCGCCTACGTACTGACCGGCTCGGTCAACCAGTCGTGCACCGAGTCGGGCCTCTCGCCGCACGCCCGCGGCATGCTGGCCAAGGCCGGAGTGGCCGACGTGATGATGGCCCCGGCGTCCGACATGTTCGAGATGGGGGTGAACCTGCAGGTCCTCAAGCGTGGTGCGATGTTCGGCCCCCGGGCCAAGAAGCTCTACGAGTGGTACGCGGCCAACCCCAACCTGAGTGCCGTCGTGGACAAGCACGGAGCGGAGCTGGAAAAGATCCTCGGCAAGAGTGTCGGGGAGGTCTGGGCCGAGACACATCAGTACTGGGAGCAGCGCGACCCCGCGGTGCTTGAACTCGCGACCCGAGACTCGAAATATCAGATGGGGCTGGTCTTCCGCTGGTACCTCGGCAAATCAAGCCGGTGGGCGATCGACGGGCAACCGGATCGGGTCCTGGACTACCAGATCTGGTGCGGCCCCTCGATGGGAGCCTTCAACAGCTGGGTGGCGGGTAGCTACCTCGAGGATGCTGAGCAGCGCAAAGTCGACCAGGTGGCGCTGAATCTGCTCGAGGGCGCCACCCACATCAGCCGCGCCCATCAGGCGCGCAAATGTGGCGTGCCCGTTCCGGCGGATGCGTTCAATTACACCCCGCGGCCGCTTTCTTTGTAGGCATCGTCGGCGTCCGGCGGACAAAAAGCTGAATGATTTCGCATGGCGACCAACTGGGCCGGCGTTGGCGGAATTGTGATGCCGCTGACGTGCGGTTAGCGCATTGGTGATCCGATAATTCCGCTGGGCCGACCCGCATTCGGCACGCACCAGAACTGACACGGTTTATTCAAGTGCCGCAAAACGCGGCGGAACTCGGACAATATCCAATCATTTCCTGTTACTCGCCAGTAACTGCGAACTGACACATTTGGAGACGCCCGAATTGCACGCCGCCGACCGCTGCAGCGACGCAAGCGCACGTCTTAGCAAAGCTCGCCGGGTGTGTTTACGCCTGCGCGCGGGGGCTGTTGCGGCGGCGACCGTATGAACGGTGTACCGCACCGGAAATTGCTGGCAGAAGCGCCCGCACCACGCACAACCGGCTATGTCAACCCAGGAAACCGTTGGTCACTAGCGGCCTCGAATGTCGGTCAAACGGTATTGACAGTTCGTCAGTACAAGAGGCGCGGTTCTGATATGGTCCCCGCGAGCGCTCGGCCTGTCTGGGGGGACAGGTCAATGCAGCAAAACCCGGACGATCAATCTTCGGCGTGCCGCAAGTAAACACTCGATGTTGCTCGTCTAGCCAATGCAAAGGTGATCGATGGCATCCAAGCACCCCCCTGTTGCGGTTGTTGGCGTCAGCGCGCTGTTTCCCGGGTCGCCCGAAGCCGAGCGCTTCTGGCGCAACATCATCGGCGGCGTCGACCTGTTCTCCGAGGTCCCCGAGTCGCACTGGCGCATTGACGACTACTACCACCCCGATCCGCATATGCCGGACAAGGTATACGCGCGTCGCGGCGGATTCTTGCCCGATGTCGACTTTTCACCAATGGATTTCGGCATTCCGCCGAATGTTTTGCCCGCAACCGATACCGCCCAGCTGCTCGCACTGCGGGTCGCGCAACAAGTTTTAGAGGACGCCGCGGGGGGTGATTTTTCTCACATCGATCGCGAGCGGATCAGCGTCATCCTCGGCGCCTCCGGCGGCACGGAGCTGATCACCTACATCAGCGGCCGTCTGCACCGGCCGGTCTGGGAGCGAGGACTGCGCGCTGCCGGTCTGTCGGAACCCGAGGTGGCGGCGTTCAGCGAACGCGTGACGTCGAACTACGCGAACTGGCAGGAGAACACCTTCCCCGGGCTGCTCGGCAACGTGATCGCCGGGCGGATCGCGAACCGCTTCGATCTCGGCGGTACCAACTGCGTGATCGACGCGGCGTGTGCCAGCTCGCTGGCGGCACTCGAAGCCGGGCTGCACGAGCTGTACCTCCGCGAATCAGACATGGTGCTCGCCGGCGGGGTCGACGCCTTCAACGACATCTTCATGTACATGTGCTTCGCCAAGGTGACGGCGCTGTCGGCCAGTGGCGACTGCCGCCCCTTCTCCGACCAGTCCGACGGCACGATGCTGGGCGAAGGGCTGTCCATGTTCGCGCTTAAGCGTCTCGACGACGCCGAGCGCGACGGCGACCGGATCTACGCGGTGATCCGGGGCATCGGCACCTCCTCGGACGGCCGGGCAAAGAGCATCTACGCACCCAGCCCCGCGGGTCAGGCGAAAGCCCTTCGGCGCGCCTACGAGGCCGCGGGCTACGGCCCGGAAACGGTCGGGCTCGTCGAAGCGCACGGCACCGGGACCAAAGCCGGGGACGCCGCCGAGTTCGAAGCGTTGCGGGAAGTCTTCAACGCGTCGGGGCGCGAGGATCGGCAGTGGTGCGCTCTCGGCTCGGTCAAGTCCCAGATCGGGCACACCAAGGGTGCGGCCGGCGCGGGTGGGCTGTTCAAGGTGGTGATGGCGCTACATCACAAGGCCTTGCCGCCGACGATCAAGGTCGACCGTCCGAACCCCGCACTCGCGATCGAACAGTCGCCGTTCTACCTGTCCACCCAGGCCAAGCCATGGCTGGCCGACAGCGGCGTGCCGCGGCGCGCGTCGGTCAGCTCGTTCGGCTTCGGCGGCACCAACTTTCACGTCGCCGTCGAGGAGTACACGGGCACCGGAAAGCGTGCATATCGGTTCCGCTCCTGGGATTGCGAACTGGTCGTGCTCGGCGCGCCTTCCGCGGCGGCGCTCTCCGGGCAAGCGGCTGCACTGTCCGCGTCGCTGGTCGAGGATCCGGACATGCTCAGCTGGATCGCGCGCAGCACGCAAGCCGCGTACAACGCCGCGCAGCCGCACCGCCTGGCCGTCGTCGCCGACAGTGTTGAGACCTTGCAGACGATGCTCGACGAAGTCGCCGCGAAGCTCGGCGCGGCGGATGTCCCGTCGTCGTTCGCTTCGCCGAGAGGCTACTTCTACTCGGCGCAGCGACCCGGGCCCGTCGCATTGCTATTCCCGGGCCAGGGCAGCCAGTACGTCGGCATGGGCGCCGACCTGCCGCAGCTCCATGAGCCTGCGTTGGCGGCATGGGAGTGTGCGCGAGCTGACCGGTTGAATGCCGATCGCGATCTGCACGACGTCGTCTGGCCGAAGACGGCATTCACCGATGACGAGCGCGCGCGGCAGTCCGCCGAGCTGACGAAAACCGAATGGGCACAACCGGGCATTGGCGCGCACAGTCTGAGTCTGCTCTCGGTGATTCACTCGCTGGGCATCGCACCCGTTGCCGTCGGTGGTCACAGCTTCGGCGAAGTCACCGCGCTGTGTGCCGCAGGCGTTTTCAGCGGCGAGGTGGCGCTGCAGATCGCGCGTAAGCGCGGTGAGCTGATGGCCGAAGCGGCCACTAACAGCGACGGCGCGATGTGTGCGGTGACCGCGCCCGTCGAGCAGGTCCGCCAACTGATCGGGGAGTGGGGGCTCCCGGTTGTCATCGCGAACCACAATGCTCCCAATCAGGCTGTGCTGTCAGGAAATAGCACCGCGATCGACCACGCGGCGCAGCGGTTCGCCGCGGCGGGCATCAACGCCCGACGTCTGGATGTCGCCACCGCATTCCATTCCGACATCGTCAGCCCGGCTGCGGTTCCGTTCGGTTCCTTCCTGGCCGGTGTCGCGTTCGGCATGCCCGAGGTGCCCGTCTACGCCAATGCGACGGCGCAGCCGTATGCCGGTGACGCGCAACAGATGCGGACCACGCTCGCCAACCAGATCGCTCAGCCGGTGCGGTTCGTCGAGCAGATTCAGGCAATGTGGCGCGCCGGTGCGCGCACCTTCGTCGAGGTCGGCCCCGGCGGCGTGCTGACAAATCTCGTCGGCAAGTGCCTTGCCGGCGAGGAGCACTCTGCGGTGGCACTGGATACCAAGGGCCGCAACGGTATTCGATCGCTGTGGATCGGATTGGCCCAACTCGTCGCCGCCGGAGTTCCGATGAATTTCGAGGGGCTGTGGGCCGACTATCGCATCGGTGACGATCCGCGTAACCGCGAAAAGCCGAAGCTGACGCTGAAGATCAATGGTTCCAACTATGGAAGGCCGCCAATCAGCGACGAGCTGGTGCGGCGGCCGTCCGATATCGAAACAATCCTCGACCGCAGTGGCCGCAGCAACGGGCACAGGAGCGAATCGGAGTCCACATTCATGCCATCTGAATCCATTACCCCCTTCGTCCACATCAACCGCACGCCGTCTGCGGTTCCGCCACCGGCGCCGGTTGCCCCGACGGTGATGCCGGCCGCTCCCGCGGCCGCGCTCAACGGTCATGCCGCGAGCAATGGCAATGGTCATGCCCACCTCGGTGCCTCCGCGACTGCCGTGATCGCTGCGCCGGTGACGGAGGCGGCTCCTGCGCCGGTGGCGGCTTCTGCACACTTAGCGGCACCCGTGCTGAGTGCCGAAGCGGTGACGGAGATGATCGCAGCGGTAGGAACGCTGCGGGACGCCTTCGACAGTCTGCAACGCGTTTTGCAAGGTCTCGTGGCCCCGTCAGCGGTAGCCGCGCCCCCCGCCCCAATTCCCGTCATTGCCAACGGAACTCCGGTGGTGGCCCCGGCCGCTCCGGTGGCTCCAGTGGTGGCTCCGGTGGCGGTGCCTGCGCCGACTTCGGGGGTGGATTTGGTGGGTGAGATGTTGGCGGTGGTGGCGGAGAAGACGGGTTATCCCGTTGAGATGCTTGATTTGTCGATGGCGTTGGAGGCGGATTTGGGCATCGATTCGATTAAGCGGGTGGAGATTTTGTCGGGGGTGCAGGAGCGGGTTCCGGTGTTGCCTGATGTGGAGACTGCGGCGATGGGGGCGTTGGGGACGTTGCAGGAGATTGTGGATTATTTGCAGTCGCTGATGTCCCCGGCGGTCCCGACGGCTCCGGCTGTTGCGCCTGCGCCGGTGGCTCCGGTGGCTCCGGTGGCGGTGCCTGCGCCGACTTCGGGGGTGGATTTGGTGGGTGAGATGTTGGCGGTGGTGGCGGAGAAGACGGGTTATCCCGTTGAGATGCTTGATTTGTCGATGGCGTTGGAGGCGGATTTGGGCATCGATTCGATTAAGCGGGTGGAGATTTTGTCGGGGGTGCAGGAGCGGGTTCCGGTGTTGCCTGATGTGGAGACTGCGGCGATGGGGGCGTTGGGGACGTTGCAGGAGATCGTGGATTATCTGCAGTCGCTGCTGGCCCCCGTCGCCCACACGGGCGCCCCACCGATGCCTGCACCACCGCCGGCCCCCGCCATCCCCAACGGCGCCGTGGCGGGTGACCGCCTCCCTTTTGAGTTAGCCGGAGTAGCGATTGCGCGCCACGCGGTGCGCGCAATCGCTGCTCCGGCAAGCGGAATGGCGATGCCGGGCCTCTACAGCGCCAGCAACGTAGAGATTGTCGCTACTGCATCGGGCGTCGGTGAGGCCCTGGCCGCCATCCTGCGCACGCACGGGATCAGCGCCACCACCGTGACCGAACCGAGCGCCAATGCCGAGGCCGTGATCCACCTCGGCGGGCTGCAGCAGACAACCAGCCGGGCGGACCTGCTGACGCTTAACCGCGTGGTCTTCGCCGATGCCCAACGCGTCGCCGCGCAATTTGAAGAGCACGGCGGCGTCTTCGTCACCGTTGCGGACACCGGCGGCACCTTCGGTCTGCTCACCGAGCCGGGCTCGCGCGCATGGGCCGCCGGCATCAGCGCCCTGGCCAAGACAGCCGCGCAGGAATGGCCAACAGCACAAGTCAAGGCCATCGACATCGCGGCCGCACAGCTTGGCCCGATCGCCATCGCCGAGCACGTCGCGCACGAGATATTGGCGGGCGGGGCCGAACTGGAAGTCGGTCTGGGCAGCACGCACGGACGAGTCACGGTGGTCGCCGACCCGGCGCCGGTGGCCACCCACACCCGTCGCATCGACCAGCATGACGTCATTGTCGTGTCGGGTGGCGGCCGCGGTGTGACCGCCGCGTCCGTGATCGCCCTGGCCGAACAGACACGGGCCAGCTTCGTGCTGATCGGGCGCACCGAACTCGGCGACGAACCAGCCGCCGTGCAGGGGCTGACATCTGACGCCGAGCTCAAGCGAGCATTGCTGACTCGCGCTGCGGCACAAGGACTTAAGCTCACGCCCAAACAGCTGGAACAGCAGGTGCAGCGCATTCTGGCCGATCGTGAGGTGCGCGCCACGCTTGCGGCCCTGTCCGCCGCCGGCTCCCGGGTCCGCTACGCCACGGCCGATGTGCGCGATGCGTCTCAACTCGGTGTGCTGCTCGACAACGTGCGCGCCGACTTCGGGCCCATCACCGGGTTGGTCCACGGCGCCGGTGTATTGGCCGACGCGCCTTTGCGCAAGAAGACCCTGGACGGGTACGACCGTGTCTTCGAGACGAAGGTCGGCGGTCTGTGTGCCCTGCTCGATGCGACAGCCGGTGACCCGCTGAAGCTGGTGTGCCTGTTCTCTTCGGTGGCAGCGCGCAGCGGCAACGTCGGCCAAAGCGACTACGCCATGGCCAACGAGATCCTCAACAAGGTTGCCCTGGCCGAACAGGCGCGCCGCGGCCCCGGCTGTCTGGTTCGCGCATTGGGCTGGGGCCCTTGGGATTCCGGTATGGTGACGCCGGGTCTCAAGGCGATGTTCGAGTCCCGGGGTATCTCGTTGATCCCGCTTGCCGACGGTGCCCACGCATTCGTCTCCGACGTGCTGGACGCGCAGACGGCTAGTCCGGAGGTGATCCTCGGAGACGGCGTATTGGCAGGTGTGCCAACCCATCCGGTGTCCGCGCAGGGCCGGGTCGCACGTGTGGTGGCCCATGCCGCACGCCAGCCGTATCTGGCCGACCACCGCATCCAGGGCAACGTGGTCCTGCCCATCGTCCAGGCGCTGGAATGGTTTGTGCGGATGGCGCAGGCATGCCGGCCCGGCCAGCGGGTGGATCGCGTAGTCGACCTGCGGGTGCTGCGGGGCGTGACGCTGTCCGAGTTCGAGCAACGCGGGGACGCACTGCTGGTGCGTTGCGGGTCGATTGACGGTCACCCACACCGGCTGGCGTGTACGTTGTCCGACGCGTCCGGATCGACCGCCTACTATTCCGCGACGCTCGAATTGGGCCGGGGCTCAACGGCGGTACCGACCCTCGCCAGCGCGCCGGCCGGCGGTAAACAGCTCAATCGCGATACCTGTTACACCAACGGTGCGCTCTTCCACGGACCGGCCTTCCAGGTCCTCGAAAGCGTCGACTGCCAGACGTCGTCCGCCACGGCCCCCTTGTCCGGACTGACGGTGGCGGGTTGGGCGGGCGAAGGCTGGGCGACCGATCCGGCCGCGCTCGACGGCTGCCTGCAAGCGGCACTGGTGTGGAGCTTTGAACAGCTCGGGGCCAAGGTGCTGCCGCTGCGGGTCGGCGAGATCGTGCGCTACCGAGCTGGTGCGCTCGGTGCTGGGTTGCGTTGCGTGCTGTCCAATGGCGTGGCGAACAGCAGCCGGGCCGTCTGCGACCTTGACCTCGTTGACGCAGACAATCACGTGGTCGCCAGCATCAAACGGCTTGAGATGTACCCGTACGGCAGCTGATCGTCTTGAAATTTGAACCCATCGCGATCGTCGGCCAGGGCTGCGTACTGCCCGGCGGCCTGAGTCCCGACGGGTTGTGGGACACGGTGCGTGCGGGCCGCGACGCGCTCGGCTCGGCGCAGCCCGGCTATTGGGGCGTATCGGCGGAGCACATCCTGCGCGACCCGAAGAACTCCGCATTCCTGGACCACACCTGGTCGGACCGCGGTGGCTATGTGCGCGGCTTCGATCAGGCCTACGCGCCTGGGGACCTACTCCTGGACGCCAAGGCGCTCGAGGGTCTCGATCCGCTGTACCTCTGGGCCATCGAGGCGGCCCGGCAGGCCATTGTGGGCGCGGGCTGGCGTGCCGGTGAAGTCCCGGGCTCGGCCGGGGTGGTCCTCGGAAACTTGAGCTATCCGACCAAGACGATGACGGACCTGGCCGAAAAAGTCTGGCGCGCAGCAGCACACAGGATCGACTGGCGTAACCGGTTCATGTCCGGCCTGCCCGCTCATCTCGTCTCGAACGCGCTCGGCCTTACCGGGGGCGCCACCGCTCTGGACGCGGCGTGCGCTTCATCGCTGTACGCCATCAAGCTCGCCTGCGACCGGCTGCACGACCGCACCGCGGATGTGATGCTGGCCGGCGGCGTCAACGGGGCCAGCGATTTGCTGTTACACGTCGGCTTCAGCGCGCTGCAGGCGCTGAGCCGGTCCGGCAGGTCGCGTCCGTTCCATCAGGACGCCGACGGTCTGGTGCCGGCCGAAGGCGCGGCGATTCTGGTGCTGCGCAGACTGGAGGACGCGCTCGCCGACGGTGACACCATATGGGGCGTCATCAGGGCGGTCGGCCTCAGCAACGACGGCCGCGGACACGGTCTGTTGGTGCCCTCGCAACAGGGGCAAGAACGCGCGATGCGACTCGCCTACGAGATGGCCGAGCTTGAGCCGCAAGACATCTCCCTGATCGAGTGCCATGCCACCGGAACCGCACGGGGCGATCTGACCGAATTGATGAGCATGGCAAGCATTTTCGACGGAATGACGAACGTGCCGATCGGATCGCTGAAATCCAATCTCGGCCACTCCATCACGGCATCCGGCGCTGCGGGAGCCATCAAGGTGCTCGCGGCGATGCGGGCGCGAGTACGTCCGCCGACACTGCACGCCGACGACCCGCTGCCGTTTATCGCCGACTCGCCGTTCCGACTGCTCACCGAAGCCGAAACCTGGCATTGTGTCGGGCCGCGCCGCGCCGCGATCAACAACTTCGGCTTCGGCGGCAACAACGCCCATCTGCTGCTCGAAGAATGGGTCGAACCTGCCAACAAACACCTCGCCCGTCCGCAACGTCCGGTGACCGCGACCGCGGTCGACGCTGACATCGCGATCGTCGGGCTGGGACTGCTCGTAGGCGATGGGCACGAAACCCTTTCGGTAGCTGATCATCTGGTGAAGAACCAGCCGATTGTCCACCGCGACGACAGCGGTGCGGTACGGGCGCGGATGTCTGAGGTTTGCCTCGATCTTACTCAGACACGTTTCCCCCCAACCGATCTCAAGCAAACATTGCCTCAGCAAATCGCCCTTCTCGGTGCGGCGATGAATGTCGGCGGTCTGATCAAGGATCTCCCGCCGGACAGCACGAGCGTTATCGTCGGGATGGGCTGCGACGCCGAGGTGGCCCGACTCGGGGTGCGTTGGCGGCTGGCCGGCGAGATCGATGACCCGGATCTGCTGGCGACGGCGCGCGACGCCGTGGTGCAAGGATGGACCGCCGCCGGAGTGGTCGGCGCCATGCCCAACATTGTGGCCAACCGGTTGAACAGCCAATTCGACCTGCGCGGACCGAGTTTCACGGTGTCTCGCGAGGAGCTTTCCGGCACCACGGCACTGGAGATGGCCGCGCGCGCACTGCGGGCCGGCGAGATCGACGCGGCAGTGGTGGGGGCGGTGGACCTCAGCTGCGAACCCGTGCACGAAGCGGCGGCCCGGGAGCTGCTGGGAACCGGTGCGCAGATACCCGGTGATGCCGCCGTCGTGCTGGTTCTCAAACGCGCCGACGACGCACGCCGTGATGACGACACGGTTCTGGCCACTGTGCCCGCGGGGCGGCGACCGAACGGCGATTGCCTTCGGTTGGGCACCGCACCCGGCGCAACGGACCTCTCGCCCCTACTCGGGCACGCCCACGCCGCATCCGGGCTGTTGCACGTCGCCGCCGGTGTGCTCTACGGCTTTCTCGGCGTGCGTCCCGACGGCACGCAATGGTCGTCGCAGCGGCGAGAAATCGTCATCGCCCTCGACGCGCTGGCCGGCCAGGAACAGCAAATCGTGCTGGTGGCACCGCCGGTCGACCAGCATGACGCCGGCGCGCTCGACGCACACCGGACCGAGACGGGATCCGGGTCGGGGAAGTCGACGTGGCTGCGATTTCCCGGTCATCTTCCCGACATTCTGCTACCGGAAAATGTTGTTGACGTAGAACGGGATTCACGCTTGATCAAAGGGAAGCAGCGCATGGCAACACACCTCCCGGTTCCGCCGGCTTTGCCTAAGGCGCAGCAGGCATTGGTGCGGGTGCCGCTCGGCACGGCCCTGACCGCGCGGACGCCGCCGGAGCCGCTGGTGGTTGCCTACGACTTCGACACGCGCCCGCCCGCCACCGCAGACAGCGCGCGCAACGGCTCTGCCCACAACGAGGCCACATCCACTGTGCACAGTGGCGACGTCGTCTCGAAACCATTGGCGCCCAACGAGGTCGACCAGCTGCCCCTTGCCGGTGCCTGCAGAGCGGTTCAACCGGTTCGGCCGGCGGACAAGCATGTTCCGGTGCCCACACCCAAGCGCGCGCCGGTCGGTCTCGCGCTCGACAAGGACGGCCTGCGGGTGCACGCGTCGGGGAAGATCTCCGATATCTATGGCCAGGCGTTCGCGCCGCAAGACAACTACCTTCGTCAGGTCCGGATGCCGGAACCGCCGCTGCTGCTGGCGGATCGCCTCCTGGGCATCGACGCCGAGCCGGGCCGCAACGGCACCGGAACCCTGTGGACCGAAACCGATGTCACCTCCGATGCGTGGTATCTGCATCAGGGCCGGATGCCCGCGGGCGTCATGATCGAAGCCGGGCAGGCCGACCTGATGCTCGTCTCATGGATGGGCGCCGACTTCGCCAACAAGGGTGATCGGGTGTACCGCCTGCTGGGCTGTGAGGTGACCTACCTGGGCGGCCTACCCGAAATCGGGGACACGCTACGGTTCGACATCCACGTCGACGGCCACGCCCGTCAAGGCGACATCCGTATCTTCTTCTTTCACTACGACTGCACGATCGACGGTGTCGAGCGCATGTCGATGCGCAACGGCCAGGCCGGATTCTTCTCCGACCAGGAGCTGGCCTCCTCCGGCGGAATCCTCTGGCGTCCCGAGGATGAGACCGTCGACGGTCCGATGGAACCGACGCCGTCGCAAACCTCGCGGACCTCGCTGACCCGTGCCGATCTGGAGGCGATGTCGGGCGGTGAGATTTGGCGCACATTCGGCCAGGGGTTCGAACGCGCGGCCAGCCACACGCGCACGCCCAGCATCGGCGGCGGCGACATGTTGTTCGTCGACGAGGTCGTCCAGCTGGATCTATCCGGTGGCCCGTGGGGGCGCGGCTACCTGCGGGCGGTCGCATACATCGACCCCGAAAAGTGGTACTTCGCAGGACATTTCAAGAACGACCCGTGTATGCCAGGCACGCTCATGTTCGAAGCGACCATGCAGACCATGGCGATCTACATGACCGCGCTCGGGATGACGCTGGAATGCGACGGTTGGCGCTTCGAACCCGTGCCGTTCGAGACCTACAAGTTGTCGTGCCGAGGGCAGGTCACACCGCAATCGCGGGAACTGGTCTACGAGGTGTTCGTACGTGAGGTGCTCGCCGGGCCCGAGCCGACGCTGTTCGCCGACCTGCTGTGCACCGTCGACGGGTTGCCGGCGTTTCACTGCCGCCGGATGGGTCTGAAGCTGTCGCCCGGCTGGCCGATGGACCTGGGCGTCAAGGAGTTGGTCGGATACGTCGAACCCGCACCCGTCGCCGAAGTCGACGGCTTCCGGTTCGACTACCAAGCGATGCTGGCAAGCGCTATCGCCAAGCCTTCTTTGGCGTTCGGCCCGCTGTTCGAGAAGTTCGACTCCCATCGCAAGGTGGCCAGGTTGCCCGGCCCGCCTTACCACTTCATGTCCAGGGTCACCGAGCTGGCCGGTGAGATCGGGGTTGTGAAAGCCGGTGCGCAAGTCGTCGTGGAGTACGAAGTCCCCAGCGATGCTTGGTATTTCGCGGTGAACGGGACGCCGACGATGCCCAACGCGGTGCTGATGGAGGTCGCCCTGCAGCCCTGCGGCTGGCTGGCCAGCTACGTCGGCTGCCCGTTGAACAGCGAGAAGGATCTTTACTTCCGCAACCTCGATGGCACCGGTAGACAGCACCGCGAGGTGACACCGTCGACCGGAACCCTGCGGACCAAGGTCTGTTTGAAGAGCATCGCCCAGGCGGGCGGGACCATCATCGTGACCTTCGACGGTCAGATTCACGCCGACGAGGGGTCCGTCTACACCTTCGACACGGTGTTCGGATACTTCGGTCGCGAAGCGTTGCAACAGCAGGTGGGGCTCCCGGTTACCGACGAGCAGCGCGCCATCGCGCAGCGCCCATGCGACGCACCGGTCATCGACCTTTCCGCGCGTCCGCACGAGTTCTTCGGCCCCGGAGCGCGGTTGGCCGATCCGATGCTGTTGATGATCGACCGCGTGACGGGACGATGGCTGACCGACGGTGAGGCCGGCCTCGGCCGGTGGCGCGCCGTCAAGGACGTCGACCCGGCGGAATGGTATTTCAAGGCCCACTTCTATCAGGATCCGGTGCAGCCCGGTTCGTTGGGCATCGAAATGATGCTGCAGCTCCTGCAATTCGCGATGCTGGACCACGGGCTGGGCAAAGAGGCGGGACCGTCGGCACGTTTCGAGCCGGTGGCGCTGGGCGATGCGATCACCTGGCGCTATCGCGGACAGATCGTGCCGACGAACAAGCAGATCTCCTCCGAGCTCGAGATCACCCGCATCGCCCGCGACGACGAGGGCATTCTGGCCGTCGCCGACGCCTCGCTATGGGTGGACGGTAAACGGATCTACACCGCGACCAACCTCGGCATGCGCATCACACGCCGTGTGCCGCAAGGGCAATCGGAAACGCAGCTCGGCTCGACGACGTCACCCGCCTTGCCCGCCACGCCCACGGCCCCGCCGGCTTCGACGCCGCGGGCCACGACGGTGGAGACGACCATCGATCCCGCCACCGACAGCTGGATCACCGACCACTGTCCGACGTATGTCATTCCGTCACTGCCGATGATGTCGGTGCTGGATCTGCTGGCGCAGGCGGTCAGCCGCGCCGCCGGCACGGCCAAAGTGGTCGAGGTCACCGACTTGCGGGTGCTTCGCTGGATCATCGTCGATTCACCCAAGCGGCTGCGGGCCATCGTCGAGCCCGTCGGACCCGGACGTTTCGAGGGCCGGCTCGAAGTGTGGCGAGACGCCCCGAAAGCGGCGTTGTCGCGCTGGGAGACTCACGCCCACGCCACGATCGTCACCGCGGAGCAGTACGCCGGTGCACCGGCAGCTCCGGCCCCGCTGACCGCAGCGGTGCCCTTCGCCACCCCGTATGCCAGCAGTGCGGTGTTCCACGGCCCCGCATTCGCCACGCTGACCGACGGGGCCCGGATAGGACGCAACGGGTCGTCCGGGACGCTTGCGGTGCAACGGTGCAAGGTTCCGGCGGGCCTGCAGCAGCCGGGACTCCTCGACGGTGCGCTGCACATCGTTCCCCACGCCGCGATGAGCGTATGGACCACGGACAGTTGTGCGGTCGAGTCGTATGCGGACGCGGCGGACCCGACCGTCGCATTTCCGAGCCGGATCGTCTGGGCGCGGTTCTTTCGCGACGCCCCCACCGAGGGCACCGTGGACGTGGAATCCCGATTCGTCGGTTTCGACGACGACGACGCCCGCTTGCCGGTCATCGATCTGTGGTTGAGCGCCGGCGGCGAGCCGTGGGCCCACCTCCGGCTCGTCGAAATCCTGCTGTCCAAGGGACCGCTCGCCCGGGCCGGGGGCTTGCAGCGCCGCGCGTTCCTGGCCGAACGCCGGGCGGTGCCCGCGATGTCGCTGAGCGAGCGGCTCGACGATGGCGTGGTCACGCTCGATTCGGTCCGCGCGGCAACGCTGGACTGGTTCAAGGGCACCCTGCATGCCGTGTATCGCACTGACAGTCAAGGGGATTCGCTACTCGTCGACATTGCCGCCAAGGAAGCGGTCGCCGATGCCGCGCACAACGCCATACACCCCTGCCAGGTTCTGGTTGCCGAGGGGCAGGTGAGCTGCCCGGCGCTGCCGCTGGAGCGCATCCGGATCGAGATCGAGCAACCGCGCCAGCGGGTGTGCCGCGCCAGCGCGTCGTTGCAGACCGATTGGCGACCGGTGCGCGACTGGTGGGCCGCCACGCTCGGGATGCAGCGCGACGGTTTCGCAGATGTGCTCCACGGGGCCCTGCTGTCACGTTATGTCCGGCATGTCATCGTCGTGGACCCGCCGGCGATGGCGGCGATTCGGGGTCGCCCGGCCCTGCTGCTGGGCAACCACCAGGTGCAGATCGAATCGCTGTTGGGCACCACGATCGCGTCGTGGCTGACCGGCACGCAGGTGGTGCCGATCGCGCATGCCAAACACGAAAACCGTTGGATCGGTGAGCTGTTGCGGTTGCTCGACGCTGTGGCGGGCAAGCGGCTGCGCACCATCAGATACTTCGATCAGCAGAACCCGCAGCAGTTCCTGCACCTGGTCGAGGAAGTCAAGCGCGATATCAACGCCCGCGCCGTGTCGACGTTGGTGCACGCCGACGGGACTCGCCATGTCCGCTCCGGTCAGCGCGTCGAGCGGCTGACTTCCACCCTGCTGGACATGGCGATCGAGATGTCACTGCCGATCGTGCCGGTGTACTTCGCCGGGGGTTTGCCCGAGGATTCGGTGCGTCACAAGCTCGAAGTGCCGTATCGCCAGGCCGCGCAGGACTACATCTTCGGCCGGCCGATCATGCCGGAGCAGCTGAGTGCATCGCCGTACGCGCACCGACGGCGTCTCGTCATCGACGCCATCAACGAACTCGCTCCGTTCAGCGATGCGCCCAACCCGCCAAACCCGGCCGTGGAGAACCGCATTGCGGCCGCCGCCCCCGGTGCATCGCCCCTGGAGTCGGTATGGGCCTGCATCGAGGACGCCCTGGATTCCGTTGGCGTGAATTGGCGCGACATGATCAGCACCGAGCAATGGACGGCGGCGCTGGCGCGTCAGTGATGGTGACCGTCGGCCGCCTCGGGGGAGCCGCCCATCATCCGTACCATCGGCATTCCCCCGGACGTGACGAACCGGACGATCAGCACCGCCGCGATGACGAGAAAGACGATGTTGAGCCAGCTGGTGTAGTTCCACGAGATCGACGCTTCCATCACCGTGGCGTTACGCTCGGCCGGTATGAGGTTCGTTGTGCCGAACAGCAATTCGACGAGATACCCGGCCCCGACCATCGAGGCGTAGAAGGTGCCGAGCAAGGTCAGCATCATTGCGGTGCCGTAGTACTTCCGATAGATGTTCAAGATCGGCAGGATCAACAGGTCGGCGTAAATGAAGGCGATGACGCCGCCGAAGCTGATGCCGCCGTTCCACAGCACCGCGGCCAGCGGCACGTTGCCGATCGAGCACACGAAAGACACCATCGCCACGACCGGCCCGACGATCGGGCCCCACACCGCGGCCCAGCCGGGGTCGTCGGCCAAGAAGAAACCTCGCCAGAAGGTTTCGGGCACCCACGCCGCGATGGCGCCGGCGATCAACAGACCCAGCACCAGGTCCCGCAGGATCGCCAGCCATTCCATGACAAACACGTGCGACACCGACGTGAAGCCTTCCGCGGAAAACAGGCGCTGGGTGAATGAACCGTCCCTCTTGATGGACATGTCCATGGCGGCGTGTCCTTCCATCGATCCGGCGATGCCGCGCTCGGCCTGCTCGCGCGCGGCGGCGACGAGGCGGGACCGGACGAACAGCCGGAACAGGACAGCCAGGATGATGATCATCAGCGGGCCGCCGACGAACTCGGCGGCGGTGAACTGCCAGCCCATCAGCAGCGCCAGGATGATGCCCAACTCGACGACCAGGTTGGTGGAGCCGATCTCGAACGCCATGGCCGCGGTGAAATGCGCACCCTTGCGGAACAACGACCGGGCCAGGGCGACCGCCGCATACGAGCACGACGACGATGCCGCCCCCAAGCCGGCCGCTATCGCCAGGGTGCGCGGACGATCGTCGCCCAGCAGCGCCACGATCGTCGAGCGCCGCACCACCGCCTGCACCACCGCCGACAGCACGAAGCCGAGAATCAGCGCCCATAAGATCTCCCAGGTCATCGACCCGGCCAGCGCCAGGGCGTGCTCGATTGCTGCCAGCGCCTTGCCTGTCATGGGCCGCTTCCTCTCGTCGGTGTCGATCATCGCGCATGCGCCGGCGCCGTGCAGCGGCTATTTGTGGGACCAGCGTGCCGATCACCGGCCGATATTGGCTGGTCAACGATATCGCCGATTCGCCAACGTGGCCGCGAGAGAACGGGTAGGTTGCTCGCCGTGGAGGTGGTGATGACCGCGGGCGCTCGCCCCTGTCAGCTCAGCGCGCCGGCGGTGCTACACCGGGCGCCGGAAAAGCGCGGGCAGACTGGGTCGTCGCTGAACCGCCCGGCGGTACACTTCGTCGAACAGCGGGTGGAGCAGATCGTCGGAGTGCAAGCCGGCGCGGTCGCGCAAGCCACGCGCTCGCGGACTGGCGTCGCCGCCGCGGACACCCGCCTCACCTATGAAGTCTTCTCATCCAGGGTGGTGCTGCACAGATAGAAGTTCGTATCGGTTAGTGGCATGGGGTGGTGCCGCGAAAAACCAGGCCGCGGCATCCCGTGGGGGACGCGATGCGCACCGATATTTTGAAGAATCAGAAGGGTAGCGTTATGTCCGTTATCGAGTCCTCCATCCCCGCGGTGCTGAGCGACAATGCTCGCCGGCAGCCTAATGACACCGCATTCACATTCATCGACTACGACGTGGATCCGAAAGGCTTCGCAGAAAGCCTGACCTGGTCGCAGCTGCACCGGCGCGCATTGACCGTTGCCGCGGAACTGCGGCGCTGCGGAACGACCGGGGATCGGGTCGCGATATTGGCTCCGCAGAGCCTCGACTACGTCGTCGGTTTTCTCGGGGCGCTAGAGGCGGGCTTCATCGCGGTTCCGCTGTCGGTCCCGCAATTCGGCGCCCACGACAGCCGCATTTCGTCGGCACTACAGGATTGCACTCCCGCCGCCATTATCACGACGTCCGCCGCCGTTGATGGAGTCGTTAAATATGCGGAGTCGCACGGCGGATCGGCCGCGCCGACGGTCCTTGAAATTGACTCACTCGACTATTACTCCGCCGGGGAATTGACGGCCGAATACGAGCATCCCAAGGAAGCGTATTTGCAGTACACGTCGGGGTCGACGGGCCAGCCCGCCGGCGTCGTGATCACCCACGAGAACGTGGTGACGAATTGCCAGCAGCTCGAGTCGGGCCTGTTCGACGTTTCCGGGCCGCCCGAAACGCTGGTGTCGTGGCTGCCCTTCTACCACGACATGGGGCTCATCCAGGGAATCTGTTACCCCATCGTGTGGGGGCTGCCCGCGGTGCTGACCAGTCCGATCGCATTCCTGATCGAGCCGGCCCGCTGGATGCGGCTGCTGGCGAGCAACCCCCGGCCGTTCTCCGGCGGACCGAACTTCGCCTTCGATCTGGCGGTGCGCCGAATCTCGGACGACGACATGGCCGGGCTCGACCTGAGCGGCGTGGTGGGTCTGGCCAATGGCAGTGAACGGGTGCAGCCGGCCTCGATCGCTCGCTTCATGGAGCGGTTCTCCCGATACGGCCTCCCCGACACGGCGATCCGTCCGTCCTACGGCCTGGCCGAGGCGACGCTGTACGTCGCAAGTGCGAAGACGGGGCAGGCGCCCAAATCCGTGCGCTTTCAGTACGAGCAGTTGTCGGGCGGTCGGGCCACGCCGTGCACCGAGGCGCAGGGCGGCAGCGATCTGATCAGTTACGGCGCCATGAAGTCACCGCTGGTGCGAATCGTCAACCCCGACACCAGGACCGAGACGGCGCCCGGAGTCATCGGAGAGATCTGGGCGCACGGCCGCAACATCGGCAACGGCTATTGGCGCAATCCGGAACGGAGCAAGCGTACATTCGGTGCCCGGATCACCCAGCCCTCCGCGGGCACACCCGAGGGCCCCTGGCTGCGGACCGGCGACCTGGGGTTCATCTCCGACGGCGAACTGTTCATCATGGGCCGGCTGAAGGATCTGCTGATCGTGGACGGCCGCAATCACTACCCGGATGACATCGAATCGACGATCGGGCAGATCACCAAGGGACGGGTGGCGGCGATTTCGGTTGCCAACGACACCACCGAGCAACTTGTCGCCATCGCCGAGGTCAAGAGCAAGGCCGGCTCCGACGAGGATGCTCAACAGAAGCTCCGTTCGATCAGGCGCGATGTCGCCGCGGCGATTTCGAGTGCGCACGGTGTGCGTATCGCCGATCTCGTGCTGGTGGCGCCGGGTTCGCTTCCCCTCACGACGAGCGGCAAGGTGCGACGGTCGACGTGTGTCGAGTCCTACCGGCTCGAGGAGTTCGAACGTTTGGACGTTTCGGCGTGACGTCGGCCGGTCCTGATGCGGCCGGGGGGCTCGAGCGCTGGTTGATCGACTATCTCGTCAGCGAGATCGGTTGTGATCGTGGAGATGTCGGCCTCGATGTGGCGTTCAACGACTTGGGAGTGGGTTCGCGCGATGCGGTCGTACTCTCGGGCGAGTTGGCGACATTGGTCGGCCGGTCGGTCTCGCCGCTGGATTTCTGGCAGCACCCCACGATCAACGAATTGGTGCGGTTCCTGACCACACCCGAGTCGGAGTCCGAGCTGACCGCCGACCCGGAACGTGGTTGGGCCGACGAGCCCATCGCCGTGATCGGACTGGGATGTCGTTTTCCCGGTGACATTTCAGGACCCGATGCGTACTGGCGGTTCCTTTGTGAGGGGCGTTCGTCGATAACCGAGGTGCCCGCGGACCGATGGCTGCCGTTCGACGACGGCTCACCGGAGATCACGAAGGTGCTGGCCGGCACCACCCGGTGGGCTTCGGTGTTGAGCGACGTCGACGGTTTCGACGCCGAGTTCTTCGAGATCTCCCCGCGTGAAGCGGCCGCGATGGACCCGCAGCAGCGGCTGTTGCTGGAAGTGGCCTGGGAAGCGTTGGAGCACGCCGGGATTCCCGCGGAATCACTGCGTCGTTCCCAGACCGGGGTCTTCGCCGGTGCGTGTGCGACCGACTACGGGTACCTGGCCGGGACCGATCTGTCTCGTGTCGACGCGTGGAGCAACATCGGCGGCGCGCTGAGCATCATCGCCAACCGGTTGTCGTATTTTCTGGATCTTCGCGGCCCGTCGGTGTCGGTGGACACGGCCTGTTCGTCGTCGCTGGTGGCCGTGCACCTGGGATGTCAGAGCCTGCGCACCGGGGATTGCGATCTGGCCATCGCCGCGGGAGTGAACCTGCTGTTGTCGCCGGCCATCTTCCGCAGCTTCGACGGAGCCGAAGCGCTGTCGCCGACGGGGCAGTGTAAATCCTTCGACGCCGACGCGGATGGATTCGTCCGCGGCGAAGGGTGCGGCGCGGTGATACTCAAGCGGGTCAGCGACGCTATGCGCGACGGTGATCGGGTGCTGGCGGTGCTGCGTGGATCGGCCGTCAATCAGGATGGCCGATCGAATGGGCTGATGGCACCGAATCCGGCTGCGCAGATGGCGGTGCTACGTGCGGCGTGTGCCAACGCCGGCGTCGCTCCGCATCAGGTCGATTACGTCGAAACCCATGGAACGGGAACGCTTTTGGGCGATCCCATCGAGGCGCGTGCACTGGGTACGGTGCTGGGCCGCGGGCGCTCCGAAGACGGTCCGCTGCTGATCGGGGCCGTCAAATCGAACATGGGTCACCTAGAGGGCGCGGCGGGAATCGCCGGCCTGATCAAGGCGGTGCTGGCGGTACACCGCGGGCATATCCCGCCGAACCTCAATTACCGCACCCCGAACCCGCACATTCCGTTCGACCAGATGCGGCTGAAAGTCGTTGCCGAACCTACTGATTGGCCGGACACCGGGCTGCCGCGACGGGCGGGCGTGTCGTCCTTCGGCTTCGGCGGCACCAATGCCCACGTGGTGATCGAGCAGGCCCCCGAGACGGATCCCGTTGCTTCCCAACCGGGCCCGGCGGTGAGCACACTGGTGCTGTCGGGCAAGACGACCGAACAGGTGAGTTCGCTGGCGTCGGCGTTGGCGGACTGGATGGACGGTGACGGCGCGGATGTGGCATTGCCCGATGTCGCGCACACGCTCAACCACCACCGGTCCCGGCACCCCGTGTTCGGCACCGTGTGCGCGCGCGATCGCAAGCATGCGATTGTCGGACTGCGCGCGCTGGCCGACGGCACGCCGGCTGACGGTGTGGTGGCCCCGCACCACGCACCGTCGCGACCCGGCACCGTGTTCGTGTATTCCGGGCAGGGCTCGCAGTGGGCAGGGATGGGCCGCCGGCTGCTGGCCGACGAGCCGGTGTTCGCCGCCGCGGTCGCCGAGCTGGAGCCGATATTCGTTGCGCACGCCGGGTTTTCGCTGCAGCAGGTGTTGGCCGGCGGCGAGCCGGTTACCGGTATCGAGCGGATTCAGCCGCTGCTGGTGGCAGTGCAGCTGGCGCTGACGGCGTTGTGGCGCTCCTATGGCGTCGAGCCGGACGCGGTGATCGGGCATTCGATGGGCGAGGTCACCGCGGCGGTGGTCGCCGGAGCGTTGAGCGTTGCCGACGGATTGCGCGTGATCTGTACCCGGTCGCGACTGATGTCGCGGCTGTCCGGTCAGGGGGCGATGGCGCTGGTGGAGTCCGATGCCGCGGCCACCGAGGCGCTGCTGGCCGACTACCCGCGGGTGAGCCTCGCGGTGTACGCCTCGCCCAGGCAGACGGTGATCGCCGGCCCGCCCGATCAGGTCGACGCGGTGATAGCCGTCGTGGCCGGCACCGACCGGCTGGCCCGGCGCATCGAGGTCGACGTGGCCTCTCATCACCGAATCATCGAGCCGATCCTGGACGAATTGCGTTCTGAACTAGCCGATTTGGACCCGGATACGCCGGCGATCCCGGTGATCAGCACGACGAGGGGCCCCGGCGACGACACGCCGGGCTTTGATGCCGACCACTGGGTGGCCAACCTGCGCAACCCGGTTCGGTTCAGCCAGGCCATCGCGGCGGCCGGGCAGAGCCATGCCACCTTCGTCGAGATCAGCCCCCACCCGTTGCTCGCCCACGCCATCAACGACACCCTTGGCGCCGGGGACCACCGGATTGTCAGCACCCTGCAGCGTGACGCCGACGACACCCTCACTTTCCACACCAATCTCAACGCGAGCCACACCGGCCATCCACCCCAGACCCCGCACCCGCCCGAACCGCACCCGGCCCTGCCGTCGACGCCGTGGCACCACACCCGCCACTGGCTCGGCGCCGCGGAGCATCGTGCGCAGCTGCCGGCCCGCGACTCCGAGACAGCCGGTGGCCGAACCGTTTCCGTGCATCCCCTGTTGGGTGCACACGTGCGGCTGCCCGAAGAGCCCGAGCGTCATGTCTGGCAGGGCGAAGTCGGCACCGCGGCGCAGCCGTGGCTGGCAGACCACCAAGTGCACGGCGTTGCGGCTCTGCCCGGAGCCGCCTACTGCGAGATGGCGCTCGCGGCGGCGCGCGCGACGCTGGGCGACGCGTCGGAGGTCCGCGACATCCGGTTCGAGCAGATGCTGTTGCTCGATGGTGAGACGGCGCTGAGCGCCGACGCGGCGGTCCAGTCGCCCGGCGTGGTGTCCTTCGAGGTGCAAACCGATGAGGAGGGCGAGTACACGCGGCGGGCCGTGGCAACCTTGCAGGCCATCGACGAGCTGGGCCAGCCGCCCGCACACGATGTCGCCGCGCTGCTCACTGCCCATCCGAACCGGATCGACGGGACGTCGCTGCGGGAATGGTTCGACAACCGCGGAGTCCGGTTCGGCGCCGCGTTCGCCGGCCTGACGGCGGTGCGCACCGGCAGTGCAACGACCGGCACCGTGCTGGCCGAAGTCGCGGCACCGCAGCACGTTAGCCTGCAGCACAGCGCGTTTCGTGTGCATCCCGCGTTGCTCGATGCCTGCTTCCAGTCGATCGCGGCTCATGCGCGCAGCGGTGAAATCGCCGAGGGCGCCCTGCTGTTGCCACTGGGGGTCCGTCGGCTGCGCAGTTACGGATCGCTACGGGACGCTCGGTACTGCCTGAGCCGGGTGACCCAGGCCAACCAGACCGGGATGGAAGCCGATCTCGACGTATTCGACGAGAACGGAACGGTGCTGCTGGTCGTGCGTGGGCTGCGAGTGGGCGGTGACGTCTCCGAAAGTACTGTGCGCCAACGAGTACTGGCCGAACGTCTGTTGGCGATCGAGTGGGAGCCCCGCGAGCTGCCCGCCGGCGAGAGCGCTGATGCCGGGAACTGGCTGCTGCTGGCCGACGACGGCCCGCTGGCCGCCCGGCTGGCCGAGGCTCTGAAAAGCCAAGGCGCCCAATGCGAGATCGCTGGACAGCTCGGCACACCGCGCAACGATGTCGCCGGTGTGGTGGTGCTGGCCGGACCGCCGGCCGCCGCCGTCGACGAGAAGTCCCCGGCCCGCGGCCGCGAGCAGGTGCGGGCTCTGGTGCGGATCGCCCGCGCACTGGACGAGGGCCAGGACGAGCCGCCCCGGTTGTACGTCGTGACCCGCAATGCCCAGACGGTGTTGCCCGGCGACCAGCCCAACCTGAACCAGGCGGGCCTGCGCGGCTTGATGCGAGTGATTTCCGCCGAAGACGCCGAACTGCGGGCGACCCAGATCGATATCGACGAGGAAACCGACGCCGCGCAGTTGGCGCGCCAGCTGCTGGCCGGATCGGACGAGGACGAAACCGCCTGGCGCGCCGGACAATGGTATGTCGCGCGGCTGCGGTCGGCCCCGCTTCGCCCCAGCGATCGGCAGACCGCTGTCGCGAATCATCAGCTTGACGGCATGCGCCTGGAGATCCGCACGCCCGGCGACCTGGAGGGTTTGGAACTGGTTGCGTTCGAACGCACCGCACCGGGGCCGGGCCAGATCGAGGTCGCGGTCACCGCGTCCAGCCTCAACTTCGCCGATGTGCTCATCGCCATGGGCCGATTCCCCAGCGTCGACGGGCGTCAACCGTGCCTCGGTATGGATTTCGCGGGCGTGGTGACCGCGGTCGGGCCGGATGTCACCGACCATCAGGTCGGTGACCGGGTCGGTGGTGTATCCGAAAATGGCTGTTGGGCAACGTTTGTCACCTGCGATGCCAAGCTGGCCGTGACGCTTCCGCCCAGTCTGGATGCCGAGCAGGCCGTCGCGGCCACGACCGCGTATGCCACCGCCTGGTACGGCCTGCAGGACCTGGCCAGGCTCAAGCCGGGGGAGCGGGTGCTGATTCACTCGGCAACCGGCGGAGTGGGGCGGGCCGCAATCGCGATAGCCCGTTCGGTCGGGGCGGAGATCTTTGCCACGGCGGGCAGCCCGCAGCGGCGGGCGCTGCTGCATGACATGGGCATCGAGGGTGTTTATGACTCGCGCAGCACCGAATTCGCCGACCTGATTCGCCGCGACACCGACGGGTATGGCGTCGACGTCGTGCTCAACTCGGTCACCGGTGCCGCGCAGCGAGCGGGCTTCGAGCTGCTGGCCATCGGTGGACGGTTCGTCGAGATCGGAAAGCGCGACGTCTACGGTGATACCCGGCTGGGCCAATATCCGTTCCGCCGCAACCTCACATTCCACTACCTCGACCTCGCGCTGATGGCGGCCAGCCAGCCGCGGCAGGTCGGGGATCTGCTGCGTACGGTCTACCGGCTCGTCGGAGCAGGTGAGTTGCCGCCGCTTGAGCACACAACGTACCCACTTGACCAGGCGGCCAAGGCAATTCGGGTGATGGGTGCGGCCGAACACAACGGCAAACTCGTGCTGTCCGTACCGCGGGAGGGACACAGCACAGTGCTGGTGCCCCCGGAGCGGGCCACTGTGTTCCGCGGTGATGGTGCCTACATCATCACCGGCGGGCTGGGCGGGCTCGGGCTGCTCCTGGCAGCCGAGATGGGCAAGGCAGGCTGCGGCCGGATCGTGCTGACCGCCCGGGCCAATCCAACTCCCAAGGCGCGCCAGGTCATTGATCGGATCCGGGCCGGCGGGGTCGACGTCGTCGTGGAGTCCGGCAACATGGCCGAGGCCGATACCGCGGCCCGGGTGGTGGCCGCGGCCACGGCCACCGGGCTGGCGCTGCGCGGGGTGCTGCATGCCGCGGCGGTGGTTGTGGACGCCACGCTGGCCAACATCACCGACGAGGTGATCGACCGTGACTGGGCGCCAAAGGTTTACGGCGCATGGAATCTGCACCGCGCCACGCTGGGCCAGCCACTGGACTGGTTCTGCTGTTTCTCCTCCGCGGCAGCCCTATTGGGCACGCCGGGACAGGGCGCCTACGCGGCCGCCAACAGCTGGGTGGATGCCTTCACGTCGTGGCGGCGCCGCCAGGGCCTGCCGTCGCTGGCTATCGCATGGGGGGCGTGGGGCGAGGTCGGGCGTGCCAAGCACCTGGCCGACGGCGGACGTACCACGATGATCACCCCCGACGAAGGGGCGCAGGCGTTCACCGAGCTGCTGCGCTATAACCGCGGCTATACCGGCTACGTCCCGATGACCGGTTCGTCGTGGCTGGCCGAGTTGGTGGCGCGCCGTCCGTTCGCCGAAGCCTTCCGGCACGCGGGACCGCACCAGGCCGGCGAGACCACGTTGCGCACCGAACTTCGATCGCTGCCGCAGGACGAGTGGCCCACCCGGCTTCGGCGTCTGATCACCGAGCAGACCGGTCTGATCTTGCGTCGCACCGTCGACCCGGACCGCCCGTTCGTCGAACACGGACTGGACTCGTTGGGCAATCTGGAGCTGCGGACTCGCATCGAAGCCGAGATCGGTATCCGTGTGACGCCGAAGGCCATTGCCACCCACAACACGGCCCAGGCATTGAGCGTCCATCTGGCCGAGACGCTGGTGGCCGAGAAAACGTAGCGGCTCTGTCGGATCGCTGTGGCACGACCGCCGGCTACCCGGGGCCAGACAACATAAAGCGGTGTCCTTCCGGCGATCTCAAGCCCATCTCTCGTCGGCCCCATGGTTCGGTCGTGGGTGCCTTGATCACCTCGGCATTCAAGGACACGGCTCGCGCGTGGTAATCATCCACCCGGTCGACGTGCAAGTAGGCGATATAGCTGTGATCGCCCAACTCCGATGCGGGAACCACCTCGGGGCAGCGGCCGAGTCTGAACGTGACCGCCCCCGCGGTGCAGAATATCCAGTTACCCGGGTCGGGTTCTGACGTGGTGCATCCGAGAACTGAACGAAACCACTGGGCTGCCTGGGCCAAATCGTGTACCGCCAAGACGGGGTCGGCGCCGAGAAGCTCCATGGTGGTTCAGGCTAGCCGGGTGGTGGTCAGGGTCACCCCGGCGGCCGGCAGTCGCGCCACCAGTGCGTCGCCCATTGCCGCAGCGGGAGTGAGCACACCGGATAATCCGGACAGGCGGTCGCGATCGAGTGCGAGCGCCAGCCCGCTCTCGCCGAGCATGACCGAGGTCGCGTGGTACGCGTCGCAGTTCTGTGCGTACGTCGCCAGGTAGCGGGCCCCGGTCGTGGTGGTGGTGTAGGTCTGCATCGTGAAGTGACCACGTTGTTGGGAGGCGTCACTCGGACCGGCGCCCGATTTGGGCAGCAGCCGCTGGACCCATCGCCGCGGCAATCGGTGCGAATGCCGATTCGCCAAGCGGAAGCCGCCCGCCAGGGCAGCCGTGACGGTCCTGGCGGCGACCGGAGCCACAAGCGACCTTCCCAGACTCATCGTTTCCGAATAACGGAACCGCCGGCCATACGCCCATTCTTGTAATGCATTGCTGCGTCGGACTATTCGGTCGTTGTAAGGACCTTGAAAGAACCCTCCAACCGAGAACCCGGCCAGTTCGGGCGCGATGTCGCGGCCCCGATGCCACGAAAAGTCGGGCTGCGGACCAAGTTCGGGTTCGGCGCCGCGGTCGGTGGTCAGCGTGTAAGGATCCTCGACGAGGCGGCGCGCATGCGCGTCGGCAGACGCTGTGCGCATCGCATCGAAATACGATGCCAGGGTTCCGCCGGAGGCCCCGGTTTGGCGAAACGCACGCAACACCATGGTCGTGTCGGTGAGCTCCCCGGCCCCGTCTTCGCGCGCCTTGCGATACAGCCGGTAGACGTTGAGATCCGAAGGGATCGAGTCGAATCCGCACGACAGCACGATCCGGGCACCGGTGTCGACGGCCTGCTTGTGGTATTGGTCGATGGCGTCGCGGGCGAACATCAACTCGCCGGTCAGGTCGGCGTAGTCCGTTGCGGCCGCGGCGCAGGCGGCCACCAGTGGCAGGCCGTATTGGGCGTAGGGCCCGACGGTCGTCAGCACCACCCGGGTTCGCGACGCCATCGCGGCCAGCGTCGACGGTTGCGCGGCATGGGCGACGATCACCGGCCAATCCGCTGCCTGCCTCCCCAGTGTCTGCCGCACGGCCAGCAGGCGTTCACTGCTGCGGCCGGCCAGGGCGACGCGTGCCGGGGATCGGCAGCGGGCGAGGTATTCCGCGGTCAGCTTGCCGGAAAAGCCGGTGGCCCCGTACAAGACGATGTCGAACTCACGCTCGGTGGTCACTCCATCATCCAGCTGTCCTCGGCGGGTGCTGCGCACAACAGGGCATGGACTTGCTTCAGAGACTCCTCGTGGCCCGGCAGGTTGGAGTGGCGCTCGATGTACAGCTGACCCGCGAAGGTCCAGCAACTGTAGAGGTCGACCGGCGCGTGGGCCGCGAAGTGGAATTCGCCGCCGACGTCAGTGATCTCGATGCCTTCGGGCGTGCGCAGGCCGGGGATCGAGCCGACGTCCGTGCACATCACGAACGGGGGAAGCCCGGGCAGGCTGCCTTCGTACTGCAAGCTGAAGTGCAGCGACGACTGTTGGATCAGGCCTTCGGACAGGTCGGCGCGAAACGCCTCCACGATGTCGCCGGCCAAGCCGACGAGATCGGTGTCGGCCCCGATTTCGGCCAGATAGCTCGCCAACCCCAGCGGCATCGTGGCATCGGTTGCACCGACCGGGGGCGTGAGGTGATAGCGCAGGTCAACCGGATAGAAGTAGGGAATCGGGATGTGCGGGGTGTTGCGGATTTCCCATTCGGCCAGCAGCAGTGCCGCGGCCACCAGGGAGTTGAGGCTGAGCTGGTTGTCCCGGCCCAACTCCAGCAACGCCGATGTCTCCTGCTCGGTGAAGCGGACTCGCGCCACCGGAATGTGTTGCATTAGATCGGAATTCGTCATGATGACCGGCTTCTCGACGATGGGCAGGTCGTAGGCGAAGGCCGCCGGGAAAAGTCGCTCCAGTCCCGAACGCTGCTGCTTGGCCACGCCGCGCTGTTCGAGCAGCGCCTCGAGCGATTCGGGAGCGGGTCGCGGGGTTACCGGGCCGGCATGACCGGTTTCCACCACGTTGGTATAGCGGGACAGCAGCTCTTCGAACAGACCGAAGACGTGGTGCCCGTCGGCCAGCGCGTGGTGCGCGTATAGCGTCAGTTCGCTTTGTTCGCCGCTGATTTGCAACCGAAGATTCAGCAGGGATTGGTTCTGATCCAGGCGCATGCCCGCGATCGCGGCCTCCGACGTGTGCTCATCGACGATCCACACCCCCGGATGCATGACGTCTTCGGCGACAATCTGATGCCGGTCGTCGTCGGCCTGCTCGAGGTGGCCGGCCCAGATCGGGTACATCTGCAGAAGCGCGTCGAACGCATCTGCCATTGCGTCGATATCGACGTCGCCGGTGATGTGTATCTTCAGCCCGAAAAAGGTCTCATTGGCCGCGAACACTTCTTCGCTGTGCGCGAGCTTGCGGATCACGGATCCGGAAAACACTGCTGACTTCCCCTATCTGCGTGTGCTGGCCCGTCGATAGCCCAGCAGCGTTGGTCCGATGCAGACCGCGGTGATGCCGGCGACCCACAGCAATGTCTCGATCATCGGCGAGCGCACCGGCCCGCCCAGCGCCAGTGCGCGCATCGTGTCGATCGCGCAGCTGATCGGCTGGTGGGCAACCACCGGCTGAATCCACTTGGGAAATTGGTCTATCGGCAGGAATCCGGTCGAGAAGAGGATCGCGAGCAGATGCACCAGCGTAATCGCCTCGAGGAGAAAGTTCTTCGACGCATACCAGGCGATCGTGGTGATCAGGGTCGCGAACGCGAGCCCGAACAGCACCGGGATGCCCAGCCACACCAGGGTGGGCAGGATGCCCTGTTTGAAGCGGAAGCCCAGCACCATGCCCGCGACCAACACGATCCCCGTCGTGACGACGATCCGGACCATCTCCGCGACGATCCGCGAGCAGACGCCCGACGCCCGATGCACGGGCACCACCCACAGCCGGCGCAACAGGCCCTCGTCGCGCTCGACGATCAGGCCGATCGCACCGACCGCCGAACCGTTGACCGCCGCGGCGAGCACGTTCATCGGAACCGTGTTGAACAGCGCGTCGTATCCGGCGACTTGGGTAACGGCATGGCCGAGAACAATATTCATGGTGATCAGAAACAGCACGGGCAGCACCGTGACCATGATGATCGCGGTGATGTCGCGTGACCACTTGGTGAGTATTCGCCGGGTCTGCACCAGAGTTTGCGGGAGCAGCAGGCGCGCCGAATTCTCGTGCACGCGCGGCGCGGCCGCCCGGCGCATGGTTTCCTCGTATACCAGAGTCATCAGGCCCGCTTCGACAAAACGATCACCGATACCGGGACCAGCAGGGCGGCCAATCCGCACAACCACGCCAGCGTCGGCGCCAACACGGACCAGGTCAACGACGTGTGGAACGGTGCGACGTCGCCGGCCGCGGCATGCAGGCTGTCCACCAGCGCGGAGATCGGCTGGTTGCGAACGAAGGGCTGGACCCAGCGCGGGAACTGCTCCACCGGTTGAACACCGACCGACAGCAGCCCAAAGATCAACGGCGGCAACGTCAGCATGGGTGCCATCGCCTCGGGGTTGCGGGATCCGGTGCCTAACAGGTCCGCCGCGAATGACAGCACCGCTCCGAACACGAGTACCAACGCGCAGAAGGCAACCGTGTCGACGGCCGAGCCGCGAAAGCGAAATCCTATGGTGTAACCGCAGATCAGGGCGACCGTCAGGGACACCGTGCACCGGTACAGCGCGGCGGAGATGCGGGCGGCCACCGGGGTGAACGGTGGGATCGGCATGGAGCGGAACCGGCGGTTGACGCCCTGCACCGAGTCCGTCGCAGCCCGAAACGCCGTCGACATGGCGGCGAAAGTGATGGCCTCCAAGGCGATCAGCGGCATCAAGTACTGCGCGTAGCTGCTGGCCACACCCCTGGTGACGTTGCCCATGATCTGGTGCAGCGGGATGTAGAAGCCCGCGGTGAACACCACCGAGACCGCGATGGTGATTGCGAGCTCACCATTGCGCACGGTGGGCGCGATGAAACGGGCGGTGAGCACCCACCACTGGGCCCGCATCGAGGGGTGGGGTCGCGCCTGGGATCCCGTGAGGCCGGCGGCGGTCACCCGATCGCCTCGGCAATGGAGGTGACGGGGTCTTTTGTCAAAGCCAGGAATACGTCGTCCAGCGACGGGCGGCGCAGCGCGACATCGGCAACGGCGATATCGGCGGCGGCGAGCCGCCCGACGGCCTCGAGGAGGGTGTTGGCGCCGTCGAGAGCCGGCATGGCGATCCGGTCGGAATCGGTTGTCAGCGCGGTCCGGTTCTCTTCCGGCAACAACGAGCGCAGGATCTCGGCGATCACCGCCAGATCGTGCAGGTCCCGCGGAACGACCTCCAGGTAACTGCCGCCCGTGCGTGCCTTGAGTTCGTCGGCCGTTCCCTCTGCGATGATCCTCCCGTGGTCGATCACGATGATCCGATCGGCCAGCGCGTCGGCTTCCTCGAGATATTGGGTGGTCAACAGCGTGGCGATGCCGCGGTCCTTGAAATTGCTGACCAGATCCCAAATACCTTGCCTGCTACGGGGATCCAGGCCGGTGGTCGGCTCGTCCAAGAAGACCACCTGCGGCGGGACCACCAGACCGCAAGCGATGTCGATCCGTCGCCGCATGCCGCCCGAGTATGTCTTCACGCGCCGATCGGCGGCATACACCAGATCGAATTCCTCGATCAGTTCCTTGGCGCGGCTGCGCGCGGCCGCCTTTTTCAACCCGTAGAGCCGACCGAACATGAAAAGGTTTTCCAGGCCGGTCAGCGTGTCGTCGATCGCCACCTGCTGTCCGGTCAGCATGATCGACCGGCGCACACCGGCCGGCTCGGTCACCACGTCGTAGCCGGCGACGAGCGCGCGGCCTGCGTCCGGGCGGCTCAGGGTCGACAAGATGTCGACCAGCGTGGTCTTGCCGGCTCCGTTGGGCCCGAGCAGGCCGAGCACCTCACCCCGGCCGACTTCGAAGCTGACCTCATGCAGGGCCACGAAATCACCGAAGGTCTTGCGCACCCTGTCGACGACGACGGCCTTGTCGAAGTCGCGCTCTGCGTTGTTCATCGAGCCCCCTCAGTCGAACGACGACAAGTCCACCAGCGCCAGCTCCACCGGCGGTGAGCCCGTATCGCCATCGTCGGGGATGGCATCGACAGCGTCGGAGACCAGGGTCCGCAATGCGATGGGGAAACATTTGACCAGCGCTTGCGCCCGCTGCGGTGCGACGCGGCGGGCGTCGTACCACCAATCCATATGCAGCGCAGCGGAATAGCGGTATACGCGAAGTTCGATCGCATGCCCCAGCCCGGGAATGGGATCCCGCACCGGCAGCGCCGCGTCGGAGTCGAATTGCACCGGCGCGTCCAGCGGCGGCGGCTCCGGGACCGTGCCGACGTAGCGCAGGTGAATGTCGGAGGCGCCGGCGGCGGCCAGCGTCCGCGCGGTCGGCGCATAGACATAGCGAAGCAGTCCGTAGCCGACCCCGAAGTGCGGCACGGATTTCAGGGTGTCGTTCACGCCTGCCAGCAGCTCGGTCGCAGCCGCGGCCTTCGAGCACCGCAGCGCGGCCGGATAGATCGTGGTGAACCGGCCGATGGTGCGCCGCAGATCGACGTCCGGCCTCAGCACCGAACGGCCGGTGCCCTCCAAGTCGACCAAAACCACACCCTCGCCGACGGTTTGGGCGATCGTTGCGCTGAGCGCCGCCAGCAGAACCTCCTCGATCGGTGCGCCGAGCCGGCGGCGGGCGTCGTCGACTTCGGCTGTCTCCGCGATGTCCAGCGCCGACGGGAGCCTCAGCAGGTCGCCGGCGCTCGGCGGGTCGGTGATGGCCGGATCGCCCAGTTGCATTGTCGCCGCGGTCAGGGTCTGCAGCCAGAAGTCGCGAGTGTCCACGACGGCGGGATGCGTTGCCAGGGCCCCGGTGCGCAGCGACCAATCACGCCATCCCGCGGCCGTCGGGGGCAGCAGGATCTGTTCGCCCGCAAGGTGTTGGGACAAGGCGGTGAACAGATCGGTGAGCAGGATTTCGCGCGAGGCGATGTCCGCGATCATCTCGTGGGCGGACAACACCAGGTAGGAACCGCCGGTGCCACCGGCGACATGGGTCGCGGTGAACAGCGCGGTCAGGTCGTCGCGGGCCACCAGTTCGGCCACCACGTCGCGCACCGCGGCGCGCTCGTCGGCCACACCGCCGGGCAGCGTTCGCGACGACAGGCGGCCGAATTCCTGGGGTGCGGCGATGTGCTGCTCCCAGGTGCCCGCCCGGTCGACGAGTTCGAGGCGCAACGCGTCATGGTGATTGGCCAACGCGGTCAGCACGGCCCGGATGTCGTCGACCGTGACGCTGGGCGCCAGTGAGAAGATCAGCGGGACGCGCCAGCGACCGGCTTCTCGCACACCGTGTTCGAGGAAACCGGCGATATTGGCGGGCACCGGTGAATACGCGTCGGCGTCCGGTGGTTGCGTCAGCCCGGCCCCGGTGAACTCGGCGTCGACGGCAGCGGCCAGGCTGGCCAGGGTCGGGTGTTCGTAGAGATGCTGCGGGGTGACGACCAACCCGGAATTGTTGGCACTCGTCGAGATGCCGATCGCGATCAGCGAATCTCCGCCGAGGTCAAAGAAATTGGCGTTGCGGTCCAAAGAGGTGACGCCCAGGCATTGCATCCAGATGCGATGCAACGTCGCCTCGGTGGCCGATTGACCGTTGACCGGGGCCGCGACGACGGCGACGCCGTTGGTGGACGAACCGTTGAGCTCCGCGGGCGTCCCGGTCGACACGACGGGCTTGGGGTCAATCCAGTGCCGCTCGCGCGCAAAGGGATAACCGGGCAGGCTGACGATGCTGTTCGTTGATCCGGTGACCGGCGACCAGTCCACGGCCACATCGGCCGCCCACAGCTGGCCGAGGCCGAGCAAGAAGGCGTCCCGGTCGTCGGTGTTCTGCACGGGGTGGCGCATCAGCCGCACGGCGCGGTGCTTGCCCGACCACTTGGAGTGCCGGATCGCCGATCCGGTCAGGCTGCCGCCCGGGCCCATTTCGACCAGGACCCGGTCCGGATCGGTCAGCAACACGTCGAGTTCGTCGGCGAACCTGATTGTCGCGCTGATCTGGCGCGCCCAGCTGGCCGGGTCGGTGGCCTGCTCGTCGGTCATCCAGGTCCCGGTCAGGTTGGACAGCATCGGCGTGTTCGGCCGGTGCAGCTCAACGCCGCAGAGGAAGTCCTGGAACTGTGCAGCCATGGAATCCATTGCGCTGGAATGGAATGCGTGCGTCGCGCGGACCCGTCGAGCGTTGATGCCGCGCTCGCGCAGGCGCCCGGTGAACGCGCGAATCTGGTCGTTGGGTCCGGCGACGACGCAGTTGCCGGGATCGTTGACCGCGGACAGGTCGACCCCGGGGGTAAGGAATTCGGCGATGTCGTCGGGCCCCAGTGCGACGGCGACCATGGAGCCCGGCGGGGATTCGTGCATCAGGCGGGCCCGCAAGGCCACCGTCTTGATCGCCGTCCGAAGATCGAAGACCCCCGCCAGCGTGGCCGCGATGTACTCGCCGGTGCTGTATCCGATGTACGCGCCGGCGCGCACACCGAAGGTGTCGACCAATTTGGCCAACGCGTACTCCACCGTGAACAGGGCCGGCTGGGAACGGTCAATGCGCTCCAAATCCGTTGTGGCGTCCCCGAATATCTCGGCACGCAGATCGATGCCCATCTCGTCGTTGAATCCGGCCACGCAGGCGTCGAAGTGTTCGGCGAAAACCGGCTCGGTGTCGTACAGGCCCCGGGCCATCCCGACGTGCTGAGCGCCTTGCCCGGGAAACATGAAAACGACCCGGTCGGACGTGGATTCGTCGGTGTCGGGGTGACTGACGGACTCCCCGACGAAAACGTTGTCGTGCTCGGCGGCCTGCAATACCTTCGCCGCGTGCTCGCGATCGTGCACCACGGCCGCCATGGCGATGCCGTGCTTGCGACGAGCGGACAGGGTGAAAGCGGCGTCCGCCAGGTCGGGTCCGTCCGGGTCGGCCAACGTCGCGGCCAGGGCGGCACGCGCTTCATGCAGCGCCGCCGGCGTTCGTGCGGACAGCAACAGCACCTGGGGACGGTCGGGCTTGGCGGCCGGCGGAACCGGCGGCGCTTCTTCCAGCACGACGTGCACGTTGGTGCCGCCCACCCCGAACGAACTGACACCGGCCCGGCGCACGCCGTCGCATTCCCATGGGCCGTATTCGCTTTGCACGGTGAACGGAGTCTCGTCGAGATGCAGCTCCGGGTTGGGACTGGTGAAGTGCAGGGTGGCGGGAATCGCCTTGTGCTGCAGGCACAGAATCGCCTTGACCAGACTCACCACGCCCGCGGCCACCTCGAGGTGGCCGATGTTCGATTTGACCGACCCCAGCACACACGGTCCGGGCCGCGGCGTCTCGGACACGGCGAACGCGGCTTTGAGGCCCTGGACTTCGATCGGATCGCCCAGCGCCGTACCGGTTCCGTGTGTCTCGACGTAACTCACGGTCGAGGCGTCGATACCCGAGACCGCATGGGCTTCCGCGATCACATCGGCCTGCGCGGCCGGGTTCGGGGCCGCGTACCCCATCTTCATGGATCCGTCGTTGTTGATCGCGGACCCGCGGATGACCGCGTGAATCCGGTCCCCGGCATCGATAGCGGCTTGCAGTGGCTTGAGAACCACGATCGCGGCACCGCTGCCGAACACCGTTCCGTCGGCGCGCACGTCGAACGGGCGGCAGTGGCCGGCCGCCGACACCATCGCTCCCGGCGAGTTCCAGTAACCGACCCGGTGCGGGATGGCCAGCGACGAACCGCCGGCCAGCGCCATGTCGCATTCACCGGACAACAGGCTCTGGCAGGCCAGGTGGATCGCGACCAGCGACGACGAGCACGCGGTCTGAACCGAGATGCTCGGGCCGCGCAGATCGAACTGATGCGATACCCGCGTGGCCAGGAAGTCCTTGTCGTTCTGTAGGAACAGGTTGAACTGCTCGAAGTCGAGTCCGGTCGCCATGAAGGCGCCGCCGCCGTGATGCGAGGCCAGGTTGTGCATCAGATAACCGCTGGGGGAACTGGTTCCGTAGACGCCGATCGCGCCGTCGAACGTTGCCGGGTCACAGCCGGCGTCCTCGAAGGCATGCCACGCGCACTGCAGGAACAACCGGTGTTGCGGATCCAGCTTGCGGGCGAGTTGCGGTGGAAATCCGAAGAACTCGGCATCGAACTCGTCGAAACCGTCGATCAGCGGCGCGCGCCGCACGTACCCGGGGTTCGCCAGCACCTCGTCGCTGACGCCGGCCGCGCGCAGGTCGTGCTCGGACAGCGTGGTGATCGACTCCTCGCCGCGCGCAAGGTTGTCCCAGAAGTCCGCAACATTGTTGGCGCCCGGGAATCTTCCGGCCATGCCGATCACCGCGATGGCGTTGTCCGGCGGTGCCGTTGCGTAAGCCTCTGGCGTGCTCATTACTAGCGTCCTCGCTTCCGCCGCTGTGCGGCTTGTTGGCGCGCCGCCGCGCGCTGCTGTGCCCGGTCGCGAACAGCACCTTCTTGCTGGTGTGCTTGCGCGTCACCGGTAAGCCCGAGCTGGCGCAGCAGCTCGGCCGTGAGATCGTTGAGCGTCGCGCCCTGCAGCAGCAACGCCACCGGCGGCTCGGCGCCGAAATCCGCTCGCGCGGAGTTGCGGATGCGCACGGCCATCAGCGAATCCATGCCCAATTCGACCAGCGGCAGGTCCGCGTCGACGGCCGACCGTTCCGCGTAGCCCATCACTGCGGCGATGCGCGCGTGCAGCCGGTCGGCGATCGCGACTTTCGCTTCGGCGGGATCCAAGCCGTGCAGCGCCTCGGGTCCGGCCCAGTTGCCACCGTCACCCGCGGCCTCGAGTTCGGCCACCACGCTGGTGAAGTAGCCGAGGTTGCGAATCTCGGGGAAGGCGATCAGCGCCCGGTCCGGACGCAGCCGGGCGACGCCGGTGTGGCAGCGACCGGTGGCCAGCAACGGCTCCAGGGCCGCGACACCCTCGGCCGGGGTGATCGGATCCAGCGGCCCGCCGGTCAGCGTGCGGGCCAGCCCGACCTCGGCCCACGGTCCCCAGTTGATCACCGCCGCAGGCAAACCCGAGGCCCGCCGCCAGTCGACCAGGGCGTCCAGCCAGGCGCTCGCGCAGGCGTAGGAGGCCTGTCCCGGGCCGCCCAGCAGCGACGAGGTGGAGGAAAAGCCGAGCCACCAGTCCAATTCGCATCCGAGGGTGGCCTCATGCATCCGCGCGGCGCCGATGACCTTGGGCGCCCACACGCGCTCCACGCTGTCCTTGGTCATGGAGAACACCAGGCTGTCGTCGAGTACCGCGGCAGCGTGCAGGACGCCGCGCAATGCCGTTTCCCCGGCGGCCGCCACCAATTTCTCTGCCACGGCGTCGACCGCGAGATCGCCTAAGACCACCGCGATCTCGGCCTCGCGTTCCAGTTCGGCCAGCACCGCACGCTGCTCGTCGGAAGGTTCGCTGCGCCCGTTGAGGACGATGCGGCCGGCCCCGCGCTCGGCCAGCCAGTGCGCGAACACCAACCCGAGACCGCCGAGGCCTCCGGTGATGATGTACGACGCCCCGGCGCGCACCACCTCGCCGCCGGCGGGTTCGTCGAGCGTCGCCCGGGACAGCCGCTCGACGTAACGCTGGTCGCCGCGCCAGGCGATCACATCGTCGATCGAGCCGGAAACCGCGGACCCCAGTTCGGCGTTCAGCGCGGTGACCGGATCGCAGGTGAGGTCGAGATCGACCAGCGTGGTGCGCAATTCGGGGTGTTCGTAGGCCAGCACGCGCACCAGGCCCTTGACCGCCCCGATGCCCGGCTGGCCGGCTTGCGCACCGATGGGCAGGCCACCGCCGGACACCAGCCAGAGCCGCGGTGGCCGGCCGTGCCAGCCGCCGATGATCGCGCGCACGACGGTCGAGACCGCCCAGACCGCTTCGCGGGACTGCGCGATGCCCTCGCGGTCCACGCTCGGGTTGTCCGCGAGGAAGACGACCACTCCGACGGGCGGGCGCTCGGGATCGCCGGCGGTGTCGGCGAACGCGGCGAGCACGGCGGACTCGTCATGCAGGTCGGCGGTGACGACGCGATGCGCCGGTGAACGCCATCCGGCGACGAACTGGTCGGCCCAGGTGTTCGTCTGATCGGTGAGCACAAGCCAGCTGCCGGGGACCTCCGACGGCCCGGCGCCGACTGCGCGGGGCACCCAAGAGGTATCGAAGACCTTCTGCGACAAGGGAAGCGGCACGCTACGGCGTTCCACCCGTCGCACGTAGATGTCGTTGATCTCCGCGGTGACGGTCCCGGCGTCATCGGTCAAGACGATTCGGCCGAGCTTTCCCGCACCCCCCTCGTCCAGACCGGACAGCTGCGCCCGGCAGTGGGCCCGCCGGCCGGGGTTGCCGTACACCCGCACCGACTCGAAGGACACCGGCAGATAGCTCGCCTCGGCGGATCCGGCGAGTTCGTCGTCGGGGATCGCGGCCGCCAAACTCTGCAGAGCCGCGTCCAGCATGACCGGGTGCAGCCGAAAGTCCGGGTGCCACGGCGACTCGTCGGGAAGAACGATGTCGGTTTCGACAGCACCGCCGGGCAGCCGGCGGATCGCCGTCAGGGCGGCGAAAGCCGGACCGTGGAATTGACCGGCCCGCCGTAGCGCGGCGTATACCTCAGCCGGGCTGATCGCCGTCTCGGCGCTGCCGCCGGCGGGAGCCGGCTGTTCGAGAGGGGCTTCCGGCGTGCGTACTTCGGCCCTGGCCGTCGCGTGCCGGGTCCAGTCGTTACCCGCTGAGCGGGAATAGATTTCGATCCAGATCTTGTCGTCGGCGCCACGCATCAACTGGGTGGTCAACTGGGTGTGGTCGTTCAGGGTGAGCATCTGCTCGACTTCGAGCTGGTTGAGCGACACGGCGTGGGCCGGCACGTCCAACGCCTCACTGGCTGCGGCCAGGGCGATTTCGGTGAACCCGGCACCGGGCATGGTCGCCTGCCCGAACACCTTGTGGTCGGCAAGCCAGGGCGACACCTCGGTGCCGACATCGGCCTGCCAGACGTGGTCCTTGCTGGACGGAATCTCGATGTGCACACCGAGCAGTGGGTGGCTGGCAACGGAATTCGACACCGCCGACCGGTCGGCGATCCAGTACTGCGTGTGCTCCCACGGGGTGACCGGCAGGTCGGCCAGCCGGCCGGGCGTCGCCGTGTGCGCGTTGCCGGCGGACTGCGCGGCGAGCTGCGCGTGGAAGGTGACGGTGTCGTCGGTGTCGCGCTGCAGGGTGCCGAGGGTCTGCGCGTTCGCCTCACCCAGGGTGTCGTTGATCGAGTGAGTCAGCAACGGGTGTGGGCTGATCTCGATGAAGGTGTGGTGCTCGGCACCCGCGGTGCTGACCGCTTGGTGGAACCGCACCGGGTTGCGCAGGTTTGCCGCCCAGTAGTCGGCGTCCAGCAGCGGAGCCGGACCCTCCAGCACCGTGGTGATCATCGGGATGGTCGGCGGCTTGGGTGCCAGATCGCTTAACGCCGAACGCAATTGCGGCAATATCGGGTCGATGATCGGGTGATGGGAGGCCACGTCGACCTCGATGCGCCGGGCCAGCAGGTTAGCGGCGGTGACCGCCGCGATGACCGCATCCACCTGGTCGGGTGGGCCCGCGATCACCGACTGACTCGGCGATGCGTGGACGGCGAGCGTGACGTCGGGGTACTCGGTGATCAGCGCCTCGACGGCGAGGGCGTCGAGTTCGAGCAGGGCCATCGCGCCCTGGCCGGACAACTGCGCCATCAGCTTCGAGCGGGTGGCGATCACCCGCAACCCCTCGGCAGCGGTGAGCGCCCCGGACACCACGGCCGCCGACACCTCGCCCATCGAGTGTCCGATCACCGCGTCGGGTTCGACGCCGTAGTGGCGCCACAGCGCGGTCAGTGCCAGTTGGATGGCCACCAGCAGTGGCTGGATCTTGTCGATGCCGGTGACCGGGCTACCGTCGGCCAGCGTCCGCTGCAACGAAAAGCCGGTTTGGGCAACGAATTCTGGCTCCAACTCGGCGACGGCGGCGGCGAAGGCCGGTTCGTCGGCCAGCAGCCGGCGGCCCATGCCGGCCCACTGCGCGCCCTGACCGGAGTAGAGGAACACCGTGCCGGATCCAGAACGTGCCTCGCGTGCGGCCACCACACCGGGTGCCGGCGTGGCGGTGGCCAACGCCCGCAGCCCGGTCACCGCCGCGGCGTGATCGCGCGCGACGACGGTGCCCGCCCAGCTGTGCCGGGCCCGGCGATGATTCACGGTGTGCGCGACGTCGGCGAGCGGCACCGCGGCGCCGGGACCGGCGAGCCAGTCGGCGAGGCTTGCGGCCGCCGACGCCAGTCGCTGCGGGGTCTTGCCCGACACCACCAACGTGGACACCACCGGCTGGTCCGCGGGTGGTGTGGACGCAGCGGGCGGCTGCTCGACGACCACGTGTGCGTTGGTCCCGCTCAGACCGAACGACGACACCGCGGCGCGGCGGATGCCCTCGGTGGGCCATGCGGTGCCCTCGGTCGGCACGAACAGCCGCGTCCCCGACGGGTCGATCGCCGGGTTCCACCGGTTGAAGTGCAGGTTGCGCGGAATGTATCCGCGGTTCACCGCAAGGATCGCCTTGATGAATCCGGTGACGCCGGCCGAGGCTTCCAGGTGGCCGATGTTGGTCTTGACCGAGCCCAGCGCGCAGCGGCCCTCGCCACCGCCATAGGTCGCGGCCAGCGCCTCGAATTCGATCGGGTCGCCCAAAATCGTTCCGGTGCCGTGGGTTTCGACATAGTTCACGGTGTCGGCGGTGGCGTCGGCCATCTTCAGCGCGGCGCTGATCACGTCGCGTTGTGCGGCGGCGTTCGGCGCGGTCATGCCGTTGGACCGGCCATCGGAGTTGATCGCCGAACCGCGCACGACGCCCAACACCCGGTCACCGTCGCGAACCGCGTCGGCCAACCGCTTCAGCACCACCACGCCGCAGCCCTCGCCGCGCACGAACCCGTCGGCCAGCGCGTCGAAGGTCTTGCACCGCCCGGTCGGCGACAGGGCCGACCACTTGGACAACGCGATGCTGGTGAACGGCGACAGGGACAGATGCACCCCACCGGCGAGCGCCACGTCGCTTTCCCGCAGCCGCAGGTTCTGGCAGGCGAGGTGGATGGCCACCAGCGACGACGAGCACGCGGTGTCGACGGCCACCGCCGGACCGCGCAACCCCAGCAGGTACGAGATGCGTCCCACCGCGGCACTGTGCGGGTTACCGGTGCTCATGTAGGCGTCGATCTCGGTGTTGCGCTCGAGGTTGAGGATGGTGTAGTCCCACGCCGACACGCCCATGATCGCGGCGATCTGGCTGCCGCTCAACGAATCCGGCGCCAGCCCGGCGTGTTCGAGGGCCTCCCAGGCGACCTCGAGCAGGATTCGCTGCTGCGGGTCCATCGCGACGGCTTCGCGTGGGGTGATGCCGAAGAAGTCGGCGTCGAATCCGGCGACGTCGTCGAGGAAGCCGCCCCACTTGGTCGTCATGCGTCCCGGTGCCTGCGGATCGGGATCGTAGAACGCGTCCCCGTTCCACCGATCCGCCGGCACCTCGCCGACGGCATCGCGACCGTCGAGCAGCAGCTGCCAAAAGCTTTCGGGCCCAGTCACATTCCCGGGCAACCGGCAGCCGATCCCGACGACCGCTATCGGCTCGGCGATGTCGGTGGGAAATGCCGTGCCCGCGCGAACCAGCTCACGCGCGAGCACCTCGCGCGCCTTGGGGGACATCTGTGCCGCGCGTTCGGCGAGACTCGTCATTACTCACTGCCCCCCGTGGCTGTTTCGAGCTCGCTCGCCGCAACGAGGTCGGACAACAATTCCATTTCCTCATCGGATAGCTCGGTCTCGGCGTCGGCCTCCGGTTCGGCAGCGGCCACCGTGTCATAACCCAGGCGTTCGCACATCGCACCGGCCAGATCGTGGATCGTCGGGTAGGCCCAGACCAGGGCGGCCGGCAACGTGGTGCCCAAGCTCGCCTCCAGTCTGTTGCGCAGTTCGAGGGCCATCAGCGAGTCCAGACCGAGCGACTCCATCGGCCGGTCATCAGCGATCGGCTCGGTGGAGCGCAGCACCGCCCGGATCTGGTCGGCGATCGCGGCCGCCAACCGACCCGGACGCTCGGCGGGGTCGCTGGCATCCAATTCGGCGCGGATCGCGCCACCGCCGCGCCGCTGCGCCTTGGCGGAGTCGTGCAACCTCGCGAACAACGACGAACCACCCGCGGCAGGGAAGGATTGAAACCACTGCCTGGCGTCGAGGTGGATGACTCCGGTGCGGGCGCGGTCGGCCGTCAGCAGCCGCTGCATGGCCGCCAGCCCTTCTTCGACCGTGATCAGCGAGACGCCGAGATCGGCGAAGAACTGGGCGCGGCCGACTTCGGCCCATGGGCCCCAGTTGATTCCGACAGCGGGCAGCCCGCGCGAGCGCCGATAGGCGACCAGTCCGTCGACCCACGAGTTGGCGGCGGCGTAGGTGCCCTGGCCGGGCGTACCCAGCAGCGAGGATGCCGACGAGAAGGTGAGCCACCAATCCACATCCAGCCCGGCGGTGGCCTGATGCAGCCGCCAGCTGCCGGTGACCTTGGGGGTGAACACGCGTCGCGCGGCCGAATCCGAGATGTTCAGCACGATCTCGTCGTCGAGGACCATGGCGCTGTGCAGGACTCCGGCCACCCGCAAGCCGGCGTCGTGGACCGCTTGTACCAACCGGTCGGCCGTGCCGGGTTCGGCGATATCGCCGGTCACGACTTCGATCCGGGTGCCCCCGGCGCCGAGTTCGGCGATCGCCGCCGTCACCTCCGGTCCGGGTGCCGAACGACCATTCAGGACAATCAATCCCGCGCCGTGGCGCGCCAACCACTGGGCCACGACGAAACCGAGACCACCCATGCCGCCCACGATGAGGTAGCCGCCGTCGGGGCTGACCAGTTGCTGTGGAGTTGCCGCGATCGCGTCGATGCTGCCGGAAGCCGGCACCGTCACGGCGATCTTGCCAGTGTGCCGTCCGGAGGCCATCAACGCGAAGGCGTCAGCCGCGTTGTCGAGGGAGAACGCGGTGACGGGAAGGACCTGCAGGGTGCCGTCCGCGACGTGGCGCAGGATTTCGGTGAGCATCGCGCGGTAGCGCGCGGGCTGCAGCTTGAGATTGAGGTCGAGGTCCACGACGGAGAACGACGCGCTCTTGGTCAGCGCCGCCAAGCCCAGGGTGGCGTTGGCGTAGACGTCCTTCTTGCCCAGTTCGATGAACCGGCCGCCGGGTGCCAGGATCTGCACGCCGCGCTGAATCGCCTCGTCGGGAAGCGAGTTGAGGATGACGTCCACGCCGTAGCCGTCGGTGATCTCGAGGATCTCGTCGGCGAACTCGGACGTGCGCGAATTGCCGACGTATTCGACGCCGAGCGCGGCGAGCATGTCGCGCTTGGCATCCGAACCGGCCGTCGTGTAGATGCGGGCGCCGATCATCTTCGCGATCGCCATCGCCGCTACGCCGACACCGCCGGTGGCCGAATGGATCAGCACCCGTTCGCCCGGGGCCAGCCGTCCGACCTCGACCAGCGAGTGCCAGGCGGTCAGATACGCGATGCCGAACGCGGCCGCCTCGGCATCGGGCAGCGTGTCCGGGATCGGGGTGCACAGGTCGGCGAGCGTCGTCATGTGCGATCCGAAAGTGCCCGGGCCGATGGCGATTACGCGCTGCCCCACTTCGATGGAGTCGACGTCGCTGCCGACGGCGGTGACGACGCCGGCGCACTCGCCACCGATGACGGGCGCGGCGCCGTCGAGGGTGGGGTAGATGCCCATCGCCTTGAGGACGTCGCTGAAATTGAGGCCGGCCGCGGCGATGCGGACCTCCACCTCGTCGGGCTTCGGCGAAATGCGATGCACCGCATGCAGTCTGAGGGCATCCAGGCGCCCGGGCTCGTCGATCTGCAGCCGCACCGCGCCGCCGGTGTCCAGGTTCACTTTCGCGTGCCGGGTCTCGCCGACCAGCTCACCGGAGGCCGTGGTGGGGGCCGGCAGCAACCGGTTCAGGTAGCGATGCCCGTCGCGCAGCGCGACCTCGTCGGCGTCGGAGCCGGCCAGCAGCTCGCTCGTCAGCGCGGCCGCCGAGCCGGTGCCGTCCGGGTCGACGTCGACGATCGTGGTCTGCAGCTCCGGATGTTCGAAGGTCAGCACCCGCGCGATGCCGCGAAGCTCCGTCTGCGCCAGCGTGACTGGTTCACCCGTGCCGACTTGTTGTGCGCCACGGGTGACGATCCACAGCCGCGGGCTGTTGCGGGCGCCCATGCGGGTCACGGTCTTGGCGATGTCGGCGATCAGCAGGGTGCGCGTCAGCGCCAGGTCCAGTTGAGCCGCCTCCGGCAGCGAGTCATCGGCGGCCTGCGGCGGGCACAGGACGACGATGCCGTCCCAGGGGTTCCGCGTGATCGCCGCGCGCAGCTCGGGGTCGGTCGGGGACACCAGGTCGACTTCGGCGGCGCCGTCACTCAGCGACGACCGCAAAGCGGCCGGCAGCGGATCGCCGGCGCCGGCGTCACCGATCAACAGCAATCCGCCGAGGCTGGCGGCCGCCTTGTCCAGCGGTGCGGGCTCCCATTCCAATGCCAGCAGGTGATCGTTGAGATGTGCTGCGCCACTTGCCGACCCGAGCACCGCCATTTCCACTTCGTCGATGACGAGCAGCAGCCGTCCGTTGGCGTCGGTCAGCTCGACATGCCCGAGCAGCCGATCCGGGCTGTCGGTGGCGGCAAGTGAGCCGGTCGAACACACACCGTCGGCGATGTCGCCGTACACGTGGATGCCCGCGAAACGGATTGGCAACACCAGGGTTTGCCTTGTGTTCTGCTCTCCGGCCAGTTCGGTCGCGGCCCAGGTGGCGCCGAGGGCTTGCACCGCGATATCCATCATGACCGGATGCAGCAGGAAGTTGCGGGCACCGGCCTTGGCCGACGCGGGCAGCCGCACCTGCGCGCGAGCCGCACCCGAGGCCGCCACGGCCAGCCCGGTGATCCCGCGAAACGCCGGACCGTGTTGTTGCCCGGCGGCGCGCAGCCGGTCGTACAGCTCATCCGGGTTGATCTCGGCCGCAACATCATTGGCGGCAATGGTGGGATCGGCCGGCCGGTTGCCGGTTTCGCGCGCCACGGTGGCACTGGCATGCTTGATCCATCCCGACGATGCGCTGCGGGTGCGCATGTCGATCTGGCACGACTGCTCATTGCCGGTGAGCGTGGTGACCAGCACCGTGTCGTCGGTGACCTGCAGCATCTGGTGCAGGCTCAGCTCGCGGATCGTCCATCCCCGGTCGTCGGAGTCCGACGCGAATGCATCCGTCGCCGCCGCCAGCGCGACGTCGGCGTAGGCGGCGCCCGGCAGCACACACAGATCGTCGATTACGTGGTCGCCGAGCCACAACAGCTCGGGATTGAGCTCGCATTCCCATACCCGAGTGCCGTTGGTCGGATCGGTGACGCCAAAGCCCAGCAGCGGGTGGGTATTTGGCGCGTGGTGCGCGGCGGTGCTGGGCGAGATCCAGTGATGGCCGTGCTGCCAGGGGGTGGTCGGCAGGACGGTCTGTCGTCCGCAGCTGTGCGGGGTCTGCGGGGGGTGGGTGGTGTGCGCGGTGTTGAGATTGGTGTGAAAGGTCAGGGTGTCGTGCGTATCGCGCTGCAAGGTACCGATGCTCAGATAACCGGCTTTGTCGTGGGCGTCGTCGCGCGCGGTCAGCGTTTCGGTGATCGCGTGGGTGAGCAGCGGGTGTCCGCTGATCTCGATGAAGGTGTGATGAGCCGCGCCCGCGGCATCGATCGCCTGCTGAAAGCGCACCGGGTTGCGCATATTGATGGCCCAGTGCTCGGCATCGAATGTTACTGGAAGACCGAGGTTTTCGTACGTCGTCGAGATGATCGGAATGGTCGGTGTCTGCGGTCGCAGACCGGCCAGCTCGGCGCGCATCGCCGGCTGCAGGGCATCCATCGCCGGGTTGTGCGGAGCCACTTCGATGTTGACCTTGCCGGCGAACTGGCCCCGCGCGCGCACCTTGGCGATCAGTTCGTCGATCTGCCCGGTGGGCCCCGAGATGACGGTCTGGCGCGGCGAGGCGTAGATGCCGAGGGTGACTTGCGGATAATCCGCGATCAGCGCTTCGGTGGCGGTGGCGTCGAGTTCGAGCATGGCCATCGTGCCCTGCCCCGACAGCGGGGCCATCAGCCGTGACCGGGTCGCCGTCACTCGCAGACCTTCGGCGGGCGTCAGGGCACCGGCCACCACTGCGGCCGCCACCTCTCCCATCGAGTGACCGATCACCAGATCCGGCGTAATCCCGTAGGAGCGCCACAGCGCGGTCAGCGCCAGCTGCGTCCCGATCAGACCCAGCTGAATCTGCTCGATGCCGACCAATTCCTTGCCTGCGGCGATCACGTCGTGCAGCGAAAACCCGGCCTGTGCAACGAAAACCGGCTCGAGTTCGGTCAGCGCCGCGGCGAAGGCGGGCTCGTCGGCCAGCAGCCGGCGCCCCATTCCGGCCCATTGCGATCCGCGGCCGGAATAGACGAACACGGTGCCCGGCCCGGTGGATGTCTCCGGGCACCCGACCACACCCGGGCCGGGCTCACCGGCGGCCAGTGCGCGCAACCCGGCCACCGCCTGGTCGCGGTCGACGGCGGCCACGGTGGCGAACTTGGGGTGCCGGGCCCGGTGGTGGTTGAGGGTGTGCGCCACGTCGGCCAGCGGGATATCCGCACCCGGGCCGTCCATCCAGTCGGCGAGTACCGACGCCGTCGCCGCCACACGTTGCGCCGACTTGCCGGACAGCACCAGCGTCGTGACCGCCGGCGACGGGTCCTGCTGCGGCGCGAGCGCCGAAGACGGCGCCTGCTCGACCACCACGTGGGCGTTCGTTCCGCTCACACCGAACGACGACACCCCGGCCCGGCGCGGCTGCTCGGTCGACGGCCATGCCATGTCCTCGGTGGCGATCTTCAGCCGCGAAACACCTTGGCTCGCATGGGGAGTGAGCTCGGTGAAGTTCAGGTTTTGCGGGATGCGGCCGTGTCCGACCGCCAGCACGGTCTTCATGAACCCGGCGATCCCGGCCGCGGCTTCCAGGTGGCCGAGATTGGTCTTCACGGCGCCGAGCACCAGCGGCGCACGGCCCTCGCGATCACCGAAAACCGTGCTCAGCGAATCAAGTTCGATCGGGTCGCCCAGCGGGGTGCCGGTGCCGTGTGCCTCGATGTAGTCGATGTCGGCCGGCGTCAGCCTGGCCGCCTTCAGCGCCTGGCGCAGCAGTGCCTGCTGGGCCGGGCCGTTGGGCACCGTGACCCCGCTGCTCGCGCCGTCGGAGTTGACCGCCGAACCACGTATCACGGCGAGGATGCGGTTGCCGTCTTTTTGCGCGTCGGACAATCGCTTGAGCACCACCACGCCGGCGCCCTCACTGCGCACATAGCCGTTCGCACCGGCGTCGAAGGTCTTGCACTGGCCGTCGGGCGACAGCATTCCCCAGCGCGAGCACGCGATGCTGGCCACCGGGCTCAGCAGCAGGTTGGTCCCGCCGACCAGCGCCGTGTCGCTTTCGCGCCAGCGCAGGCTTTGGCAGGCCAAGTGGATGGTGACCAACGACGAGGAACACGCGGTGTCCAGCACCACCGCCGGACCGCGGGCGCCGAGCAGGTAGGCGGTGCGCCCCGCAGCGAAGTTCGCGGAGTTTCCAGTCAACAGGTAGGCGTCCAACTCGTCGGGTCGCACCGCGCCCGACATCTTCAGCATGTAGTCGTAGGCGGTGACGCCGACGAACACCCCGGTTTGGGTGCCGTGCAGCGTCTGCGGCGCAATCCCGGCGTTTTCCAATGCTTCCCAGGCGACTTCGAGGAACAACCGCTGTTGCGGGTCCATCGCGGCGGCCTCGCGCGGCGGGATGGCGAAGAACTCCGCGTCGAATTCGTCGGGCTGCCAGCCGGACAGGAACCCGCCCTCGCGGTTGCAGATCGTGCCTGCGACGGTGTGATCCTCGGTGTACAGCGCGTCGGCATCCCACCGCTCGGGCGGAACTTCGACGACGCCGCTTCGCCCTTCGCACAACAGGTCCCAGAACTGTTCGGGGCTGCCGATGCCTCCGGGCAGCCGACAGCCCATGCCGACGACGGCAATCGGTTCGGTGCTCGCCTGTTCGGCGATTGCCAGCCGCGCGGTCAGATCATCGATTTTGTGCAGCGCCTCGGTGATGATCGCCCGGCGGTCCGGTGTGGCGGCGGTCATCGAGAGCCTCGTAGCCTTTCGGAAAGTTCTGCCAGCAACTCGTCCTCGTCGAGCTCGTCGTAGGCGTCGATTTCGGCTTCGGCGTCGGTGTCGAGCTCGGGGAGCGCGGTGGCCAGATAGTCGGTCAGGCTGTAGACGGTCGGGTAGTCGAAGACCACGGAGACCGGCAACGGCTCGCCGAGCTCGTCGGACAGTGCGCGGCGAAGCATCGCGCTCATCAGCGAGTCCATACCGAGCTGGAAGAACCCGGTCGACGGATCGAGCGTCTCGGTAGTCGGCAGTCCCATCGCCTTGGCGGCCAGCATGGCGACTCGATCGAACAGCATCGCGTGGCGGCGCTGCGGCTCACATGAGCGCAGCGCAATACGGAACTCGCTTTCGGCCGTGGCCGTCTCACCGGGCGCCGGCAGCAGGTCGTCGACGATGTGCAGCGCTGCGCGCGCCCGATACGCGTCGGCCAGCAACGGCCAATCCGCTTGCACCACAACGGAATGCACGCCGGCAGCGGGGCTCATCAGGTACGGCAGCGTGCCGATCGCAACCTCGTTGTCCATGGGCAGCAACCCGGATCCCACACTGACCTGACTGGTCTCGTCGTTGTCGGCCAACGATTTCCACAGTCCCCAGTTGACGGTGGTCGCCGGCAATCCCATCACACGACGGCCGTATGCGAGCGCGTCCAGGTAACCACTGGTGGCGGCGTAGTGACCGAGCCAGCGTGAACCGGTCAGCCCGGAGATCGAGGAGAACAGGACGAAATGGCGCAGCGACGTGATCGGCAGCGACAGCCGGTGCAGCAGCGCGGCGGCGTCCAGCTTGGGGGCGAACATCGCCCGCACGTCGTCGTCGGTCATCTCGCTGAGCAATACGGGCTGGCCGGCAAAGGCCGCCAAGTAGATTCCCTGCAGCGGCGGCAGGTCGGCGCCGAACCGGGCGAACAGCTCGCTCATCACGGATTCGTCGGTGACGTCGGCGGCCACGGTGACGAGGTTGGTGCCTTCTGCGGCAAGGGTTTCGGTCAGCGCTTGGAGGCGCAATCCCGGGTTGCGGGACAGCGCGACGATAGTTTTGGCGCCCATCACCGCGAGTTGCCGGATCAAGTGCGGGCCGATGTTTCCGGTTGCTCCGACGACCAGCTGACTGCCGTCGGCGTCCAACGTGACCGGCGATTCCGTCGGCAGCGTCCGCCGCTGCAGCCGGGCCACGTGGCGTGCGCCGCGCCGGTAAACGACCTGGTCTTCGCCGTCGGTGCTGCCGACTTCCCCGAGTAGCTGCCTGGCCACCACCGCGGCCGGTACGGAAGCGTCGAAATCGACTATGCCACCCCAGATTTCGGGATGTTCGAGAGCAACGGTGCGACCCAGACCCCACAGCAGTCCGTGCGTGGGGTTAGCGCGATCGCCGTCGAAGACGGGCTGGGCGTTGCGAGTGACCAGGAACAACTTTTCCGAACAGTCGCCGGCCGCCAGCACTGCGACAAGCCGGCGCACCTGGTCGAACAGCTCATAGGCCAACCCGACATCGAGCGAATCGTCGGCTACCGCCGGTGCATACAGCACGTAATCGACTTCGCCGAGGGCTTCGGCCAACTCCACCGGGTCGGCATCGGCGGCCACCGTTTGCGCGTCCAATTGAGTCGCCAGCGCGGTATCGCCGATCACCAGCCATCGTCCGGAGCCGGCGGCGGCCGCGAGTTCGGCATCGGCCAAAGAAATGTCCGGCCACGCCAACCAGTAGGAACAGTCGCCGAGCGGGCCCGCCGCGGCAACCGCAGAATCGTTGCAGCCCAACACTTCCGGTGTTTTCCAGGCAATGGGGGCGGTGTCGACCCAGTGCCGGGTGTGGTGCCACGGAGTGGTGGGGATCTGGATGTGCGGCTCCGGCGGATGTGGCGTCTGGGGGGGATGCGTGCAGCGCACGGTGTTGAGGCTGGTGCGGAAGCTGATGGTGTCGTCGGTGTTGCGTTGCAAACTGCCGATGCTGACGTATTTGCTTCCGTGCTGGGCACTGTGCAGGGTTTCGCTGATCGCCTGGGTCAGCAGCGGGTGCCCGCTGATTTCGATGAAGGTGTGATGGGGTCCACCGGCCGGGCTTCCGGCATGGGCGATGGCCTGCTGGAAGTGCACCGGGTTACGCATGTTGGTGGCCCAGTGCTCGGCGTCGAAGGCCGGACGGATGTCGAGGTCTGCGTAGGTGGTGGAGATGATCGGAATCGTCGGCGTCTGCGGCGCCAGGTCGGCCAACTCCGCGCGCATCGCCGGCTGCAGCGCATCCATCGCCGGATTGTGCGGCGCCACTTCGATATTGACCCGACTGGCGAAGCGGTTCTGACCGCGCAGCCGGGTGATCAGCTCGTCGATCTGCTCGGTGGGCCCGGAGATCACGGTCTGGCTCGGCGAGTTGTAGATCCCGAGCGTCACCTGCGGGTACTCGAGGATCAATGCCTCGGTGGCGGCGACATCGAGCCCCAGCAGCGCCATCGTGCCCTGCCCCGACAACGGCGCCATCAGCCGCGAGCGCGTCGCGGTCACCCGCAGCCCTTCGGCGGGGGTGAGCACCCCGGCGACCACCGCGGCGGCGACCTCACCCATCGAGTGACCGATCACCAGGTCGGGTTCCACGCCGTAGGAGCGCCACAGCGCAGTCAAGGTCAGCTGCATGCCGATCAGACCGAGCTGGATCTGTTCGATACCGACGAGTTCCTTGCCCCCTGCCAGCACATCGTGCAGCGAGAACCCGGCCTGGCCGACGAACACCGGCTCGAGCTCGGCGACGGCCGCGGCGAAAGCGGGTTCGTCGGCCAGCAGTTGGCGGCCCATGCCGGCCCACTGCGAACCGCGGCCCGAGTACACGAACACCGTGCCCGGTCGCGGCTCGTCGCTGTCCTGCGGGCCCACCACTCCGGGTGCCTGCCGGCCCGCGGCCAGGGCCCGCAACCCGGCCACCGCCTGGGCGCGGTCGCGGGCTACCACGGTGCCGAACCTGGAGTGCCGGGCCCGGTGATGGTTGAGTGTGTGAGCCACGTCGGCCAGGGCGACCTCGGCCCCGGCGCCTTCCATCCACTCGGCCAGCGCCGACGCCGTCGCGGCGACGCGTCGCGGCGTCTTACCCGCGACGACCAGGGTCGAGATGTTCGGATCACACCTGGGCGCCGGCGGGGGCGCCAAATCTTGGCCCTGCTCGAGCACCACGTGCGCGTTGGTGCCGCCGAATCCGAAGGACGACACCCCGGCCCGGCGCGGATGCGATGTCTGCGGCCAATCCACTTGTGTGTCAACGACCTTCATACGTAGATCGGTGAACGGGATGTGCGGGTTGGGGCTTTCGAAGCGCTGGTTCGGCGGAATCTGGCCGTGCTGCAACGCCAGGACCGCCTTGATGAAGCCCGCGATCCCGGCCGCCGCCTCGGTGTGTCCGATGTTCGTCTTCACCGCGCCGATCAGCAGGGGCGAGTCTTGCGATCGCCCACGACCGAGCACCGTGCCCAGCGCCCGCGCCTCGATCGGATCTCCCAATAGTGTTCCGGTGCCGTGAGTTTCGACATAGTCGACCTCGTTCGGTTGCATGCCGGCATTGGTGTAGGCGGCCCGCAGCACCGCCATCTGGGCCGCGGGGTTGGGGGCCATCAGCCCGTTGGAGCGGCCATCCTGATTGACGGCCGAGCCGCAGATCACCGCGAGCACCCGGTCGCCGTCGCGCTGTGCGTCCGTCAGCCGCTTGAGCACGACCACCCCGGCGCCCTCGCCGCGCACGAACCCGTCGGCCGCGGCGTCGAACGCCCGGCACTTTCCGGTCGGCGACAGCGCGCCGGCCTGATCGAAACCGCGAAACACCGTGGGGGTCAGCAAAACGTTCACCCCGGCCGCGATGGCCAGGTGGGAATCCTGAGTGCGCAGACTCTGGCAGGCCAGGTGGATGGCCACCAGCGACGACGAGCAGGCGGTGTCGACCGACACCGACGGGCCGCGCAGGTCGAGGAAGTAGGAGAGCCGGTTGGCGATGATGCTCATCGCGCCGCCGGTGTTGTTCCATGCGTCGACGTGCGGCAGATCGCCCAACGTGATGGCACCGTATTCGCTCGAGCAAGCTCCGGCGAACACCCCGGTCTGCGTTCGGCTCAGCGAGCTCGGGGAGATGCCGGCGTGCTCGAGGGCCTCCCACGCGACCTCCAGCAGCAGCCGCTGCTGCGGATCCATCTTGTTCGCTTCGTGCGCGGTGATCTCGAAGAACTCTGCATCGAAGGCGTCGATGTCGGGCAGGAAGGACCCCCACCGGGTGGTGCGGGCCAGCGCGGCCGTCACCTCGGGTGAGCCGTTGTCGAACGGCCGCCAGCGCTGCGGCGGGACCTCGGAGATCGTGCAGCCGCGGTTGCTGAGGAATTCCCACAGCGCGTCCGGCCCGCTGATGTCGCCGGGGAAGCGGCATCCCATCCCGATCACGGCGATCGGCTCGTCGAGCGAGTTGGGAGCCGGGCGCTTCAGCGCGGCATCCGCGTCGGCGTCGGGCACGGGCGCGGTCAGGTGCGCGGCCAGCGCGTTGATCGTGGGGTGCTCCCAGAAGTCGACGGGCGAAACTTTGCGGCCCAGCAACTCCGACAACTCACCGGACAGCACAACCACCTCGCGCGAGCTCACGCCATGGTCTGCCAGCGACAGTTCGGGGTCGACCTCGTCGGGGGTACGACCGATGTTCGTCACCAGATAGTCGACGAGCCAGTGGCGCAGGTCGGCTTCGCCGCGGATGCTCGACGTCACGCCGCCACACCCAGGCGTGTCGAATCGGACGTCGAAACGGATGACGCCACGCAGATCCGTCGCTCGGCCGGCTCGCGCAGCAAAGCGTCGATGGAAGAGTCGGTCACCGGTGTCGCTTCACCTTCCAGGTCGCTGCGAGTGCTATCTGCACGCGCCCTGCATGACGTCCCGATCAGCAGCTTTCGCGGCCCCCTCACGGGGCGCCCCCGGTGACACGGCAGCTGCTGGCGGAAACGTCGGCGCGTAAGAGCTGGACGGCCACGGCACGACGATCGTCCACCCCGACCATCCGTCTCTTTAAGCAAGGTAAGCAATCTTTCATGGGGAAGTGTGGGGAATGGAGAAATTTGCAGATTTTGTCGCGGCGCCGTCTCGCCCTATTTAGCGCGCGTCTACTATAGTGCCAGGCCCCCACGTTACTGCAGCTCAGCATGGGTATCCACCGCAGTGACGGGCGGTGCTGGTGGGGCAGGCGTTGTGGTTGAGGTCAGGGTGAGATGAATCTCACCTGGTCACCGGGATCGCCGCAGCGTCGTGTTCTGGGACCTGCGCACCATTTCACCGGCTGCCGCAGCGAGCGCGCGACGGCGATCCGTGTGGGGTCGCGGGGACCGCCCGGTGACTGCGCGCCCAGCTAACTTTCGCCCGGGGAGTTGAGGACGACTGCCTCGATGTCTTTCACCAGCTCCGGCAAGTGGGCGTTGAGGTAGAAGTGGTCCCCGGGGAACACCCGGATGGAGAACTCCGCGGTGGTGCGATCGGCCCAGGCCGTCATGTTCTCCTCGGCCACGATCAGATCGTCGTCAGCGACGAAGGCATGGATCGGGCATGACAGCTTTATTTCCGGGGGCCGGGTATAGGCCGCAATGGTCCGGACGCTTTGTAAAGTGGGCAGGATGCTCGAGGCGAATTCGTCATTTGCCAGATGCTCGGGATTCGTCTCGGTGACCTGGGCGACCAGGCTCAATATCTCGTGGTCGGATCCCTGCAATTCCTTGTAGCGGATGTGCCCCGGCGCCGCGCAGGACGATATGAACAACGCACTGATCGGGTGTCCGGCCGATTGGAATCTCAGGGCCACCTCGAACGCGGCCAGCCCGCCCATGCTGTGTCCGAAAAACGCGATCTGACCTCCGGCTTTGGCGGCCGGCGCCATCATGTTGAAGATTTCGTCGGCAAATTCCGGAATGCTGGCGAGTTCTGTCAGCCCGCGGTCGCGCCGGCTCGGGTATTGCACGGCGACCCGTTTGATATCCGCCGAGAACGCCTTGGCAAAGGGCACGTAATAGGTCGCGGATCCGCCGGCGTGCGGAAATATGAATAACGTCGGCGGCGCGTTCACCGGCTCAGCGTATCGCGGTGCGGTTGATTGCCCGGCCGCTGCCGTGCGATCGGCTTGGGCGGGTAGCGCAACGATGCCGACCTGCGCGGGCGGGGCCGCGGAATTCCTGGAAGAATCCATTTTCGAAGCCGGGTGGCCAATGCCCGACACACCGGTGTCGCCACCGCCGTCACAGAGGTAACACCAGGCACACTGGTAACAACGATGGTTTTCCGGATGCCAGGAGGGTATGGCCGTGTACCGAGTCTTTGAAGCGCTTGATGAATTGGGCGCCATTGTCGAAGAAGCCCGCGGCGTGCCGATGACGGCGGGCTGCGTGGTGCCTCGCGGCGATGTGCTGGAGCTGATCGACGACATCAAAGACGCGATCCCCGGCGAGCTGGACGACGCCCAGGACGTGCTGGATGCCCGCGATTCGATGCTGTCCGACGCCAAGGCGCACGCCGAATCGATGGTCTCCTCGGCAACCACCGAGTCGGAGTCGATGCTGAACCACTCCCGTGCGGAGGCCGACCGGCTACTCTCCGACGCCAAGGCGCAGGCCGACCGGATGGTCAACGAGGCGCGCCAGCACAGCGAGCGGATGGTCGGCGAAGCCCGCGAGGAAGCGATGCGCATCGCCACGGCGGCCAAGCGGGAGTACGAGGCCAGCGTCAGCCGCGCCCAGGCCGAAGCCGACCGGCTGATCGAGAACGGCAACATCTCCTACGAGAAGGCCGTGCAAGAGGGCATCAAGGAGCAGCAGCGCCTGGTCTCGCAGAACGAGGTCGTGCAGGCGGCCAACGCGGAGTCGACCCGCCTGATCGACACCGCACATGCCGAGGCCGACCGGCTGCGCGGTGAGTGCGACATCTACGTCGACAACAAATTGGCCGAGTTCGAGGAGTTCCTCAACGGCACGCTTCGTTCGGTGGGGCGTGGTCGCCACCAACTCCGTACCGCCGCCGGCACCCACGACTACGCCACCCGCTAGGGACGGCAACACCCTCACCGCTGGTTGAGCGCGGCCACCTGGGCGAATGGTCGAAGTGCCGCCCGGAGCCGCTGGACGGCGCCGTAAGATTTTTTCCATGGCGCGCGAACACAGCACTACTGCGCAGCAGCATCCGGCTTCGCCGATGACGGTGGACGTCGCCCGGCTCGGGCGACGACCGGGATCGATGGTGACGTTACGTCACACCGTGCCCAGCCCGTTGCGCATCGGATTGGACATGATCGCGATCCCGCAGGGCGCTCCGCTGGACATGGAGCTACGGGTCGAATCGGTGTCGGAAGGCGTGCTTGTCACCGGGACCGTGTCGGGGCCGACGGTCGGCGAGTGCTCGAGGTGCCTGACCGAGGTGCAGGGCAGCGTGCAGGTCGGCCTGACCGAACTGTTCGCCTACCCGGACAGCACCACCGAGGCGACCACCGAGGAAGACGAGGTCGGCCGAGTCGTCGACGACCGCATCGATCTCGAGCAGTCGATCATCGATGCCGTCGGACTCGAACTTCCGTTTGCACCGGTATGCCGACCGGATTGCCCGGGGTTGTGCCCGGAGTGCGGCGTGCTGCTGGCCAATGATCCCGGCCACCACCACGACACCATCGATCCGCGATGGGCCAAGCTGGTGGACATGCTCTCCGACGATGCCGCGGACTCGGACTCCTCACGGGGTGACCGGTGACCTCGCGGCAAACTCTGCTCGACGCGCTCGGGGTCGACCTGCCCGAGGAACTGCTCTCGTTGGCGCTGACCCACCGCAGCTATGCCTACGAGCACGGCGGACTGCCGACGAACGAGCGGCTGGAATTTCTCGGCGACGCCGTGCTGGGCCTGACGGTCACCGATGAGCTCTACCACCGTCATCCCGATCGTTCCGAAGGTGACCTGGCCAAACTGCGCGCCAGTGTCGTCAACACCCAGGCGCTGGCCGACGTCGGCCGGCACCTGTGTGAAGGCGGGCTGGGCGTGCACCTGCTGCTGGGGCGCGGCGAAGCGAACACCGGCGGGGCGGACAAGTCGAGCATCCTGGCCGACGGCATGGAGTCGCTGCTCGGCGCGATCTACCTGGCGCACGGCATCGAAACCGCGCGCGAGGTGATCCTGCGGTTGTTCGGTGCGCTGCTCGACGCCGCGCCGACGCTGGGCGCCGGGCTGGACTGGAAGACCAGCCTGCAAGAGCTCACCGCGGCGCGCGGGATGGGCGCGCCGTCCTACGTGGTCACCTCCACCGGCCCGGACCACGACAAGGAATTCACCGCCGTGGTCGTCGTGATGGAGACCGAGTACGGGTCGGGTGTCGGCCGCTCGAAGAAGGAAGCCGAGCAGAAGGCGGCCGCCGCGACCTGGAAAACGCTGGAAGCGTTGGACACCGCGGGGACGACATCCATCTAGATGGTGCCCGTCTAGATGCCCGAGCTGCCCGAAGTCGAGGTGGTGCGCCGCGGCTTGCAGGCCCACGTCGTGGGCAAGACGATCACCGCCGTTCGGGTGCACCACCCCCGCGCGGTGCGCCGCCACGAGGCCGGTCCCGCCGACCTCACCGCCCGCCTGCTCGACGCGCGGATCGAGGGAACCGACCGGCGCGGCAAATACCTGTGGCTGCTGCTCGACGGTGATGTCGCGCTGGTCGTCCACCTCGGAATGAGCGGGCAGATGCTGCTCGGCACGGTGCCGCGGGCCGATCACGTCCGGATCTCGGCGCTGCTCGACGACGGCACCGTGCTGAGCTTCGCCGACCAGCGGACCTTCGGCGGCTGGATGCTGGCCGAACTCGTAGAAATCGACGGCAGCGTGGTGCCGCAGCCCGTCGCGCACCTGGCGCGCGACCCGCTGGACCCCCGATTCGACATCGACGCCGTCGTAGACGTGTTGCGGGGCAAGCATTCCGAAATCAAACGCCAGTTGCTGGATCAACAGGTGGTGTCGGGCATCGGCAATATCTACGCCGACGAAGCGTTGTGGCGGGCCAAAGTTCATGGTGCCCGGGTGGCCGACACGCTCACCCGCCGCCAGCTGACCGCCGTGCTGGATGCCGCCGCGGCCGTGATGGGCGAGGCCCTCGCCAAGGGCGGGACCTCGTTCGATTCGTTGTACGTCAACGTCAACGGCGAATCGGGCTACTTCGACCGATCGCTGGATGCCTATGGGCGCGAAGGCGAAAGCTGCCGGCGCTGCGGCGCGGTGATGCGCCGCGAGAAGTTCATGAACCGCTCGTCGTTCTACTGCCCGACGTGTCAACCGCGCCCGCGCCGTTAGGACTTTCTCTCGGAAAGCTGAGGCTATCCTCAGCATCGTGAGGTTATCCTTACCGGAATGATGAACCTCCGGCGTTGGGGCGGGTAATGCGCGATTCGGTGCGGGATGCAGACCGTATTGCGGGTTCGCCCACCGTGCTGGCGCAGCTGTCGCCGGGCGAGCGGGCGACGATCCTGGGTGTGACGGCTGCGGCCTCCGACGTGGTGGCGGGCCGGCTGCGGCAGCTGGGGTTTCGGCCGGCCTCCGCCGTCCAGGTGATCCGCCGTGCCCCGCTGGGTGACCCGACGATTTACCGGGTTCAGGACACCGAACTGTGCCTGCGCCGGCGCGAGGCGCGGCTGATCGAGGTCACCCCCGGGACCGGCGCATGACATCGTGCCACGAAGAAGGCGGCTCCGGGGTCGCCGTTGCGGGCAAGGCGCGGATCGCCCTGGTGGGAAGTCCCAATGCGGGCAAGACCTCGGTGTTCAATCACCTGACCGGATTGCGTGCCAAGACCGGCAACTACCCCGGCGTCACCGTCGGGCGCAGCGTCGGCATCACCAAGGTCGACGGCATCGAGGTCGCCATCGAGGACCTGCCGGGTACCTACAGCCTCGACCCGATCAGCCCGGACGAGCAGGTGGTATCCGACCTGTTGGGCGGCCAGGTGTACGGCGACGGCCCACCCGACGCGATCGTCATCGTCGCCGACGCCACCACGCTGCACCGCTCGGTGATCCTGCTGGCTCAGGTGCTGCGACTCGACCTGCCGTGCCTGGTGGTGCTGACCATGACCGACGAGCTGACCGCGCGCGGTGGTGGCATCTCCGTTGACGCGCTGGCGACGGCGCTGGGTGTCCCGGTGGTCGCGGTGGTGGCCAACCGCGGGGTGGGCATCGACACCCTGCGCGCCCAACTGGTGTCCTTCGACCGCTGGCTTCGGCCCCCGATTCTGCCGCCGGGTGATGACGACGCCATCGACGGCTGGGGCAAGTCGGTGCTGGATGCGGCCTATTACCATGCGCCGCAACCGGATCGGCGGACGCGACGAATCGACGCCGTGGTGCTGCACCCGCTGTGGGGGACCGTGATCTTCTTCGCGGTGATGTTCTGCTTCTTCCAGGTCGTCTTCACCGTCGCCGCGCCCCTGCAGGATCAAGTGGGCGAGTGGCTCAACTCGCTGGGCACTCTGGTCAGCAACCACGTCGGCAACTACGTCGTGCGTGGGCTGCTGGGTCAGGGACTGATCGGCGGCGTCGGTACGGTGCTGCAGTTCATCCCGCAGATCGTGTTGTTGTTCCTGCTGATCGCGCTGCTGGAGAACGTCGGCTACATGGCGCGCGCCGCATTTTTGATGGACCGGGTGATGGCCTCGACGGGGTTGGAAGGCCGCGCCTTCGTCGCGATGCTCTCGTCGTTCGCCTGCGCCATCCCGGGGATCATGGCCACCCGGACGCTGCCGTCGTCGCGGGACCGGATCGCCACTATCATCACGGCGCCGTTGATGACCTGCTCGGCCCGGCTTCCGGTGTTCACCTTGCTGGTCGGCATACTCGTGTCCCCGAAGACGCACTGGGGCGGGTTGAGCGCCCAGGGCGTCGCGATGTTCGCGCTCTATGTGTGCGGCGGCACCTCCGCGCTGATCGCCGCCGCGGTGTTCAAATCGACGATTCTGCGCAGCGATCTGCTGCCGTTCACGATGGAGCTTCCGCCGTACCGCTTCCCGTCGCCCAAGAACGTGCTGATCACGATGTGGGATTCGGCGAGGATGTTCTTACGCAAGGCCGGAACCATCATCCTGGGCACGTCGGTCGTGCTGTGGGGGCTGCTCAACCTGCCGGCGCGCGAGGCCGAGACCGCGAAGATGTCGCCGACCGACGCGACCGCCTACGTGATGGACCACAGCCTGGCCGCCGACCTCGGCAAGGCCGTCGGCCCGGTGTTCGCACCGCTCGGATTCGATTGGCACGTCAACATCGCCCTGCTCGGTTCGATGTCGGCGCGCGAAGTGTTCGTGTCCACCCTGGGTCAGGTCGCGGCGGCCGAGAGTCCCGACGATCCGCACGAAGCGCTGGTCTCGTTGACCGACGACGAAGGCCACAAGGTGTTCACCGCGCCGACGGTCATCGCGCTGATGGCGTACTTCATCTATGCGCTGCAATGCATGTCGACCGTTGCGGTGATGCGCCGCGAGACGAACTCGTGGAAGTGGCCCGCCGTCGCGTGGTCCTACATGTTTGTTCTGGCCTGGCTGATGGCCTTTGCCGCCCGATGGGTCGCGATAGCGCTGGGCGCATGATTCCGCTGCACGCCACTGCCACCGAGGATCCGCGCCGGCTGCGCTGGGTGGTCGCGGCCGATCGACTCCCGCCGCGGGGCACGGTCCGCGCCGCCCCGGGCCGGCTGGGCGCACTGCTGCGGACCCGCGTGATCGAGGAGATCGTGGTGGGGGCCGGCGGCATCCTGATCACGGTCGATGCGGCAACCGGCTGGCGTGCGGTGGGCGACGAGGTTCGCCAGGCCCTCGGCGAGGCGCTGCTGGACCCGGCGGGCTGGACGGTCGACGAAACCTCTTTTGCCGCAGGCACTTTGGTGGCCGCTGTCCAGGAGTTGCTGGCCGGCCCGGTGGGTGCACTGGCCGCCTCGCACGGCGGATCGATCGAGCTGGTCTCGGTGGTCGGCCACCAGGTGACGGTGCGGATGGCCGGCGCCTGCGACGGATGCCCGGGCGCGTCGGCCACGCTGCGCGACGCGCTGGAGCGCGAACTGCGCCGGCGCATCGACGATCAGGTGGTCGTCTCGTCCGAAAACGATTCGCCCTCACTGTCTTTCGGTAAGAAGCTGCTGTCGTTGATAGTCCGCTGATTCCGTATTCGCCCGTTCCCGGTAGAAATGAGCCATGACGGAACTGTGGGTCGAACGCACCGGGACACGCCGCTACACCGGCCATAGCTCGCGGGGCGCGCAGGTTCTGGTCGGCTCCGAGGATGTCGAGGGTGTGTTCACCCCCGGCGAGCTGCTCAAGATCGCGCTCGCCGCATGCAGCGGAATGTCCAGCGACCAGCCGCTGGCCCGCCGACTCGGCGACGACTACCACGCGGTGGTCCGGGTGTCCGGCGAGGCTGACCGTGACGAAGAGGTCTATCCGCTGCTTTCCGAAACTCTCGAGCTGGACCTGTCGGGACTGTCCACCGACGACAGGGAGCGGCTGCTGGTGGTTGTGAACCGGGCGATCGACCTGGTCTGCACCGTCGGGCGCACCCTGAAGGCAGGCACCACGGTCAAGTTCGAGATCGCCTCCGAAACCAAAAATGTCGGGTCCTGACGTCCGGCTCACCGCCTGGGTGCACGGCATGGTCCAGGGTGTGGGTTTTCGCTGGTGGACTCGCTGCCGCGCGCTGGAGCTGGGGCTGACCGGCTATGCCGCCAACCAGGCCGACGGCCGTGTCCTGGTCGTCGCCCACGGGCCGCGGGAGGCCGGCGAGAAATTGCTGGGGCTGCTCGAAGGCGATCATTGCTGGCCGCCGCGGCCCGGGCGCGTCGACAAGATCGTCGCCGAGTGGTCGCAGCCGCGGGAGCACTTCGAGGGATTCGTCGAACGGTAAGGGCGACCACATCGCGAGCGTCACACTGGCGTGGGCACCAGAGGGCGACGGTCACGCTGGCGTGACGCTCGTGGGAACGGCGTTTTCAGTGACTGAAGTGGCCACAGTGGCCAGTGCGTCAGTGGGTGAACAACGGGTGTATTTCAAGCGAGCCGACACCCCGCGGTGACGGGGAGTCCGGCGATTTGAGCGGTAGTCTGGCTCGCCGTGTACCTCAAGAGTCTGACGCTGAAGGGCTTCAAGTCCTTCGCTTCGCCGACGACTCTGCGCTTCGAGCCGGGCATCACCGCCGTCGTCGGACCCAACGGGTCCGGCAAATCCAACGTGGTGGACGCACTGGCGTGGGTGATGGGGGAGCAGGGCGCCAAGACGCTGCGCGGCGGAAAGATGGAAGACGTCATCTTCGCCGGCACCTCGTCGCGCGCCCCGCTGGGCCGCGCCGAAGTCACCGTCACGATCGACAACGCCGACAACGCGCTGCCGATCGAGTATTCCGAGGTGTCGATCACCCGGCGGATGTTCCGCGACGGCGCCAGTGAGTACGAAATCAACGGCACCAGTTGCCGTTTGATGGATGTCCAGGAGCTGCTGAGCGACTCCGGCATCGGCCGCGAGATGCACGTGATCGTCGGACAGGGCAAGCTCGACGAGATCCTGCAGTCGCGGCCCGAGGACCGCCGCGCGTTCATCGAAGAAGCCGCCGGTGTGCTCAAGCACCGCAAGCGCAAGGAAAAGGCCCTGCGCAAGCTCGACGCGATGCAGGCCAACCTGGCTCGGCTCACCGACCTGACCACCGAGCTGCGGCGCCAGCTCAAACCGCTGGGCCGCCAGGCCGAGGTGGCCCGTCGCGCGCAGACCATCCAGGCCGACCTGCGCGACGCGCGGCTGCGGCTGGCCGCCGACGACCTGGTCAACCGGCAGGTGCAGCGCGACGCGATCCTGGAGGCCGAGGCCACCATGCGCCGCGAGCACGACGAGGCCGCCGGCCGGCTGGCCGTAGCTTCCGAGGAGCTGACCGCGCACGAGACCGCGCTGGCCGAGCTGTCGGTGCGCGCCGAGTCGGTCCAGCACACCTGGTTCGGGCTGTCGGCGCTGGCCGAACGGGTGGGCGCCACGGTGCGCATCGCCAGCGAGCGCGCCCAGCACCTGGATCTCGAGCCGGTGGCGACCAGCGACACCGACCCGGACGCACTGGACGCCGAGGCCGAGCAGGTCGCGGCCGCCGAGCGCGAGCTGCTGGCTGAGCTGGAGGCCGCCCGGACCCGGCTGGAGACCGCGCGCGCCGAGTTGTCCGAGCGGGAACGTGAGGCCACCGAGGCCGACCGGGCGCATTTGGCCGCTGTGCGGGCCGAGGCCGACCGCCGCGAGGGCCTGGCCCGGCTGGCCGGTCAGGTCGAGACCATGCGGGCCCGGGTCGAATCGATCGACGACAGCGTCGCGCGGCTGTCCGAGCGCATCGAACACGGCGCCGCCCGCGCGCAACAGGCCCGCGCGGAGTTCGAGACCGTGCAGGGCCGCGTCGGCGAACTCGATCAGGGCGAGGTCGGCCTGGACGAACACCACGAGCGGACGGTCGCCGCGCTGCGGCTGGCCGACGAGCGCGTCGCCGAGCTGCAAGCCAGCGAGCGCGAGGCCGAGCGCCGGGTGGCCTCGCTGCGGGCCCGCATCGATGCGCTCTCGGTTGGGCTCGAGCGTAAGGACGGCGCCGCGTGGCTCACCCAAAACCACAGTGGCACAGGCCTTTTCGGGCCCGTCGCAAAGCTGGTCAAGGTCCGTTCCGGGTATGAAACGGCACTGGCCGCGGTGTTGGGCTCCGCGGCGGACGCGCTGGCCGTCGAAAACTTCGGCGCCGCCCGGTCCGCGGTGGCCGCGCTCAAGCAGGCCGACGGAGGCCGTGCCGCCCTGGTCCTGGGCGACTGGCCGGACGAGCAGGCCCCGCCCGCCGCGCCGCTACCCGACGGCGCGCTGTGGGCGCTCGACCTGGTCGAGGCGCCGCAGCGGCTACAGGGCGCGATGATCGCCATGCTGTCCGGCGTCGCGGTGGTCAGCGACCTGGGCGCGGCGCTGGATCTGGTTGCGGGCCGGCCGCAGCTGCGCGCGGTCACCCTCGACGGCGACCTGGTCGGCCGCGGCTGGGTGAGCGGCGGCTCGGACCGCAAGCCGTCGACCCTGGAGCTCACCTCGGAGATCGACAAGGCCGGCAGCGAGCTGGCCGCCGCGGAGTCGCAGGTGGCGCAGCTCTCCGCCGCCCTGTCCGGCGCCTTGACCGAGCAGCGCGGTCGCCAGGACTCCGCCGAGCAGGCGCTGGCCGCGCTCAACGAGTCCGACACCGAGATCTCGGCGATGTACGAGCAGCTGGGCCGGCTCGGGCAGGAGGCCCGCACCGCCGAGGAGGAGTGGAACCGGCTGCTGCGCCAGCGCGAGGAGCTGGAGGCCGGGCGCGCCCAGACCGTCGAAGAGGTCACCGAACTCGAAACCCGGCTGCGCAACGCCCAGGCCAGCCAGCTCACCCCCGCCGAAGACCCCGTCGATCGTCAGCGGATCGCCGCCGCGGCCGACACCGCCCGCGCCGTCGAGGTGGAGGCCCGGCTCGCCGTGCGCACCGCCGAGGAACGCGCCAACGCCGTGCGCGGCCGGGCCGATTCGTTGCGCCGCGCGGCCGCCGCGGAACGTGAGGCGCGGGTGCGCGCCCAGCAGGCGCACGCCGCGCGATTGCGGGCGGCCGCGGTGGCCGCGGCGGTGGCCGACGCCGGCCGGCTGCTGGCGGAGCGGCTGAACCGGGTGGTGGCCGCCGCATCGCAGATCCGCGACGCAATGGTCGCCGAACGCGAGGCGCGGTCGACGGCGATGGCGGCCGTGCGCAACGAGGTGCACACGCTGGGCACCCGGGTGGCCACGCTGACCGACTCGCTGCACCGCGACGAGGTGGCCAACGCCCAGGCGGCACTGCGCATCGAGCAGCTCGAACAAATGGTGCTCGAGCAGTTCGGCATGAGCCCGGCGGATCTGATCGCCGAGTACGGGCCGGCGATCGCGCTGCCGCCGTCGGAGCTGGAGATGGCCGAGTTCGAGCTGGCCCGCGAGCGCGGCGAGCAGGTCACCGCGCCCGCGCCGATCCCGTACGACCGGCCCACCCAGGAGCGGCGGGCCAAGCGCGCCGAGCGGGAACTGGCCGAGCTGGGCCGGGTCAACCCGCTGGCGCTCGAAGAGTTTGCCGCGCTCGAGGAGCGCTACAACTTCCTGTCCACCCAACTCGAGGATGTCAAGGCGGCCCGCAAGGATCTGCTCGACGTCGTCGCCGACGTCGACGCGCGCATCCTGCAGGTGTTCAGCGAGGCGTTCGTCGACGTAGAGCGGGAATTCCAGGAAGTCTTCACCGTGCTGTTCCCCGGCGGCGAGGGCCGGCTGCGGCTGACCAACCCGGACGACATGCTCACCACCGGCATCGAGGTCGAGGCGCGTCCGCCCGGCAAGAAGATCACCCGGTTGTCTTTGCTGTCCGGCGGTGAGAAGGCGCTGACCGCCGTCGCGATGCTGGTCGCGATCTTCCGCGCCCGCCCGTCGCCGTTCTACATCATGGACGAGGTCGAGGCCGCGCTCGACGACACCAACCTGCGCCGCCTGATCTCGCTGTTCGAGCTGCTGCGGGCGCGCTCGCAGCTGCTGATCATCACCCACCAGAAGCCGACCATGGAGGTCGCCGACGCGCTCTACGGCGTCACCATGCAGGGCGACGGCATCACCGCGGTGATCTCGCAGCGCATGCGTGGGCAAGAGGTCCAGCAGCTCGCCACCACGTCTTCTTGAGCGCCAGGCGGCGGCTGCCGCTGTCGGCTGCGCCGTGCGGCCCTGAAACAATGTCAGCGTGTCGCAAGGTCTTTGGATCGCCATCGCCGTCCTAAGCGTTCTAGCCGCCCTGGTTGTCATCGCTGCGCTGGTCCTGGGGCTGACCCGGTACCGCCGCCGGCGGATCAGCCTGAACCGGCCCGAGCCGAGCGCACTGGACCGATCCGGCGGCTACGTCGCATCGTCGGGCATCACCTTCAGTCAGGGCGCGCCGACGGTCGACACCACCGGCCTGCCCGCGGTGGGCGACGACGCGACCGTCCCGCGCGATGCGCCGCGGCGCACGATTTCCGACGTCCAGCTGCCGGCGCCGGAGGCCGAACCCGAGACCGTCACGCCGGCGCCGGTTCCGGAGCCGCCCGCCCCACCGCCAGCCCCGCCGGTTCCCGAGGCGCCCGCCGCACCCGAGGCGCCCCCGCCGCCTGAACCGCAGGCCCCCGCGACGGCCGAGATCGAGGAGATCGCGCCGACCGAGGGCCGGCTGGAACGCCTGCGTGGCCGGCTGGCGCGGTCCCAGAACGCACTCGGACGCAGCATGCTGGGCCTGATCGGCGGCGGTGACCTGGACGAGGACTCGTGGCAGGACGTCGAGGACACGCTTCTGGTCGCCGACCTGGGCCCGGTCGTCACCGAATCGGTGGTCGCGCAGCTGCGCAGCCGGCTGGCCAGCAGCAACGTCCGCACCGAGGCCGACGCCCGGGCGGTGCTGCGCGACGTGCTGATCAAAGAGCTGAAACCCGAGATGGATCGTTCGATCCGGGCACTGCCGCACGACGACCACCCGTCGGTGCTGCTGGTCGTCGGCGTCAACGGCACCGGTAAAACCACCACGGTCGGCAAACTGGCGCGGGTGCTGGTGGCCGACGGCCGGCGTGTCGTGCTGGGCGCCGCCGACACCTTCCGGGCCGCCGCCGCTGATCAACTGCAGACCTGGGCCTCTCGGGTGGGTGCCGAAGTGGTGCGCGGCGCCGAGGGCTCCGACCCGGCGGCGGTGGCCTTCGATGCCGTCGACAAGGGCATCAAGACGGGCGCCGACGTCGTGCTGATCGACACCGCGGGCCGGCTGCACACCAAAGTGGGCCTGATGGACGAGCTCGACAAGGTCAAACGCGTGGTAACCCGGCGCGCCGCCGTGGACGAGGTGTTGCTGGTTCTCGACGCCACGATCGGGCAGAACGGGCTGGCCCAGGCGAAGGTTTTCGCCGAGGTCGTCGACATCACCGGTGCGGTGCTGACCAAGCTGGACGGAACGGCCAAGGGCGGCATCGTTTTCCGGGTGCAGCAAGAACTCGGCGTGCCCGTGAAACTGGTCGGCCTCGGCGAAGGCCCCGACGATTTAGCGCCGTTCGAGCCGGCCGCGTTCGTGGACGCCCTGCTCGGCTGAAACCCCTTACACGGGGGCCGTTTCGTTAATGACGCCGAAACATGGTGGCCCCAACTCGGAAACAACCATTGCGCAAGGTTCTGGATCAGGTCATCAGGCACATGTCTGATGACCCGTTCAGGGCCGACCGGAGGTGATAGCGAGTGAGTTTCCCAGTAATGGGCCAGCCCAATACCGGCGATACCGCATGGATGCTGGCGAGTTCAGCGCTGGTGCTGTTGATGACGCCAGGTTTGGCATTCTTCTATGGCGGCATGGTGCGCGCCAGAAGTGTGCTCAACATGCTGATGATGAGCATCAGCGCCATGGGCGTGGTGACGGTGCTGTGGGTGTTATATGGCTATTCAGTTTCGTTCGGCACTGACGTTGGCAACGTCATGGGAAACCCGACGGAATACTTCGGTCTGAAGGGACTGATCGGCGGTAACGCCGTGGCCGCTGACCCCACCAAGGGCGTTGCGGCAACCGACATTCCGCTGGCCGGCACGCTGCCGGCGACCGTGTTCGTGGCGTTCCAGCTGATGTTCGCGATCATCACCGTCGCCCTGATCTCGGGCGCGGTGTCCGACCGGCTGAAGTTCAGCGCCTGGCTGGTCTTCTCCGGCCTGTGGGCGACGCTGGTCTACTTCCCGGTCGCGCACTGGGTCTTCGCGTTCGACGGCTTCGCCGCCGAGAAGGGTGGCTGGATCGCCAACAAGCTGCACGCGATCGACTTCGCCGGTGGGACCGCGGTCCATATCAACTCCGGTGCCGCGGGTCTGGCGCTGGCCCTGATTCTGGGCAAGCGCAAGGGCTGGCCCACCACGCTGTTCCGCCCGCACAACCTGCCGTTCGTGATGCTCGGCGCGGGCCTGCTGTGGTTCGGCTGGTACGGCTTCAACGCGGGGTCGGCGACCAGCTCCAACGGCGCCGCCGGGTCGACCTTCATGACGACCACGATCGCGACGGCTGCCGCGATGCTGGCCTGGTTGCTCACCGAGCGCATTCGTGACGGACACGCCACGACGCTGGGAGCGGCATCGGGCATCGTGGCCGGGCTGGTCGCGATCACGCCGTCCTGTTCGTCGGTGAACGCCCTGGGAGCGCTGATCATCGGTCTGGTGGCCGGCGTGCTGTGTGCCCTGGCGGTCGGGCTGAAGTTCAAGTTGGGCTTCGACGACTCGCTCGACGTGGTCGGTGTGCACCTGGTCGGCGGATTGGCCGGCACGCTGCTGGTGGGCCTGCTGGCCGCACCGGAGAGTGTGGCGATCAACGGCGTCACCGGCGTATCCAAGGGATTGTTCTACGGTGGCGGCTGGGATCAGCTGGAACGGCAGGCGGTCGGCGCGTTCAGCGTGCTGTTCTACTCGTTCACCGTGACGATTATCCTGGCGTTGATCCTGAAGTACACCATCGGGCTGCGGCTGAATCCTGAAGCGGAAGCTTCCGGCATCGATGAGGCCGAGCATGCGGAGAGCGGATACGATTTCGCCGTGGCCACGTCGTCAGTCCTTCCCCGTGCCACCCTGCCGGACAGCTCTAACGGACTGGACGTCGCAGTGGCCGAGAAAGTGGAGGCGGAATAATCATGAAGCTGATCACCGCGATCGTGAAGCCGTTCACCCTCGATGACGTGAAGACCAGCCTCGAAGACGCGGGCGTCCTGGGGCTGACCGTCAGCGAAGTCCAGGGTTACGGCCGCCAGAAGGGGCACACCGAGGTATACCGCGGTGCTGAATACTCGGTCGATTTCGTGCCGAAGGTCCGGATCGAGGTTGTTGTCGACGATTCCGTCGTCGACAAGGTCGTGGACAGCATCGTCCGGGCGGCCCGCACTGGCAAGATCGGTGATGGCAAGGTCTGGGTCAGTCCCGTGGAAACCATTGTGCGAGTGCGCACCGGTGAACGCGGGACCGATGCGATATGACGCTAGCCGCAAGTTGAGGTTCCACCCCGGGCGGGCCGGGAGGTTATGAAACCGACCGAGCCCGACCGGGAATCTGGAGCGGACGCCGCGCAGACTGAAATCGCCTCTGGTGCAAGCGATTTAGCCACTGCGCGGCGTACGCTGCTGTCTGAGGGCAGCGCCTTGCACGCGGCCGAACTGCGGCACGCCTGGCTGGAACTGCACGAGTCGTGGTTGGCGGCCAAGTCTGCCGAACTCGGGATCACCGATACCAGTGGCTTTGCGCTCGTCGGGGTCGGCGGCCTGGGCCGGCGCGAGCTGCTCCCTTATTCCGATCTCGACTTGATGTTGTTGCACGACAACGTGTCTGACGACGTGCTGCAGCGGGTCGCCGACGGGCTGTGGTACCCGTTGTGGGACGCCAACGTTCGGCTCGACCACAGCGTGCGCACGGTATCCGGAACACTCGGTGTCGCCAACGGCGACATGATCGCCGCCCTGGGCCTGCTGGACGCTCGCCACATCGCCGGTGATCCCGCGTTGTCCGACGAGTTGATCGCCGGTGCAAGGAAGCAGTGGCGCACCGCAATTCGCTCTCGAATGGACGAGCTGGTCGAGATGACCAACGCTCGCTGGCTGCGCTGTGGCCGGATCGCGCAACGTGCCGAGCCTGATCTGAAATCGGGCCGCGGCGGCCTGCGCGACGTCCAATTGCTCGACGCGCTGGGCGTCGCCCAACTGATCGACCGCCACGGCATGAGTCGCCCGGAGATCCCGGGCGGTTCGCTCGACGACGCGTATCTGACGCTGCTCGACGTGCGCACCGAACTGCATCGGGTGTCGGGCCGCGGACGCGACCAGCTGCTGGCTCAGTTCGCCGATGAGATCAGCGCCGCGCTGTACATGGGTGATCGATTCAGCTTGGCGCGCATGCTTTCCGACGCCGGCCGTACGATCGCGTACCACGCCGAAACCGGACTGCGGACGGCGCAAAACGCGCTGCCGCGCCGCGGCATCACCGCGTTGGTCCGACGCCCCAAGCGGCGACCGCTGGACGAGGGCGTGGTGGAGTACGACGGCGAAATAGTGCTGGCCCGCGAGGCGCAACCCCAGACCGATGCCGGACTGGTGCTGCGGGTGGCGGCCGCATCGGCCGACACGGGCCTGCCGATCGGTGCCGCGACGCTGAGCCGGCTGGCCGCCAGCGTTCCCGACTTGCCGACACCCTGGCCGCGGGAGGCGCTCGACGACCTGCTGGTGGTGCTGTTGGCCGGCCCCACGATGGTCAACACGATCGAGGCACTGGACCGTACCGGCTTGTGGAGCAGGCTCTTTCCCGAATGGGACGCGGTGCGCGACCTTCCGCCGCGCGATGTGTCCCATGTGTGGACGGTGGACCGTCATATCGTCGAGACCGCCGTCAACGCGGCACCGCTGACCACGCGCGTCGCGCGATCGGACCTGCTCGCGCTCGGCGCGCTGCTGCACGACATCGGTAAGGGCCGCGGCGTCGACCACTGTGTGGTCGGGGCGGATTTGGTGCCGCCGATCGGCGACCGGCTGGGGCTGGAACCCCGGGACATCGAGACATTGGCGGGCATGGTCCGCCACCATCTGCTGCTGCCCATCACGGCCACCCGAAGCGACCTCAACGATCCGAAAACCATTGCCTCCGTTGCGGAGGCGTTAGGCGGGGATCTGCAACTGCTGGAGCTGCTGCACGCGCTGGCCGAGGCCGACTCGAAGGCCACCGGGCCGGGGGTGTGGAGTGACTGGAAAGCCTCGCTGATGCAAGACCTGGTGCGCCGCTGTCGGTTGGTGATGGTGGGTGAGCCGCTTCCGGAAGCCGAACCGACCGCGCCCCGTTATCTTTCGCTGGCAGCCAGCCACGGCGTACACGTGGAGATCAACGGTGGGGAGTCCGAGCGGCTGCACACGGTGATGGTCGCGCCGGACAAGCGGGGACTGGTGTCCAAGGCCGCCGCGGTGCTGGCACTGAATTCGCTGCGGATCCATTCCGCGACGGTCAACATTCACGAGGGCGTCGCGATCGCCGAGTTCGTGGTGTCACCGCTGTTCGGCTCGCCGCCCGAAGCGGGCCTGCTGCGCCAGCAGTTCGTCGGCGCCCTGGCCGGCGACGTCGATGTCCTTGGCGCGCTGGAAAAGCGCGACACCGATGCCGCCAACTCGGCGATGGCCCGGGCGGGCGAGATTCAGCTGGGGGCGCCGCTGACCCGGTCCACCGCCCCGCCGCGCATCCTGTGGCTCGACGCCGCCGCGCCCGCGCACCTCGTCGTCGAGGTGCGCGCCATGGACCGGCTCGGGCTGCTCGCGCTGCTGTCCCAGGCGCTCGAACGGGCGGGAGCAGATATCGCCTGGGCGAAGGTCAATACGTTCGGATCGACGGCCGCCGACGTGTTCTGTGTGACCATGCCGGGCGACGCGGTAGACGGCGACCAGCGCACGGCTGCCCGCGCCGACGTGGAGAAGCAATTGCTGGCGGTGCTGGGCGCCTCCGCGGACGCGGTGGTCGACCAGCCCGTCACCGAGTGAACTACGCCAGCTCCGAATTCAGTTGGCGCAGCGCCACAATGCGGTCCTTGAGCTGATCGCGGGTCGCCGCGGCGATCGGCGGCCCGCCGCAGCGACGGCGCAGCTCGTTGTGGATCCAGCCGTGCGGCTTGCCGGTGCGGTGATGAGCGACCGACACCAGACTGTTGAGTTCGCGGCGCAGCTCGCGCAGCTGGCCGTGCATGCCCCCCGGCCCCGAGGGTGCCGGTGCGGATTGGCCGGAGGCGGCCCGCTTCTGCAGTTGCTCGTCCTGGCGGCGATGCAGCAACGCGCGCATCTGGGTGGCGTCCAGCAAACCCGGGATGCCGAGGTAGTCGGCCTCCTCGTCGCTTCCCGCCGCGGCGGCGGTGCCGAACGAGGACCCGTCGAAGATGACCTGATCCAATTCGGCGTCGGCGCCCAGCGACGTGAAACCCTTTTCCAGGTCCGTCTTTTCGTTCTGCTCCTGCACGGCGGGATCGGCGAGTAGGGGATCGTCGAGCGACTCGCGGTGCGGTTCGCCCAGCACGTGATTGCGCTCGGCTTCCAACTCGCTGGCCAGCATCAGCAAGTTGGGCACCGACGGCAAGAAGATGCTCGCGGTCTCGCCCGGGCGCCGCGACCGCACGAAGCGCCCGATGGCCTGGGCGAAGAACAGCGGCGTCGAGGCGCTGGTGGCGTAGATCCCGACCGACAGCCGCGGTACGTCGACACCTTCGGAGACCATCCGCACCGCGACCAGCCAGCGCGAGGTGCCCTCGGAGAATTCGGAGATCCGCTGCGACGATCCGGGATCGTCGGAGAGCACCAGCGTCGGCGCCTCGCCGGTCAGCCTGGTCAGCAGCGTCGCATACGCGCGGGCCGCGGTCTGATCCGACGCGATGATCATGCCGCCGGCGTCGGGCACATGGCTGCGCAGCAGACGCAGCCGCTGATCCGCGGCGGTGATCACCGCGGGCATCCACTCGCCGGCGGGGTCAAGCGCGGTACGCCACGCCCGTGCGGTCTGCTCGGCCGACAGCGGCTCGCCGAGGCGCGCTTCGTGCTCCTCGCCGGCGCTGTCGCGCCAGCGTGCTTGCCCGGAGTAGGCGAGGAACACCACCGGGCGCACCACCCCGTCGGCCAGCGCCTCGGCATAGCCGTAGGTGTGGTCGGCCTGCGAACGCCGGATCCCGTCGGGTCCCGACTCGTAAGTGACGAACGGGATGGGGCTGTCGTCGCTGCGAAACGGCGTGCCCGTCAACCCAAGTCGGCGTGTCGCGTCGCTGAAGGCCTCGCGGATCGCGTCGCCCCAGGTCTTGGCGTCACCACCGTGGTGGATCTCGTCGAACACGACCAGCGTCTTGCGCTGCTCGGTGCGGACCCGGTGCAGCGTCGGATGCGAGGCGACCTGGGCGTAGGTGACCATCACGCCGTGATACTCCGGCGAGGTCGTCGCGCTGGTGTTGGAGAATCGCGGGTCCAGGAATATGCCGTAGCGCAGCGCGGCCTGCGCCCACTGCACCTTGAGGTGCTCGGTGGGCACCACGACGGTGATCTGCTCGACGACACGACTGCCCAGCAGTTCGGCGATTACCCGCAGTGCGAACGTCGTCTTCCCGGATCCGGGGGTGGCCACGGCCAGGAAGTCGCGCGGCGAGTCGGCCACGTACTTCACCAGCGCGCGCCGCTGCCAGCCTCGCAGCGGTCGCGTGTCGATTCCAACGCTCGCGTCGGCGGCGCTGACCGGCTGCATCGACACGACTCCCCTCCGGCGCGCCGTTTGCAGGTCGCGCGCTCTAGTCTTAGGCCCCGGCCCGCGATGCTAACCGGCGTGAAGGCGGGTGTGAAATGTAGCATGGCAACGCTTTTCGGCGCTGGAACGACGCTGCAACGACTCGAAAGCGACGCAGGCCAGGTTATCCGGAAAACCGTGAAGGGCTCGCTAAATCGCGGGTCTGCAGCCATGAATTTATCCGCGCCGCGACGTCGGCCCAGCCCGGTTCGAGCATCATGTTGTGGCCCATCGCGAAGAACTCCGGCTCGGTGCCGTAGGCCCGCGCCGTGGCGCGCACCTCCTCGACACTGACGAACCCGTCGTACAGGGCGCCCAGGACCAGGATCGGCGTGTCCACCCGCCGGGTCCTGACGCGGCGCAACACCGGATCGGTCATCGCGGCGCGAACGCTCTCGGCCCCGGCGCGAAGACGGCAGGATTCGACGATGGCCTCGGGCGTGTCGGCGCAGAACAGGTACTCGCGGGTCAGCTGCGGGGTGGCCAGGAATTTCAGCAGCGTCGGGTCGCTCCAGGCTTCCAGGGTCATCGACGGCCGGCGCCGCCACACCCGTAGCGCCAGGCTGAGCACGCCCGTCGGCGGCACCGAGCCCAGCAGCACCGCGGCCGGGGCGCTGTGCTCTTCGAGGTAGCGCTGGATCACGAAACCGCCCAGGGAATGGCCGATCAGCACCGGCCGGCCCCCCAGGTCGTCGGCCACCGACCGGAGATCATCCATGTAGTCGGCAACGGAAACCTTGGACAACGGCTTGGCGGTGGGGCTGGCGCCGTGCCCGCGCAAGCTGATCGACACCGCGCGATAGCCCGCGTCGGAGAAGTAGTCCAGAAAGTGGTCGTCCCAGCACCACGCGCCATGCCAGCCGCCGTGCACGAAGAGCAACGGCACCGGATGGTCCCGGCTGCAGGATCCCTTGTCGATCACCTCGAGCATGTGCTGACATTTGCTGGCCGCGGCCGCGGCGTCAAGGCCTTGACCCGCTCATCGGTCGTCACGCCAGCGTGGCTTTGACCGACGACAGTCACGCCGGCGTGACGCTCGCGCCCGTGGAGGGTGCCCATCGGACTCCAGTAGCCTGTTGGGGTGTTTGAATCGCTCTCCGACCGGTTGACCGGTGCCCTTGCGGGGCTGCGCGGAAAAGGTCGACTGACCGACGCCGACATCGACGCCACCACGCGCGAAATCCGTCTCGCGCTGCTGGAAGCCGACGTCTCACTGCCCGTGGTGCGGGCCTTCGTTGCCCGGATCAAGGAGCGCGCCCGGGGCGCCGAGGTGTCCGGCGCCCTGAACCCGGCGCAGCAGGTCGTCAAGATCGTCAACGAAGAACTGATCGGCATCCTCGGCGGCGAGACCCGGCAACTGGCGTTTGCGAAGACGCCGCCGACCGTCATCATGCTCGCCGGTCTGCAGGGTTCGGGTAAGACCACGCTGGCCGGGAAGCTGGCCAACTGGCTACGTGTGCAGGGGCACACGCCGCTGCTGGTGGCCTGTGACCTGCAACGGCCCGCCGCGGTGAACCAGCTGCAGGTCGTCGGCCAGCGCGCCGGGGTGCCGGTCTTCGCGCCGCACCCGGGAGAGTCCCCGGGTTCCGGCCCCGGTGACCCGGTCGCCGTCGCGTCGGCCGGGCTCGCCGAAGCCCGCGCCAAGCACCACGACGTCGTGATCGTCGACACCGCCGGCCGTCTGGGTATCGACGACGAGCTGATGAGCCAGGCCGCGGCCATCCGCGACGCCGTCGATCCCGACGAAGTGATCTTCGTGCTCGACGCGATGATCGGTCAGGACGCGGTCACCACCGCCGAAGCGTTCCGTGAGGGCGTCGGCTTCACCGGCGTGGTGCTGACCAAGCTCGACGGCGACGCGCGCGGTGGTGCCGCGTTGTCGGTTCGCGAGGTCACCGGCGTCCCAATCCTTTTCGCGTCCACCGGCGAGAAGCTGGAAGACTTCGACGTCTTCCACCCGGACCGGATGGCCAGCCGCATCCTCGGCATGGGCGACGTGCTCAGCCTGATCGAACAGGCCGAGCAGGTCTTCGACGCCGAGCAGGCCGAGGCCGCCGCGGCCAAGATCGGGTCCGGCGAGTTGACCCTCGAGGACTTCCTCGAACAGATGCTCGCGATCCGCAAGATGGGTCCGATCGGCAACCTGCTGGGCATGCTGCCCGGCGCCGGGCAGATGAAGGATGCGCTGGCCGAGGTCGACGACCGCCAGCTCGATCGGTTGCAGGCCATCATCCGCGGGATGACGCCGCAGGAGCGCGCCGACCCCAAGATCATCAACGCCTCGCGGCGACTGCGCATCGCGAATGGATCCGGTGTCAGCGTTTCTGAAGTCAACCAGCTGGTCGACCGCTTCTTCGAAGCCCGCAAGATGATGTCGTCGATGCTGGGCGGCATGGGCATTCCGGGGATGGGCCGCAAGTCTGCGACGCGAAAAGCCAAGGGAGCCAAAGGTAAGAAAGGTAAGAAGGGGGGCCGCGGTCCGACGCCGCCCAAGGCTCGCAACCCACTGATGCAGGGGATGCCGGGCATGCCCGCCGGATTCCCCGATCTGTCCCAGATGCCCGAGGGCCTCAACGAGTTGCCGCCCGGCCTGGCGGACTTCGACCTGTCCAAGCTGAAGTTCCCGGGCAAGAAGTAGCCGCGCAGTGCCCATGCACGTGCGGGGTCGGGGCCTGCCCCCGGAAAATGGCCAAGAGGTCCCGGTCGAACTGTGGATCGTCGACGGTCAGATCAGCACCGAACGGGTCGCCGGGGCCGACACCGTTTTCGATGGGGGTTGGATCCTGCCCGGGCTGGTGGACGCCCACTGTCACGTCGGCCTCGGCCACGACGGCGAGATCCCCCTCGAGGACGCGATCGAACAGGCCGAGGCCGAGCGCGAGGTCGGCGCCCTGCTGCTGCGCGACTGCGGCTCGCCGACCGACACCCGCAGCCTCGACGACCACGACGACCTGCCGCGCATCATCCGAGCCGGCAAGCACATCGCGCGGCCCAAGCGCTATCAGGCCGGCTTCTCGGTCGAGCTCGAAGACGAGTCGCAACTGCCGGACGCGGTGGCGATCGAAGCCCAGCGCGGCGATGGCTGGATCAAGCTGGTCGGCGACTGGATCGACCGCGGTGTCGGCGATCTCGCGCCGCTGTGGTCCGACGACGTGCTCAAGGCGGCGATCGACACCGCGCACGCGCACGGTGCCCGCGTCACCGCGCACGTTTTCAGCGATGAGGCGATGCCGGGACTGATCAAGGCCGGGATCGACTGCATCGAACACGGCACCGGGCTCACCGACGAGACCATCGAGCTGATGCTCGAGCACGGAACCGTACTGGTGCCCACCCTGATCAATATCTTCGACAACTTCCCGGGCATCGCCGACGCCGCGAAGCGCTACCCGACCTACGCCGCGCACATGCGTGATCTGTATGCGCGCTGCCCCGAGCGGATCGCGGCGGCCGTGGACGCCGGCGTGCCCATCTATGCGGGAAGCGACGCCGGAACGATGATCGCCCATGGCCGGATCGTCGACGAGGTCGAGGCTCTCACGAAGGTCGGAATGAGTCCGACCGATGCGTTGGGCGCCGCGTGCTGGGATGCCCGGCGCTGGCTGGGCCGTCCCGGCCTGGAGCACGGGGCGTCCGCGGATCTGGTCTGCTACGCGCACGACCCGCGCAGCGGTCCCGGTGTTTTGTCCCAACCTGACCTGGTGATCCTGCGCGGCAACGTGTTTCGGCCCTGACGCACGCCGCGTGCCGTCAAGCCGCCTGGTCAGCGGGGCGCCGCGGCGGCGGATAGAATGACCCGATGGCGTTGGCCAGCGGCGCGGTTTTTGCCGGTTATACCGTCGCTCGAAGGCTCGGATCCGGGGTGACTGGAGATGTCTACCTTGTTCAGGATCCTCGTTCGGCGCGCTGGCAGGCACTGAAAGTTCTTTCCCCGGCGCTGTCGTCGGACCGCCAGTTCCGCCGGGAGTTTCTGTCCGAGACCCCGACGGTGTCGAGCCTGTATCACCCGCACATCGTCGAGGTGCACGACCGCGGCGACCACGACGGACGGCTGTGGGTCGCGATGGACTACGTCGAGGGCAGCAACGCCGCGCAGCTGCTCAAGGATCGATTCCCGGCGGTGTGGCCGGTCGGTGAAGTGCTGGCGATCATCACCGCGGCGGCCGACGCACTGGACTATGCGCACCAGCGCGGGTTGCTGCATCGAGACGTCAAGCCGGCCAACATTCTGCTGACCAACACCGACGACGGCGAGCAGCGGATTTTGTTGTCGGACTTCGGAGTAGCCCGCCCGCTGGGCGAGCACCCCGGCGTGGTCGGCTCGCATGTCCCGGTCGGCACGGTGGGCTACGCCGCGCCCGAGCAGTTGATGGGCGCCGACGTCGATCGGCGCGCCGACCAGTATGCGTTGGCGGCGACGGCATTTCACCTGTTGACGGGCGCGCCGCCGACCGAGTACCTCAGTCCCTCCGCCGCGCTGCGCGAGTTGCTGGACGGTGCACCGCGCAAACTCAGCGACCAGCGCCCGGAATTGGCGCAGCTGGATCGGGTGTTCGCGCGGGCCCTCGCCGCACGGCCCGCCGACCGGTTTGCGAGTTGCCGAGAGTTCGCCGACGCCGCCAACGCACTGTTCGCGACCCAGCGCAGTCCCGAGGCTGTCCTTGTACTCGACTACCCGGCCTTCGGGTGGCCCGACGACGAGGACGCCGCGAGCGCCGAACCGGCCGCATCCGATGCCGAGGCACCGGCCGCGCTGCCGACGCGGCGCAGGCCCCGCAAAATCGTGGTCGGCGCCGCCGCGATCCTGCTGCTGATCGGATTGTTCGCGTTCGGCCTGATCACCGGGCGAAAGATGGAGTCGACCGCGGCACGCGCGGCAAGTGTGCCCTCCAGCGCGCCCGCCCCGGCCGCCGTACCGCCGCCGACCACCCCGTCCGGACCGCCCGCTGCGCTGGACGGCACCTATCGCCTCGACGCGCAGCGGTCCAAGGAGACCTTCGACTACACGCCGAGCCCGCAGCCGCCCGACGTCTCGACCTGGTGGGCATTGCGCTCGTCGTGCACGCCGTCGTACTGCTCGGCCGCGGCGGTACTGCTGGACAACAACGACCACACCCAGCTGGCCAACTCCGGCGCTCGTCCCGTCATCTTTCAGTTCACCGACGGCCAATGGCAGGCGCGGCCGGAAACGGTGCCGTTTCCGTGCGTGGGACCGACCGGGTTAGTAAAGTCGCAGACCACGGTGCAGACGCTGGCGTTGCGGCCCAACCCGCAGGGGGACCTTGTCGGTGAAATGGATCTCGTCGTGCAAACCGACGAGTGCGGTCAGCGCGGATCGGTGATCCGGGTTCCCGCGACGATGGCGCGCACCGCCGATGCCCCGTCCGGCGTCTATGTGCCCGACCCCATCTCGGTCCCCGAACCCACCGGCCTGCTCACCGCCGCACCCCCAGCGCCCAGCGGCACGAAACCGCCGAAGCCCGGCGGCTAATCCCGTAGAAAGATTGTGAGCGCTCACTATCTATGATAGGTTCGCTCCAACACGACCGGGAGGCGACAATGACGTACGACGTGATCATCCGTGACGGCTTATGGTTCGACGGAACCGGCGGCACGCCGCACACCCGCACGCTAGGCATCCGCGACGGCGTGGTGGCCACCGTGTCGACCCGGCCGCTTGATGAGACGGGCTGCCCCGAGGTCATCGACGCGGCCGGCAAGTGGGTGGTGCCCGGCTTCATCGACGTGCACACCCACTACGACGCCGAGGTACTGCTGGACCCGGGCCTGCGCGAGTCGGTGCGCCACGGTGTCACCACGGTGCTGCTGGGCATGTGCTCGCTGTCGACGGTCTACGCCAACACCGAAGACGCCGCCGACCTGTTCAGCCGGGTCGAGGCGGTGCCACGCGAATATGTGCACGGCGCGCTGGAAACCAACCGGACCTGGACTAACGCCGCGGAATACATCGCGGCCGTCGACGCGTTGCCGCTCGGGCCGAATGTCAGCTCGCTGCTTGGACATTCGGACCTGCGCAGTACGGTGCTCGGGCTCGACCGGGCCACCGACTCCAGCGTCAGGCCCACCGACGCCGAACTGGACAAGATGGCGACGTTGCTCGACGAGGCGCTCGACGCCGGAATGCTCGGCATGTCGGGCATGGACGCCGCGATCGACAAACTCGACGGCGACCGCTTCCGCTCCCGGGCACTGCCGTCGACCTTCGCGACCTGGCGGGAGCGGCGCAAGCTGATCAAGGTGTTGCGCAGGCGCGGCCGGATCCTGCAGAGCGCGCCCGACGTCAACCGGGCGGCCACGGCGATCATGTTCTTCCTGGAGAGCAGCCGAATCTTCAGACGCCGCAAGGGTGTTCGGATGAGCCTGCTGGTGTCCGCGGACGCCAAGTCCAACCCGCTGGCCGTCTACGTGTTCGGGCCCGGGGTGCGGCTGATGAACAAGCTGCTGGGCGCGAGCGTGCGGTTCCAGCACCTGCCGGTGCCGTTCGAGTTGTACTCCGACGGTATCGACCTGCCGGTCTTCGAGGAGTTCGGTGCCGGCACCGCCGCCCTGCATCTGCGAGACCAGTTGCAACGCAACGAATTACTGGCCGACGAGTCTTACCGCCGGGAGTTCCGCAAGGAATTCGACCGCGTCAAGCTCGGTCCGTCGTTGTGGCACCGCGACTTCCATGACGCGGTGATCGTCGAATGTCCCGATAAGTCGTTGATCGGCAAGAGCTTTGGCGCGATCGCCGACGAGCGCGGACTGCACCCGCTGGACGCGTTTCTCGACGTGCTCGTCGAAAACGGCGAACGCAATGTGCGCTGGACGACGATCGTGGCCAACCACCGGCCCAAGCTGCTCGATGCGCTGGCCAACGAGGAGAGCGTGCACATGGGCTTCTCGGACGCGGGTGCGCACCTGCGCAATATGGCGTTCTACAACTTTCCGATCAAGCTGCTCAAACGAACTCGCGACGCCTACCGGGCCGGAGCGCCGTTCATGACCACCGAACGGGCGGTGCATCGCCTCACCGGTGAACTGGCGGACTGGTTCGGCATCGACGCCGGCACGCTGCGCCAAGGCGACCGGGCCGATTTCGTGGTGATCGACCCGGCCGGCCTGAACGACGAGGTCGAGGCCTACCACGAGGAAGAGGTCCCCTTCTACGGCGGCCTGCGGCGCATGGTCAACCGCAACGACGATGCCGTCGTCGCGACCGGGGTGGGCGGCGCCGTGGTCTTCCGCGCCGGCGAGTTCCGGGACGGCTACGGCCAGACCGTGAAGTCGGGCCGCTACCTGCGGGCGGGGCAAAAGGTGCGCAGCGCGGTCAAAGTCAGCGCCTGAGATGGCCAGAACCCAGCAGCAACGCCGCGAGGAGACGGTCGGGCGGCTCCTCGAGGCGTCCATCACCAGCATCGTCGAGGTCGGCTACGCCCGGGCATCGGCGGCCGTGATCACCAAGGCGGCCGGGGTGTCGGTCGGTGCGCTGTTCCGCCACTTCGAGACGATGAGCGACTTCATGGCGGCCACGGCGTCGGAGGTGCTGCGCCGGCAGGTGGAGTCGTTCACCAAGCAGGCCGCCCAGATCCCGGCCGACCGGCCGGCGCTGGAAGCGGCGCTGACGATTCTGCGGGACATCACCGGCGGTCCCACCAACGCGGTGCTCTACGAACTGATGATCGCCGCGCGCACCGACGAGAAGCTGGGCGCGCACCTGCGCGATGTGCTGGCCCAGTACAGCGCGAAGATTCTCGACGCGGCGCGGGCGCTGCCGGGCGCCGACGCCATCGGCGAGGAGACGTTCCCGGTGCTGGTGGCGCTGATGACCAACGTGTTCGACGGCGCGGCGATCGTGCGCGGGATTTTTCCGGAGCCCGATATCGAAGAGCAACGAATTGCGTTGCTGTCCAAGCTGATAGCCGGACTTGTCGCGAACGAGATCTAGAGTGAGCCGATGCTCGACGACGGATTGAGCGCGAAGCCCCAGTCGAACAGGCTGCCCGCCTGATCCCAGTACGTCGGTCCGCCGGGCTTCACCATCCCGTACATCATCGCGACCACCAGCCGGCGCCCACCGCGAGAAGCCGCGCCTACGAAGGTCTTTCGGGCCGCATTCGTGAAGCCCGTCTTGCCGCCGATGGCGCCGGGATAGCGGGTCAGCAGTTCGTCCTGGTTGGTGATCGGCTCGTCACCGTGGTCGCCCGGGAACGTCGCCGACGGCTCGGCGGTGATGTGGGCGAACATCGGGTTGGCCATCGCGGCCCGGAAGATGACGGCCAGGTCGTGTGCGCTGGAGGCACCGGAGCCGCCGGGGCCGTCCAGCCCGGACGGGGTCGCGGCGTGCGTGCTGGTCGCCCCGAGGGAGGCGGCCTTCGCGTTCATCTTGGCCACGGTGGCGTCGGCGCCGCCCATCAGATGCGCGAGCGTGTTGGCGGCGTCGTTGCCGGACACCAGCAGCAGGCCGTCCAGCAGCTGGCGCGCGGTGTAGACACGTCCGGGTTTGATACCGACGCAGTTGCACTCGACCTGGGTGTCTGAGACGTCGGCGACGACCGTCGAGTCCATGCTCACCTCATCGAGCGCCACCAGCGCCAGCAGCACCTTGATCGTGCTCGCGGGCGGATGAACCGCGTACTGGTCGCGACCGGCCAGCACCTGGCCGCTGTCCAGGTCGGCCAGGATCCAGGTCTGCGCCGGGCCGTCGGGGATCGGAACCGAGCCGACCGGCTGCATATCGTCGGCCCAGGAGGCGGGGGCGGTGACACCGGCGACCGTGAGCAGCGCAGCCGCTGCGGCAATGAGTTTCCGCATGGGCGCACAGTGTAACTTCCGGGCCAGGCCGACGCCTGCTGCCTCACGGGCACCAGGGCGGCACCGGACAGAACGGCAGCGGGGGCAGCGGCAGATAAGAGGTCTGGGTGGGCACCGGCCCGGGCGGTGGCGGCTGCTTGAACGGAAGCGAGGACCACGAGTAGAAGATGCCGGTGCCGGTGTCGTGCACGCCGGCGTAATCCCAGTAGAAGTCGTGGCAGACATTCGGATCCCACGGGATGGGCCGGCCCGCAGGATCGGGATCGCCGGGGCACCAGCGCTGGCAGGCGCTGCCCGGCGCGCAGCTGCCGGGGGCGGCGACGGCGACCGGCGCACCGACCCAGACCGACAAGGCCATTGCTAAGCAGGTGATTCCTGCTCTCATAGCTGGGATTATTCTCCTCGGTGGCTTTGCGTGGTATGGGAAAAGGGGAGCAGACAGCTATGAGTCGGCGAATCGACTACGAAGCCGTGGCACCGCGGGGGGTGAAGCTGCTGGGCGGCGTGCACCTTTATGTCAGCCAGTCGGGTCTGTCGCCGGTGCTGCTGACGCTGGTCTACCTGCGGGTGTCGCTGATCAACGGCTGTGCGTACTGCATCGACATGCACACCCGCGAGTTGCGCGACCTGGGGGTGTCGAACGAAAAGATCGCCTTAGTTCCGGTGTGGCCGGAAGCCGGTGAGCTGTTCGACGGTCGCGAGCGGGCCGCGCTGGCGTGGGCGGAGACCGTCACCGAAATATCGAGCACGGGCGCACCCGACAGCGCCTATCAGGCCGCGTCGGCGCAATTCGATGACAAGGAATTGGTCGATTTGACGATCGCGATCGCGACGATGAACACCTACAACCGATTGGCGATCAGCTTCCGCAACCCGCCGGCCGCAGTGCTCGCCAAAGACGCTGGAACACAAGGAAATTGACGACTGTTCGGGGTGCCTGGGTGCTCCCGGCGCCCCGGGTGTTGAATCGATGCATGTTGAGCCTGGCCGAAATTTCCGACCGTCTGGAGATCCAGCAGCTGATGGTGGACTATTCCACCGCTATTGACCAGCGGCGATTCGACGATTTAGACAAAGTATTCACCGAAGACGCCTACATCGACTACACGGCTTTGGGCGGTATCGAAGGCCGTTACCCCGAGGTCAAGAAATGGCTCTCCGAAGTGCTGCCGGGCTTTCCGGTGTATGCGCACATGCTCGGAAACTTCTCGGTCCAAATCGACGGAGACACGGCCACGTCGCGGGTGATCTGTTTCAACCCGATGGTCTTTCCGGACGGCTCCGGCAAACCGGGGGACCAGGTGATGTTCTGCGGGCTCTGGTACGACGACGAGTTCCTGCGCACGCCGCAGGGCTGGCGGATGACGCGCCGGGTCGAGACGAAGGTCTTTCAGAAGATCATGTGACGCCGCGGGCCAGGTGGGTCAGTGCCCTTGTCCGCGCGGTTGGTTGGCCTGGAAGCACTGCACGCGCTTGGCGGCATCCTGCGGCGAGACTCCCATGGTCACCAGAATCTGGGTCACTTGGGCGGCGGGAATGCCCGAGTCGAGATCGTTCTGGATGATGTGGACGCTCGGAAACCAGAATTCCGCATTGACCCCCGGCGGCGGGGGCTGTGTGTCGACGCATTGAGCGTAACCGTCGATGCCGGTCGCAGCCTGCCCCGACGGCGCCCCCAGCAGCGGCAATGGGGCGCTGAGCAGGGCGGCGACGGCGATGGGACCAATAACGCGCCGGCCCCGGCTGAAATTCAGGATCTGCATCGATCGGCTCCCTACTGTCGCCCCCGCTGAATCGTAACCAGTTTGAAGTCCCGCGTAGCCGAAAGTCGACGGTGCGGGCGAATTTCTGCCCGAGCCCCTCGTTCTGGCACAATAGGCGGCTGTCCGCCGCGCGACCCGCCCCGATGCCGGGGTGCTTGTTCGGCGGTCATACACGCGAGGCAAAACCGGATCCGGGCATCCCGCCCCGATCGCTGAATTGCAGCGTGACACCCAGGAGAATTCGCTTAAACATGGCTGTCAAGATCAAGCTCACCCGGCTTGGCAAGATCCGCAATCCCCAGTACCGCATCGCCGTCGCCGACGCGCGCAACCGCCGCGACGGCCGCTCCATCGAGGTGATCGGCCGGTACCACCCGAAGGAAGACCCCAGCCTGATCGAGATCAACTCGGAGCGGGCCCAGTACTGGCTTTCGGTGGGCGCGCAGCCGACCGAGCCCGTGCTCAAGCTGCTGAAAGTCACCGGCGACTGGCAGAAGTTCAAGGGCCTGCCCGGGGCCGAGGGCACCCTGCAGGTCGCCCCCGCCAAGCCCACCAAGCTGGAGCTGTTCAACGCCGCGCTGGCCGAGGCGGACGGCGGCCCGACCACCGAGGCCACCAAGCCGAAGAAGAAGGCCCCGGCCAAGAAGGCCGCCAAGGCCGACGAGGCGCAGGCTGAAACCGCCGAAGCCCCGGCCGAAACCGCGCAGACCCCGGCCGAGCCGGCCGCCGAAGCGCCGGCCGAAACCACCGAGCCGACCACCGAAGGCTGACGGGCGCAATGAGTACCGTCGTCGTCGACGCTGTTGAGCATCTGGTTCGCGGAATCGTGGACAACCCGGACGATGTCCGGGTGGACCTGGTGACGAGCCGGCGTGGGCGCACTGTCGAGGTGCATGTCCACCCCGAGGATCTGGGCAAGGTGATCGGTCGCGGCGGACGCACCGCGACCGCGTTGCGCACGCTGGTCGCCGGGATCGGTGGCCGCGGTATCCGCGTCGACGTGGTGGACACCGACCAGTAGGTCACCGCACTCATGGAGCTGCTCGTCGGGCGCGTCGTGAAAGCGCACGGCATCACCGGCGAGGTGGTCGTGGAAGTTCACACCGACGACCCTGCCGATCGCTTCGCGCCGGGCATTACCTTGCGCGCCAAGCCATCTCGCGGCAGCGGAGAAGAACGCAGCTACGTGGTCGCCGGTGCGCGTGAACACGGCGGCCGGCTGTTGGTGCGGTTGGCCGGCGTGGACGACCGCGACGCCGCCGACGCGCTGCGCGGCAGCCTGTTCGTGGTGGACTCCGACGACCTGCCGCCCATCGACGAGCCGGACACCTACTACGACCATCAGCTCGAGGGTCTGCGGGTGCGGACCACGACGGGGCAGGATCTCGGTGTCGTCGCCGAGGTGCTGCACACCGCCGCCGGGGAGCTGCTGGCGGTGCACCGAAGTGACGGCGCCCAAACCCGGGAAGTACTGGTGCCTTTCGTGAATGCGATCGTCACATCGGTGTCGCTGGACGACCGGATGGTGGAAATCGATCCACCCGAGGGCCTGCTGGATCTGGGGTAGCCGGTGCGCATAGACGTCGTGACGATTTTTCCGGCCTATCTGGATCCGCTGCGGCAGTCGTTGCCCGGCAAGGCAATTGCGTCGGGCTTGGTCGACCTGCGGGTGCACGACCTGCGGCGGTGGACTCACGACGTGCACCACTCGGTAGACGACTCGCCCTACGGCGGCGGGCCGGGAATGGTGATGAAGGCGCCGGTGTGGGGCGAGGCGCTGGATGAAATCTGTTCTGCCGAAACGCTATTGGTCGTTCCCACGCCGGCCGGCACGCTGTTCAAGCAAACCACCGCCCAGCGCTGGAGCGCCGAACAGCATCTGGTGTTCGCCTGCGGCCGCTACGAGGGCATCGACCATCGCGTGGTCGAGGACGCCGCGCGGCGGATGCGAGTCGAGGAAGTCTCGATCGGCGACTACGTGCTGCCGGGAGGTGAGTCGGCGGCCGTCGTGATGATCGAATCAGTGCTGCGGCTGCTGACCGGAGTACTGGGCAACCCGGCGTCCCATCGGCAGGATTCGCACTCCGACGTGCTGGGCGGCCTGCTGGAGGGGCCCAGCTACACCCGGCCGCCCAGCTGGCGGGGGCTCGACGTCCCCGACGTGTTGCTGTCCGGCGATCACGCGCGCATCGCGGCCTGGCGCCGGGAGGTTTCACTGCAGCGCACCCGCGAACGCCGGCCCGATCTCGAGCAGGGCGATTCGCCCTAGAAGGACGCCGGCCCGATCCGGCCGTTGGGGAACATCGTCTTGACGGCCTGGGTGATCGTGTCGCGGGCCGTCGCGTCGTCGGAGGACTGCAGGGACTCCACCACCACGATGTAACGGCGGTCGGCGCCCACCACGCCGGTCGACAGGTGCATCCACTCCGTGCCGATGCAGCACATCCAGCCCTGCTTGACCGCCACCGGCTCGGCGAACAGACCGTCGGGGATGCCGAACCGCTGCGGGTACCCGTCGACGCCGTTCGCGGTGGACTGGGCCAGGTCGTTGATGATGATCTTGGCCCGGTCCGCGGAGAGCCCACCGGAACCGTCCAGCAGCTTCTCGTAGTAGTGGATCACGTCGGTCAGCGAGCTCGTCGTGTTCCACCAGCGCCCGTCCGAGGGCGGAACGGTGGACGACAGCCCGTAGCGGCCCGCCACCTGCGTGATGATGTTGTCGCCGCCGCCCTGACCCCAGAACCTCTCGGCGGCGCCGTCATCGGACGACTGCAGCATCAGGTCGAGCGCCTGACGGTCGTCGGGGGACAGGGTGGTGCGGCCCTGGGATTCGGCCAGCAGCAGGTCGTCGGCGATGAACAGCTTGGCCACCGAGGCCGTGCCGATGATCTGGCTGTTGCCGTTGGAGATCAGCTCGTGGGTCTTGCGGTCCAGGATGCCCACCGAGAGGGTCGCCCCGCTGGCGGCGGCCTGTTCGGTGGCCTGCTGGATGCGGGCCTGCAACCCGCCCCATCCGGAGCCGGGCAGCGCGTCCAGGGTCTTGGGCGGCGCCGCGGGCAACCCGGGCGAGTCGATGGTGTCGAGCAGCAGCTGAATGAGTTGCGGTTGGTGATCGGGCGCGCTCGCAACGTTGCTGGACGCCTTTACCTGGGATTTTGCCGCGAGTCGTGCCTCGTCGCAGCCCGCCAGCACCAGCGTCACCGCCGCGACGGCGGCGAGTGCGGTGCGCGGGCGTACACGCATCTGTTCGTCTCCCAAAGTCCTCTGACGTAAACCTGTGTGGGCGGCCGTACCGCAATCTGCCCGGGCGTCTTCGAGTTCGGGTAGTGACTGGCGTGTGCTGACCCCAGTCATATGTACCATTCACGGCTGCCCCAGGCGCGCCATGAATCGCAGCGTTTACATGTGATTTTCAATGCACGCGGGGTGTCTGGCACAATTGACCAGTTGTCTCCAGCGGCACCCGGCCGGCCGGGCCGCATTCCGCCCGCTGCGAGATGCCACCCAAAGCCCGAATCGGCTTAACGACCACCCCTGCGTGCGGGCAGTTTCCGCACGCCGCGACCTCAAGGAAGTGTCTCCACATGAACAGGCTGGACTTCGTCGATCAGGCGTCGCTGCGCGACGGCATCCCGGCCTTCAGCCCGGGCGACACCATCAATGTGCACGTCAAGGTCATCGAGGGCGCCAAGGAGCGTATCCAGGTGTTCAAGGGCGTGGTGCTGCGCCGGCAGGGCGGAGGCATCCGCGAGACCTTCACCGTGCGCAAGGAGAGCTACGGCGTCGGCGTCGAGCGGACCTTCCCGGTGCACTCGCCGAACATCGACCACATCGAGGTGGTCACCCGTGGCGATGTCCGCCGCGCGAAGCTCTACTACCTGCGCGAACTCCGCGGCAAGAAGGCCAAGATCAAGGAAAAGCGCTGACCGCGCGCGTCTCGGCGATCGCTGCGGCACGCGCGTTCGGTTTCGAAGACGCTTTACGGTCACCCACACGGCGCTGGCTACTCTGATCTCGTGACGGATTCCACGGACTCGCCCGAGCCCCAGTCCGAGCCTGGTCAGTCGGAGCCGAAGGTCTCCACTCGCGTACCAGACGAAACCTTGAACGAAGGGGCCGACAACGCGGTCGAGCCCACCGCGGTGCCCGCACCGGATGCGGAGTCGCACGACGCAGACGAGCCGGAACCCAAGAAGAAGTCCGCGCTGCGCGAGCTGACGATCCTGGCGGTTACCGCGATCGTCCTCTACTACGTCATGTTGACGTTCGTGGCGCGTCCGTACCTGATCCCGTCCGAGTCCATGGAACCCACGCTGCACGGCTGCTCGGGTTGTGTCGGCGACCGGATCATGGTCGACAAGCTCAGTTACCGCTTCGGGTCGCCGCACCCCGGCGACGTGATCGTCTTCAAGGGACCGCCGAACTGGAACACCGGATACAAGTCGATCCGGTCTCCCAACACCGCGCTGCGCTGGCTGCAGAACACGTTGTCGTTCATCGGTTTTGTGCCCCCCGACGAGAACGATCTGGTGAAGCGGGTGATCGCGGTCGGCGGCCAGACCGTGCAGTGCCGGGCCGATACCGGGCTGACGGTCGACGGCAAGCCGCTCAAGGAGCCGTACCTGAAGCCGGCCACGATGATGGCCGACCCGGCCGTATACCCCTGCCTGGGCAGCGAATTCGGTCCGGTCACCGTCCCGCAGGGGCGGCTGTGGGTGATGGGTGACAACCGCACCCACTCGGCGGACTCGCGTGCCCACTGCACGAGCACTCCGACCGACGCGCTCAAAGGCATTCTGTGCACCGGTGATCCGATGTCGGGGACGGTGCCGGTGGCCAACGTCATCGGCAAGGCCAGGTTCATCGTCTGGCCGCCGACGCGATGGGGTGGGGTGGGTTCGGTGAACCCGCAGCAAGGCCAGTAGCCATGGCTCGGATATGACCCTGACGTGGCCGCCGCGGACGGTGATCCGCAAAGCGACGGGGCTGCGCACCCTGGAATCCGCACTGCATCGCAGTGGCCTCGGACCGGTGGCCGGGGTGGACGAGGTCGGCCGCGGCGCATGCGCGGGCCCGCTGGTGGTGGCGGCCTGCGTGCTGGGGCCAAACCGCCTGGAAAGCCTTGCCGCCCTTGATGATTCGAAGAAGCTCACCGAGAAGGCGCGGGAGAGGTTGTTCCCGCTGATCTGCCGCTACGCGGTGGCCTATCACGTGGTGTTCATCCCGTCGGTCGAGGTCGACCGGCGCGGAGTACACGTCGCCAATATCGAAGGCATGCGGCGCGCGGTGGCGGGCCTGTCGGTGCGCCCCGGTTATGTGCTGAGCGACGGCTTTCGCGTACCCGGGCTGCCGATGCCGTCGTTGCCGGTAGTCGGTGGGGACGCGGCCGCGGCCTGCATCGCCGCGGCCAGCGTCCTGGCCAAGGTCAGCCGCGACCGGCTGATGGTCGCGATGGACGCCGATCACCCCGGCTACGGCTTCGCCGACCACAAGGGCTACAGCACGCCCGCGCACAGCTCGGCGCTGACCCGGCTGGGGCCCTGCGCTGAGCACCGCTATTCCTTCATCAACGTCCGGCGGGTGGCCTCGCCGACCGGGAACGGTTCCCGCACGCGGCTGGTGGCCGAATGTAAACCGGACCCTCCGGGCGAGCGTGGCGAATGCCGGTGAGGAAAGATAGATGCGGACTGCTCACCCGGCGACCGAGCTGTTGGGAAACGGGGAGTCAGGAAAACGGGCAGGGAAAAGGACGTCTGAGCAGATGAGTGCCGAAGATCTCGAAAAGTACGAAACCGAGATGGAGCTCTCGCTCTACCGCGAATACAAGGACATCGTCGGCCAGTTCAGCTACGTGGTGGAAACCGAACGGCGCTTCTACCTGGCCAACAGTGTCGAGATGGTGCCGCGCAACGCCGACGGTGAGGTCTACTTCGAGCTACGGCTGTCGGACGCCTGGGTCTGGGACATGTACCGCCCGGCCCGGTTCGTCAAGCAGGTGCGGGTGGTCACCTTCAAAGATGTCAACATCGAAGAGGTCGAGAAGCCCGAGCTGCGGCTCCCCGAATAGCTATTTGCCGGTCGGCAGCTCTTGCTCGCCGTTCGACGGCAGGCCACCGCGCCGTTCGATGACCTCGCGCGCGACGTCGGCCAACTTGATGTTCAGCGCCTGTGAGTGCTGGCGGAGCAGGTCGAACGCCTCGTCTTCGGTCAGGTCGTGCAGCAGCATCAGCATGCCGACCGCCTTGCCGATTTCGCGGTTGCTGAGCAGTCCCCGTCGCAGGCTGGCGGCGTCTTCGCCCTTCGCTACCGCGTTGATGGCCACGCTGGCGAACGAGGCCAGCACCGCCGCGCGGCCGGCGGACTCGGCGTCGAACGTGTTCGGCGTGTCGCTGAACAGGTTCAGCGCGGCCCCCTTGCGCTTGTTGACCTGCAGCCGAAACCCCATGGCGCCGCGCACCGGGGTCTCCTCGAGCAACCGGGCCGCCAGCTTGGGCCAACGCGACGGCGTGGTCAGATCCGCGTCGATCTGCGGCGTCTCCTCCTCGATCGCGTCCAGACAGGGGCCGTCGCCGGCTTCCAGTTCCATCTGGTCGATTCGCTGGGCCAGCGCGTCGCTCGCGCCGACGGTGACATAACGATCGTTTTCGAGCATCAACAGGCTGGCGTGGTCGCAACCGCGGATGGCCAGGGTCGCCGCGACGCAGATGGCCGCGTACATCTCCTTGGCGTCCGAGCCCTGATAGATGATTTCGGCGAGGGCGGCGAACACCGTCGCCGGATCAGCCTTCTCCCCGCCCGGCATCGACGCGTCGCCTGGTGCTTCATCAGCCATGTTGTGCCTCGTCATCTCCCGCGGTATCGACGACGTGATGCTTACGCGCCGTTACCACCTACTCCCCAAACCCGCCCATTGGAGACCTGCACAGGTGCGGTGCACTGCTCAGGCGCGACGAGCCATGTCGACATTAGAGCAATCGCGACGGCACGGTGCCGGAATGGGTGCACGTCAGGCGGCTGCCGGGGCGGTTGGTCGCCGCACGGGCGGCGGGCCGCGGGCCAATGTAGTTTGGCTTAATGAGGTTTCAGCGCTCGGCCGGAGTTTCGATCCCGTGGGGAACGTAACCGCGCGTCGGCGCGCCACGCACGTCAACGCAGGTCAGGCCGTCGTCCGGCCGGAAACCCTGGCTGTCGAGGAGCCGCTGGAGATCCGCGTCAACGGCACGCCGGTCACCGTGACGATGCGGACGCCGGGCTCGGATGTCGAACTTGCGCAAGGCTTTCTGCTCACCGAGGGCGTGATCCAGCGCCGCGATGACGTGCAGACCATCCGCTACTGCGGCGGCCGCGGGGACGACGGCGCCAACACCTACAACGTGCTCGACGTGACGCTGGCCCCCGGGGTGAATCCGCCCGATCTGGACGTGACCCGCAACTTCTACACCACCTCCTCCTGTGGGGTATGCGGCAAGGCGTCACTGGATGCGGTCCGGGTGATCAGCCGCTTTACCCCCGGGGCGGATCCGGTCACCGTCGCCCCGGCCACGCTCAAGGCCATGCCCGGCCAATTGCGAAGTGCGCAAAAGGTTTTCGACAGCACCGGTGGGCTGCACGCTGCGGCGCTGTTCGACGCCGACGGCACGATGCTGGTGGTCCGCGAGGACATCGGCAGGCACAACGCCGTCGACAAGGTCGTCGGCTGGGCCCTGGAACACCAGCGGATACCGCTGGCCGGTTCGGTGCTGCTGGTCAGCGGGCGGGCGTCGTTCGAGATCACGCAGAAGGCCGTACTGGCCGGGATTCCCGTGCTGGCCGCGGTGTCGGCGCCGTCGTCGCTGGCGGTTTCGCTGGCCGAGGAATCCGGGCTCACGCTGATCGCGTTCCTGCGGGAGGACTCGATGAACGTCTACACCCGCGCGGACCGCATCACGTAGCCGATTCCGCTGCGCGGCAAACCAATTTCCCCGTGCGCTGTGGATCAACGCCCCGCTGGGGATAACCGGCCCGGATAGCGGGCATTCGGCGTCCGTCGCGGCATGCCATGTCGGGCCCGTCGGCCAGATTGGCCGCATGACGATCGCAAAGACACGCATTGAGCTGGGCGCGATGGGTGAGGCCCTGGCCGTGGAATACCTGACGCGGATGGGGTTGCGCGTCGTAGACCGCAATTGGCGCTCCCGCTACGGTGAACTCGACGTGATCGCCGCCGACGACGCCACCCGCACGGTGGTGTTCGTGGAGGTCAAGACCCGTACCGGCGACGGGTATGGGGGTTTGGCCCACGCGGTCACACCCCGCAAGGTCCGGCGGCTGCGCCGGCTGGCGGGGCTGTGGCTGGCCGCGCAGGACGGCAGGTGGTCAGCGGTCCGCATCGACGTGATCGGGATCCGTGTCGGGCGCCGGCGCACTCCGGAGATCTCACATCTGCAGGGGATCGGCTGATGGCGCTGGGACGCGCGTTCTCCGTCGCCGTCCGCGGCCTGGACGGCCACATTGTGGAGATCGAGGCAGACATCACCTCGGGGCTGCCCGGGGTACACCTCGTCGGCCTGCCCGACGCGGCGTTGCAGGAGTCGCGCGACCGGGTGCGCGCGGCGGTCACCAACTGCGGAAACAGTTGGCCCCAGGCCAGACTCACGCTTGCGCTGTCCCCGGCGACGCTGCCGAAAATGGGATCGGTCTACGACATCGCGCTCGCGGCGGCGGTGCTGTCGGCGCAGCGGAAGAACCCGTGGGAACGCCTGGAGAAGACGGTGCTGCTGGGCGAGTTGTCGCTGGACGGCCGCATCCGGCCGGTGCGCGGGGTGCTGCCCGCGGTGCTGGCCGCCAAACGTGACGGGTGGCCCGCCGTCGTCGTCCCGGTGGACAACTTGGCCGAGGCCAGCCTGGTCGACGGCATCGATGTCTGGGGCGTTCGCACGCTGGGGCAGTTGCGGAGCTGGCTCGGTGGGTCGGCCCGGTTGGACGAGCGGGTCAGCGCGACGGCCACCCGCCCGGCGCCGGTGGGGGATCTGGCCGACGTGGTGGGGCAGGCCCAGGCACGGTTCGCGGTCGAGGTGGCCGCCGCGGGAGCGCATCACCTGATGTTGACCGGGCCGCCCGGTGTGGGCAAAACGATGCTGGCGCAACGCCTTCCGGGATTGCTGCCCAGCCTGACCGACAGCGAGGCGTTGGAGGTTACCGCGATTCACTCGGTGGCCGGGTTGTTGTCCGGGGACACACCGCTGATCACCCAGCCGCCGTTTGTGGCGCCGCACCACAGTTCCAGCGTCGCCGCACTCGTCGGGGGAGGCTCGGGGATGGCCCGCCCGGGCGCTGTGAGCCGGGCGCACCGCGGTGTGCTGTTCCTCGACGAATGCGCCGAGATCAGCGTCAGCGCGCTGGAGGCGTTGCGGACACCGTTGGAGGACGGTCTCATTCGTCTGGCACGTCGCGACGGGGTGGCGTGCTACCCGGCCCGGTTTCAGCTGGTGTTGGCCGCCAACCTGTGCCCGTGCGCGCCGGCTGATCCGCAGGATTGCATCTGCCCGGCCGCGACAAAACGGCGCTATCTGGGCAAGCTTTCGGGCCCTTTGCTGGATCGGGTGGATCTGCGGGTACAGATGCATCCGGTGCGGGCCGGGGCGTTCGCCACCGTCGAGGGTGAATCCTCCGCGCAGGTGCGCGATCGGGTGGCGCAGGCCCGCGCCACGGCCGCGGCACGGTGGCGCCCACACGGTTTCAGCACCAACGCCGAAGTGAGCGGAACGCTGCTGCGGCGAAAGTTTCGGCTCAGCAGTCAGGCAATGCATCCGCTGCGCCTGGCGGTGGAGCGGGGGCTGCTCAGCATTCGCGGGCTCGATCGCACGTTGCGCGTCGCGTGGAGCCTGGCCGACCTGGCCGGCCGCAGCTCGCCCGGGCTGGACGACGTGGCCGCCGCGCTGAGCTTCCGGCAGCTGGGCGAACAACGATGACCGCGGTGTTCCATGACCCCACCTGGCCGGCCTGGGCGTACCTGTCGCGAGTGGCGGAGCCGCCGTGCCCGGAGCTCGCCGCCTTGGTGGGATGCGTTGGCCCGGTCGAGGCGGCCGACCGTGTCCGGCGCGGGCTGGTCAGCGAGGAGTTGGCGCGGCGCACCGCGGCCAGGCGGGAGATAGACCGGGCCGCAGCGGATCTCGAGGTGCTCGCTCGTCGCGGTGGCCGGTTGATCACCCCCGATTGTCCGGAGTGGCCGCTGGTCGCGTTCTCGGCATTCACCGGCGCCGGGTGCAGGCCGCGCGGCGGGGCGCCGATGGTGTTGTGGGCGTTGGGTCCGGTGCGTCTCGACGAGATTGCCCAGCGCGCGGCAGCGGTGGTCGGCACCCGTGCGGCCACGGCCTACGGCGAACAGGTGACCGCCGATCTGGCGTCCGGGCTGGCCGAGCGCGACGTCGCGGTCGTTTCGGGCGGCGCCTACGGCATCGACGGCGCGGCCCATCGCGCGGCGCTGGCCTGCGACGGAATCACGGCGGCGGTGCTGGCCGGGGGCATCGACGTCCCTTATCCGGCCGGGCATTCGGCGTTGCTGCATCGCATCGCCTCACGTGGCTTGTTGTTCAGCGAATATCCGCCTGGCCTGCGCCCCGCGCGGCATCGGTTCCTGACCCGCAATCGTCTGGTCGCCGCGGCCGCAGGGGCCGTCGTGGTGGTGGAGGCGGGTCTGCGCAGCGGCGCCGCGAACACCGCGGCCTGGGCGGGGGCGCTGGGCCGGGTGGTGGCCGCGGTGCCCGGACCGGTCACCTCGTCGGCGTCGGCGGGATGTCACGCGCTGCTGCGCAACGGGGCCGAGCTGGTCACCCGGGCCGACGACATCGTCGAACTTGTGGGAAGCATCGGTGAACTCGCGTTCGAAGAGGGCCGGCCCGCGACGGCGTTAGATGGGCTGGGCGAGGCCGAGCGTCAGGTGTACGAGGCGTTGCCCGGGCGAGGTGCCGCAACGGTCGATGAGATCGCCGTCTCCTCCGGGCTGATGCCCGAGCAGGTGCTGGGGCCGTTGGCGATCCTCGAGGTGGCCGGGCTGGCCGAGCGTGACTGCGGACAATGGCGAATCGTTCGCACCCGCACCCGGGAGGCGCGGAGGTCTAGGTAACCCAGGGGATTGCGCACCGCGGCTGGTGGCCGACCTGCGACGACGGCCCCGACTCGTATAGTCGGCTGGGGCCGGGTCTGAACAGGAGGACACGTGGCAGGTCGACCACTCCAACGTTTTGAAGTCGTCGGTACCCAACAAGTCACACCGCACATGAAGCGTGTGACGCTGGGGAGCAATCAGTTCGACACCTTCGTGCCGAGCAACTTCACCGACTCCTACGTCAAGTTGGTATTCGTCGCCGCCGACATCGACGTGGCCGCGTTGCCCCAGCCCCTGACCCAGGACAGCTTCGCTGTGCTGCCTCCGGAGAAACGGCCGGCCGTCCGGACCATCACCGTTCGCAAGGTCGACGCCGCGGCCCGCCAGATCTCGCTGGACATCGTGGTGCACGGCGAACACGGCGTGGCGGGTGTCTGGGCGGCTCACGCCCAACCCGGTCAGGTGATCTATCTGATGGGCCCCGGCGGGGCCTACACGCCCGACCCCGCGGCAGACTGGCATCTGCTGGCCGGCGACGAGTCGGCATTGCCGGCCATCGCCACTGCGCTGGAAGCATTGCCCCCCAACGCAATTGGCAAAGCCTTCATCGAAGTGGCCGGCCCCGACGACCAAATCGAGTTGACCGCGCCGGAAGGCGTTCAGGTGAACTGGGTTTATCGCGGCGCCCGCGCGGACCTTGCCTCCGACGATCGCGCCGGCGATTTCGCGCCGCTGATCGAGGCCGTCACCACCACGCTGTGGCTGCCCGGGCAGGTGCACGTCTTCATCCACGGCGAGGCTCAAGCCGTCATGCACAATTTGCGGCCCTACATCCGCAAAGAGCGTGGGGTGGACGCGAAGTGGGCGTCGTCGATCTCCGGCTACTGGCGACGCGGCCGCACCGAAGAGACATTCCGGCAGTGGAAGAAGGAACTGGCCCAGCTGGAATCCGAGGCGGAGTCGGCAAGCTCGTCAGCCTGACGGCCGGCTGGCATTCTCTATGCCATGGCATTCGGCGCTTACCAGAACGAGATCTACTTCCAGGGCCTGGCCGGGGTGGTGCCCGCGCTGCCGATGGCCTTCGCAGAGTTGGAGGCCCGCGCCGAGAAGGCGATGTCGCCGTCGGTGTGGTCCTACGTCACCGGGGGCGCCGGCGACGAACGCACCCAGCGGGCCAACCGCGAGGCGTTCGATCACTGGGGCCTGATCCCGCGCATGTTCGTCGGAGCCGCCGAGCGCGACCTGTCGGTGCAGATGTTCGGCCTGACCCTCCCGTCGCCGTTGTTCATGGCGCCGATCGGCGTGATCGGCATCTGCGCACAAGACGGCCACGGCGACCTGGCCACCGCGCGTGCGGCCGCGGCCACCGGTGTCCCGATGGTTGTTTCCACCCTGACCGCGGACCCGATGGAAGAGGTCGCCGCGCAGTTCGGCGACACCCCCGGCTTCTTCCAGCTGTACACCCCGAAGGATCGAGACCTGGCCGCCAGCCTGGTGCAGCGGGCCGAAGCGGCCGGCTACCAGGGCATCATCGTCACCCTCGACACCTGGATCCCCGGGTGGCGACCGCGCGACCTCAGCACGGCCAACTTCCCCCAGCTGCGGGGGCACTGTCTGAGCAACTACACCAGCGATCCGGTCTTTCGCGCCAGCTTGGCGCGCCCGCCCGAAGAGGACCCGCAAGGCACTGTGCTGCAGTGGATTACCACGTTCGGAAACCCGTTGACCTGGGATGACCTGCCCTGGCTGCGATCGCTGACCGACCTGCCGATGATCATCAAGGGCATCTGTCATCCCGACGACGCCCGGCGCGCCCGGGACGGCGGCGTCGACGGCATCTACTGCTCCACCCACGGCGGACGTCAGGCCAACGGCGGTCTGCCCGCGCTGGACTGCCTGCCCGGCGTGATCGAGGCGGCCGACGGCTTACCGGTCCTGTTCGACTCGGGGATCCGCAGCGGCGCCGACATCGTGAAGGCTCTGGCCCTGGGCGCGACCGCGGTCGGCGTCGGTCGGCCGTACGCCTACGGCCTGGCGCTCGGCGGCGTCGACGGGATCGTGCACGTGCTGCGCAGCCTGCTGGCCGAAGCGGATCTGATCATGGCCGTCGACGGCTATCCGACCCTGAAAGATCTCACCCCGGACACGCTTCGGCGCGTCGGCTAAGGGACAGCCGGCCGGGCCTGCGACCGTGGGGGAGTGCAGGCGATTCTCGACGAGTTCGACGAGTACCTGAATCTTCAGTGCGGCCGTTCGGCGCATACTCGGCGCGCGTATCTGGGCGACCTGCGCTCGTTGTTCGCCTTCCTCGACGAGCGCGGGGTGGCGCTGGACGCGCTGAGCCTGCCGTTGCTGCGGACCTGGCTGTCCAGCGGGGCGGTGGCCGGGGCCGCGCGCACCACACTGTCGCGGCGCACCTCGTCGATCAAGGCGTTCACCGCGTGGGCGGCGCGGCGCGGCCTGCTGACCGCCGATCCCGCCGTCCGGCTGCAGGTGCCCAAGGCGCACCGCACGCTGCCCGCCGTGCTGCGTCAGGATCAGGCGCGCGACGCCATGGCCGCCGCGAAATCCGGTGCCGAGCAAGGAGATCCGCTCGCCCTGCGGGATCGGCTGATCGTCGAGATGCTGTACGCCACCGGGATTCGGGTGAGCGAGCTGTGCGGCCTGGACATCGACGACGTAGACACCCGATACCGGACCGTGCGGGTGCTGGGCAAGGGTAATAAGCAGCGCACCGCGCCGTTCGGGGTCCCAGCCGCGGACGCGCTGCGCGCGTGGCTGACCGACGGGCGTCCGGCCCTGGTCAACGCGGACTCCGGGCCGGCGCTGCTGCTGGGCGCGCGGGGCCGCCGCCTCGATGTGCGCCAGGCCCGCACCGTCGTACACCAGACGATCGCCGCGGTGGACGGCGCGCCCGACATGGGCCCGCACGGGCTACGGCACAGCGCGGCCACCCATCTGCTGGAAGGCGGCGCCGACCTGCGCGTCGTGCAGGAGTTGCTCGGCCATTCCAGCCTGGCGACCACCCAGCTCTACACGCATGTGGCGGTCTCGCGGCTGCGAGCGGTGCACGATCAGGCCCACCCGAGGGCGTAACCGACGTCGGCGCCTCACCCGCACATGCCCGCCTCTGAGCGACAACGCAGCTCGAAAGCGATAGCGACACCGCAGCTCGAAAGCGACCGCGACGCGGATTTGTCGCTCAGAGGCGGGCAAAAGTTGTGGTCCCTTGCTTGGCTTGCTACCGCTGTTCAAGCGGCTTGAGCCGGACGGCGGTGGATGTCAGCAGTCCGAGCGGATCGACATAGTCCGCACCCGACGACGGCCCCCACATGGCGCCCCAGTGCAGGCACGCCGGGACCCGGCAGTCGCCATGCCCGGCGATCAGCTCGCCGATCAGCGTCTGAGCGCTCACGGGCTGACCGACCCGGACCGCGGCGGCGACCGGCTCGTAGCTGGTGTGCAATCCGCCGGGGTGAGCCAGGGCCACCACCGGCCGTCCCGCCAGCACCCCGGCGAACACCACGGTCGCGCTGCCGGCAGCGTACACCGGCTGACCTGCGCGTCCGGCCAGGTCCACGCCGCGGTGCCCCGGCTTCCAGTTGGGCGACGGCGCGTCAAAAGCCCGTACGACGGCCGGCGCCGGCCGCAGCGGCCAGTCCAGCCGAACACCCTCGGCCGCCGCCGGGAAGGCGCTGATCAGGCTCACGCACCCGATCAGCGCCGCCCACCGCACCCCATGAGTTCAGCGCAGCGTCGACGACACGGCCACCCGCGTTTGCCCAATCTGTGCACGCGGACCGCACTGTGGAACGTGCTGGAAAAACCACCAGCTGAGTCGGTGTAAACTGCTCGTCGCAGCTCGTTTACGGGCTGACTTCGCGCGTCTGCCTCGCGTCTCCCGTTCCACTAGGAGTTCGCAGCGTATGCCGGGCGGTCCCGAAAGGGTCCGGCAGCGCAGCAGTCGCCAGGGCCTGGCTTCACCCGATGTCAGGCGACAACCGACATAAAGGAATGGCATCACCATGGCCGTCGTGACCATGAAACAGCTGCTCGACAGCGGCACCCACTTCGGGCACCAGACCCGTCGCTGGAACCCCAAGATGAAGCGGTTCATCTTCACCGACCGCAACGGCATCTACATCATCGACCTGCAGCAGACGCTGACCTTCATCGATCAGGCGTATGAGTTCGTCAAAGAGACCGTTGCTCACGGTGGCAGCGTGCTGTTCGTCGGCACCAAGAAGCAGGCGCAGGAGTCCGTCGCCGCCGAGGCCACCCGCGTCGGCATGCCGTACGTGAACCAGCGCTGGCTGGGCGGCATGCTCACCAACTTCTCGACCGTGCACAAGCGCCTGCAGCGCCTCAAGGAGCTCGAGGCCATGGAGCAGACCGGTGGCTTCGAGGGTCGCACCAAGAAGGAAATCTTGATGCTGACCCGCGAGAAGAACAAGCTGGACCGCAGCCTCGGCGGTATCCGCGACATGTCCAAGGTGCCTTCGGCGATCTGGGTCGTGGACACCAACAAGGAGCACATCGCCGTCGGCGAGGCCCGCAAGCTCGGTATCCCGGTCATCGCGATCCTGGACACCAACTGCGACCCCGACGAGGTGGACTACCCGATCCCGGGCAACGACGACGCGATCCGCTCGGCGGCACTGCTGACCAAGGTGATCGCCTCCGCGGTCGCCGAGGGCCTGCAGGCGCGTGCCGGTGTCGGCCGCGGCGACGGCAAGCCCGAGGCCGAGTCCGCCGAGCCGCTCGCCGAGTGGGAGCAGGAGCTGCTGGCTTCCGCTACTACCGGGGCGACCACGACCGCGACCACCACAGCCACCACCGACGCCGCTGGAGCTGCAACCGAAACAAGCACGGAAGGCTGATATGGCGAACTTCACCGCTGCCGACGTCAAGCGTCTTCGTGAGCTCACCGGTGCCGGCATGCTCGATTGCAAGAACGCACTGGCCGAAAGCGACGGCGACTTCGACAAGGCCGTCGAGGCGCTGCGGATCAAGGGCGCCAAGGACGTCGGCAAGCGCGCCGAACGTGCCACGGCCGAAGGTCTGGTCGCGGCCAAGGACGGCGCGCTGATCGAGCTGAACAGCGAGACCGACTTCGTCGCCAAGAACGCCGAGTTCCAGCAGCTGGCCGACGAAATCGTCGCCGCCGCAGCCCAATCCAAGGCCACCGACGTCGACGCGCTCAAGGCCGCTTCGGCGGGGGACAAGACGGTCGAGCAGGCTGTCGCCGACCTGTCCGCCAAGATCGGCGAGAAGCTGGAGCTGCGCCGGGCCGCCTTCTTCGACGGCACCGTCGAGACCTACCTGCACAAGCGTGCCGCGGACCTGCCGCCGGCCGTTGGCGTGCTGGTCGAGTACACCGGCGACGGCGCCGAGGCAGCGCACGCCGTCGCGCTGCAGATCGCCGCGCTCAAGGCGCGCTACCTCACTCGCGAGGACGTGCCCGAGGACGTGGTGGCCAGCGAACGGCGCATCGCCGAGGAGACCGCGAAAGAAGAGGGCAAGCCGGAGCAGGCGCTGCCCAAGATCGTCGAGGGTCGGCTGAACGGCTTCTTCAAGGACGTGGTGCTGCTCGAGCAGCCGTCGGTGTCCGACAACAAGAAGACCGTCAAGGCGCTGCTCGACGAGGCCGGCGTCACGCTGACGCGGTTCGTTCGCTTCGAGGTAGGCCAGGCCTAGCCGACAAACCCGAGCGGCTAGCGTCAGTGCTATGCGACGCGTGCACGCTTTCGGTGACGACGCCCTCGGCGATCTCGACGCGACCGGCCTGGCCGAGGCTCTCCGGGCCGGATGGGTCGGCAGAACCGAGGTGGTCGAGGCGGCGATCGCTCGCACCGAGGCCGTCAACCCCGCGCTGAATGGCTTGGCTTACAAGGCATTCGAGCAGGCACGGGCGACGGCGTCGGCCAAACCCGCAAGCGGTTCTGCCCGGTTTTTCGAAGGTGTCCCGACGTTCCTCAAGGACAACGTCGACGTCGCGGGGCAGCCGACGATGCGCGGTGCCGACGCGTGGGCGCCGCGCAATGCCGTCGCCGACGGCGAGTTCACCGCGGTGTATCTGGCCACCGGGCCGACGTCGCTGGGCAAAACGCAGATGTCGGAGTTCGGGTTCAGCGCGGCCGCCGAGCATCCCCGCCTCGGGCCGGTGCGCAACCCATGGGACACCGACTACACGGCCGGGGCCTCCTCGTCGGGCTCGGGTGCGTTCGTCGCCGCCGGGGTGGTGCCGATCGCACACGCCAACGACGGTGGCGGGTCGATCCGAATTCCCGCCGCCTGCAACGGGATTGTCGGACTCAAGCCGTCACGCGGCCGGCTGCCGCTGGACGCCGAATTGCGCCGAATGCCGGTGGGCATCGTCGCCAACGGCGTGCTGAGCCGCTCCGTGCGCGACACCGCGGCGTTCTACCGGGAAGCCGAACGCATCTGGCGCAACGCCAAGCTGGCGCCCATCGGAGACGTCGCCGGGCCCGGGCGGCAGCGGTTGCGGATCGCGGTGGCTACCGGCTCGGTTCGGCGCGAGTGCGGCCCGGAACTGCGGGAGCTGACCCTCAAGACCGCCGGTGTGCTCGAAGAGCTGGGACACCGTGTCGAACACATCGACCATCATCCGGTGCCGGACAGCTTCGTCGACGACTTCATCTTGTACTGGGGATTTCTCGCGCTGATGCAGGTGCGCACCGGACGGCGCGTGTTCGGCAACACCTTTGACCGCACCCGGCTGGACGCCTTGACGCTTGGCCTGGAGCGCCACACCGGCCGCAACCTGCACCGGTTGCCGGCCGTGATCATGCGGCTGCGCAGAATGCGGCGGCGCAGCGCCGAGTTCTACCAAACCTATGACGCACTGCTCACTCCGACGCTCGCCGACCCGACGCCACGAGTGGGTCACCTGGCGCCCACCGAGTACCAGCAGGTGATGGACCGACTGATCGACTGGGTGGCGTTCACGCCGCTGCAGAACGTCACCGGAGATCCGGCGATTTCGTTGCCGCTGGCCCAATCCGCGGACGGGATGCCCGTCGGCATGATGTTCGCCGCCGACCTGGGGCAGGATGCGCTGCTGCTGGAACTGGCTTACGAACTCGAACAGGCGCGGCCCTGGGCGCGGATCCAGGCGGCCGGATAGCTAGTCGGAGCCGAGTTTTTCCAGCATCCGCTTGAACTCGCGCTGCTGTGTCGCGGTGAGCTTGGCCAGGATGCGGTCATCGGCGTTGCGGACCGCGGCTTCCGCGCGTTTCAGCAGCGTGCGCCCCTGACTGGTCAGGGTGGCCGGCAGCGCGCGCCCGGAGGACACCGATGCCGGCCGTTCCACCGCGCCAATCTCTTCCAGCCTGCGCAGCACCGTGTTCATCGCCTGCGGCGTGACGTTGGTGCTGCGGGACAGCTCGGCGCTGGACAACCCCGGCGACATGGAAATTATTCTCAGACAAACGAATTCGGGAAGTGTGAGGCCGAGCGGACTCAACACGGCCGAAACTTCGGGCCGCAGCACGGCTCCCACCCGGTAGAGCAGATAGCCCAGCGGAGCATCTTCGGTCGCACCCATGTCAGCGATACTGACATATCCCAACGGCGGGTCGGCGTAAGCACGGCCAAAGGACGGGTGATTGCGCCGCGGCGAATGCGAAGTAACAGGCGCTTGAACATCGCTCCAATTCCGGCGCTCACGCCGCGCCGCGCCGTTTGGCCCACGGACGCCGACGGGTATCGCGACTACAGGCAAGACGCGAGAGCTAGGAGGTAACAATGGCATTGCGCACGACGACACTGAAAGCGGCTCTGTGCGCCGCGGGGATTGCCGGGGCGAGCATCTTCACGGCCGGCACCGCGGGGGCCAACGTACAGAACTTCGGAGCTACCGAACAGGCCGTCGATGGTCCACTGGTCACCGACTACACGGTGACCAATCTGCGGCCGACCGACGTGGTGATACCGGGATTCCAGCCCGCCGGGAAGCTCTATCAGGCCGATGTGACGGCGAAGTCGGACGCCGGAACGGTCCAACCGCAGATCTCTCGGTTCATGGCCAGGGCGTTCAACGGCACGGTGTACCCGGTCGTCAATAAAGGGCCCGTGCCCAACGGCCTGGATCCCAGTCCGATCGATCAGGGCCGTCAGACGTCGGGCGAACTGTACTTCGACGTGACCGGCCAGCCGCCTATCGGTGTGGTGTACACCGATAAGGACGACGATTTCCTCGTCTGGACGCGCCACGTCTAGCGTGCCCGAACTGCGAATTCGCGACGAAGTTCCCCGCGCATTTTACGCGCGGGGAACTTTCGTTTGTGCGTGAGAACTCGACTGTGGCATTTGAGGCTGAACTTATGCTTTGAGGTTTATGCGCATTCTGTGGCCAATTGATTTGCGCCGATGCTCCACGGCGTTTCTGCATCTCATCGACCTGATGTTTGGGTCTGGCAGGTATTGGATATGCGGCAAGGGTGCGGTGCTAACCCGTGCCGGGGGGAAATCATCGCGAGGAAACAATGGTAACGATTGGACTGAGAGGTATTTAGCAATGAAGTTCACTTCAAACGCTATGAAATCGGTGATCGGAGCCGCCGGTATTGCTGCTGTCAGCGCTTTCACCGCGGCCACCGCGTCGGCGGCGCCGCCCAACATCCAGGGCTTCGGCACCAGCCAGCAGCTCATCGCGGGGCCGCTGATCACCAACTACACGGTGAGCAACCTGCAGCCGAGCAACGTGGTGATCCCGGGCTACACGCCGAAGGGCACGCTCTACCAGGCGGACGTCACGGCCCGGTCGGACGGTGGCCTGGTCACCCCGATGGTCAACGACTTCATCGCCCGTGGGCCCAACGGTCAGAACTACCGGGTGATCGACAAGGTCGGCGCCCCGGGCAGCCTGAACCCGGCACCGATTCCGCAGGGGAGCGAGTCGACCGGCACGCTGTACTTCGACGTGACCGGCGCACCGCCGAACGGTGTCGTCTACAACGAGGGCACCCAGGACATCCTGATCTGGACGTCGAACATGCAGGGTGGCTCGGAGCCGGGTGCGGCGCCGAACACCACCCCGGCGCCCGGTCAGCCGCCGGCCCCGGCGCCGAACGTGCGCGCGAACACCTAAGCCTGGCCTAGCCGCGTGACGGACTCCCCGCGCCACCAACCGGTGGCGCGGGGAGTTCTGCGCTTGCAGTGATTAGCCGAATTTTTTCGGCCGGCAATTCGCCGAATTGCCTGCGGCCCAATGGGGTACACCCCAAAAATGGGTTACGCAGATCACAGGCCGGCCGCGGTGCGCGAACAAGCTCAGGAGCATGCCGAACAGGCCCGCGAAATGATGGAGGAAAAGCGCGACGCGCAGCGCGGGGGACTCAGTGGCTGGGTGGCGCAACGAGCCGCCCGGTGGGATCTGCGCGGCCAGGACGAAGCCACCCTGCAACGCCAGAAGTTCGTCTGGAATCTGTTGGTCGACTACTGGTTTCGCATGGAGATCGACGGCTGGGAAAACGTGCCCGAGCCCCCGGCGCTGCTGGTCGGGATTCACTCCGGCGCCCCGTTCGTCTGGGACGCGTGGACGGTCGGTCTGCAATGGTGGCGCCGCTTCGGCCCGGACCGAACGCTGCACGGTACCGCTCACGACGCGTTGATGGCAATCCCGCTATTCGGCCGTTACTTCCGGTCGATGGGCGTGCTCCCGGCCGCCCCCGACGCCATCGCCACCGCGCTGGCCGAGGGACGAGACGTCGCGTTGTGGCCTGGCGGAGAAGTGGATTCGTTGCGTCCCTGGGCCGAACGCGACCGCGCCAATCTCGCGGGGCGCAAAGGCTTCGTCAAGATGGCGATTCGCGCCGGGGTGCCGATAGTGCCGATCGCCACGGTCGGCGGCGCGGACGCGATGCCGGTGCTGATCCGCGGTGATCGCCTCTCCAAGACGTTGCGACTGGATCGACTGTTGCGGCTCAAGGTCTTTCCGGTGGCGGTCTCGCTGCCGTGGGGTATCGCGCCGGCCGCCCTTCCGCAGTTGCCGTTACCCGCCAAGATCAGGACACGGTTCATGCCGGCGGTGGAGCTGGATCACGATCCCGCGCGCGCCGAGGACGACGATTACGTCGACGCGAAGTACCGGGAGGTCCAAGATCGCATCCAGCAGGGTATGGACGCGCTCGCACGCAGGCGTGCGCTACCGCTGTTCGCGTGAGGTTCGAAAGTGATTCGACGCCAACGCGGCTCAGTGGTGGCCGCGACCGTTGAGGTCCGGGCTCGCAGCGGCGCCGTTGACGACCCACTGCGGATGCGGGGGCGTCACCGCCATATAACCCACGCCGCGCACGGTGTCGACCATCGATTCGTGTTCGGGCCCGAGCTTCGCGCGTAGCCGTCGGACGTGAACGTCGACGGTGCGGACGCGTCCATTGGCGTCATAGCCCCACACCTCGTGCATCAGCCGGGTGCGGCTGAACGCCCGACCGGCATGTTGCACAAGGAAATTCAGCAATTTGAACTCGGTAACCGTCAGGTTGAGATCCTTGCCGCACAGGGATCCGGCGAAACTCGCCGGGTGCAGGATGAGGTCACCAAACTTCAAGCAGCCGTCCACCGCGCTGCGGCGGCGCTTGATCGCCAGGCGCAATCGCGCCTCGAGCTCGTCGGCGCCGGTGGCAGGCAACATCACATCGTCGATGCGCCAGTCCACGTCCACCGACGCGAAGTGGGCGGGGGCGACGACCGCCACCACCGCGAGGGCCGGCGTATGGGCCGTCAAGCCGCGGCAGGTGCTGCGGGCCGCCGCCAAGTCGGTGCGTGCGTCGATGATCGCCACGTCAGCACTGTCATGATGTCCGTCGAGCTGGTCGGAGAGCGGCGCGCGCCGAATCGTTTGGGTCAACGATTCGAGAGTGGGTAATGCCGACGCGAAATCGTCGGCATTGGAAAGCAGTAGCACGTCCACAGACATCTCCAAACCTCATCAGGGTCTGTCGTCGCCCCCGAGCGCTTCGGCACCTCACAGAGATGTCCACCAGCGCAGCGCTGAGTACCCCATTCAGGAGTTAACTATGCCTGCTTTGTTGCTCGCTGTTCGGGCGATTGCCCGTTGAAGTGGGGGATTACCCGAGAGGGTTCACCTGGATGGGCTCACAACACCCCAGAAAGTCGACGGGCCCGGCCCGTCAATACGGGCCGGACCCATCCTCGAAACAAGCTATTGATTGGCCTTCTGGCGCTCCTCGGCCACCTTCGCGGCGCCGCGTGCGGCCTCCGCTTCGGCTTCCTTCTTTGCCGCGTCGCGCTGGGCCTCGGCCTTGTCCTGCTGGGCCTGGCCCTCGCGGGTCAGGTCGTCGCGACCGGCCAACGCGCCGGCGGCTTCCTTGACCTTGCCCTTGACGTCTTCGACGACGCCCTTGACAGCTTCCGCGGGTCCAGAGTTTTCGTTGTCCGCCATGAATCAATTCCTCCTCATAGGCGTACGAGTGGTGAGCGACTAGCGCTCGTGCGATCGGCTGGCGATCGCTTCCGGCATACGGCGTGATTCGGCCCTGCTTCTCAAGACCGCAGATTTCCCCACCGCGTGGTGCGGATTCCCAGCCTGTCGCGAGCTCAAACATCTGGCACCGGAAGCAAAGTCGTGACGCCGCGACATCCGGGCGTGAGCTGCGCCGACGGCTCGCGTCGGCGGTGTGGCTCGCCGCCCGCGCAAATAATCCACCCCGCTGGCGCCAGATTGTGCTGCGATGGGGCAGGATATGAACTGCCGTTCCGGGTGGGGAAGCCACCGTGCTGCCAAGCTCGGGATGGCACTGTCATGCGAGGAGTCTGATGACGCAGCCCGAGCCCACCAGCGCTAACGGCGTGCCGACATCTTCACCCGGCCACGGACAACCCTCAAGCCAGCCACGCGCCAAGTATTCGCGGGTGTTGCTCAAGCTTGGCGGCGAGATGTTCGGCGGCGGTCAGGTCGGTCTGGATCCCGACGTGGTGGCGCAGGTCGCCCGCCAGATCGCCGAGGTGGTCCGCGACGGCGTACAGGTGGCCGTCGTGATCGGCGGCGGCAACTTCTTCCGGGGTGCACAGCTGCAGCAGCGCGGTATGGAGCGCACTCGCTCGGACTACATGGGCATGCTCGGCACCGTGATGAACAGCCTTGCGCTGCAGGACTTCTTGCAGAAGGAAGGCATAGACACCCGGGTCCAGACCGCGATCACGATGGGCCAGGTCGCCGAGCCCTACATTCCCCTGCGGGCCGTCCGTCATCTGGAGAAGGGCCGCGTGGTCATCTTCGGCGCCGGCATGGGGCTGCCGTACTTCTCCACCGACACCACGGCCGCGCAACGCGCGCTGGAAATCGGCGCCGATGTGGTCTTGATGGCCAAGGCCGTCGACGGCGTGTTCACCGAAGATCCGCGGGTGAATCCCGACGCCGAGTTGCTCACCGCCATCAGCCACCGGGAAGTCATCGATCGGGGGCTGCGGGTGGCCGATGCCACCGCGTTCAGCCTGTGTATGGACAATGGCATGCCAATCCTGGTGTTCAACCTGCTGACTAACGGCAATATCGCTCGGGCGGTCGCTGGTGAGAAGATCGGAACGCTGGTCACCACTTGAGGGGAAGACGCAGATGGTCCGCGACTGTGACGATGCAGAACGCAGCGATGTGGGGGTACCACCCGCTTGCGGGGGAGAGGAGTGGCGCAGATGATCGATGAGGCTCTCTTCGACGCTGAAGAGAAAATGGAAAAGGCCGTAGCCGTGGCCCGTGACGACTTGTCCACCATCCGGACCGGCCGCGCCAATCCGGGCATGTTCTCCCGGATCGTCATCGACTACTACGGCACGACCACTCCGATCACCCAGCTGGCCAGCATCAACGTCCCGGAGGCGCGGCTTGTCGTCATCAAGCCGTACGAGGCCAGCCAGCTGCACGCGATCGAGACGGCGATTCGCAACTCCGACCTCGGGGTGAACCCCAGCAACGACGGCACCCTGATCCGGGTGGCGGTACCGCAGCTGACCGAGGAACGCCGCCGCGAGCTGGTGAAGCAGGCCAAGGGCAAAGGCGAAGACGCGAAGGTCTCGGTGCGCAACATCCGCCGTAAGTCGATGGAAGAACTGCACCGGATTCGCAAGGACGGCGAGGCCGGCGAGGATGAGGTCGGCCGCGCCGAAAAGGACCTGGACAAGACCACCCAGCAGTACGTCAACCAGATCGACGAGCTGGTCAAGCACAAAGAAGGCGAGCTGCTGGAGGTCTAGGGGCCGCTCAGCAACCGAGTCAGTGGCAACCTCCGACGCCGGCACCGGCACCCCGCCCCACGAGCCGGCGCGGGGCGTGAAAGGCACCCTGCAGAAGCCCGCCAAGAAGACGTCGAGGGCGGGCCGCGACCTGCCCGCGGCGATCGCGGTCGGTGCGGCGATCGGCGGGCTGCTCGTCGCGACGCTGGTTTTCGCTCCGCGCTTTTGGGTGCTCATCGTCGCGATCGCGATTCTCGTTGCCACCCACGAGGTAGTGCGCCGGCTGCGCGAAGCCGGCTACGTCATCGCGGTCATCCCGTTGCTGATCGGCGGACAGGTCACCGTCTGGCTCACCTGGCCGTACCACGCCGCCGGCGCGCTGGCCGGCTTCGCCGCCACCGTGGTGGTCTGCAATGTCTGGCGATTGTTCATGCCGGATCCCAGCCGCAGCCCGTCACCGGCCGGCTCGTCGTCGCACTACCTGCGCGACGCGTCGGCCACCGTCTTCCTGGCCGCCTGGGTCCCGCTGTTCGCCTCCTTCGGCGTCCTGCTCGTCTATCCCCCCGACGGTGCGGGCCGGGTGTTCTGCCTGATGGTTACCGTCGTTGCTTCCGATACCGGTGGATATGCCATCGGGGCGCTCTTCGGCAAGCATCCGCTGGTCCCGACGATCAGCCCGAAGAAGTCCTGGGAGGGATTCACCGGCTCCCTGGTCTTCGGGATTTCCGCGGCGATCCTGACCGCGACCCTCCTGGCCGGCAAACCAGCCTGGATCGGCGCGCTGCTGGGTCTGGTCCTGGTGCTCACCTGCACGCTCGGTGACCTGGTGGAATCGCAGGTCAAGCGCGACCTGGGCATCAAGGACATGGGCCGGCTGCTGCCCGGCCACGGCGGGTTGATGGACCGGCTCGACGGAGTGCTGCCGTCGGCCGTCGCGGCCTGGATCGTGCTCACCTTGGTTCCCTAGGCCGCTAGCCGATACTGGACAGAGCATGGCCCAACAATTGGTGTTCGAAGAGCCGCGGGCGGGGAAGCCGCCGCGGCATCTCGCCGACCTCGACGCGGGTGGCCGGGCGTCGGCCGTCGAGGAGCTCGGCTTGCCGGCGTTTCGGGCCAAGCAGCTCGCGCATCAGTACTACGGCCGGTTGATCGCCGATCCGCGGCAGATGACCGACCTTCCGGCGGCCGTGCGCGACGTGATTGCCGAGACGATGTTTCCGAACCTGCTCAGCGTTGCCCGGGAAATCACCTGCGACGCGGGCCAGACGCGAAAGACGTTGTGGCGCGCTGTCGATGGCACCACCTTCGAGTCGGTGCTGATGCGCTACCCGCAGCGCAACACCGTGTGCATCTCGTCGCAGGCGGGTTGCGGCATGGCGTGTCCGTTCTGCGCGACCGGCCAGGGCGGATTGACGCGCAACCTGTCGACCGCCGAGATCACTGAACAGGTGCGCGCCGCCGCCGTGGCGTTGCGCGACGAGTTCGGTGACCGGCTGTCGAACGTGGTGTTCATGGGGATGGGGGAGCCGCTGGCCAACTACGCGCGGGCGGTGGCCGCGGTGCGGCGCATCACCGAGGCGCCGCCGCACGGCTTCGGCATCTCGGCCCGCTCGGTGACGGTCTCGACGGTCGGCCTGGCTCCGGCCATCCGCAGGCTGGCCGACGAACGGCTGGGCGTGACACTGGCGCTGTCGCTGCACGCGCCGGACGACGAGCTGCGCGACACGCTGGTGCCGGTCAACAACCGGTGGAAGATCAGCGAGGCGCTCGACGCCGCGCGATACTACGGCGACGTGACGGGCCGGCGGGTGTCGATCGAGTATGCGCTGATTCGCGACATCAACGACCAGCCCTGGCGCGCCGACCTGCTGGGCAAGCGGCTGCACGGCGCGCTGGGGCCGCTGGCACACGTGAACCTGATCCCGCTCAACCCGACCCCGGGCAGCGATTGGGACGCCAGCCCCAAGGACGTGGAGCGCGAGTTCGTCCGGCGGGTCCGGGCGAAAGGCGTGTCCTGCACGGTCCGCGACACCCGCGGCCGCGAAATCAGTGCGGCATGCGGACAACTTGCCTTCGAACAGGGTTAGTGGCGCGCTGAACCGGGCACGACCCTAGTCCGTGTTGTGAAGTAGCAGTCCAGCAAAGGGGGTTGGCATGACGATTCGCTTTTTCTCGCGCTACAAGATGTTTGCCGCGGCCGTCGCGACGGGCCTTGTCGCGGCGGTCCTGCTATCGGCCGGCGCACCGCGGGCGCAGGCTGCCGACGACCGGCTGCAGTTCACCGGAACGACGCTGAGCGGGGCGCCGTTCAACGGCGCCAGCCTGCAGGGGAAACCGGCGGTGCTGTGGTTCTGGGCGCCGTTCTGCCCGTTCTGCAACGCCGAAGCTCCCGGAGTGGCCCAGGTCGCGGCCGCCAATCCCGGTGTCACCTTCGTCGGCATCGCGGGGCACTCCGACCCCGGCGCGGATCAGGCCTTCGTCTCCAAATACGGCCTGAACTTCACCAACCTCAACGACGCCGACAGCTCCATCTGGGCCCGCTACAACGTGCCCTGGCAGCCGGCGTACGTGTTCTACCGGGCGGACGGCAGCTCGACGTTCGTCAACAACCCGACCTCGGCGATGCCCCAGCAGGAACTGGCCAACCGGGTGGCCGCGCTGAAGTGAACCAGGGCCTCGTCGGTCTGGCATTCGCCGCCGGGTTGGTGGCCGCGGTGAACCCGTGCGGGTTCGCGATGCTGCCCGCCTACCTGCTGCTGGTGGTGCGCGGTCAGCGCGAGGGTCAACGCCCAAGTCCGGTGGGCGGAGTGGGACGTGCGCTGGCCGCCACCGCCGGCATGGCGCTCGGCTTCCTGACGGTGTTCGGGTTGTTCGGCGCGCTGACCATCTCGGCTGCCACCACGGTGCAGCGCTACCTGCCCTACGCGACGGTCGTGATCGGCATTGTGCTTGTCGCCCTTGGCATTTGGCTGCTCTCGGGCCGGGAGCTGACCGCGCTGACGCCCCGCGCGCTGGGGCCGCGGTGGGCTCCGACGCGACTGGCGGGCATGTACGGCTACGGCATCAGTTACGCGATCGCCTCGCTGTCTTGCACGATCGGGCCGTTTCTGGCGGTCACCGCCGCGGGCCTGCGCAGCGGGTCGGTCGTCACGGGCGTGTCGATCTATCTGGCCTACGTCGCCGGCCTGACGCTGGTCGTCGGCGTGCTCGCCGTTGCCGCCGCGACCGCGAGCTCGGCGCTGGCCGATCGGCTGCGGCGCATCCTGCCGTTCGTCAACCGGATCGGCGGCGCGCTGCTGGTGCTGGTCGGGCTGTACGTCGGCTACTACGGTCTCTACGAGTCGCGGCTGTTGAACGCCGCGGCCGATCCCCGGGATGCGGTGATTCTCGGCGCCGGCCGGTTACAGGGCGTGCTGGCCGGCTGGGTACACCAGCACGGCGTGTGGCCGTGGCTGCTGGCGTTGGTGGCGCTGGTGGGCGCCGCGCTGGCGAGCGCCTGGCACCGGCGAGCGCGGCACGCAGCGGCTAGCGGATCCAGCCCCGCCGGCGGCCCCACATGTCGCGGATCAGGATGAACAGAGCCAGCAGCGCGAAACCGACCAGGAAGTTGTCCTCGACGTGGCCGACGTGGTTACCGCGCAGCATCGCCAGCAAGAAGATAACGCCGAAGATGCCGACGCCGTGCCAGGTGCGGATGTTGATCTTGCTCCATCCCCACGCGGCGGATGGCACCTCGGCCGGGTCGACGCCGTTGTAGTGCTCCACCTCGGTACTGGCCACGGCGATTCCCTTCGGATCGGATCGTCTTCTGATCACAGATTCTGGCATACCCGCCGCGCCGCAGCCTTTCTAAGGCGCGGGGTGGTGGCCCACCGACCGCAGCCGGCGGGCCACCACCCCGATTGCTACTCCCTTACGACGGCGGCATCAGCACGGTGTCGATCAGATACACCGTCGCGTTCGCGGTCGGCACCCCGCCGCAGACCACGCTCGCATTGTTGACTTTGAGGTCGTTTCCCTGGCCGGTCACCGTCACACTGGCGCCCTGCAGTGTGACGTGGCTGCCGCCGACTTTCGCCGGACTCAGCTGACCCTGTACCACGTGGTAGGTCAGGATGCTCTTCAGCAGCGCCGCGTTCGTCTTCAGCTGGCCGATGGTGGACTCCGGCAGCTTGCTGAACGCGGCGTCCGTCGGCGCGAACACCGTGTACTGGCCGTTGTTCAGGGTGTCCACCAGATTCACCTGCGGATTGAGCTGGCCCGAAAGCGCCGAAGTCAGGGTGGTCAGCATCGGGTTGTTGGACGCCGCTACGGCGACGGGAGCCTGGGACATCCCTTCCACCGAGGCGGGTCCGCTGGGGTGGGCGGCCGCGTAATCCGTGCATCCCGGACCCACCAAATCAGCGGCGCCGGCGCTCGGAGACACCGCGACTCCGAGGCTGACGATTCCTGCGGCAGCGAAGCTGGCTGCCGCCATTTTCCTGTATGCATTCATGCGATTCGCTCCCTTCATAGGCCGGGAGCCTTCACCCCGTGTGGCTGAAGTCCCGGCATCAGTCATTCGGAGCCGATCAAGTGTTGGATTGATCGCGACCGCAAATCAGCCATGGGTAAACATGAGAATGGCTAGACAGCCCACCACCTCGGCTGCCTAGCCATCCCGTGCGCCTGAAGGTTACTGACTCGGCGGCATCAGCACCGTGCCGATCATGTACACGGTCGCGTTTGACGGATGGGTCTGACATCGGACGGCTATGACGCGGACTCGCCGTCGTGAGCGCACCCTCAAGCCGCCATGGCCCGCGACGGCCCCCGGCGGCACAATGAGTGAGTGAGTTCCCCGAGGACCGAAGCGCCGGCCGACGGCCCGATCCGCGTGCTCGTGCTGGGCAGCACCGGCTCCATCGGCACCCAGGCGCTGGCAGTCATCGCCGCCAACCCGGACCGCTTCGAGGTGGTCGGGCTGGCGGCGGGCGGGTCCAACCCAGACACCTTGGCCCGCCAGCGCGCCGAGACCGGTGTGACCAATATCGCCGTCGCCGACGAGCGGGCCGCCGCCACCCTGGGCGACGTCACGTTTCACGGCCCGGATGCGGTCACCCGGCTGGTCGAGGAAACCGAGGCCGACGTCGTGCTCAATGCCCTGGTCGGCGCGTTGGGCCTGCGGCCGACGCTGGCGGCGCTGCACTCGGGCGCCCGACTGGCGCTGGCCAACAAGGAATCGCTGATCGCCGGCGGACCACTGGTCGTGGCGGCGGCGCGACCCGGGCAGATCGTGCCGGTGGATTCCGAACACTCCGCGCTGGCCCAGTGTCTGCGCGGCGGCGCGCCCGACGAGGTCGCCAAGCTGGTGCTGACCGCCTCGGGCGGACCGTTTCGCGGCTGGGCCGCCGCGGACCTGGAAGCCGTCACCCCGGAGCAGGCCGGCGCCCATCCGACCTGGTCAATGGGCCCGATGAACACGCTGAACTCGGCGTCGCTGGTGAACAAGGGGCTGGAGCTCATCGAAACCCACCTGCTGTTCGGCGTCGCGTATGACCGCATCGAGGTCGTCGTGCACCCCCAGTCGATTGTTCATTCAATGGTCACGTTCACCGACGGCTCGACCATCGCCCAGGCCAGCCCACCGGACATGAAGCTGCCCATCTCGCTGGCGCTGGGCTGGCCGCGGCGGGTACCGGGCGCGGCCGCGCATTGTGACTTCACCACCGCGTCGACCTGGGAATTCGAGCCGCTGGACAGCGACGTTTTCCCGGCCGTCGAGCTGGCCCGGCAGGCCGGCGAGACCGGCGGCTGCATGACCGCGGTCTACAACGCCGCCAACGAGGAGGCCGCCGCGGCCTTCCTGGACGGCCGCATCAGCTTTCCGACCATCGTCAGAACAATCGCCGACGTGCTGAGCGCCGCCGACCAATGGGCCGTAACACCGGCTAACGTGGATGAGGTACTAGACGCGCAGCGCTGGGCGCGGGAGCGTGCGCAGCGCGCGGTCACAACTGCAAGCCCCGCCAAAGTCTCGGGAATGGTCTTAGAAAGGTCCTAGCGGCTGATGATGTTCGCACTCGGCATTGTGCTGTTCGCGCTGGCCATCCTGATCTCGGTGGCCCTGCACGAATGCGGCCACATGTGGGTCGCGCGCGCCACCGGCATGAAGGTGCGCCGCTATTTCGTCGGCTTCGGCCCCACGCTGTGGTCGACTCGGCGCGGCGAGACCGAGTACGGCGTCAAGGCCGTTCCGCTGGGCGGCTTCTGCGACATCGCCGGGATGACCCCGGTCGAGGACCTGGCGCCCGACGAGACCGACCGGGCGATGTACAAGCAGAAGACGTGGAAGCGGGTCGCGGTGCTGTTCGCCGGACCGGGCATGAACTTCATCATCTGCGTGGTCCTGATCTACGTGATCGCACTTATCTGGGGGCTGCCCAACCTGCACGCGCCCACCCAGGCGATCGTCGGCGAAACCGCTTGCATCGCGCCAGAAGTCGCGCCGGGCAAACTCGGCGAGTGCACCGGTCCCGGGCCGGCCGCACTGGCCGGCATCCGCCCCGGCGACGTGGTGGTCAAGGTCGGCGACACCAAGGTGTCCACCTTCGACGACATGGCCGCCGCGATCCGCAAGCTGCACGGCACCGTCCCGGTCGTCGTCGAACGTAATGGGACCCCGATCACCGCCTACGTCGACATCGCGCAAACGCAGCGATACGTGGGCAACGGAGGGGACGGCAAGCCCGCCCCCGCGACGGTCGGCGCCATGGGCGTCGGTGGCGTCAAACAGGCGCCCACGCACTACGGCGTGCTCGGCGCCATCCCGGCCACATTCGCCTTCACCGGCGACCTGACGGCCGAGGTGGGCAAGGCACTGGTCGCGATCCCCGGCAAGGTCGGCGCACTGGTGCACGCGATCGGCGGCGGGCAGCGCGACCCGCAGACGCCGATGAGCGTCGTCGGGGCCAGCATCATCGGCGGCGACACCGTCAACCACGGCCTGTGGGTGGCGTTCTGGTTCTTCCTGGCTCAGCTGAACCTGATCCTGGGCGCGATCAACCTGTTGCCGTTGCTGCCGTTCGACGGCGGCCACATCGCCGTCGCGGTGTTCGAGAAGATCCGCAACCTGGTCCGCTCCGCGCGCGGCATGGTTGCGGCCGCCCCGGTCAACTACCTCAAGCTGATGCCGGCGACCTATGTGGTCCTGGTGTTCGTGGTCGGTTACATGCTGCTGACCGTGACCGCCGATCTGGTCAACCCGATCAGGTTGTTCCAATGACCAGCCTGGGCATGCCGGAGGCGCCGGCACCCACGCTTGCGCCGCGGCGTAAAACGCGCCAATTGATGGTCCGCGACGTGGGGGTCGGCAGCGATTCCCCGATTTCGGTGCAGTCGATGTGCACCACCAAAACGCACGACGTCAACACGACGCTGCAGCAGATCGCCGAGCTGACCGCCGCGGGCTGCGACATCGTTCGGGTGGCCTGCCCGCGTCAGGAGGACGCCGACGCCCTGGCCGAGATCGCCCGGCACAGCCAGATCCCGGTGATCGCCGACATCCACTTCCAGCCGAAGTACATCTTCGCCGCCATCGACGCCGGATGTGCTGCGGTGCGGGTCAATCCGGGCAACATCAAGGAGTTCGACGGGCGGGTCGGTGAGGTCGCCAAGGCGGCCGCCGCGGCCGGAATCCCGATCCGTATCGGCGTCAACGCCGGCTCGCTGGACAAGCGATTCATGGAGAAGTACGGCAAGGCCACCCCGGAGGCGCTGGTCGAGTCGGCGCTGTGGGAGGCCTCGCTGTTCGAGGAGCACGGCTTCGGCGACATCAAGATCAGCGTCAAGCACAACGATCCCGTCGTGATGGTCGCCGCCTACGAGCAGCTGGCCGCGGCATGCGACTATCCGCTGCACCTCGGCGTGACCGAGGCCGGGCCGGCCTTCCAGGGCACGATCAAGTCGGCGGTGGCCTTCGGCGCGCTGCTGTCCCGCGGCATCGGCGACACCATCCGGGTGTCCCTGTCGGCGCCACCGGTCGAGGAGGTCAAGGTCGGCATTCAGATTCTCGAATCGCTGAACCTGCGCCCGCGCGGGCTGGAGATCGTTTCGTGCCCGTCGTGTGGCCGCGCGCAGGTCGACGTCTACACCCTGGCCAACGCGGTGTCCGCGGGCCTGGACGGGCTCGACGTGCCGCTGCGGGTCGCGGTGATGGGGTGCGTCGTCAACGGCCCGGGGGAGGCCCGCGAGGCCGATCTGGGTGTTGCCTCCGGAAATGGCAAGGGGCAGATCTTCGTTCGCGGTGAGGTGATCAAGACCGTTCCCGAAGCTCAGATCGTCGAGACGCTGATCGAAGAGGCGATGCGGTTGGCGTCGGACATGGCCGCTGATAACGGTCCTGGCACAACAGCCAGCGGGACGCCGGTTGTCACCGTAAGCTGATAAGACCAGTTCTCTCTTACTGGTCCTGTCGTTCGCACCACAGAGAGTTCGCCAGATGTCGGCTCCGCCCCTGTTTCGCCTCGTTGGCGATAGACGGGTGTCCGTGGTGCGCGACGCGGCCGCGGTGTGGCGAGTTTTCGACGAAGACCCGATCGGGGCGTGCATGGTGGCCTCGCGCGTCGCCGATCACGGCATCGACCCCGGCGCGATCGGCGGCGAGCTGTGGACCCGCCGCGGCGCTGACGAATCGCTGTGTTTCGCCGGTGCCAACCTGATCCCGCTGCGGGGGCTGCCGGCCGACCTGAACGCGTTCGCCGACGAGGCGATGAGCGGGACGCGGCGCTGTTCGTCGCTGGTCGGGCGGGCGAGTCTGGTCCTGCCGATGTGGGAGCGGCTCGAGACCGCCTGGGGGCCGGCGCGTGACGTGCGCGAACGCCAACCGCTGATGGCGCTGGCCAAACACCCGATGTGTGACCTCGACCCCGAGGTGCGTCAGGTGCGGCCGGAGGAGCTGGACGCCTACCTGGTGGCCGCGGTCGACATGTTCATCGGCGAGGTCGGCATAGACCCGCGGCTGGGCGACGGCGGTCGCGGCTACCGCCGCCGGGTGGCCAGCCTGATCGCCGCCGGACGCGCGTGGGCCCGGTTCGAGCAGGGCCAGGTCGTCTTCAAGGCCGAGGTCGGGTCGCAATCGCCCGCGGTCGGCCAGATCCAGGGCGTCTGGGTGCATCCGGAGTGGCGTGGCCTGGGGCTCGGGGCCCGGGGCACCGCGATGCTGGCCGCCGTGATCGTCGGCAGCGGGCGGATCGCCAGCCTGTACGTGAACGACTTCAACGAGGTGGCCCGCGCCGCTTACGCCCGGGTGGGCTTCGCCGAGGTCGGCACCTTCGCCACCGTCCTGTTGGACTGAGGCCGCGTCCGCGAGCGTCACACTGGCGTGACGCTCGACGTCGAACGTCGCTCTGGCGTGACGCTCGCCGGGCGGATCCGCACATAACGGTGAGGTCTCGGTGTGTCGACGCCGGTGCACCCGCCTCAGTTCTTAACATCAGTAACGATGGCCACAAAAACCTCATCAGTATCAGTCGTTTCGGCGGCGGCGACCCTGTTGCTTGTCGCGGCTGCCGCGCTGTCGGGATGCACGCCGCGGCCCGACGGTCCGGGCCCTGCCGCGGAGAAGTTCTTCCGCGCCTTGGCCGTTGGCGACACCGCGACGGCCGCCCAACTCAGCGACAACCCCAACGAGGCCCGCGATGCGCTCAACGCGGCCTGGGCCGGGCTGCAGGCCACCCATTTGGACGCGCAGATCCTCGGCTCGAAGTACGCCGAGGACACCGGCACGGTCAGCTATCGGTTCAGCTGGCACCTGCCGAAGAACCGGGTGTGGACCTATGACGGCCAGCTGAAGATGGCCCGCGACGAGGGCCGCTGGGAGGTCCGCTGGGCGCCCAACGGGCTGCACCCCAAGCTGGGTGAGCACCAGACGTTCGCGTTGCGCGCCGATGCGCCGCGGCGCGCCTCGGTGAACGAACTGGGCGGCAGCGATGTGCTGGCGCCGGGCTACCGCTACCACTACACGCTGGATGCCACCAAGGCCGGCCCGCCGCAGTCGCTGAGCTTCACCACCCACTCGATCGTCGACGTGCTGCGGCCGTTCAACGACACGCTGACCGACCCGCAGTTGCTCGCCGAGCGGGCCAGCTCGACACCCAACCAGGTGGACCTGGGCGTCACGCTGCTTCCCGCCGACAACGACAAGGTGTTTCCGCTGCTCGGCCACCTGCCCGGGATCGTGGTCACCCCCCAAGCCGACATGCTGCCGACCGACCCGCATTTCGCGCCCGCCGTCATCAGCGAGGTCAAGAAGGCCGTGATCGACCAACTCGACGGCCAGGCGGGCTGGCGGGTGGTCAGCGTCAACCAGAACAACGTCGACGTCGCGGTGCTGCACGAGGTCGAGGGAGCGCCGGCCCCGTCGGTGTCGATCACCTTGGATCGGGTCGTGCAGAACGCCGCCCAGCGCGCGGTGGACAACAAGGGTGGCAAGGCGATGATCGTCGCGATCAAGCCGTCGACGGGGGAGATCCTCGCGATCGCCCAGAACGGCGGGGCCGACGCCGATGGGCTGCCCGCCACCAACGGCCTGTTCCCGCCGGGGTCGACGTTCAAGATGATCACCGCCGGCGCCGCCGTGGACCGCGACATGGCCACGCCCAACTCAATGGTCGGCTGCCCCGGCCATCTCGACATCGGACACCGCACGGTCCCCAACTACGGCGGCTTCGACCTCGGCGTGGTGTCGATGTCGCGCGCCTTCGCCAGTTCGTGCAACACCACGTTCGCCGAGTTGAGCAGCAAGTTGCCGCCGCGGGGCCTGACGCAGACGGCCGCCGAATACGGGATCGGGCTCGACTACACCGTCGATGGCATCACCACCGTCACCGGGTCGGTGCCGCCGACGGTCGACCTGGCCGAGCGCACCGAGGACGGCTTCGGCCAGGGCCGGGTGCTGGCCAGCCCGTTCGGCATGGCGCTGGTGGCGGCCACCGTCGCTGCTGGGAAAACCCCTGTGCCGCAATTGATTGCGGGCCGTCCGACGACGGTTGAGGGTGACAGCACCCCGATCAGCCCGAAGATGATCGACGCGCTGCGCCCGATGATGCGGCTGGTGGTGACCAATGGGACCGCCAAGGAGATCAACGGCTGCGGTGAGATCTACGGGAAGACCGGTGAGGCCGAGTTCCCGGGCGGGTCACACTCGTGGTTCGCCGGGTACCGCGGCGATCTGGCCTTCGCGGCGCTGATCGTCGGGGGCGGCAGCTCGGAATGGGCGGTCCGGATGACCAAATTCATGTTCGAGTCGCTGCCGCCGGGCTATCTGACCTGAGAGCTGTCGGCCTGGGAACCCGTAACGGCGTAAATTGCGGGCATGACGGATAGCGGCGGGGACATGGTGACGCTGCGTGTCTCCGATGCGGACCGCAACGGCACGATGCGACGACTGCACAATGCGGTTGCGCTCGGCCTGATCGATATCGACGAATTCGAGCAGCGCTCGTCGCGGGTGTCCTACGCGCGCACCCAGGGCGAGCTGGACGGCCTGGTCGGTGACCTGCCCGGGCCGGGTGCGATCGTCACCTCGGCGGCCGATCGAGTCGAGCTGCGGGGCTGGGCCGGCTCGCTGCGCCGGCACGGCGAATGGACGGTGCCCACCCGGTTGGCGCTGGTACGGCGGCTCGGTTCGGTCAAACTCGAGCTCACCAAGGCGCGCTTCGCCGGCCCGGTGGTGGTCATCGAGCTCGACGTACGGTTCGGCTCAGTCGACATCTGGCTGCCCGACGGCGCCAGCGCCTCGATCGACGACGTCGAGGTCTACGGAGGCAGTGCTCGCGACCGCCGCAAGGATGCACCCGGCGAGGGCCGGCCGCATGTGGTGCTGACCGGGCGGGTGGTGTGCGGCTCGGTGACCATCCACGGACCCCGCCGCTCGCTGCTGCACCGCCGCAGGGCTTGAGGCCGTGCAGCCCTAGCTGTGCGGTCGCGACTGTGCGCTGACGGCGGCCGGCGTGCGTCCGGGGCGCCCTGCAGGCACACCCGAGCCCGCTGCCTGCGATTAAGCTAGCGAGCATGCCTGTTCGCACCGCGCTTTCGCCCGGAGTGTTGTCCCCGACTCTGCCGGTGCCCAACCGCATCCCGCGACCCGAGTACGCGTGGCAGCCCACCGCCAAGGAGGGCACCGAGCCGTGGGTGCAGACGCCCGAGGTGATCGAGAAGATGCGCGTCGCGGGCCGGATTGCGGCCGGTGCGCTGGAAGAGGCGGGCAAGGCGGTCGCGCCCGGCGTGACGACCGACGAGCTGGACCGCATCGCCCACGAGTACATGGTGGACAACGGCGCCTATCCGTCGACCCTGGGCTACAAGGGCTACCCCAAGTCCTGCTGCACCTCGCTGAACGAGGTGATCTGTCACGGCATCCCCGATTCGACGGTGATCCAAGACGGCGACATCGTCAACATCGACGTCACCGCTTACATCGACGGCGTGCACGGTGACACCAACGCGACGTTTCTGGCCGGCGATGTGTCCGAGGAACACCGGCTGCTCGTCGAGCGGACACGTGAGGCGACGATGCGGGCGATCAACGCCGTCAAACCCGGACGCGCGTTGTCCGTCGTCGGACGCGTCATCGAGGCGTACGCAAATCGGTTCGGGTACAACGTGGTTCGCGACTTCACCGGCCACGGCATCGGCACCACGTTTCACAACGGGCTGGTCGTGCTGCACTACGACCAGCCGTCGGTCACCACCGAGATCCAACCGGGCATGACGTTCACGATCGAACCGATGATCAATCTCGGCTCGCTGGACTACGAGATCTGGGACGACGGCTGGACGGTGGTCACCAAGGACCGCAAGTGGACCGCACAGTTCGAGCACACCCTGCTGGTCACCGACACCGGCGCCGAAATCCTGACCCAGGTCTAGGAAGCCGTGAGCGTTTGAACGGCGCGCTGCTGGTTGCGGGCACCAGTTCCGATGCCGGCAAATCGGTGATCGTCGCGGGCCTGTGCCGACTGCTGGCCCGCACCGGGGTCAGGGTCGCGCCGTTCAAGGCGCAGAACATGTCCAACAACTCCGCGGTCACCGTCGAGGGCGGCGAAATCGGCCGGGCCCAGGCTATTCAGGCCCGGGCGGCGGGACTGCAGCCCAGCGTGCGGTTCAACCCGATCCTGCTCAAGCCGGGCAGTGACCGGACGTCGCAGCTGGTGATCCGGGGGCGTGTTTCCGAATCAGTGACTGCGGCACGCTATTTCGAGCATCGCGACCGGCTTACGGAAGTCGTTGCCGACGATCTGGCCTCGCTGCGTGGCGAATTCGATGTGGTGATCTGTGAAGGTGCCGGATCACCAGCCGAAATCAACTTGCGCGCAACGGATTTGGCCAACATGGGTCTGGCCAGGGCCGCTAACTTGCCCGTCGTCGTGGTCGGCGACATCGACCGTGGTGGCGTCCTGGCGCATCTGTTCGGCACCCTCGCCGTGCTCGACGCCGACGACCAGGCACTGATCGCGGGCTTCATCGTCAACAAGTTTCGCGGCGACCCCGCGCTGCTGGAGCCCGGGCTGCGGCAACTCCTCGAGTTGACCGGCCGCCCGACCTACGGGGTGTTGCCCTACGTCGAGGAGCTGTGGCTGGATGCCGAGGACTCGCTGTCGGCGCTTGCGCATCGCGTCGTCGGCAGGCCGGCGCCGCCGCGCGGCGGCGAGTGGCTCAAGGTCGCCGCCGTGCGGTTGCCCCGGATCTCCAACTCGACCGACATCGAGGCGCTGGCCTGCGAGCCCGGTGTGCTGGTGCGCTGGACCAGCGACCCGGCCGACCTCGCCGACGCCGACCTGGTGGTGCTTCCCGGCAGCAAGGCGACCGTCGCCGATCTGCACTGGCTACGCAATCAGGGCCTGGCCGCCGCGATCACCGAGCACGCCGGGGCAGGCAAGCCGCTGTTGGGAATCTGCGGGGGATTCCAGATGCTGTGCCGGCGCATCCAGGACACGGTGGAATCCGGCAGCGGGCAAGTGGCCGGGCTCGGGCTGCTGGACGCCGACATCGTGTTCGCGCAAGACAAGGTGCTGCGGCGGTGGGAGCGGCCGCTGTCCGGCTACGAAATCCATCATGGCCGGCTGGCCCGCTACCTCAACGAGCCGTGGTTTCAGGCGGGTGACGATCTGCACGGTCTGGCCCACGGCGCGGTCTTCGGCACGCACTGGCACGGCCTGCTGGACAACGACGACTTTCGCCGCGACTGGCTGACCGAGGTGGCCGCGGCCGCCGGACGGACACGGTTCGTTGTCGCCGACGACACCGACGTCGCGGCGCGGCGCGACGCCCAATTGGATGTGGCCGCCGAATTGCTGGCGTCTCACCTCGACATGAACGCTGTCCTCGGCCTGCTTGACGGCCCGCCGCGGCGGCCACAGCTGGTGAGCCGGCTCCGGCCGTAGCGCCCGCGGCTCGCGCGGCGCCCGGAGAAACCTCGCGCGGTGCCAATATTGGCTGTAGCGTGCGTAAGTGCCCTCGATGATGACCACGCTCGACGGGTTTCCCGTTCCGGTGGGCGTGTCCGGTCCGGAGAACGGTGTCGTCGTCGTCATCCTCGGCGATGAACAGCGAGAGTTAGCCGCGTATGACGCGGTCTGTGAGCGCTTGCACACCGCGTCGCTGCGCACCGTCGTGATCGGCCTCGACCCGCGGCTGACCCCCAAGTCGGTGATCGGCATCCTCGACGGTCTGGGCATCGGCTGGGCCGTCGTGGTGGGCGACCGCGCCGGCGGCGACATCGCCTGGGAGCTCGCGGCGACCAAGCTGGGCCGGTTCGTCGGCCTGGTCGTCGTCGACCGCGGGCATCCGTGCGTGGCCGACGTCAACGGCGTGGTCCGCGACGAGCACTGCCCACCGGTCGAGATCGGCACCACCGTGCTGGTCAGTACGTCGGGCGGGCGGACGGTCGCCCGCAACAGCCAGCGGTTCGTGTACGCCGACTACCGCAGCGTGGACATGCTCGGACGGCGCAACGCCCAGGAATCGACCGCCCAGTTAGCGGCCGAGATCGTCTTGCGTACCAGCACCTGGTAGGACTGTCCGGCCGGCATACGTTTGGCGACAGCGTGGTCGCGCAGTCAAGGAAAGGACGCCTGCGGCGTGAACGCCTCCGGAATGCGTCGGCCGGTCATCGGCCTGACCAGCTATCTCGAGCAAGTGCAGTCCGACGGCTGGGACATCCCGGCGGGATATCTGGGCGCCAACTACTTCGAGGGTGTCATCAAGGCGGGCGGCATCGCGGTGCTGCTGCCGCCCCAGCCGGCGGATCCCGGGGTCGCCGAGAGCGTGCTCGACCACCTCGACGGGCTGATCATCACCGGGGGGTACGACGTCGATCCGGCCGCCTATGGCCAGCAACCGCATCCGAAGACGGACGCGCCCCGCACGGTTCGCGACCAGTTTGAGTTCGCGCTGTTGCGGGCCGCACTGGGCCGCGGTCTTCCGGTGCTGGGCATCTGCCGCGGCACGCAGATGCTCAACGTCGCATTCGGTGGGACACTGCATCAGCATCTGCCCGACGTCCTCGGCCACCGCGGGCATCACGCGGGCTACGGGCGCTTCACCCAGTTGCCGGTCACCACGGTTGCGGGGACCAGGCTCGCCGAGCTACTCGGCGAGTCCGCCGACGCCTGGTGCTATCACCACCAGGCCGTCGACAAGGTCGGCGACGGCCTGATCGTCAGCGCGTGGGACGCCGACGGCGTCGTCGAGGGGCTTGAGGTACCCGGGGACAACTTCGTGGTCTGTGTGCAGTGGCATCCCGAGCAGTTCCTCGAGGACCTGCGGCTGTTCCGGGCGATCGTCGACGCCGCGAGCTCGTATGCGTCCGGCGCGCGGGTCGCCTAACGGGTCTGCGGCCATTTCGGCGGTTCACCGTCGTTGACCAAATGCATTGGCTCGTAGCTCCATCCGCGTTCTAGGCGTGGCGTCTTGGCCAGCCAGCCTTGCGGCACGGTCAGCGCGCCGATCGATGCCGCGCGCCCGAAGCCCGCCGTCCGGCTGCGGTTCGGTAAGCGGGACAACAACGTCGCCGCGTTTGTCAGTGCCGCGTTCTTGTTGCGGGAACTCAGGTGGTTGATCGCGAAATCCGACGGCGCGCACAGTGAACCGAGCTTCGACAGCGCTGCGGTCACCGGCGATAGGTACGTGTGCAAAACTGCCGACGGTTCCCCGGACGACCCAGACAGTGCAGCCAGAGTGTCAGGGATCGCCGAGATCACTTGGCGGGCAGCCGAGATGACGTCCGGCGCTTGCAACGTCCGGCCGGGATGCACACCGGCCAGCGGTGGCGACGCGAACGGTGTCACCGCCGCGGCGTCGGTGCAGGCCTGCGCGTAGGTGTGCATCGCGTCGACGTCCTGGGCCCACATCTGGTCGTAGTCACTCTCGGCGTCGGCGATGGCCGCACTTGACTGGCCCAGACAGTTCGTCTCGGCCAGCCACCTCCACAGCATGCGGTTGGCCTGGATCGCCGAAGGGGCCACCGTCGCCGCCCGCGCCAACTCGTAGGCATTCGCGGCCGACGTGACCCGGGTGGCCGTCTGCTCTGCCTGTGCCGCAACGTCGTTCAGCCATTGGGCGTGGGTGGTCGTCACTGGTGGTGCGTTCACCGAACTATATTGCGCCGCAGTGTTATACAGGCGAACGGCCAGCTTGCTCCATGCCGTGGCGGCGTCGGTCATCGAGCGTGAGCCGGGACCCGAATACAGCAGCCCCGAGTTGATTTCGGGCGGTAGCGTTGCGAAATCCATTGCTATCTCGCTTCAAGGGCCGCGGAGAATGGTGAAAACATGGACGTTCCCTTCAAAGACATAGACGCGAAATAGAACGCCGCCCCGGGCGCTCGCGTTTCGCTCCTGTGGAAGTTGTAATAGGCCTCACAACGCATCTCGCGGGCGAAGGTGAGGCGGGCCACACCCCTGGTGCTGTCCGATCAGCGACGAGCAACGCAGAGCAGCGCCAATATCTCCTGCTTGTCGCATGCGGGTGCGCGGGTGCCGGCAGGCACGCTGTCCAAGCGAAAAACGGTGTCGGCAAACGAAGCCGGCAGCACGGACAGTAACGAGTGCGCCGACAGGCGCGTCCAGTCGGTCGGGCGGTCGTGCGTCATCCACATGCTGTGGAATGGCTTCTTGTTCACCGGGGACGCATCCCATGAACCGGCCTGTTGCAGGTGGATCGCCGTGGTGAATGCGCTATCAGATTGCGGGTGAGCGGAATTCGGTGTCGACTGCGACCACGCCGCGGGCTCGGGCAGGGTGGACGCCGAAAACTGGGACCGCAGCGCGGAACCGGCGATGAGGCTGGCAAACAGACTCAGCGCCGCGATAACGGCGATGGCCGCCTGCTGCCGTCGAGTGTGACTTGCGCACCGGACGTTCACAGTGGCCCGACTGTACAGCACAAAGCTGGTCATCGGCGCTCGCCAGCTGTGAGGTGGATCGGAGTCTGTTGTGTATTTCGCTCACGCGGCGAAAACGATGAGCGGTATCGCCATTTCGGCCGCGGTGTCCCCGCCGTGAAACCCGATGAGGCGGGCCGCTTCCGGGGGCTCGCGCTTGGTCGCCAGCACCGCGGTGTCGCCGGTGCAGATCACGACGACGTCACCGATGCGCGCCAGGTGTCCCGGATCGACCGGCCCGAACATCCCGGTGGCCACCGCCTGGTCGCGACTGTAAACCCGGGCCCGGTCGTCCAGCAGCGCGCTCCACGTGGCCTGCACATCGACCGCGGCGCCCGGCTCGGTGTGCAGGTAGCGCACCCGTGGCTCACCCGCGACCACCCGGATGCCCGCACTCAGCCGGGCGTCGCCGTCCAGGTCGACGCGGGCCTGCGGCGGCACGTTGAGGCCGCCGTGATCGGCGGTCACCAGCAGCGCTGCGTTGGCCGGCAGGGCGTCGAGCAGGCGGGTCAGCAGTGCGTCGACCCGTGCGGCCGCGTCGTGCCAGTGCGGCGATCCGATGCCGAACACATGCGCGGCGGTGTCCAGGTCGGCGGTGTAGCCGTAGACCAGCCCGGGGGCGGCGGCCAGCTCGTCGCTGACCAGCCGGGCGTAATCGTCGTCGGGGTTGCTCGGGCGAAAGTCGGCGCCGCGATACGCCGCATCCGTCAGTCCGCTGCCCAGGAACAACGCCGGCAGTACCGCCCGCGCGGCGACCCCGCGTTGCTGCAGCCGCTCGAACCAGGTGGGCAACGGCTGCCACTGCGCCGACGGCGGGTCGTCCCGCCAGTAGATGTGGGTGAGCACGCGGTCGGTATCGGGGACGTTGAGGGTGAAACCCAGGATGCCGTGCTCGCCGGGCTGCGCGCCGGTGCCCAGCGACACCAGGCTGCTTGGCGTGGTCGACGGGAAGGTGCAGCTGAGTTGGGTCATCCGCCCCGCAGCGCCGGCCAGCACCGAAGCCAGCAGCGGCGCGCTACCCGCCAACTCCGGCAACAGGTGCCAGCCCAGTCCGTCCACCAGCACGACGGCGACCCGATCAACCTGCCCGGCAACCGCTTCGGTGACCGCCAACCGATCGAGGGCATCCGGCACGCCGAGCAATGCGGCCGCCGCCGGAAGCACATCGCAGAGGGAGCCGAGCGCTGGAGCGGACATGGCCCCAGTCTGGCACGGCTAAACGTGCGCCAGCCGTCGACTGGTCACCCGCAGTTGCCGGTCCGTGCTCTCGGCCAGCGCCCGCACCTGCTGCGGGTCCAGCCGGCCACACAGCCGGCCCCAGTGCACCGCGACCTCGTCACCGACGGCCACGTCGGGCACCGCGCTGTACCCGTCGGCCCAGACGTCGAGCAAACGCAGCGACGGCTCGCCCAGTGTGAGCGCCCGCCCATCGTAGATCAGCCGCCGGCAGCTCACCTCGACGTCGTCACCTGTTCGGGAAACGACTGTGCCCCATGTGATTCGGCAGTTGTCCAGCACACCGAGCGGATGTTCGTCCATGCCGCTGCCTAAGAACCGTGTCCACGGGTACACGCCGAACACATGGAAGCAGTGGTTGCCGGCCGCTTCGCGCGCCAGCTCCGATGTCAGGTGTGACCAGTAGCGACCGGCCTGCGGGCCGATGATCGCCAGCAACGCGTCGAAGAAGTCGCGCGCATCGATGCCGGCGCCGATACCGCCGCCGAGCCAATACGATTCGACCAGGCGATAATCCAGCGGGTCGGCGATACCCGTCAGCGCGGCCAGCACCCGCAGATACGGCCAAGCCCCGGAGAACTTCCTCGCCGCGGCGCGCACATCGGCTACCGAGCCGTCACGCAGTGTGGCCCCCAGCGGGGGCCCGCAGTAGCCCAGTGCGTTGGGTGCATACGCGTAGCGGGCGAACATCTCGACGCCCCGCTGATTCAAGACCGTGCCACCAGCTTGACCGCGTCACGGTGCATGCGGCCGAAGTTGTAGTAGGCCGCGCATGCCCCCTCCGGCGATACCATGCACGTCCCGATCGGCGTCTCCGGCGTGCACGCCGTGCCGAAAACCTTGCATTCCCAAGGCTTCAGCACACCCTTGAGTACCTCGCCGCATTGACACGCCTTCGGGTCGGCGACCCGCACACCGGGCATCTCGAACCGCAGCTCGGCGTCGAACTCCGCGAAGTCGTCGTGCAGCCGCAGTGCGCTTTGTGAAATGAAGCCCAGGCCTCGCCATTCGAAATGCGGGCGTAGCGCGAACACCTTGCCCATCAATGCCAGCGCGGCCGGGTTGCCGTGCTCGGGCACCACCCGCTTGTACTGGTTCTCCACCTCGCAGCGGCCCTCGCGGATCTGACGCAGCAGCATCGCGACCGAGGCCAGGATGTCCAGCGGCTCGAATCCGGCTACCACCAACGGCTTTCGATACACATCGGGGACGAATCGATATGGCCGGTTGCCGACCACGGTCGACACGTGACCGGGGCCGATGAACCCCGACAGCCGCAGATCCGGCGACTCCAGGATCGCCTTGATCGGCGGCACGATCGTGACGTGGTTGCAGAACACGGAAAAATTCCGCAGCCCGAGCTCGCGTGCCCGCACCAGCGTGACCGCGGTGGACGGCGCGGTGGTTTCGAAGCCGATCGCGAAGAACACGACGTGGCGGTCCGGGTTGTCCACCGCGATCTTGCACGCGTCCAGGGGCGAATAGACGAAACGCACGTCGGCGCCGCGGGCCTTGGCGTCCAACAGGCTTCCGTTCGAACCGGGCACCCGCATCATGTCGCCGAAACAGGTGAAGATCACGTCGGGCCGACCGGCCAGCCACATCGCGTCGTCGATGCGGCCCATCGGGATCACGCAAACCGGACAGCCCGGTCCGTGCACCAATTCGACGTTGTCGGGCAGCAGATGCTCGATGCCGTGCCGATAGATGGTGTGGGTGTGCCCGCCGCACACCTCCATGAACTTGAACTGCTCGCCTTCTCGGGAAGGCCCGCGCCCGGCCAGATGCTCGATCGTGCCGAGCAGCTTGCGGGCCGCGGCGGGATCGCGGAATTCGTCCACGAATTTCATTGCCGTCCCCCTTCAGACGATGGCCGACGAGTCGAAGGCTTCCATCTCGGTGGTGTAGGCCTCGCCGAGCTTTTTGATCGCGGCCAAGGTGAGCAGCGCCTCGGTCTCGTCGATCTTGGCCATCGCGAACCCGACGTGGACCAGCACCCACTCGCCGGGCTCGGGCATGTCGTCTTCCAGCAGGCGCACGCTGATCGTGCGCTGCACGCCGCTGACGTCGACCTTCGCCAAATATTGTGCAGGGTCCGTGATTTCAACGATCCGGCCCGGAATTCCAAGACACATGCCGGCGTATCTCCTTTCCGTCAGCAGATCCGGGGTAGCGGATCCCCGACGAGCATGTCGACGATGCGGGTCCCGCCGAATCCGGTGCGCAGTACCACGGCGGCCGCGGGTTCGGTGACGATTTCCCCGACCTCGGCCGCTTGGGTCCCGAGCGGATGCGACCGCAACGCGGCCAGTGCGGCTTCGGCTTCCTGCGGCGCGACGACGGCGATGAACTTGCCCTCGTTGGCGACATAGAGCGGGTCGATGCCGAGTAATTCGCACGCGCCATTGACCTGTGCCTGCAACGGGAGTCGCTCCTCGTCGAGCACCACCCCGAGACCGCAGGCCTGGGCCAGCTCGTTGCATACCGTGCCGACGCCGCCGCGGGTGGCGTCGCGCAGCCAGCGGGTGGATGGCGCCGCGGCCATCAGCAATTCGACCAGCGGGCTCACGCAGGCGGTGTCGGAACCGATGTCGGCCTCGATGGCCAGGTCGCCGCGAGCCAGCATGACGGCCATGCCGTGGTCACCCATGGACCCGGACAACAGCAGTTTGTCGCCGACGCGCACCGAATCCGCCGACAAGGTGCGCCCGGCCGGGATGACGCCGGCTCCCGCGGTGGTGATGAACAACCCGTCGGCCGCGCCCTTGGGCACCACCTTCGTGTCGCCGGTGACGATCTGCACACCGGCTTTGGCGGCCGCCGCGGCCATGTCGGCGACGATCTCTTTCAACTCGGCGATCGCAAAGCCCTCTTCGAGCACGAACGCCGCCGATATCCAGGCCGGCACCGCGCCGGTCATCGCCAGGTCATTGCAGGTGCCGTAGACGGCGAGCTCACCGACGGAGCCACCCGGAAAACGCCTGGGCTGCACCACAAACGAGTCGGTGGACATCGCCAGTCGCTCGCCACTGGGCAACGTGAGCACCGCGCCGTCGCCGAGTGATTCCAGCGCCGGATTGCGAAACGCCTCCATGAACACCGCGTCGATCAGTGCCGCCGACGCTTTGCCACCGGCGCCGTGCGCCAGCGTCACATGGTCATCGAGTAGCCGCGGGCGGCGCCGGCGGAACGACTCGATCCGCTCGATCACCTCACCCTCGGCGAAGCGCGGCCCCGACGAAAGATACTTGTTCATGCGGCCCCCACACCTCGGTCGCCGGACTGTTCGTGGACCGCTAGCCACAGCCGATAGCCCAGCAGCGCTTGAGATTCCTGAATCCGGTGCACACTTTGTGATCGGACGACGAAGCAGGCGTTCACATTTGGATTGTTCACGAAGGCACCGCCGTCATAACCGGCGAAACCGATGGTGTACAGACCGCGTTGGTGCGCCTCGGCCAGCGCGGTGAGCAGATTCGGCGAGTTGCCGCTGGTCGACATCGCGATGGCGATGTCACCGGCTTTGGCGCGGGCGATCAGCTGACGGGCGAATACCAGCTCGAACCCGACATCGTTGCCCAGCGCGGTCACGATCGCCTGGTCGGCGGTCAACGACCAGGCCGGCAGCGACGTGCCGATCGGCGGCCGGGCGAACAAGGTGGCAAGCGTGGTGGAATCCGTGCAGCTGCCGCCGTTTCCGAAGGTGAACATCCGCCCGCCCGCGGCGAACCGGCGTGCCGTCTCGGTCGCGGCCACATTCAGCAGCTCGGCGTTGGCGTCCAGCGTGGCGCGCCGCAACGCCAGGCTTTCGGCCGCTTTCGCCCGCGCCGACGCGGCCAGGTCGGCGAGCAGCGAGGTGGGGTCGTCCTCCTGCGCGTCGATGAACGGATAGAGAAAGTTGGTGGGTTCGTCGTGGCTCATCACGTGTCCTCGATTCGGCTGATCGCGGTGCCGGCATGCACGAGCACCAGATCGCCGCTGGCAACGGGACCCACGAGCGTGGTCACGACGTTCTCGACGCCGCGTGCGGTGCGCACGGTGGCCGTCTCGTCGGTGGAGGCGGCCCTCACCTCGCCCAGGCGGCCCTCGTCGCTGCACGTCACGCAGACGTCTTCGGCACATTCGGGTTTGAGCAACCCGGCGTGCTCGAAGCAGACGTGCGTGAGCTCCCACAGCAGGTGATAGAACAACACGAAGCCACCGGTTGCGGGCACGCGCGGATCCGGGTCATCCAGCCACAGCACGTGATCGGCCATCCCTGCCTGTGGTCGTTCGCCGCTGCCGATCCATATCGTGGTAACACCCCATGCGGGGCCGCGCCGCATCACCGAGCGCACGTCCGCGTCGTCCGCGCCGCAGACCGCGATCACGATGTCGCCGGGGCGCACCGAAACCCGCACCAGATCAACCAGATCGGGCCCGGTGAGTGCGACGGCGGGCAATGCTCGTTTCCCCACGATCACCGGATGGACGAACTCGACCGCGATGTGCATCGCATGCGGCTCCCAGGACGGGGCGACCGACCACATGGTGGCACCGGCGGCGAATCGCTTGGCCAACGTGAAGGCCGCGGCGGCCAGGTCAGTGGCCAGATCCGAGGCCAGTTCGGCGCCGAGCCCGCGGTCGATCGCCGTGAACGCCGTCATGACATCTCCTCGAGTGCGGTGAGCATCGAGATCGCCGCCTGGCCCAACGCCAGGCCGCCGTCGTTGGGCGCAACGGTGCGATGGGTCAGCACCTCGAAGCCATTGCGCTGCAGCAGCTCACGACACATGCGCGAAAGCAGCACGTTCTGGAAGACGCCGCCGGTCAGGCCCACCAACCGGATCGGGCCGGCCACCTGCGCGACCACCTGGGCGACCGCGATCGCGACCGCCCGGTGAAACGCGGCCGCCAGCAGCGCCGGTGGTGTGCCCGCGTAGAGCGCCAGCACCGCGGCTTGCACGCAGGAGGCCGGATCGATCACCCCGTCGGCTCGCACGGTCAACGGCAGGACCGGACCGTTGCCCGCGGCGCGCTCGGCCAGCGCCTCGAGCTCGATGGCGGCCTGGCCTTCGTAGTCGATGCGGTGCCGCACCCCCAACAGCGAGGCGATCGCGTCGAACAGCCGGCCCATGCTGGAACACGGCACACATCCGGTGTCGCTCTCCAATTGCGAACGGGTGAGCCGTAATTCCTCGACCGAAGCCGCGGCGACCGGCGCCAGTTGCGGGGTCCAGTCGATACCGGCCATCCACAACTGGGACAGGGCCATCCGCCACGGATTGCGAACGGCGGCGTCGCCGCCCGGCAACGGCACCGGCAGCAGATGGCCGGCCCGCACGAAGCGGTGGCTGTGGTGACCGAGGACAAGGATCTCCCCGCCCCAGATCGTGTCGTCACAGCCGTAGCCGGTGCCGTCGAAGGAGACGCCGACCACGGGTTCACCGAGGCGGCCGTGTTCGGCCAACAGCGACACCACATGCGCGTGATGGTGCTGGACGAGATCCAGCGGTCGATCGCCGGCGCGACGCTCGGCCCAGCTGCGGGTGTGATACCCCGGGTGCAGATCGGCGGCCAATCGGGAAGGCTCACCGCGGATTTCGCTGAGTTGACGCACCGCACGCTCGAACGTCCGCAGGGTCTCCCAGCTGCCCATGTCCCCGATGTGACCGGACAGGTAGGCGCGCGAACCGTCGGTGAGGCAGAAGGTGTTCTTCAGCTCGCCGCCCACCGCGAGCACCGCCGGACCGCTGCGCCCCAGATCTACCGGCAGCGGCGCATAGCCGCGCGACCGGCGAATCGGAAGCTCCCGACCGTCGCCCACGCGCATCACCGAGTCGTCGCACGGCACGTGGATGGGCCGGTCGTGATCGAGGATCGCGTCGCAGAGTCCCGGAAGCCGGGACGCGACATCGTCGTCGGTGAAGCAGATGGGTTCGTCGGATCGGTTGGCGCTGGTGAGCACCAGCGAGTCGGGTGCGGGCGTCAGCAGTAGGTGGTGGATGGGGGAGTACGGCAGCATCAGCCCCAGCAGCGGGCTGCCGGGAGCAACGGCCGCAGCGACCGGCGCGCCCGGTCGGCGCCGCAACAACACGATCGGACGCGCGGGGCCCGACAGCACCGCGGCCTCGTCGTCGTCGATCTCGGCGTAGCGGCGCGCGACGTCCAAGTCGCGGACCAGCATGGCGAACGGCTTGGCACCGCGTGCTTTTCGTGACCGCAATGCCCCGACGGCCGCTTCGTTGTCGGCCGTACACGCCAGGTGGTAGCCGCCGATGCCCTTGATGGCGACCACCGCACCCGCCGCCAGCGCCCGTTGGGTGGCCGCCAGCGCCGCGTCCGACCCCACGACCCGCCCGTCCTGCGAGCCGAACCACAGCGACGGACCGCATTCGGGGCAGGCGATCGGCTGGGCGTGGAACCGGCGATTCGCGGGATCGTGGTATTCGGCCGCACATCGCGCGCACATCGGAAATCCCGCCATCGTGGTGGCCGCGCGGTCGTAAGGCAATTCGCGGATGATGGTGAACCGCGGTCCACAGTTGGTGCAGGTGACGAACGGGTGGCGGTAGCGCCGATTGGCGGGGTCGAACAGCTCGGCGACACAGTCGTCGCACACCGCGATGTCGGGCGGAATCGGGGTGGTGGCACCGGCAATCGCCTGACTCGCCACGATCCGGAACTCGTGGCCGCAACTGGTATCCACGGGCAGGTCCGCCACGCTGACGGCGGCGATGCTGGCCAGCGGCGGGGCCTGGGCACGCAGCCGGCGACCGAACTCCGCCACGCGTGCCGGCTCGCCCTGCACCTCGAGAAAGACTGCGCCGGAGTCGTTTCCGACGAAGCCGGCCAGGCCCAGCTCGCCGGCGATCCGGTGCACGAACGGCCGGAAGCCGACCCCTTGAACGACACCGGTCACAGTGAAGCGCCGCCGCACCTGCGGGGTGGAGACGTCGGACCGAAGCAGCAGGGGGCCCGGCACAAAGAGGCCGGTCATCTCAACCGCCCTCCGGCAGGGTCGGATCGATGACGCCCCGGCCCATCAGTTCCAGACCCGTCATCGCCTGCTCGGCACCGGCGCGATCAGTCTTCTCGACCACGAAGCCCATGTGGATGATCACCCAGTCACCGCGCTCGAATGTCTCTTCGGGCAGCATGCCGACGTTGACCTTGCGCTGCTCTCCGGTGACGTCGACCAGCGCCAGCTGACCTTCGTAACCGTCCAGCATCCTGATCACCTGACCGGGTATCCCCAAACACATCTCAGCACTCCTCGCGCACCGCGCAGGGCGTCGGAATCTGCAGCGCGGCGACGATCTCCTCAATGGCATGCACGGCCCGCGGAACCGCTTTGGCGACCGGGTCGGTCAGACCGATGCCTTCTTCGACGCTGCCGGCCTCACACCCGACCACAACCGTGTAGGGCGGATTGCCGCCGAGCGCGCGCAGGCTGGCGAACACCGCGGCGGGGTCCATGCTGTGGCCATCGAAACCGATGGTGGCACAACCGGAGTCATGGTCGGCCTGAAAAACGTGCAGGGTTCCCGGCTGGCCACGGCTGGGTACCGCGTCCACGAGGACCAGCGTGTCCCAGTCCTCGAGCAGGTCGTACGCGAGATGCATGCCCGCGATGCCGTAGTCGGTCACGCGGACGCTCGGATTGTCGTGTGGCAGCGCGGCATTGCGGACCACTTCGGAACCGAATCCGTCATCGCCCAGGAAGATGTTGCCGATCCCGGCCACCAGGATGCGCGCAGTCATGGCCGTCTCCGATGCGGCTACATCCGCCTCAATTTCAGGTAGCGGCGCGCGTCGGGCAGCGACACCACCCCCAGTATTACCGCGATCCCGACCACCAGCGCGATGACGGCGATGAATACCCAACCTACGACTTCCATGTCGAACTCCTTTCCTGGGTGTTGGTTTCTGTTTCCAGAGGCTCGACTTCGTCGGGGGAGAAGTACAGGTAGCGGCCGTACCAGTCGTGCAGTTCGGCGGCCGGGTCGTCCTCGACCACGACACCGACGTGCTTGTTGCCCTCTACGTCCTCGTGCACCGACGTGACCCGGGCGGTCTTGCCGGCGACGAAGATGTCTTGGGCGTCGGCGTTGCGCCGCGGTCGCAACCGAACCCGGCTGCCCCGCGCGACCGGGATACCGTTCACCAGCACCGCGTCGACCTCAGGTCGAACCGCGTTGTCCGCCAGCGGATCCCACCAGTCGACGCCGTCGGGAATTTCCGGGACCAGGATGTCGAGCCGGTGCGGATCGCGCAGCACGCCGTGCAGGCGCGCCATCGCGTCGGGCGACATCGTGTCGCACGCCTCGATGATCCGTGCGGCCCGCGGATCCGTGGCCCGGGCCTGCGCCTTCTCGTCGTCGGTCATCGTCATCACGCGCAGGGTCAAGATCTCGTCGATCTCGGTGCAGTCATACAACGCGGTGTTGCTCTGCTCGGCGACCTCGGGGTGGTCGTAGAGAATGATCGGCGAAATCAGCAGGATGTCGTGGCTGCCGGGTGGACCGGCCAGTACGGGGAAGCAGCGGTGCTGGGTGCACCGCGACACCGCCTCGACCGCCGCCGGCGCCGGCTCGAGCATCGAGACGAATTGGCCGCCGACAACTTCGGCGATCAGGTGGCTGCCGATCATGGACCGCGCGATCGCGTCGTCCTTGTCCACCGCGGCATCGCCGATATTGTTCAGCCGCACCGAGACTCGGCGCATCGTGCCGTCGGGTTCGCTGGACACGGTCAGCTCGCCGCGGATCTGCTTGCGTTCGCGAACCAAGCGGCCGCCTTCGACACCCTCGATGTCGGTCGCCGCGTTCACCACAATCGGCAGTTTCCGCGGTTGGTCGTCGAATGCAATGGGGCCGAAAACCCTTTCGCACTCGACCGCTTCGTCCCAGGTCAGCCAGGAGCCGGCCGGCGTGGTGAGCTCGGCAACCGGTTCGAATCGATCGCCGCAGGCCGCCCGTTCGACCCGGCGGTGCTGCAACTGCAGGAACCGTACCACCAGCGTGAGCGCCCCGGTTCCCTCGATGAGGAACTGCGCCGCCAACGCGTCGTCTTCGCCCAGGCCTTTCTCCGCCGCGCCGGGGGGTCCCAGAACACCGAATTGCCAACGTGATTGGTTCTTGCTCGACGTGCCGCGGTACGGATAGAGCAGATAACCCTCGTATAGCACCGCGTCGGCGACGGCGCGGGCGCCCTCCCAGCTCGCCGTCGTCATGCCGTCGTCCGTTCGGAATCCAGCAGCGCGGTGACCGCCTGGTCGAGGTCGAGCATGCCCTGTACCGACTTGTAGTGGGCCAGCGCGGTGATGGTCTCGTGATTGAGCCGGACCCAGCCGGTGTTGGGATAGTGCTGCGCGATCAGCGCCCGCCAGGCCTGCACCGGCATGTCGTAGCGGTGCTCGCGGTCCCACGGCACCTGCTGGACCGAGAAGCCGCGGTCGGATTTGACGAATATGGTTCCGCTGAACAGGAATTGCAGCGGCACCGCGCCGTCGCGCAGCGCGTGCAGGTACTTGGACGCCGCGACCTCGAAGTCGTAGGTGCAATCCAGCACAAGCTGCACGGTGGTGTGTCCGGTGAATCCGGGCACCATCGCGGTGCAGTGCTGCCAGAGGAACCCGTGCTGGGTGCTCGCCCAGCGTTCGCGCGGGCCGAACAAGTCGATCAGCCCGGCGGCCTCCTCGTCGGAGTACGACCGGCGCGGCGGCTCGATGCGGACCTGAGCGCGCAGGGCGATGGCGTGCACCGGGTCGTCCCCGTCGGCCACGACGCCGACCCGGGCGGTCAACACCGGGCTGACCGCGTACGGTTCGGGCGCGACGTCGGCAACGGTGTAGGTCACCTCGACGCTCATCTCGGCGTCTCCACCGCGCGGGCCGCGATCGCGGCGAAGAACTCGTCGATGAACCGTCGCGCCTGCTGCCCGCCGTCGAAACCGCGCCACAGCATGCGCAGGCGGCCGACGAATTCGTAGCAGGCATCAATCGGAACGAGATAGCTTTGCGGCTGCGCGAATTCGTTGCTGACCCGGACCAGCAGCGCCTCCACGTCCGCGGTGAGCAGGCCCACCCGCGGATCGGCCGCGCGGATGGCGTTCCACACCTTGAGGTCGAGCTCGGACTCGCACGCCCCGGCGGGGCCGGGATAGAACGCCACCGTGCGCAGCAGCGCGGAGTTGGTGAAGAAGAACGCCACGCCGACCGGAATCTGAAGCGCGTCCCAGGCGCGCCGGTCCAACGCGAAATTCGGGAATGCCAAGTACCTGTCCGGCACCGCGCGGTAGCGCAATTCGGCTTGCCCGTCGGTGAACAGCAGATAGCAGGCGCGGCACACACACATCAATTGCCGGCCCGCGACGTTCACCACGTGCTGATGCTCGTCGGCGATGCTCTCCGAGCACATTTCGCAGCGCTCGCCGGCCGGCTCGGGAGTTACGCGGCCGCTCTTGATGCGGGCCAGCACGTCGTACGGGGTTGTCATGCGCCGGCTCCCATCGGTTCGGCCAGTGCCACCGACGGCACCCCGTCACGCAACAGCAGGGGCAGCGGCTCCAGGTGAGTTCCGTCGGGGCCCGCACCCGCGTGTACGACGTCGAATTGGGTGCCGCAGCGCGGGCAGCCCAGCAGCGTCTCGCGCAGTTGGGCTCCCGCCAATGTGTCGTCGCAGACCGGGCAGTGGTCGAGGTAGGCCAACGGCAGGTCGCCCACCCGGCACACCACGACCGTGGCGCCCGAGATCCGGAATCCGGCAACCTCGCCGGGCGCCAACTCGGCCAGTTCGGGCACCGGGTGCCAGCTGGAGCCGTGCGACTGCACCGTCGAGCCGTTCGAACGCAGCTGCGCCAGCAGTGATTCCGCGGGAATCACGGACGGCTCGGCCGCGCGCTGGGCGGTGACCACTTCGATCGTCGAGATCTCCGGCGCCGCAGCACGAACGGCGTCCTCGACGGCCAGCTCCAGCGTCACCGCCGACGACGGGCAGCTCTTGCAGCTCCCGGTGAACGCCAGCCGCGCGGTATCGCCGACGATCTCGAGCAGGTCGACGTCGCCGCCGTGCGAGCCGAGGTACGGGCGCACCCGGTCCAGTGCATCGGACACCCGGCGATGCGCATCGTGTGGGTGCAAGCCGTGCACAAGGAGCAGGCTGGCCACCAGGTCGTCGGTGGCCAGCCGCTCGGTCAGGTCGGGATCACCCAATCGCATGATCCGCTCGAGCCCGGATCCGTAGAGCCCGACCACTTCACGGACCAGCTGCTGTGCGCGCTCATACGCTGCCGTGCCACCCGCCGCGCAGGAATCCAGGAGTATCTGGATCCGATCGCCCGCTGCGCGCCACTGCGTGTCGTTATCCGGGACCTCCGGGCGATCCACCATGTGTCCTCCAATACGGTGACGACCCGCATCGCCCGGCTGCGCCGCGCTTGCGATCGTCAGTCCCCGGCGGGTGATTGCGTTGGTGTGTGCAGTCTCTCGAGGGTTTTGCCCTTCCCCAGATACATGTGCACACCGCACGGCAGGCAGGGGTCGAAGCTGCGCACGGTGCGCATGACGTCGATGCCCTTGAAGTTCTCCCGGTCGTTCTCCTCGAAAATCGGCTGACCCTGGACCGCGTCCTCGTAGGGGCCCGGCGTGCCAAAGCTGTCGCGCGGGTTGGCATTCCACGGAGTCGGCGGATACGGGTGGTAGTTCGCGATCTTGCCGTCCCGGATCACCAAATGGTGGCTCAGCACGCCGCGTACCGCCTCGGTGAAACCGCACCCGATGCCCTCGTCGGGCACCTCGAAGCGCTCCCAGGTCTTGGTGCGCCCGGCGCGGATCTCCTCCAAAGCCTTTTCGGCGAAGTGCAGCGCGCACGCCGCCGCGTAGGCCTGGAAGTAGGTCCGGGCGCGGTCGCGCTCGATGGTGTTGCTGCCGTACTTGGGCACCTTCCACTCGAACTCGACCGGCCCCTTCAGCGCGGTCTTGGGCAGGTTGATCTGCACGCTGTCACCGGTCGCCTTGACGTAGCCGATGTCGACCAGGCCGGCCAGCGCGGTCGACCACAGCCGCGCCAGCGGGCCGCCACCGGTGTCCAGCGCCAAGTGGTCCTTGCCGTCGAACCAGCGCGGTGACATCACCCAGCTGTACTTGCCGCCGTCCATGTCGCGCTTCTGCGGATGCGGGTTGGTGTGTTGGTTCCACGGGTGCCGACGGTCCACCGCGTTGCCCAGCGGATCGGTCTTGACGAACATCTCCTGATCGGTCCAGTCGTCGTAATACGAACTGCCCAAAAGGATTCGGATGCCGAGATTGATGTCGACCAGCGAGTGGGTGACCAGCTTGCCGTCCACCACCACACCCGGCGTTACGAACATCGCGTTGCCCCAACGCTCCATATCCTGGTACGCGAAGTTGCACACCTCGGGATCCTGGAAGGAGCCCCAGCAGCCGAGCAGGGTGCGGCGCAGCCCGACCTTCTCGTAGCCGGGCAATGCGGTGTAGAAGAAGTCGAACAGGTCGTCGTGCATCGGCACGACCTTCTTCATGAACTCGACATAGCGCATCAGCCGTGTCATGTAGTCGGTCATCAGCTGAATCGTCGCGACCGTGCCCACCCCGCCCGGGTAGAGCGTGGACGGGTGCACGTGGCGACCTTCCATGAGGCAGAACATCTCTCGCGTCCAGCGGCTCACCGCCAGCGCCTCGCGGTAGAACTCGCCACTGAACGGATTGAGCGAGCGCATGATGTCGGCGATGGTCCGGTAGCCGTGCGCATCGGCGTGCGGAGCCTGCGTTTTCTCCGCCAGGGAAAGCACGCTCGGATTTGTCTCGGCGACCATCTTCTCGCAGAAGTCGACGCCGACCAGATTCTCCTGAAAGATGTTGTGGTCGAACATATATTCCGCGGCCTCGCCCAGGTTGACGATCCACTCGCCCAGGTGTGGTGGCTTGACGCCGTAAGCCATGTTCTGCGCATAGCACGAGCAGGTCGCATGATTGTCGCCGCAGATACCGCAGATCCGGCTGGTGATGAAGTGGGCGTCGCGGGGATCCTTACCCTTCATGAAGATCGAATAGCCACGGAAGATCGACGACGTGCTGTGACACTCGACGACTTGCTTGTTCTCGAAATCGATCTTGGTGTAAATGCCAAGGCTGCCGACGATTCTGGTGATCGGGTCCCACGCCATCTCGACGAGCTGACCCGGTTCCTTTTTTTCCTCTGTCGGCTTGGGAATGATGGTTGTCATCGCATTACTGCTCTCTGCCTCAAGGGCTGGTGGCGTGAAACAAGACGAGCGCGCCGCGACCTACCAGGTGCGGCGGGCTCCGCTGACGAGCTCGGTGCCCTTGTGGCGCCAGCGCGGTTCCTTGTCGACGGTTCGGGCCGTGATACCCCTCAAACTACGAATCACGGATCCGTATAACCCCGACGCGGTGCTGGAGAGCTTGCCCCCGGGCGGCTCGTCCATGAACGGCATGAACTTGTCTGGGAACCCCGGCATCGTGCACCCGATGCAGATTCCGCCGACGTTCGGGCAACCACCGATTCCGTTGATCCACCCGCGCTTGGGCACGTTGCATTTCACGACCGGGCCCCAACAGCCAAGCTTGACAATGCATTTCGGCGAGCCGTACTCGGTGGCGAAATCACCCTGCTCGTAGTAGCCGGCCCGGTCACACCCCTCGTGCACCGTGTTGCCGAACAGCCACTTGGGGCGCAGCGCGTCGTCGAGCGGGATCATCGGCGCCTGACCGGTGGCCATGTACAGCAGGTAGGTCAGCGTCTCGGACAGGTTGTCCGGGTGGATCGGGCAGCCGGGCACGCACACGATCGGGATGCCGGCCTTGCTTTTCCATCCCCAGCCGAGGTAGTCGGGTACGCCCATCGCTCCGGTCGGATTGCCGGCCATCGCGTGGATGCCGCCGTAGGTGGCGCAGGTCCCGACCGCCACGATCGCTGTGGCCTTGGGTGCCAGCCGGTCGAGCCACTCGCTGGTGGTCATCGGCTGACCGGTGGCGGGGTCGTTGCCGAACCCACACCAGTAGCCCTCGTCCTTGATCTTCTCGTTGGGAATGGATCCCTCGACGACAAGCACGAACGGTTCCAATTCACCGCGGTCGGCCCTGAAGAACCACTCCAGGAAGTCGTCCGCGCCCCCGTTGGGTCCGCATTCGAAATCGATCAGGGGCCAGTGCACGGCGACTCGGGGGAGACCGGGCAGAGCTCCCAGGGCGATCTCCTCGACGCTGGGTTGGGTGGCGGCAGTCAACGCCACCGAATCACCGTCACAACTGAGGCCCGCGTTGATCCATAGAACGTGGATCAACGTCTCTTCTGCTTTGACTGCTGCTTCCGTTGGCATGCTGCAGCTTTCCGGGGCCGGGCTGGGGCCCCTGCGCCGCCGGAGTCGACCGTCGGCCCACTTGCGCAGCGCTGTTTTTGGGTCTACTCCCGCCCTGTGGGGTTGTCAACGGTTCTGGCAAGCGTTGTGAATCAATGGCCCTGTCTTGCAAATGATTTGCAAGACAGTCACGGTTCAGTCCGCGGCGCCTTCGGCGAACCGCCTCAGCCAACCGAACCACGCGCCCCTGCCGGCGCCGGTGCGGGCGCTCACCGGCAGAATCGTCGCGGTCGCATTGACCTCGCGAACGTGCGCGATGTAGCTGTCCACCTCCACGTCCAGGTAGGGGATCAGGTCAATCTTGTTGAGCAACACCACATCCACCGATCTGAACATGACGGGATACTTCAGTGGCTTGTCCTCGCCCTCGGTAACGGAGTAGACCATGGCCTTGGCATGCTCGCCGACGTCGAACTCCGCCGGGCAGACCAGATTGCCGACGTTCTCGATGATCACCAGGTCCAGAGCGGGCAGGTCGAGGCCCGGCAGGGCGCGATTGACCATGGGCGCGTCCAGGTGACATTCGCCGCCAAAGCCGTTACTGGTGTTCAGCAGTGACACCTGGGCGCCGCGACCGCTGAGCTTGGCCGCGTCGAGGTCGGTGGCGATGTCGCCCTCGATCACCCCGATCGCCAACTGGCCGGCGAGCTCGTCGAGTGTTGCCGCGAGGACGGTCGTTTTTCCCGAGCCCGGCGAGCTCATCAGGTTGAGCGCGCGGATGCCGTTGCTCTCGAATGCCGCCCGGTTGGCGTCGGCGCGAACATCGTTCTCGGCGAAGATCGCCTCCAACACATCGATGCGCTGCTTGCCGGTCTCGTAGTGACGGTGATCGCCGTGGTCGTGCTCGTGCGGAACGTGATCACGTTCGTGGATGTGCACGGTGCCGTCGTCGTGCCGATGAAATCTACCCATCGCTCAACACCTTTCGATGTGGCATCCAACGGTGCCGCGGGTCCCTTCTCACGAGACGTCCAACGACGTCACCAGGAATTCGTTGCCGCGCACCACCTCGACGTCGGAGCTGTCGCAGTGTGGACACCAAATCGACCAGGCCGAGGTGATCTCCGACTGGCGGCCGCACGCGCGGCAGCGCACCTCGGCGCCGACACACTCGAGTTCCAGCTCGGCGTCCGGCATGTTCTCCGACTCCCGGACGAGGGTCCAGCAGAATGACAACGAATCGGGGACCACCTGGCGCAGGGCGCCGATCCGGACACGGACCACGTCGACGTGCCGTCCGTCGGCATGTGTTTTGACCACGCCGGCGATCGCCGCGCACAGCGAAAGCTCATGCATCGCCGGTCCCCGGGCGCGCGGCCATGAAGTCGTTTCTACACCCGTGCGGCCGCCGATACCCGGTGAATCCAGGGCGTGCTGCCTGCGCGGCGCCCAAGACTGGTAATCCGGGATATCCGGCGCAAGACTAGGCGGGTGACGTCCAACTCGTCGTCGCTGGATCCCGCGGTCACCGAACGCATCGGCGACTTCCTGCGTGCCCGCGGATTGCGGCGCATGACCTCGCGGATCCAGGTACTGGCGGTGCTCGAACCTGTGAACGGACACCTCTCCGTCGCGGAAATTCACCAGCGGGTGCGGGCCAGCCTGCCCGCCGGCGCCCAGCCGCCCGATGTGGCCACCATCTACCGCACGGTGACCACGCTGGTCGAGCAGGCGGTGTTGCACGCGCTCACCCTCGACGGCGGGATCACGACCTACGGATTGGCGACCGCCCCGCACCACCACGCGGTATGCACGCAGTGCGGCTCGATCATCGAGGTCCCCGCGCGTCAGCTCAGCTCAGCGCTTGAGCATGCGATGGAGGGCAGTGCGTTCGCACTGTCGGAACGGGCCGGGCTGACGCTGCGTGGTCTGTGCCCGCAATGCCAGCAGGGCGACTCCGCGGCCCGGCGTTGAGGTCAGCGCAGGCCCAGTAGCGCGTTCTCCACCACTTCGGGCAGTGCCGGGTGAATCCAGTACTGCCCGCGGGCCATCTCGGGAGCGGTCAGCCCGAAGCTCATCGCCTGGATCAAGGGCTGGATGATCGAGGAGGCCTGATGACCCATGATGTGGGCACCCAGCAGACGCCCGGTGCCGCACTCGCCGATCAACTTGACGAACCCGGTGGTGTCCTCCATCGCCCAGCCGTAGGCGACGTCGCCGTAATCCTGGATCTTCACCGAGATCTTGAAACCCTGTGCAATGGCTTCGTTTTCGGTGAGTCCGACACAGGCGACCTGCGGGTCGGTGAACACCGCGGAGGGCACGAAGCGATGGTCGGTGACCGCCATCGACTCGGTGTCGTCCCAGTCGCACAGCAGATTGTGCTGCACCACCCGCGCCTCGTGGTTGGCGACGTGCTTGAGTTGATACTTCGAGGAGACGTCGCCGAGCGCGAAAACCCCACGTGCGGTGGTTCTTTGGTACTCGTCGACGACGACGAGGCCGTCCTCGACGGCGATGCCGGCCTGCTCGAGGTCGAGTTGATCGGCGTTGGAAACCCGGCCGGTGGCGACCAGCATCGCGTCGGCGTTGATGGTGTGGCCGTTGTCGATTCGCACCGCGACACCGGAGCCCTGGTTCTCGGCGCTCACGACGTTGCAGTGGGTGTGCAGTTCCCATTTGCTCGACGCGATGCGGGTGAAGCGCTTGCACAGCGCGTCGTCGCAGTGCCGCAGCAGGGCGGAGCCGCGCACCACCAGCGTGACCCGTGCGCCCAGCGACGAGAAGATATGGGCGAATTCGGCGGACACGAAACCACCCCCGACGATCACCAGATGTTCTGGGAACTCGGAGATTCGCATGATCGTGTCGCTGGTGTAGTACTGCGCGCCGCAGTCGAGGATCGACGGGGGAACCACCGCCCGAGCCCCGGCCGCGATCACCACCTGCTCGGCGGTGAATTCGTCGCCGCCGTCGGTGCGCAGCAGATAGCGACCGTCGGCCTGGACCGGGCCGAACCGGGTGTGCTGCTTGTACACGTCGATGTTGGGCGCCGAGCTGCGATAGTCCTCGCCGCCGACCCCGATCGGATCGATGCGCCCGAAGACGCGCGAGACGATGTCGTCCCAGCGCACCCGGTCGATGTGTGCGTCGACGCCGTAACGCGAAGCCTCGCGGATGGTTTGGGCGACCTCGGCGGCGTAGACGAACATCTTGGTCGGGATGCAGCCGACGTTGAGGCAGGTGCCGCCGAAGGTGCCCTGCTCGCAGATCGCCACGCGCTTGTCGGCGAAACGGTCATCGAGAACGGAGTTGCCCGAGCCGGTTCCGATGATCGCCACATCGTAGGTCTCCACGCGCCTCACCCCTTTCCGAACGATGCCGAGGTGTCGGTGTTGGTGGTGCGCAGGTAGCCGTCCAGCCACAGATCCAGTTCCCGGTAGGCGGCCGAGCGCGGACCCTCCAGGGACAGGAACACGTCGTGTTTGGCGTCGGCCACCGGAACGACGTTGCTACGGTGCCCGACGCAGCCCGCCCACCGCGCGATCTGGGTGACGTCGAGGACAGCGTCGCCGCGTTGCATCGACATCGCGTCCGCGGATTCGGGCACGCTGTGGTCGGAGCGCAGGATCAGGTTCGGCACTCCCACGTCGAGGCCTCGGTGCAGGCGGGCCTGGCCGCGGCGCACGGCGTGCAGCCATCCCGCGGTAATGGGGAAGCCGCCCAACGGTTTCCACTCCAGGTTGTAGTCGAACTCGCCGTCGTAGTCGCGGTGCAGTGTGGTGCCGTAACCGCCCTTGCTGGTGCCGCGCAACACGACCCTGGAACGCACGCGCGACAGGCCGGCGATCATCGCCGACGTCATGCCCAGGCGCAGCACCGCCGGGCCGTGCAGATCCAGGAAGGGACTGTTGAGCACCAAGCCGCCGATGCCGGCGTGCGCCTTGGCGTTTCGGCGGCGCAACCGGTCCAGCCACAGCGGCACGATCAGGCCGCCGGCCGAGTGGCCGTACATCAGGACCCGGACGTCGGGGGCCTGCTCGCCGATGACGCTCAGGGCGCGTTCCAGTTCGGTGTCGTAATGCGCGAGATCGGTGATGAAGTGTGGGGTCTGGCCGTCGCGCCGCGACCGTCCGCACTTCTGCAGGTCCAGTGCGTAGAAGGTGAAGCCACGGCCGGCGAAGTGATCGGCCAGCGCGGTATTGAAGAAATAGTCGGTGTAACCGTGCACGGTCAGAACCGCGTGCCCGTCACCGCCGCCGTCACCGCGCCGAATCAACGTTGCGACGATGTCGCCCTCGCCGGCGGGATCGGGTCCCAATTCGATGGTGTACCGCCAATAGCCAGGCAGGACATCGGGCACCCAGCCAGTCACCAGGCCAGCTTAGCGTGGCGAATGCTTTTGCTGGTCGCGGCCGGTTCCGGTCGGTGCGGCCGCGCCGGCCGGGATAGCCTGGATGACCGGCTAGAAATGGACTTGGCAAAGACCGAGAAAGGGCCAGCGTTTCGGTGTCAGACACAACGGCGCGCACCGACGTCGTGCTGGTCGGCGCCGGGATCATGAGCGCCACCCTGGCCGTACTGCTGCGGCGGCTGGAGCCGGACTGGTCGATCACGGTGGTCGAGCGGCTCGATGCGGTCGCCGCCGAGAGCAGCAGCCCGTGGAACAACGCCGGCACCGGGCACGCCGGGCTGTGTGAAATGAACTACACACCCGAGCGCCCGGGTGCCCAGGGGTCGATCGACATCACCAAAGCCGTCTCGATCAACGAGCAATTCCAGGTGACGCGGCAGTTCTGGGCTTATGCCGTCGAGAACGGCATCCTTACCGATCGGCGCTTCGTCAACGCCGTGCCGCATGTCAGCTTCGTGCACGGGGCGCAGCACGTCGACTATCTGCGGCGTCGTCAGCGGGCGCTGGCGGCGAACCCGCTGTTCGCCGGGACGGAATTGGTCGAGGATCCGGACGAGTTCACCCGCCGGCTGCCGTTCATGGCCGACGGACGTGACTTCTCCGAGCCGACTGCGCTCAATTGGGCCGCCGACGGCACCGACGTCGACTTCGGCGCGCTGACCAAGCAGCTCATCGGCTATTGCGTGCGCCACGGTGCCACGGCGCTGTTCGGCCACGAGGTGCGCAACCTGACCCGTCATGCGGACGGCTGGACGCTGCGGATCGTCAACCGGCGGACCGGTGAAACGCGCAAGCTGGACGCGAAATTCGTGTTCGTCGGCGGCGGTGGTGACGCACTGCCGCTGTTACAGAAGTCCGGCATCGCTGAGGTCAAAGGCTTCGCCGGCTTCCCGATCGGCGGCCGGTTCCTGCGCACCGACAACCCGGCGCTGACCGCCGCGCACCGGGCCAAGGTCTACGGCGTTCCCGCCCCCGGCGCCCCGCCGCTCGGGGCGCTGCATCTGGACCTTCGGTTCGTCAACGGCAAGTCGTGGCTGGTCTTCGGGCCGTATGCCGGCTGGTCGCCCAAGTTCTTGAAGCATGGTCACGTCAGCGATTTGCCCCGGTCGGTCCGGCGGGACAACGTGCTGTCGATGCTGGGAGTCGGCATCACCGAGCTGACGCTGGTCAATTACCTGGTCCGCCAACTGCGGCTCACCGAACGCGAACGGATGGATGTGCTGCGCGAATTCGCGCCTGGCGCGCGGGATTCGGATTGGCAACTGACGGTGGCCGGTCAGCGTGTCCAGGTGATCCGGCGGGCCGCGGGCAAAGGCGGGGCGCTCGAGTTCGGCACCACCGTGGTGGGATCGTCGGACGGCAGCATCGCGGGTCTGCTCGGCGGCTCGCCCGGCGCCTCGACGGCCGTGCCGATCATGCTCGATGTGCTGGCGAGCTGTTTCGCCAACCGCTACCAGACCTGGTTGCCCAGGCTCAAAGAGATGGTGCCCTCGCTAGGGACCCGGCTGTCCGAGGAACCGGCGCTCTACGACGAGGTGAGAACGTGGAGCGCCAACGTATTACAGTTGAACGGCTCATGAACCGCGCCGGCTAGCTAACCGAACTGATGAGGAGGAGCGGCGCCGATGACAGAAGCGCTACGCCGCATCTGGGCCAAAGACCTTGACGCGCAAACTCTTTACGAGCTGCTCAAGCTACGGGTAGAGGTGTTCGTCGTGGAACAGGCCATCCCGTATCCGGAACTGGACGGGCGCGACTTGCTCGCCGAGACCCGGCATTTCTGGCTGGAGACGACTGACGGCGAGGTGATCAGCACGCTGCGGCTGATGGAGGAACACGCCGGTGGGGAGAAGGTGTTCCGGATCGGGCGGCTGTGCACCAAACGCAGTGTGCGGGGACAGGGCCACACCACCCGGCTGCTGCGGGCCGCGCTGGCCGAGGTCGGCAACTACCCGTGCCGGATCAACGCGCAGACCTATCTCGCCGAGATGTACGCCCACCATGGTTTTGTGCGCGACGGCGATGATTTCATCGACGACGGCGTGCCACACGTCCCCATGCTGCGTCCCGGTTCCGGGCAGACGGCGATGCCGTGAAGCCGTATCCGTTCAGCGCGATCGTCGGCCACGACCAGTTGCGGCTGGCACTTCTGCTGTGTGCGGTGCGCCCGGAAATCGGTGGCGCGCTGATTCGCGGCGAGAAGGGCACCGCCAAATCGACGGCCGTGCGCGGGCTTGCCGCGCTGTTGTCCGCGGCGACCGGAACTAACGGCGCCGGGTCCGGCCTGGTCGAAATGCCGCTCGGCGCAACCGAAGACCGGGTGATCGGGTCGCTGGATCTGCAGCGGGTGCTGCGCGACGGTGAGCATGCTTTCTCGCCCGGGTTGCTCGCGCGTGCCCACGGCGGCGTGTTGTACGTCGACGAGGTCAACCTGCTGCACGATCATCTGGTCGACGTGCTGCTCGACGCCGCCGCCATGGGCCGGGTGCACATCGAACGCGACGGCATCTCGCATTCGCACGAGGCGCGTTTCGTGTTGATCGGCACGATGAACCCGGAGGAAGGCGAGCTGCGCCCGCAGCTGCTCGACCGATTCGGGCTGACCGTCGAGGTGCACGCCTCGCGTGACGTCGAGGTGCGCGCCGAGGTGATCCGGCAGCGGATGGCCTACGAGGCCGACCCGGACGGGTTCGCCACCCGCTACGCGGCCGACGACGCCGAGCTGGCCCGGCGGATCGCCGCGGCCCGCGCACTGGTCGACGATGTGGTGTTGCCGGACAACGAATTACGTCGCATCGCGGCGCTGTGTGCGGCGTTCGACGTCGACGGGATGAGGGCCGATTTGGTGGTGGCCCGTACCGCCGTTGCGCACGCGGCCTGGCGCGGCGCGACAACCGTGGCCGAGCAGGACATCAGGGTGGCTGCGGAACTGGCACTGCCGCACCGGCGTCGCCGCGACCCGTTCGACGACCCGGGTATCGATCGCGAGCAGCTGGACGAGGCGCTGCGGCAAGCCGGTGACCAGCCGGAGCCCGATCCCGATCCGCCCGGCGGCGGCCAGTCCGCCGATGACTCAGCCGCACAACAAGAGTCGTCTTCAAACGCGAAACCCCAGACGCCCCAGACACGACCCAGCGCCCCGCCGTCGAAGACGTTTCGCGCCCGGGCGTTGACGGTTCCCGGCGTCGGCGAAGGCGCGCCCGGCCGGCGTTCGCGGGCCCGCAATTCCTCGGGCAGCGTCGTGGCGGCTGCCGGCGCCAACGACGCGGGCGCCCATGGTCTGCACCTGTTCGCCACCCTGCTGTCGGCCGCCGAGCAAGCCGGCGCGGGACCGCTGCGCCCGCGGCCCGACGACATCCGCCGCGCCGTCCGGGAGGGGCGCGAAGGCAACCTGGTGATCTTCGTCGTCGACGCGTCCGGGTCGATGGCCGCCCGGGACCGGATGGCCGCCGTCAGCGGTGCCGCCCTCTCGCTGTTGCGCGACGCCTATCAACGGCGCGACAAGGTCGCGGTGATCACCTTCCGCCAGCAGGAAGCACGGTTGTTGCTGCCGCCGACCTCATCGGCCCACATCGCCGGCCGGCGGCTGGCCCGATTCGACACCGGCGGCAAGACCCCGCTGGCCGAGGGTCTGCTGGCCGCACGTGGGCTGGTCGTGCGGGAGCGGGCCCGCGATCGCGCGCGGCGTCCGCTGGTGGTGGTGCTGACCGACGGCAGGGCAACCGCGGGCCTGGACCCGTTGGGCCGCAGTCGAATCGCGGCGTCGAGACTGCTGGCCGAGGGTTGCGCGGCAGTGGTCGTGGACTGTGAAACGTCCTATGTGCGACTGGGATTGGCTCAGCAGCTGGCCCGCCAACTCGGTGCACCGACCGTCCGGCTCGAGCAACTGCACGCCGACCATCTGACGCGAGCCGTCCGCGGCGCGGCCTGACCATGCCACAGGGAATCCCACTGCAGGTCCCGGATGACGGACTGAGCACCCGGGCCCGGCGCAACCTGCCGGTGCTGGCGGTGCACACCGGTGACGGCAAGGGCAAGTCGACCGCGGCGTTCGGGATGGCGTTGCGCGCGTGGAATGTCGGCCTCGACGTCGCGGTGTTTCAGTTCGTCAAAAGCGCGAAGTGGAAAGTGGGGGAGGAGGCCGTCTTTCGGCGGCTGGGCCAATTGCACGACGAGCACGGCGTCGGTGCTGCGGTGGAATGGCACAAGATGGGCAGCGGCTGGTCCTGGACGCGTAAATCCGGCAGCGAGGACGACCACGCGGCCGCGGCTGCCGACGGCTGGGCGGAGATCTCGCGCCGGCTGGCCGAGCAGCGTCACGACTTCTATGTGCTCGACGAGTTCACCTACCCGCTGAAGTGGGGCTGGGTCGACGTCGACGAGGTGGTGGACGTGTTGGTGGCCAGGCCCGGCCATCAGCACGTGGTGATCACCGGACGCGCCGCTCCGCCGCGCCTGGTCGAGGTCGCCGACCTGGTCACCGAGATGACCAAGGTCAAGCATCCGATGGATGCCGGCCGCAAGGGCCAGAAGGGCATCGAGTGGTGAACGCCCCCGCGATCGTCGTCGCCGCGCCCGCCTCCGGCAGCGGAAAGACCACGATCGCAACGGGTTTGATCGGGGCCCTGTGCCGGGCCGGGCACACGGTCGCGCCCTTCAAGGTGGGGCCCGACTTCATCGACCCCGGCTACCACGGCCTGGCGGCCGGCCGGCCCGGACGCAACCTCGATCCGGTGATGGTGGGCGAACCGCTGATCGGCCCGCTCTACGCACACGGCGCCGCCGGCGCCGACATCGCGGTGATCGAGGGCGTGATGGGGCTGTTCGACGGGCGGATCGGGCCCCGGGAAGATCTCGTGTCGTCCCCGCCGCCGGGCTCCACGGCGCACGTCGCCGCGCTGGTCGGTGCCCCGGTGATCCTGGTCGTCGACGCGCGCGGCCAGAGCCACAGCATTGCCGCACTGCTGCATGGCTTTTCGACGTTCGATACCACAACCCGGATCGCCGGCGTGATCCTCAACCGGGTGGGATCGCCCCGGCACGAGCAGGTGTTGCGACAGGCCTGCGAGCACACCGGCATCCCGGTGTTGGGTGCCATTCCGCGTACCACCGAATTGGAGCTGCCGACAAGGTATTTGGGCCTGGTTACCGCGGTCGAATACGGGCGGCGGGCCCGGCTCGCCGTCGAGGCGATGACGGACCTGATCGCGCGGCACGTCGACCTGGCCGCGGTGCTGGCGGTCGCGGCAAGCCGCACCACCGGCACACCGTGGGATCCCGTTGCAGCGGTGGGGGAGACGGCGCCGCGCCGCGCGACGGTCGCAATGGCCGCCGGGAAGGCATTCAGCTTCGGCTACGCCGAACACGCCGAGCTGTTGAGTGCCGCCGGTGCCGACGTGGTCGAGTTCGACCCGCTGGTCGATACGCTGCCCGACGGCACCGGCGCCGTGTTGCTGCCTGGCGGCTTCCCCGAACAGTTCACAGCCGATCTGTCCGCCAATGATGTTGTGCGACAACAAATCCGCGAGTTGGCCGCCGCCGGAGCCCCGGTGCACGCGGAATGCGCGGGCCTGATCTACCTGGCTTCCGAGCTCGACGGGTACCCGATGTGCGGGGTGCTGCGCGGGGCGGCCCGGTTCACGCCGCAGTTGAAGCTGGCGTATCGCGACGCGGTCGCGGTGGCCGATTCGGCGCTGTATGCGGCCGGGGCCCGCGTGGTCGGACACGAATTCCACCGGACCGCGATCACCTTTTCCGAGAGCTATCAGCCGGCCTGGGTCTACAGGGCCGGCGACGCGGCGCCGACACGCGACGGTGTGGTGCACGCCGGGGTGCACGCGTCGTATCTGCACACCCACCCGGCCGCGGTGCCCGACGCGGTCGCACGTTTCGTCGCGCGCGCCGCTGGCGCGCCGCGAACCTAACCCCACTGCGAAAAAACGAGCGGAAAATCGCAGTGGCGTCAGATTCGCGCTCTGCAAGGCCATGCGGGCACGCGCCGCGCCCGTCGTGACGGCCGCACCGATCGTCTTCACTAGGCTTGCCGGGTGACCGAGAGCCCCTACCTCGTCGGACTGCGGCTGGCCGGCAAGAAGGTCGTCATGGTCGGCGGAGGCACGGTTGCCCAGCGCCGGCTACCCCTGCTGATCTCCAGCGGCGCCGACGTCCACGTGATCAGCCGGACCGCCACCCCCGCCGTCGAGGCGATGAGCGGAATCACCCTGACGCTGCGCGAATACCGCGACGGTGACCTCGACGGCGCCTGGTACGCAATCGCGGCCACCAACGACCCCGCGGTCAACGAGGCCGTCGTCGCCGACGCCGACAGCCGGCGGATCTTCTGCGTGCGCGCCGACATCGCCATCGCGGGCACCGCGGTGACCCCGGCCTCGTTCGAGTACGCCGGCCTGTCGGTGGGAGTGCTGGCCGGTGGCGAGCATCGCCGGTCGGCGGCGATCCGTTCGGCCATCCGCGAGGCGCTGCAACAGGGCCTGATCGCGTCGGAAAGCTCCGACGTGGTGCGCGGCGGCGTGGCGCTGATCGGGGGTGGCCCCGGCGACCCCGAGCTGATCACGGTCCGTGGGCGCCGGCTGCTCGCCCAGGCCGACGTCGTGGTGGCCGATCGCCTGGCCCCGCCCGAATTACTCGCCGAGCTGGCACCGCACGTCGAAGTCATCGATGCCGCCAAGATCCCGTACGGGCGGGCCATGGCCCAGGACGCGATCAACGACGTGATGATCGAGCGGGCCCGCGCCGGGCACTTCGTCGTCCGCCTCAAGGGCGGTGACCCGTTCGTGTTCGCCCGCGGCTACGAGGAAGTGATCGCGTGCGCCGACGCCGGCGTTCCGGTCACCGTGGTGCCCGGTGTGACAAGTGCCATAGCGGTGCCCGCGCTGGCGGGTGTCCCCGTCACTCATCGAGCGGTGAATCACGAGTTCGTGGTGGTCAGCGGCCATCTGGCGCCCGGGCATCCCGAATCGTTAGTGAATTGGAATGCGCTGGCAGCCTTGTCCGGCACGATCGTTTTGCTGATGGCCGTCGAACGCATCGAACTCTTTGTCAACGCGCTGCTGGAAGGCGGTCGACCTGCGGATACGCCGGTCCTGGTGGTTCAGCACGGAACGACGCCGGCGCAGCACACGTTGCGGGCAACTCTTGCCGACACGCCGCAAAAGGTCCGGGCGGAGGGGATCAGACCTCCCGCGATCATCGTGATCGGGCCCGTGGCAGCATTCGGGGTTTAAACGATTCTTAAGATTACTGTAAGGTAACCCGTTATGACGGCCCTCAACGACACTGAGCGCGCGGCCCGAAATTGGTCCGCTCTGCGCCCCGATCGTCCGGCACCCGAGCGCGCCGAGCGCCCGTCGGAAACCCCGTCCGGGTCCGCCACCACGCGCACTAGCAGGTATTACCCGACCTGGCTGCCTTCTCGCCGCTTCATCGCGGCCGTGATCGCCATCGGTGGCATGCAGTTGCTGGCAACGATGGACAGCACCGTCGCGATCGTCGCGCTTCCTAAGATTCAGAACGAGCTGAGCCTGTCCGACGCCGGCCGTAGCTGGGTGATCACCGCCTATGTGCTCACCTTCGGCGGCCTGATGCTGCTCGGCGGGCGTCTCGGTGACACCATCGGCCGCAAACGCACCTTCATCGTCGGCGTCACGCTGTTCACCATCTCCTCGATCCTGTGCGCGGTGGCCTGGGACGAGGTGACGCTGGTCATCGCCCGGCTGCTGCAGGGTGTCGGGTCGGCCATCGCGTCGCCGACCGGTCTGGCTCTGGTAGCGACGACGTTTGCCAAGGGCCCGGCGCGCAACGCGGCCACCGCGGTGTTCGCCGCGATGACTGCGATCGGCTCGGTGATGGGCCTGGTCGTCGGCGGGGCGCTGACCGAGTGGTCGTGGCGGCTCGCGTTCCTGGTCAACGTGCCGATCGGGCTGGTGATGATCTACCTGGCCCGCACCGCGCTGCGCGAAACCAACCGAGAGCGGATGAAGCTCGATGCCACCGGGGCCATGCTGGCCACCCTGGCCTGCACCGCGGCGGTGTTCGCCTTCTCAATGGGCCCGGAAAAAGGCTGGATATCGGCGATCACCCTCGGTTCGGGTGCGGTCGCCGTGGCCGCCGCCATCGCGTTCGCCATCGTCGAGCGCACCGCCGAGAACCCCGTGGTGCCGTTCGGTTTGTTCCGCGACCGCAACCGGCTGGTCACGTTCACCGCGATCCTGCTGGCCGGTGGCGTGATGTTCAGCCTCACCGTCTGCATCGGCCTCTACGTTCAGGACATCCTGGGCTACAGCGCGCTGCGTGCCGGCGTCGGATTCATCCCGTTCGTCATCGCGATGGGCATCGGTCTGGGTATCTCCTCGCAACTGGTGTCGCGGTTCTCGCCGCGAGTGCTGACCATCGGCGGTGGCTGGCTGCTGCTGCTGGCGATGATCTACGGCTGGGCCTTCATGCACCGCGGCGTGCCCTACTTCCCGAACCTGGTGCTGCCGATCGTTGTCGGCGGAATCGGCATCGGCATGGTCGTCGTGCCGCTGACGCTGGCCGCGATCGCGGGCGTCGGTTTCGACCAGATCGGCCCGGTGTCGGCGATGACGCTGATGCTGCAAAGCCTGGGCGGGCCGCTGGTGCTGGCCGTCATCCAGGCCGTCATCACCTCGCGCACGCTGTACCTGGGCGGCACCACCGGTCCGGTGAAGGTGATGAACGACGCGCAATTGCGGGCGCTTGACCACGGCTACACCTACGGGCTGCTGTGGGTGGCGGGTACGGCCGTCATCGTCGGCCTTGCCGCCCTGTTCATCGGGTACACCCCGGAGCAGGTCGCGCATGCGCAAGAGGTCAAGGAAGCCATCGACGCCGGCGAGCTGTAACTCGCCTGTCCGGTGAGCGTCACGCCAGCGTGGCATCGGCGTGTGAGCGCTGCACCAGCGTGACGTTCGACGTACATCCGACACGCTAGGCTGGCCCGCTGTGATCACCCGGATGTCCGAGCTGTTCCTGCGCACCCTGCGCGACGATCCCGCCGACGCCGAAGTGCCCAGCCACAAGCTGCTGGTGCGCGCCGGATACATCCGGCAGGTCGCCCCCGGCTTGTACAGCTGGCTGCCGCTGGGACTAAGGGTGCTGCGCAACATCGAACGCGTTGTCCGCGAGGAGATGAACGCGATCGGCGGACAGGAGATCCTGTTCCCCGGGCTGCTGCCGCGCGGGCCGTATGAGACGACGAATCGCTGGACCGAGTACGGCGACGGGGTGTTCCGGGTGCAGGACCGTCGCGGGAACGACTACATGCTCGCGCCCACGCACGAAGAGTTCTTCACCCTGGCCGTCAAAGGGGAGTACAGCTCCTATAAGGATTTCCCGCTGACGCTGTACCAGATTCAAATCAAGTATCGCGACGAGGCGCGGCCGCGGGCCGGCATCCTGCGGGCCCGGGAATTCGTGATGAAGGACTCCTACTCCTTCGACATCGACGCCGCCGGGCTCAAGGCGGCCTACCACGCGCACCGGGAGGCCTACCAGCGCATCTTCGACCGGTTGCAGGTTCGCTACGTGATCGTGTCGGCGGTGTCGGGCGCGATGGGCGGCAGCGCGTCGGAGGAGTTCCTGGCCGAGAGCCCGATCGGTGAGGACACCTTCGTCCGGTGCGTGGAGTCGGGGTATGCGGCCAACGTCGAAGCGGTGCTCACCGCCCGTCCCGAGGCGCTGCCGGTGGACGGTCAGCCCCCGGCGCAAGTGCACGACACCGGCGATACCCCGACCATCGCCACGCTGGTCGAGTGGGCCAATGGCGCCGGTCTGGGCCGCACCGTCACCGCGGCCGACACGCTGAAGAACGTGCTGGTCAAGGTCCGTCAGCCCGGCGGGGAGTGGGAGCTGCTGGCCATCGGGGTGCCCGGAGACCGGGAGGTCGACGACAAACGGCTGGGCGCCGCGCTGGAGCCCGCGGAGTACGAATTGCTCGGCGACTCCGATTTCGCCAAGTACCCGTTTCTGGTGAAGGGCTATATCGGTCCGAAGGCGTTGCGAGACAACGAGGTTCGCTATCTTGTCGACCCCCGGGTGGTAGACGGCACCAGCTGGATCACCGGGGCCGACGAGCCGGGGCGCCATGTGGTCGGACTGGTGGCCGGCCGTGACTTCACTGCCGACGGCACCATCGAGGCCGCTGAAGTGCGCGAAGGTGACCCGTCTCCCGACGGGGCCGGCCCGCTGACCATGGCGCGCGGCATCGAGATCGGGCACATCTTCCAGCTGGGCCGCAAGTACACCGACGCGTTCGTCGCCGACGTGCTCGGCGAGGACGGCAAGCCGGTGCGACTGACGATGGGCTCCTACGGCATCGGGGTGTCGCGTCTGGTCGCCGTCGTCGCCGAGCAACAGCACGACGAGCTGGGCCTGCGCTGGCCGGCGTCGATCGCGCCGTTCGACGTGCACCTGGTGATCGCCAACAAGGACGCGCAGGCCCGCGAAGGGGCCACGACGCTGGCCGCCGACCTGAGCCGGCTGGGCCTCGAGGTGTTGCTGGACGACCGCACCGCCTCGCCCGGGGTCAAGTTCAAGGACGCCGAGCTGCTCGGGATGCCCTGGATCGTGGTGGTCGGCCGGGGTTGGGCCAATGGCGTCGTGGAGCTTCGCGACCGCTTCGGCGGGCAGGCGCGCGAACTGGCGGCCGGCGTCTCGCTGGCCACCGAGATTGTGAACGCGGTAACCGGTTAAGCGGGCCTTACTCGTTGCCGCCCGGGAAGCTGGACGTGATCGGCCAGGCGCCCAGGATGCGGCTCCAGCGCGCGCTCAGCACCGCGCTCTGGGTCAGGGCCGTCGAGGCGAAGGCGCGGTCGTCGGCGGTCTCGGCGTGCTCGGTGACCGCGCGCCACGCCGTCGCGCCGTCATTCTCCATCCGCACCGCCAGGCGAGCCGCGTCGGCCGGACTGCCCACCAGCAGGGGCAGCTGATAACCGGCGGCGGCCGGTGGCGGGGTGACCTTGCGGGCGGCCAGCATGGCGATCACGTCGTCGCGGCGCTGGCGGTGCTGCAGCAACGCCTCCACGACCAGGTTGTTGACGCTGGGCGGCGACAGCGCGGACACGATGCCGTAGCCGTAGATCGTCGAGTGCTCGACGGCCAGCGCGTCGCAGAGCGCCTGGTTGTCGGCGTCTTTGCCGGAGGTCATATCGACGGCCCCCCGGGCACCAGCGCCACCAGGTAGGACGCCGTGCATGACGCGGCGATCGACGCCAGCAGCCCGGCCCGGTAGCCCGACTCGGCCGACACCAGGCGGGCGGCGTTGTCGGCCGAGGTCTTCAGCGCGTTGATCACGTCCGACACCGGGGGCGGCGGCGGCGGTGGCCCCGCCGGCGCGGCCGGGCTGGGACCGGCGCTGGTGGTTTCGCTCGTAGAGGCGCTGAGCTTGCCGGCTGCCCGGGCGATCTCCGTGGACAGTGCGCGAGCGTGTGCGGCGCGCTGGTTGGCCACCACCGACAACGCGGCCGCGATCTGCGGCGCGACGCCGACGGCCGCAGCGGCGGCGCCGGCGAGCGCGCTGTCGTGTCTGGCCTGGTCTAACGGACCCAATAGTTGTTCGACCGCTGGGGGTTTCGGCGGGGACTCACCGCAGGCGGAGACGACCACCCCGAGCGCAGCAAGCGCGGCACCCCCGGCGAGCACACCCCGCCGGCTGGTGACGGGTAGAGCGCTAGGCACGCCCAACATCCTGCCATTGGGCGGCGGCCGGGCATGCCGCGGTGGACCTCGACCTACGCGATCACCTCGTCATACGCGATTCCTGGCGTATCGTTGGTACCCGGTTCTCGCGGAACACGAAGCGGTTCCACCGGGACGCCGGAAGCCGTCCGAAGATGTGTGGGCGGCGACATCAGCCAGATGACCGGACAACTCAAGATGAGGAGCTCGCCGTGACCACCGGGCTACCGTCGCAGACGCAGGTGATCGAGCTACTCGGTGGAGAGTTCGCGCGCGCCGGCTATGAAATCGAAGACGTGGTCATCGATGCCCGGGTGCGTCCGCCCCGCATCACGGTGATTGCCGACGGCGATACCGCTCTGGACTTGGACACCGTCGCGACCCTGTCACGGTCGGCATCGGCTTTGCTGGACGGGCTGGACAGCATCGGCGGCAGCTACGTGCTCGAGGTCTCCTCGCCCGGCGTCGAGCGTCCGCTCACCAACGAGAAGCACTTCCGTCGCGCGCGTGGCCGCAAGGTCGAGGTGGCGCTGGCGGACGGATCACAATTGACCGGCCGGGTGGGACAGACCGGTGCCGACGCGGTGGCGCTGGTGGTCCGCGACGGCCGCGGCTGGGCGGTGCGCGAGATCCCGCTCGCCGAGATCGTGAAAGCTGTTGTCCAGGTTGAGTTTTCATCGCCATCGGCAGCCGAGCTGGAATTGGCGGGTGCGGGTGAGTCTCGCAGGACGGAGGCCGGAACATGAACCGCGCCGGCGACGATGCAGTGGGGGTACCCCCAGCCGCGAAGCGGCGAGGGGGACGTAGCGATGAGAAGGAGCGGCGCTGATGAATATAGACATGGCCGCGTTGCACGCGATCGAAGTAGACCGGGGGATCTCGGTCAATGAGCTGCTCGAGACGATCAAGTCGGCGTTGCTGACCGCCTACCGGCACACCCAGGGCCACCAGAACGACGCGCGGATCGAGATCGACCGCAAGACCGGCGTGGTGAAGGTGATGGCCCGCGAGGTCGACGAGGACGGCAACGTCATCAGCGAATGGGATGACACCCCCGAGGGTTTCGGGCGCATCGCGGCGACCACCGCGCGCCAGGTGATGCTGCAGCGCTTCCGCGACGCCGAGAACGAGCGCACCTACGGCGAGTTCTCCACCCGCGAGGGCGAAATCGTCGCCGGCGTGATTCAGCGTGACAGCCGCGCGAACGCCCGCGGCTTGGTCGTCGTGCGGATGGGCAGCGAAACCAAGGCCTCCGAGGGCGTCATCCCGGCGGCCGAACAGGTCCCCGGTGAGAGCTACGAGCACGGCAACCGGGTGCGCTGCTACGTGGTCGGCGTGACGCGGGGTTCGCGTGAGCCGGTGATCACGTTGTCGCGCACCCACCCCAATCTGGTCCGCAAGTTGTTCTCGCTGGAGGTCCCCGAGATCGCCGACGGCTCGGTGGAGATTGTCGCCGTCGCGCGCGAGGCCGGCCACCGCTCCAAGATCGCGGTCGCGTCCCGGGTGCCCGGCCTGAACGCCAAGGGTGCCTGCATCGGTCCGATGGGGCAGCGGGTCCGCAACGTGATGAGCGAGCTGTCCGGCGAGAAGATCGACATCATCGACTACGACGAGGACCCGGCCCGATTCGTCGCCAACGCGCTGTCGCCGGCGAAGGTCGTGTCGGTGTCGGTGATCGACCAGACCGCCCGTGCCGCCCGCGTGGTGGTGCCCGACTTCCAGTTGTCCCTGGCCATCGGCAAGGAAGGGCAGAACGCGCGGCTGGCCGCCCGGCTCACCGGGTGGCGCATCGACATTCGCGGCGATTCGCCCGCGGCCGGGCAGTCGGAGGACCAATCGGAACACGGCACCCGCACCCCGATGGCTCACGACCACTAGTTCACGTCTCGCCGACGACCGAAGGTGTCGGACCGGCGTGGCATAATCGAACGTATGTTCGAGGAATCGTCCGCGGCGCGCTTCGACGAGTGGGCTGGTCAGGCCCGGACAGGGCTCGAGACATTGGCGGGTACGACGGAGTCGGCGGAATGGACGGGCCGCATCTGCGCTGCTGCACGGCTGGCGAATCGGGCCGCCGCCGCGCAATTGGTGGCGATCGGGGAGTTGTTCGCCCACCGGTATTCGCGCTCTGCGCAGGCCCAGGACTGGGTGGTTGACGCGGTGGACGCGGTGGCCGCCGAGGTCGCCGCGGCATTGAGGATCAGTCAGCCTCGGGCGCGAGGCCGAGTGCAGGACGCCCGCGCACTGCGCGAACGCCTGCCGAAGGTGGGGCAGGTGTTCCAGCTTGGCGACATCGACGTGGAGGCCTTCCGCACCATCGTGTCCCGCACCGATCTGATCCAGGATCCCGACATTCTGGCCGTCGTGGATGGGCGGATCGCCGCCAATGTGACGCGCTGGCCCTCGATGACGCGGGGACGGCTCGCGGCCAAGGTCGACGCGATCGTGGTGCGGGTCGATGTCGACGCGGTGCGCCGACGCAAAAAGATGCGCAGCGATCGTGAGGTGTGGATCGGCGGGGACATCGACGGCATCGCCCAGATCCAGGGCAGCCTGTTGTCCCCGGATGCTCACGCCCTGGACGCCCGGCTGACCGCGCTGGCGGGCACCGTGTGTCCGCACGATCCACGCACCACCATTCAGCGCCGCGCCGACGCGCTGGGTGCACTGGCAGCCGGCGCCGACCGCCTCGGGTGCCGCTGCCGGCGGGCGGATTGCGCCGCGGGTGCGCGCAAACCGGCCTCGCCGGTGACCATCCATGTGATCGCCGAACTGGTCACTGTCGACGGCACCGGCACCGGCACCGCGTCCGCGTCCGAGCTCGACGCTGACGGGTTGATCGACCCCGAGCTACTCATCGAACTCGCCCAAACCGCCAAGCTCGTGCCGCTGCTACACCCCGGAGATGCCCCGCCGGAACCCGGTTATGTGCCGTCCGCGGCGCTGGCCGCATTCGTGCGGGCCCGCGACCTGACGTGTCGTTGGCCCGGCTGCGATCACCCCGCGCTGCGCTGCGATCTCGACCACACCGTCCCCTTCGCAGACGGCGGCAAGACGCATGCCGCCAATCTCAAGTGCTACTGCCGCACCCACCACCTGGTGAAAACCTTCTGGGGCTGGACCGACCAACAGTTATCCGACGGCACTGTGATCCTGACGTCCCCGTCCGGGCAGACCTACGTCACCACCCCCGGCAGCGCGCTGCTGTTCCCCGGCGTGTGCCGCGCTGTGGGCGGCATGGCCGCGTCCGAGGCCGACCTCGCGCCCGCCGACCCCTGCTCGGGGCGTACCGCGATGATGCCCAGACGTCGCCGCACCCGTGCCGACGAACGCGCCCTGCGCATCGCTGCCGAACGCCGACAACACCGCGAAGCCCGCATGAAAGCCCGTGCCGCCGCGCGCCCCGATCCCGGCGAACCGCCGCCCTTCTAGTTCGCGGGTGGTTCTGACCATCGGTTCCGTGACGCTAGACTGAGCCGTGATCCAGCGCGAGCCTTCGGCCTCGGCGCGCACGCACACGGGCGGACCCGTGCGAACGTGTGTCGGGTGCCGGAAGCGAGAGTTGGCCGTCGAATTGCTCCGAGTGGTGGCTGTGCCAACCGGGAACGGCGAACACGCCGTAATCGTTGACACGGCGACTCGCCTACCGGGGCGGGGTGCGTGGCTGCATCCCGTGCCGCGGTGCGTACACGAAGCGATCCGGCGGCGGGCTTTCACCAAAGCGCTGCGCATCGACCGTCCACCGGACACAACCGCGCTGGCCGAGCACTTGGAAGTGCTCGACTCGCCCGGCAACAGAACAGGTAGCGAAGAACATGAGCACACCGTGAAGTCCCGATGACCATGCGTCATAGCTAAACCCGAGGCGCGGCCCACGACTGTCGCCTCTTAGACAGGAGATGTAGTGGCAGGTAAGGCCCGCGTACACGAGTTGGCCAAGGAACTCGGTGTCACCAGCAAGCAAGTTCTCGCCCGGCTGAATGAACAGGGCGAATTCGTCAAATCCGCATCGTCGACCGTAGAAGCGCCGGTTGCTCGCCGGCTGCGGGAGTCCTTCGGCGGCAGCAAGCCCGCGGCGGGCGGCGCCAAGAGCGCCCCGAAGAGCCCGGACCGCTCGCTCGACAGGGCACTGGACAGGGCGATTCAGAAGCCCTCCGGCAACGGCGAGGCGACCGCCGCGCCCGCGCAGCCCGCTGATACAGCGGCTGCCCCCCCTGCGGCCAAGCCCGCCGCGGCGGCTCCGCCCGCTGCGCGCACCGACGCCCCCGCGGCGCCGGCGCCCAAGGCGGGGCGTAG
>NZ_JBGGKR010000013.1:0-209946 GCF_041287235.1 Mycobacterium sp. pR1184 | reverse complement strand
CGTGCCCCAGATTCAATGAGAAAGACACGCACTTACCCCAGATTCAATGAGAATGCCCCAGAATCAATGAGAACGGACAATCTCGACCGTCTGCTGTTCGAGACGAATATGTGCCATCAGGCAATTTTCTATCGCCGCGAGCTTTTTGCCGGCATCGGTCCCTACAACCTCAGGTATCGCATCTGGGCTGACTGGGACTTCAATATCCGGTGCTTCTCCAACCCGGTGCTGGTCACTAGCTACATGGACATTGTCGTCACGCTGTACAACGACGTCACCGGCATCAGCAGCGCGGTCGACAAAGAGTTCAGAAAGCGGCTGCCAATATTCTTTTGGGCTGCGGCCGTTGAGATTTCGGGCCGCACGCTGGCGTTGTTCAAGCAAAAGGAAATTCGACAAGCCGTGGCTCGTCAGTGGCTGGTCAGGTTCAAAGCCAGGGGCTAGGCCGCGCGAGAGTCGTGCTCGTCACGCTAGACGCTTGACTCCGCGGCGCGCCGATAACCGCGCACCGCCCAGGGGACGAACACCGCGAGCAGCAAGACCGTCCACGCGAGAGTCATGGTGAGCGGCCATAGCACAGGTCCGCCAAGCGCCAATGTTCGCATCGTTTCCACGGGCGGTGATATCGGTTGCACGCGCACAAACGGCTGCAGCCAACTCGGGTAGAGGCTGATCGGAGTGGTCGCGGGGTTGAGGAAGGCGAGCGTTACGGTACCGCCCACCAGCCAGGTCATGATGGTGCGGCCGTTAGTACGGATGACGAGTGCCATGATCAGCGCTGTAAATCCGACCGCCACGATGGATGGCACCAGGATGTACACCAGTAACGCGACCCAGCCATGCGCGAATCGCAATCCCATGATGATGCCGAGGGCGGTGATAAGGGTCGTCCCGACGAGCGCCCGGATGCCCTCCGCGGCGAGCCGCCCCGTCAGTGCGCTCGCCCGGTGAACGGGTAGTACCCACATCCGGCTCAGTACGCCCGACTGGCGGTCCATCGTGATGCCGATCGCATTGCCCAGCGTGCCGAACAGCGCGGACAGCACGGCGCAGAACGGGACCAGGCCGTAGACGCTCTCCGCACCGGTGACCCTGTGCACCTGCTCGCCCAACACCACTTGGTAAAGAACCAGCAGGAAAATGGGGAAGAGCAGCGAACCCATCAGCACGGCTCGATCTCGTCGCCACCGGATCAGCAGGCGACTCGCTTGCAACCAGCTCTCGGTCAGCAGCGAATTCGGCGCGTGGGTCTGAGAGGTCACGAGCCGCGCCTTTGCATCCGTATCGTGATGGCGCCGAAGACCAGCACCATGCCCACACACCAGGCCAGGCTGACGGCCAAGTTGTCGACCAACACGTGCCCGCTACCCAGGCCGCGCAGCGTTTCGATGACCTGGGACACCGGCTGATTGCGTACCCACGGACGCAACCAGCTTGGAAACGTCTTCTCGGGGGCAATTCCGGTGGACAACAGAAACAACAGCAACTGGGGGACGAACAGCATGTAACTGGCGCCCTGCAGACTGTTCGAACTCGATCCCAGCGCATCGGCGCCTAGCCCAACGGCCAGACACAACAGCAGCGCGAGAAGGACGAAAGCTATGTCGTCGACCAGACCGCCAGTCATCCGGAATCCGAATGAATAACCGGCGACCATCGCCACGATGAGCGCTAGCGCCGCGCGGACGAGGGTGGCCGCCATGCGGGCAGTCACCGGGGTTGCCGCGGAGATCGGCTGCGTCCGCAACCGCCGGCCGAGGCCGCTTAGATGGTCACGCACAGCGCGGTCCGCGGTGAGCAGCCCGACGAAAATCATCGACTGGACGACCACCGCGGGAACCAGATATTGCGAATAACTCAGCTGTCCGGTGTCGATCAGGCCGTGCAGTGCGACGCTAAAGCCCGCCAAATAGGCGATAGGAGAAACTATTTCGAAGATCATCTCGCCGTCGCGCGCCGCGGATAGCAGCGAGCGTTCGGTGAGGGCGGCTAGGGCGCTCACGATTGGGCGACGGTCCGCTCGGTGATGTGGAGGAACGCCTCGTCCAGCGACGGCTTACGCAGCGAAATGTCGGCCAGTTCGATGCCGAGTGCGTCGACGCGGCGAAACACATCGGACAAGGTGGCCACCCCGCCAGGAGCGATCACCGACACCGAGTTGGTGTCGGTGTCGACGTCGACGCCGTCTAGTCCCGTCAGTGCCGCCGCGACCTGGGGCAGGTCGGCCGGGTTTGCCGGGCTCACTTGGCAATAGCCGGTGCCGGCGCGACGCTTGAGTTCCTCGGCAGTGCCGCTGGCGATGACCTGCCCATGGTCGATGACGACGATCGAGTCGCTCAACATGTCGGCCTCTTCGAGGTACTGAGTGGTCAGCAACACTGTGACTCCTTGCTCGGCCAATGAGCTCACGAGGGCCCACACGTCCCGTCGACTGCGCGGGTCCAATCCGGCGGTCGGCTCGTCGAGGAACAGCACCTTCGGCGACACCATCAGGGCGGCGGCGAGGTCGGTGCGGCGCTGCATGCCGCCGGAATAAGTGGCCAACGCGCGGTCGGCGGCGGCGACGAGGTCGAACCGTTGAAGCAGTTCGTCCGCGCGGGCCTTGGCTTCACTGCGCCGCATGCCCCGCAACCTGCCGAACAAGACCAGGTTCTCCCTGCCTGTTAGCAACATGTCTAACGTGACGAACTGACCGGTCATCGCGATGCTGGAACGCACCTGAGCAGCTTGGCGAGCAATGTCGTATCCGGCGACAGCGGCGCGGCCTGAAGTCGGACGGATCAGCGTGGACAGGATATTGATTGTGGTGGTCTTACCCGCGCCGTTGTGGCCGAGCAGACCGCAAACTGTTCCGGCGGGGACAGAGAAGCTGACGCCATTGAGCGCAGGCGTGTTTCGGCCGAATGTCTTAGAGAGGCCGTCGACTTCGATCGCCAGTGAACTCACGGTAGGGAGTATTCCATGGTGGGTGTCGGTATGTTGTCGGTATTGGTGTTAGATGTTCCGGGACGATGCTTTTCGATCTCGGCCGCGATGCTATTGTGCGCAACCCTCTGCAAACTCTTAGCCAAAAAGCGCTCGGAATTCTCCGCGCTCGCAATCGGCTTCGCCAATTAGACCGATTGCCTTGGGATCTCGGCCGTAGGCGCGTCGTCGGGGAATTCGCGGCCCAGCAAAGCGCGCACCAGCGGACGCGAACCTTCGGGACGCAGCATCTGGCTCGATGGCCGCGGGCGGACTACTTGTGGCCACCAGAACCAACGTCCGAGTAGCGCCGCAATGGTGGGGGTCATGAAAGAGCGCACGATCAGAGTGTCAAACATCAGACCCAGACCGATCGTCGTACCGACCTGGCCGATGATCCGCAAATCGCTGGACGCCATCGACGCCATCGTGAAAGCGAACACCAGACCCGCGTTGGTGACGACCTTGCCGGTACCACCCATTGCCCGAATGATGCCGGTATTGATACCGGCGCCAATTTCTTCTTTCATCCGGGAAACCAGCAGCAAGTTGTAGTCAGATCCCACCGCCAGCAGCACGATCACCGACATCGGCAGGACCATCCAGTACAACTTGATGCCCAAAATGTACTGCCAGATCAGCACCGAAAGCCCGAACGACGATCCGAGCGAAAGTGCCACCGTGCCGACGATGACCATCGCGGCCACAAAACTGCGGGTGATGATCAGCATGATCGTGAAAATCAGGCAGAGCGCGCCAATTCCCGCGATCAGTAGGTCGAATTTCGAGCCGTCTTTGAAGTCCTTGAAGGTCGACGCGGTGCCGGCGAGATAAATCTTGGCGTCTTCGAGCGGTGTGGTCTTGAGGGCCTCTTCGGCTGCCGTCTTGATTTTGTCGACCCGGTCCACGCTTTCGGGTGTCGCGGGGTCACCCTTGTGCGAAATGATGAACCGGGCCGCTTTCCCGTCGGGGGACAGGAATTGATTCATCGCCTTCTGGAAGTCCGCGTTCTTGAAGATCTCCGGAGGCAGATAGAAGGAATCGTCGTTCCTGGAGTTGTCGAACGCCTGCCCCATGGTGGTGGCGTCTTTATTGTCGACATCCACCTGGCCGATGATTCCGGCCATCGTGCTGTGCATGGTTAGCGTGGTTGTCTTGAAGAACTGCAAGGACGCAATCAACTGCGGGTACTGCTCGAGCAGCTGAGGCAGCAGCACGTCCATTTTGTGCAAATCAATTAGCAGATCGCCGAGTTTGTCGCTCAGTTCGTCGATCCCGTCCAGAAGGTCAAAGATAGACCGAAACGCAAAACAAATCGGAATATCATAGCAATGCTTTTCCCAGTAGAAATAGCTTTTAATCGGCCTGAGGAAATCTTCGAAGTCGGCGAAGTGATCTCTTAACTCGTGCAAAAGATCGGTCATCTCATAGGTCTTGGTGATCGACTCGTGGGTGAGCTTCGTCAGTTCCTTCTGCAATTCGTAGAGCCGCTTCATCGAGGCCATCTGTATGTCCATCATGTGGACCTGCTCGAGCATGTCGTCCATGCGAGCCTTCATGTATTTGATGTTTTGTGTTTGGGCCGAGTTCTGCATGGCCAGCATGAAGGGGATCGAGGTGTGCTCGATCGGTGTTCCCTCGGGCCGCGTTATGCCCTGAACGCGGGCAATTCCGGGAACTTTGAAGATGGCCCTGGCCAGCCGGTGCAGGACGATGAAGTCGGCTGGATTGCGCATGTCGTGGTCGGACTCGATCATCAGAATTTCGGGCAGCATCCGCGCTTGGGAGAAGTGCCGGTCGGCGGCAGCGTAGCCGACATTGGCGGGAATGTCGTCGGGCATGTAGAGCCGGTTGTTGTAGCTGGTCTGGTAGCCCGGCAGCGTGACCAAACCGACCAGCGCGACGGCGATGGTCGCGACCAGGATGGGCACCGGCCAGCGCACGATTGCCGTGCCGATCCGCCGCCACCGGCCGAACCGGATCGCTCGGGTGGGATCGAGCAACCCGAACCGACCGCCGAGGGTCAGGACGGCCGGAACCAGCGTCAGCGCGATCACGACAGAAATGACAAGGCCGATCGCACACGGCACACCCATGGTCTGGAAGATGGGCATCCGGGTGAAGCTCAGGCACAGCATGGCGCCGGCGATCGTCAAACCGGACCCCAACACGACGGGGACGACCCCACGAAAAGTGTTGTAATAGGCGGTTTCTCGGTCCTCGCCGGCCTGACGCGACTCCTGATATCGACCGAAGAAGAAGATCCCGTAGTCGGTTCCGGCCGCCATCGCCAATGCGACCAAGAGGTTGACGGCAAATGTCGATAGCTGCACGAGGCTGTGGTCGCCCAGAAACGCGACGATTCCGCGGGCCGCGAGCACCTCGATCCCGACGGTGATCAACAACAGGATCACCGTGGTGATCGACCGATAGACGAACAGCAGCACCACGAAAATGATCGCCGCGCCGACCGCGGTCATCTTCAGAATCGATCGGTCACCGGCCTCTTGCATGTCCGAGAACAGCGCTGACGGACCGGTGACATAAGCCTTGATCCCCTGCGGGGGCGGATTCTTCGCGATGATGTCCCGGACGGCGGCGATCGAGTCCTGACCCTGCGTCGTGCCCTGGTTGCCGGCCAGATTCATCTGGACGTATACGGCCTTACCGTCGGCACTTTGCGCACCCGCCGCGGTGAGTCGGTCGCCCCACAGATCCTGAACGTGCTCGACATGTTTCGTGTCGGCCTTCAGCAGCCGCATCAACTTGTCGTAGTACTTGTGTGCGCTGTCCCCGAGCTCGTTCTGCCCTTCGATCACCAGCATCACGAAGCTGTCCGAGTCGGACTCTTTGAAGACCTTGCCCATCCGCATCATGGCCTGCACGGCCGGCGCGTCTTGGGGGGCCAACGGCACCGAGTGCTCCCGGCCCACCCGCTCCAGCGAGGGAACAGCGAAGGTGACCAGCAACGTCAGCGCCACCCATCCCAGGATGATAAACAGCGACAAACCGCGAAGGGTCCGAGCTGCGAACGGCTTCTGGACGGGAGTCTCGGCAGCTTGCGTGGCGATCGGTTCTGTGGTCATGCGCGCCTCACCGCGTTTCTTTCAGCAACAACGAGCGCACCAACGGCCGCGGCCCCAAGGGGCGCAGCATTTGGCTTGCGGGGCGGGTGCGCACTTGTTGCGGCCACCAGAACCAGCGCCCCAGCATCGCCGCGACCGCGGGTGTCATGAAGGCCCGCACCACCAGGGTGTCGAAGAGCAGGCCCATCCCGATCGTGGTGCCCAATTGGGCGATGCTGCGCAGGTCGCTGACCGCCATGGACGCCATCGTGAACGCGAATACCAGGCCCGCGTTGGTGACGACTTTTCCGGTGCCCGCCATGGCCCGGATGATCCCGGTGTGGATACCGGCCGCCAATTCCTCCTTCATCCGAGAAACCAGCAACAAGTTGTAGTCAGAGCCCACCGCCAACAGCACGATCACCGACATCGAGAGGACCGTCCAGTGAATTTGCAGCCCCAGCAGATACTGCCAAACCAGAATGGACATTCCGAAGGACGCGCCCAATGACACCAATACCGTACCGACGATAACCAGCGCGGCGAGGAAACTCCGCGTCATGATCAGCATGATGATGAAAATAAGGCAGAGCGCGGCGACGCCCGCGATCAAGAGATCGTATTGGGCGCCCTCGACCAAGTCCTTGACCACTGCCGCGGTCCCGGTGAGATAAACCTTCGCGTCTTCCAAGGGGGTGCCCTTCAGCGCCTCCTCGGCGGCCGTTCTGATCGGCTCGACGCGGGAAAGCCCCTCGGGTGTTGCCGGGTCGCCCTTTTGCGCAATGAGCATGCGAGCGTTCTTGCCGTCCGGCGACAGGAAAATCTTCATGACCCGTTTAAAAGTATCGGAGCCGTCGATAATGCTCGGCGGAATGTAGAAACTGTCGTCGTTTTTGGAGGTGTCGAATGCCTGCCCCATGGCGTTCGGGTTCTGGCCTCCGTTGACTTCCATCTGGCCGAGAGTTCCTTCCATGGTGCTGTGCATTGTCAGCATCATGGTCCGCATGCTCTGCATGGTTTCGATCATTGGCGGGATCTGCATCATGACTTGCGGCAAGAGCACATCTAGCTTATCGAGGTCTGCCACCAATTCAGTGAACTTGTCATTGACCTCGTCGACGCCGTCGATCGCGTCGAACACGGATCTGATCGCATAGCAGACCGGAATATCGTAGCAATGCTTTTCCCAGTAGAAATAGCTACGGAACGGTCTAAAGAAATCTTCGAAATTCGCGGCTCGGTCCCGCAACTCTGCGGTCGTTATCTGAATATCATGCGTCCGGGCGACCATGTCGTGGGTCGTAGCGGTCAGCTCTTTCATCAGGCCTAGCATGTGCTGCATCAACTTGATCATTTCGCCCATGACTTCGGCCTGTTTCATCATGTCATTCATGCGGTCCTTTTGGAACGCCATATTCGTCAGCTGGTTCGACTGCGACATGCTCATGATGTACGGAATGCTGGTGTGCGCGAGCGGGGTACCCTCGGGCCGGGTCACACTCTGAACCGTGGAAACGCCTGGGACCGCAAGGATTCCCTTGGCCAATTGGTTCAACACCAGCATGTCCGTGGGATTGCGGAGGTCGTGGTCGGCTTCGACCAAGAGGATTTCCGGCATCATCATGCGCGATTCAGGGAAATGTCGCCCTGCAGCCGCATTTCCGACGCTGGCGGGAATGTCCTCGGGGATAAATTTCTGGTCGTCGTAGCTCGGGTTATATCCCGGAAGAGTGAGCAGCCCGACCAAGGCAACGGCCAATGTGGCTATGAAAATCGGCACGGGCCAGCGCACGATTGCCGTACCAATCCTTCGCCACCCGCGCACCTGCAGCTTCCGTTTGGGCTCGAACAGGCCGAAACGAGCTCCTGCCGCGATAAGCGCCGGCCCGAGCGTTAGCGCAACCAGGACGGCGATGGCGATGCCCACCGCGTTGGGCAGGCCGAGCGGCTGGAAATAGGGGAGCCGGGTAAAGCTGAGGCACAGAACGGCACCCGCGATTGTCAGGCCGGAAGCCAACACGACTTTGGCGACACTGCTGAAAGTGGTATAGAAGGCCGTTTCCTTGTCTTCGCCGGCCTGCCGTGCCTCCTGATATCGGCCGACGAAGAAAATTCCGTAGTCAGTTCCCGTGGCAATGACCGCGGCCACTAACAGGTTGACGGCGAAAGTAGTCAGACCGATAAACCCGTGATAGGCGAGAAATGCCACCGCTCCACGAGCGACCGTCAATTGCAACCCGACCATCAGCAACAGGAGGATGACGGTAAAAATCGAGCGATAGACGAGCAGCAACATAATAAAAATGACGGAAAGGCTGGCCAGGGTGACGGTCGTAACCGTCTCCTGACCCGCCTTGTTCATATCAGCGACCGTCGCCGCCGGGCCGGTGACATAGACCTTGAGCCCAGGCGGTGTGGGCAGTCCCGCCACGATGCCCCGGATGGCCGCCACCGATTCGTCGCCCGCGGATGCGCCCTGCAGGCCACCAAGGTTCAGCTGCACATACGCGGCCTTACCGTCGATACTCTGCGCGGCGGCCGCCGTGACCGGATCTCCCCAGAAGTTCTGGACATGCTGAACGTGCTTGGTATCGGCCTCGAGCCGGCGGACCAATTCGTCGTAGTACTTATGGTCTTCCTGGCCGAGGGGGCGGTCCGCCTCCAAGACGATCATCGCCAAGGCTCCGGAATTGGATTCCTTGAAATCCTGTCCGAGGCGCGCCATCGCCTTGAACGACGGTGCGTCGACGGGGTTCAGCGATACCGAATGTCCTTGCTCGACGACCTCTAGCGGGGGGACGCCGATGGTGAAGAAGACGGCCAGACCGAGCCACCCCAGGATGATGGGTATTGAAAACCGGCGGATTGACCGCGCGGTGAAGCCTCGCGGGGGCTGCTCCGTGCCAATGTGTTCGTCGGTCATGCCGCCGTCAGCACGCAGTACGTGAAGGCGTTCACCTCGTGTGAGACCTTCTCGGACTTGACTGTGCCATCAACGATGATGCGGCAGCCGATGGTGTCGGTATCTCCTTGTGCCACCACGTTTCCCACGATGGACGGCAGTGTGGTCGACAGATCCATCGACCACGGCAGGGTGACGCCGTTGATATGTTGCGGGTCGGCATTGACGTCGAAATAGCTGATGTCGGCGACGGTCCCCGGCGCGCCGAACACCTCATACTTCAGATGCTTGGGATTGAACGGCTTGCTGTCTTTGACTCGGGAGTCGGCGTAGGACTGGCGCTTCTCGGACCCGAATATCCCGTGTAACCGCGACACCGTGAACCCGCCGGCGGTGAGTACCGCGACGATCAGCAGCGGAATCCACAGCCGCCCAAGAAGCTTGAGCGCCCCAGCCCCCGCGCCCCGCCTTTTTTCCTTCCGAGCACCATTGGGAGCTTGGGATCCGGACTGACGACCGAACCTCCCGAAGCGGCCGGGGGGCTGGCTCACGCCCTGGCTACCTTCGGTGGCGACGTCGGACCGGGCTCGAACGTCATGTTCGACCACCGCACCCCCTTCAACCCGTTCACGGACTCGCTTACCTCAACCGCTCGGACACTACCCAAACCTCGATCGCACCACGCCAGACCTGCGGCGGTCAGCTCAAACGAGCGGCGTTCGGCGAGTGCAACCAGGTCTTGATGAGTAAACCATGCCATTGCCCCCGACATCAGATCTTTGGTAACCCGATATGGGATCGTAACTCGTATCGTGTGCGTAAGAGGACGCTATCAATGCGCTGAATCCGCCCCCGCGGCAGGTGTTGTATGCGTCATTGTCCCCGGCCAATCGTGATGCATATTACATACCCCGGAGATCCCGCGCGGAAGTGATGATCCGCCAAACGTGCGCGCGTGGCCACCAAGCGAAGTCGAAGCCGCATGCATAGGGGTCTGAGCGCGCGATCTGTCGTCATCGGATCAGCAGCGGGTGATCCGCCCGAGCGGCAAAGCGGAACGGTGTAGTCGTGCCATGCCATCGGGTCCTGGACGCTGGCAGCTACCGCGCCTTGCCAGTGTTTGCTGTGGTCGACCCGCCGCCGATTCCGCTCTGATCTGCGGGTCCACCGCCGAGGCCGCGGGACGGTATTCCGGTGCGGCAACTAACGAGCAACGAGAGCGTAACTTGGTCGTTTTCTACCCGTAGGTAACGTACTCTTGGCGGTCGGCAGACAGCCCGAACCGTCGCTGCAGGTCACTGCACTTCACGGCGCCAACGTCGGAGCGTTGCGCCTGGCACCGAATTGCCGACAGGTGCCGCGAGTGCTTAACAGATCACACCAGGAACTTTGTCGAAACCTCCGACCGAGCCTGTGGGCCTCCAGTATGGTTTGGAACGATCCCACCTATATCGAGAGAACGCCTGGAGAACTGTGAGCACCAATCCGTTCGACGACGATAATGGCAGTTTTTTCGTGTTGGTCAATGACGAGGAGCAACACAGCCTGTGGCCGACCTTCGCCGATGTTCCCGCTGGATGGCGGGTGGTATACGGCGAGGCCGACCGAGCGGCGTGTCTCGAGTACATCGAGCAGAACTGGCCGGATATCCGGCCGAAGAGTCTGCGCGAGCGGCTGGCAGCGGGTCGGAGTTTTGATAAGTAAACCGCCTGGGTATGGGGACTCGGGTGGAGCCTTGGGGGACTCACATGGAACGTGGTGAGCGGGCGCACCCGTTGACGCGTGGGCAGCTCGATATTTGGCTCTCGCAGGAAACCGGTTTCGCGGGTACCGAGTGGCAGCTTGGCCTTTTGGTGTTGATCGAGGGCGCCGTCCATCACGATTTGCTGCAGCAGGCGATCCGGCAAGTGGTTGCCGAGTCCGAGTCGGGCCGCGTGGCGTTCTTCGAGGCCGACGACCACGTTGTTTTGCAGAAGGCTGTCGATTATCCCGATACCGAGCTGGGCTTCTATGATTTCCGGGGCTCGGATGATCCCGTGCGAAAAGTCCGGGAAATGGCATCGTCAATTCAGCGCACCCCCATGCCATTCTCGGGTCCGCTTTTCATTTTTACCTTATTCCAGACGCAAGACGACGAATTTTATTTGTTCGCCTGCTGCCACCACATCGCCGTAGACGGCATGGGCATGGCGCTGGTGAGCCGCCGCGTCGCCACCGTCTACTCGGCACTTGTCGCTGGTGATCCGGTGCCTGACGCGTACTTCGGGTCCCTGCAGGACCTGATCGACTGCGAGTCCGGTTACGAGGCCTCCGCCGACTACCAAGAAGACGAGGCCTATTGGCGGGAACACCTGCCGACCGAAAGCGGATTCCATTACCGGCTACCCCAGGTCACCGAGGAGCGCGACCCGTATCTGACGTCTGCGTCGGTCCAGTTGGACCCGGCGGTAGTGGGTCGAATGCAGCAGTTGACCAAACAGTTGCGGGTCCGCCGGTATTCGGCCATTACCGCCGCGTGCGCGCTGCTGGTGCGCGGATGGTCCGGTAACGCCAACGAGGTGACGCTGGACTTCCCGGTCAGCCGCCGGGTGACCGAAGAGTCGAAGAAATTGCCCGCGATGCTTGCCGGCGTCGTCCCATTGGTATTGACGACGTCACCGGAAACAACCGTTGGCGACTTTGTCGCCCACGTCGACACACGGATCCGGGAGCTGTTGGCGCATCAGCGCTACCCGGTTCACGCCCTCGAGGGCGAAGGCGGCGCCCGCCAAGGCGCAAACCGGGTGGGCGTGAACTTCATCCCGTCCCGTCTGACCCTGAATCTTGCTGGCGCACCGGCACATGCGGGGTACACGAACCACGGCCCGGTCGGTCACTTCGGGTTCTTCTTCCTCGGCGCCGGTGATCAGCTTTTCCTGAGCACGGCCGGCCCCGGGCAACCGTTTGCGAATTTCGACGTCGCCGATCTCGCGGCGAAGTTGCAGCAGGTGCTGCTGGCGATGGTCGAGGACCCCACCGCGACGCTGTCGTCGATCGAGGCGCTCGATGCCGATGACACGGCCCGCCTCGGCGAATTCGGCAACCGTGCCGTCCTGACCGAGCCCGCGCCGGCCAAGGTGTCGATTCCGGCGACGTTCGCCAAGCACGTGGAGAGCACCCCCGAGGCGGTCGCGGTCACCTTCGAAGGACGTTCCACCACCTATCGGGAACTCGACGAGGCCGCCAACCGGTTGGCGCACCTGCTGGTCAGCGAGGGCGTCGGCCCGGGCCACGTTGTGGCACTTCAGTTCTCTCGCTCCGCCGACGCGATCATCGCGATCCTGGCTGTATTGAAGACCGGTGCGGCATACCTGCCGATCGACCCGGCACTCCCGGCAGCACGCACGGAGTTCATGCTTTCCGACGCCGCGCCGACGGCTGCGGTCACCACCGCGGACCTGCGATCGCGGCTGGACGGACAGGATCTGGTGGTCATCGACGTCGCCGATCCTCGCATCGCGGCTCAGCCCAGCACGGCACTGCCGATGCCGGACCCGGACAACCTCGCCCACGTGATCTACACGTCCGGCACCACCGGTACTCCCAAAGGTGTTGCCGTTACTCATCACAACGTCACGCAACTGTTCGCCTGCTTCGATGCGGGTCTGCCGCGGACCGGTGTTTGGTCGCAATGCCACTCCCTGGCCTTCGACTTCTCCGTCTGGGAGATCTGGGCTGCCCTGCTGGGAGGCCGGCGACTGGTGGTCGTGCCGGAGTCGGTGACTCGCTCGCCCGAAGACTTCCACGCCTTACTCGTTGGCGAACACGTCAGCGTGCTCACCCAGACCCCGTCGGCGGTCGGGATGCTCTCGCCCGAGGGCTTGGAGACCGCCGCGTTGGTGGTCGCCGGCGAGGCCTGCCCGCCCGAGGTCATGGATCAGTGGGCGCCCGGCCGGGTGATGATCAACGGCTATGGCCCCACCGAAACCACGGTGTGTGTGGCGATCAGCGCGCCGCTGGTGCCCGGATCCGGTGTGGTGCCGATCGGTTCGCCGGTCCCGGGCGCGGCGTTGTTCGTGCTGGACCGCTGGCTGAAGCCGGTGCCGCCCGGCGTGGTCGGTGAGTTGTACGTGGCCGGTGCCGGTGTGGCGTGCGGCTACATCCGACGGGGCGGGCTGACCTCGTCGCGATTCGTCGCATGCCCCTTCGGGCAGCCGGGGGAGCGGATGTACCGCACCGGAGACCTGGTCTCGTGGGGCGACGACGGACAACTCCTTTATTTAGGCCGCGCTGACGAGCAGGTCAAAATCCGCGGGTATCGCATCGAATTGGGCGAGGTGCAGGCCGCGCTGGCCGCGCTGGACGAGGTCAAGCAGTCCGCGGTCATCGCCCGTGAGGACCGCCCCGGGGACAAGCGCCTGGTCGGCTATGTCACCGGCACCGTCGACCCCGCCGCGGCGCGGGCCCGGCTGGCCGAGCGGCTGCCGGCATACATGGTGCCGGCCGCGGTGGTGGTGCTGGAGACGCTGCCGTTGACGCCCAACGGCAAGCTGGACACCCGCGCCCTGCCGGCGCCCGAATACCACAACGTCGGTGGCGCCTACCGTGCCCCGACCACCGCCGTCGAAGAGGTGCTGGCGGGGATCTACGCCGAAATCCTGGGCCTGGAGCGGGTCGGCATCGACGACTCGTTCTTCGACCTGGGCGGCGACAGCATCCTGTCCATGCAGGTCGTGTCGCGGGCCCGGGCGGCCGGTGTGCTGCTGCGGCCGCGCGACGTCTTCGTCGAGCAGTCCGTGGCCCGGCTGGCCCAGGTGGCCAGCGTGGCCACCGGCGAGATCGGGGCGGTCGACGAGGGGCTCGGCGAGGTGGTGTCCACCCCGATCATCCGCTGGCTGCAAGACGTCGAGGGCCCGGTCGAGCAGTTCAACCAGGCGATGGTGGTGCAAGCCCCGGCCGGAGTGACCGAGGCCGACGTCGCGGTGGTACTGCAGGCACTGGTTGATCGGCACGCCACCCTGCGGATGCGGGCCGACGACGACGGCACCGGTGGCTGGTCGCTGTGGGTGCCCGAAGTGGAGTCGCTGGAAGGCGCCGGTCTGCTGCGTTCGGTCGACGTGTTGACCGACGAGGCGCTCGCCGAAGCCCGCTCGCGGCTGAACCCGGCAACCGGGGCCATGCTCAGCGCGCTGTGGGTGACCTCGACGTCGCAATTGGCATTGATCATCCACCACTTGGCCGTCGACGGTGTCTCGTGGCGAATCCTGTTGGAAGACTTGAATATCGCGTGGGCTCAGCACCACAGCGGGCAACCGATAGAGCTGCCGGCGCCGGGGACGTCGTTTGCCCGGTGGTCATCGCTGCTCGAAGAGCACGCCCGCGACGCGGCCGTGGTGGCGCAGGCGGACGCCTGGCGCCAGGTGGCGTCGACGCCGGCCGTATTGCCGGCCGTACAGCCGGCGGTGGACACCCACGCCAACGCCGGACGGTTGTCGGTGGACCTGGACGTCGACACGACACGCCAGATCCTGGGTGAGGTCCCGGCCGCGTTTCACGCTGGGGTGCAAGACATTCTGTTGATCGCGTTCGGCTTGGCTTGGGCGGAATTCCTAGGTTCTGCGGGCAAGCCGCTCGCCATCGACGTCGAGGGTCACGGCCGCCACGAAGAGCTGAACCCCTACGTGGACCTGTCGCGCACGGTCGGGTGGTTCACCACCAAGTACCCCGTGGCGCTGACCGTGGGTGGCCTGGACTGGGCGCGAGTGGCCGACGGCGACCCCGCCCTCGGCGCGGTCATCAAAGAGGTCAAGGAACAGCTGCGCGCCCTGCCCGACGGGCTGACCTACGGCCTGCTGCGGTACCTGAACCCCGACGTCGACCTGGCCGGAACCGACCCGGCGATCGGCTTCAACTACCTGGGCCGCATGGGCGCCTCGGCGGCCGAACTCTCCGAGGACCTGTGGCGGGTCAGCCAGGAGAGCCTCGCCCTGGCCGGCGCCGCGGCGTCGATCCCGATGCCGTTGGCGCACACCGTAGAACTCAACGCCGGAACCGTCGACAGCGATGCCGGTCCGCACTTGCACGCCAACTGGACCTGGGCGCCGTCGGCGCTCGACGACACCCAGATCAACCGGCTCAGTCAGCTGTGGTTCGAGGCCCTGGCCGGTATTTGCGCGCTCGTCCGCCGCGGCGGCGGCGGGCTGACGCCGTCCGATGTGGCCCCCGCGCGGCTGACCCAGCAACAAATCGACGACCTGTCCCGCCAGCTCCGCATTGCCGACGTGCTGCCGCTGACCCCGGTGCAGCAGGGGCTGTTGTTCCACACCGCGCTCGCGGAGGGCTCCGGCGACGACTTGTACGCGGTGCAGTTGGGCATCACCGTCACCGGTCCGCTCGACCAGAAACGGTTGCACGAGGCGGTCCAGACGGTGGTCAACCGCCACCCCAACCTGGCGGCGCAGTTCAACCAGCAGTTCGACGAGCCGATCCAGATCATTCCGGCCGAGCCCGTCATGGCGTGGCAGTACGTCGAAATGGCCGGCGGCGAAGCCGAAGTCGATCAGCGGGTCCAGCAGCTGTGCGCCGACGAGCGCGCCGCGGTGTGCGACATCGCCGACCAGCCGGCCTTCCGGGTGGCCTTGATCCGCACCGGGGACAACCGGCACCGGTTCGTGCTGACCATCCACCACATCGTGATCGACGGCTGGTCGCTGCCGATCCTGCTGCAGGAGATCTTCACTCTCTACTACGGGCAGCGATTGGCCGCGCCGCCGTCGTACCGCAGCTTTGTCACCTGGCTGGCCGAGCAGGACCGCGACGCGGCGCAAGCGGCGTGGGGCCAAGTGCTGGCCGGCTTTGACACCCCCACGCTGGTGAGCCCGCCGGGGCAGGCGGCCGAGCGTGGCGTGGAGTCGTATCGGGTGCCTGCCGACGTCACCCAGGCCCTGACCGACCTGGCGCGCTCCAACCACACCACCGTCAGCAACGTGCTGCAGGCGGCGTGGGCGCAGGTACTGATGTGGCTGACCGGGCATCACGATGTCGCGTTCGGCACCGCGGTCTCCGGCCGGCCGACCGAGTTGCCCGGTGCGGACGCGCTGGTGGGCCTGTTGATCAACACCGTGCCGGTGCGGGCCAGCGCCACGGCGACGACCACGATCGCCGACCTGATGGCCCAAGTGCAGCGGTTCCACAACGACACCCTCGAGTACGACCACCTGTCGCTGCGGGACATTCACCGCGTGACCGGCCACGATCAACTCTTCGACACGCTTTTCCTCTACGAGAACTACCCGATCGACGCGGGTGCGCTGTTCGGCGTCCAAGAGTTGGCCATCACCGATTTCAGCAGCCGCGAATTCAACCACTACCCGCTGTCGGTGGTGGTGACGCCGGGCCACGAACTGAGCCTGCGCGTCGAATTCGACAGCCACGTCTTCGATATCGCCACCATTGATTCGCTGATCGAGCGGTTGCGGCGGGTGCTGGTCACGATGACCACCGACTCCACCCGGCGGTTGTCGTCGATCGACCTGCTTGACGCCGATGAGCACTCTCGGCTCGAGGAATGGGGCAACCGCGAGGTGCTGACGCTGCCCGCGAGCGCGCCGGTGTCGATTCCGGAACTGTTCGCCGCGCAGGTCGCGCGCGCTCCGGAGGCCGTCGCCGTCAACAGCGGGGACGGGTCGTGGACCTACCGCGAGCTCGACGAGGCGTCAAACCGGTTGGCGCACTGGCTATCCGACCGTGGCGCCGGCCCGGGCGAGCGAGTTGCGGTGCTGCTCAACCGATCCGCCGAGGCGATCGTGTCGCTGCTGGCGGTGCTGAAGACGGGTGCGGCTTATCTGCCGATGGATCCCGCGCACCCGACGGCGCGGATGGAGTTCATGCTGTCGGACTCGGCGCCGATCGCCGCTCTGACCACCGCGGACCTGCGTTCGCGGCTGGAAAGCGCCGACCTGCTGGTCATCGATGTCGAGGACCCGGCCATCAGCGCGGCGCCCCACACCGCATTGCCGACACCCGCGGCCGACCACGTCGCATACATCATCTACACCTCGGGCACTACCGGTAAGCCCAAGGGCGTGGCCGTCACCCACCGCAACGTGACCCAGCTGCTGGAGTCCCTGGACGCCGAGATGGAGCTGGGACAGGTTTGGACCCAATGCCATTCGCTGGCCTTCGACTACTCGGTCTGGGAGATCTGGGGCGCGCTGTTGCACGGCGGCCGGGTCGTCGTGGTGCCCGACGCGGTGGTCCGCTCACCGGAAGACCTGCACGCCCTGCTGGTCAGCGAACAAGTCAGCGTGTTGAGCCAAACGCCGTCGGCGTTCTACGCGCTGCAGGCCGCCGACGCGCTGCAACCCGAGCTGGGACAGCAGCTGAAGCTTCAGACCGTGGTCTTCGGTGGCGAAGCGCTTGAGCCGCAACGCCTTCAGACGTGGTTGCACAACCACCCGGGGCTGCCGCGCATGATCAACATGTACGGCATCACCGAGACGACCGTGCACGCCTCGTTCCGGGAGATCGTCGACGCCGACGTCGACAGCAACAACAGCCCCATCGGGGTGCCGTTGGCGCATCTCGCCTTCTTCGTGCTGGACGGCTGGCTGCGACCCGTCGCCCCCGGCGTGGTCGGCGAGCTGTACGTGGCCGGCGCCGGCGTAGCGAGCGGATACGTCGGGCGCCCGGACCTGACCACGACGCGATTCGTCGCCTGCCCGTTCGGCGGACCCGGATCGCGGATGTATCGCACCGGCGACCTGGTGTCCTGGGGTACCGACGGACAGCTGCGGTACATGGGCCGTGCCGACAAGCAGGTCAAGATCCGCGGTTACCGCATCGAACTCGGCGAGATCCAGGCGGCTTTGGCCGGTCTGGACGGGGTCTCACAGGCCGCGGTGATCGCGCGCGAGGACCGTCCCGGCGACAAGCGCCTGGTCGGCTACGTCACCGGAACCGCGGACCCGACCGAGATCCGCAGCCAGCTGGCCGAGCGGCTCCCGTCGTACATGGTGCCGGTCGCGGTGGTGGTGATGGACGCGTTGCCGCTGACGGTCAACGGAAAGCTCGACACCCGCGCGCTGCCGGCGCCGGAGTACTCCGACGTCGATAGCTATCGCGCACCGACGGACGCGATCGAGGAGATCCTGGCCGGGGTCTATGCCCAGGTGCTGGGTGTGGAGCGGGTCGGTGTCGACGACTCGTTCTTCGACCTGGGCGGCGACAGCATTCTGTCGATGCAGGTGGTGGCCCGGGCCCGGGCGGCCGGTGTGATGTGCCGTCCCCGTGACGTTTTCGTCGAGCAGACCGTGGCACGGCTGGCCCGGGTGGCCAGGATGGGCGCCGAGGGCGACGGCGCAGCCGACGAGGGTCTGGGCGAGGTCATCGCCACTCCGATCATCCGCTGGCTGCAGGAAACCGACGGCCCGGTCGAGCAGTTCAACCAGACGATGGTGGTCCAGGCGCCCGACGGTGTGACCGAACCCGACGTGCTGGTGGTGCTGCAGGCGTTGGTGGATCGGCACGCGATGCTGCGACTGCGGGTCGACGACGACGGCGCCGGTGGTTGGTCGTTGTGGGTGCCCGAGGTCGGCGCGGTAGATGCCGGGGCGCTGCTCCGCTCGGTCGACGTGTTGTCCGACGAGGCGCTCGTCGAGGCGCGGTCGCGGCTGAGCCTGGCAGCCGGTGTGATGCTGAGTGCGCTGTGGGTCAACTCCACGTCGCAATTGGTGCTGATCGTTCACCACCTCGCGGTCGATGGTGTGTCGTGGCGAATCCTGTTGGAAGACTTGAACATCGGCTGGGCGCAGCATCACAGCGGGCAAGAGGTGGCGTTGCCGGTACCGGGCACGTCGTTCGCCCGCTGGTCGTCGCTGCTGGACCAGCACGCCCGCGACCCCGAGGTTGTCGCCCAGGCCGAGGCGTGGCGGCAGGTCGCCGCCGTGCCCGCCGCGCTGCCGGCGGTGCAGCCCTCGGACACGTTCGCGACGGCCGGACAACTGTCGGTCGGGTTGGACGTCGAGACGACCCGCATGCTGCTGGGCGAGGTGCCGTCAGCGTTTCACGCCGGGGTGCAAGACATTCTGTTGATCGCGTTCGGTTTGGCCTGGGCCGAGTTCCTGGGGAACGGCTCGCCGATCGGTGTCGACGTCGAGGGTCACGGGCGTCACGAGGAATTGGCCGCCGACGTTGACCTGTCGCGCACGGTCGGTTGGTTCACCACCAAGTACCCGGTGTCGTTGGCGGTCGGCGAGTTGGGCTGGACCAAAGTGGTCGCCGGTGACACCGCGCTGGGCCCGGTGATCAAGGACGTCAAGGAGCAGCTGCGAGGTTTGCCCGACCCGCTGACCTACGGTCTGCTGCGCTACCTGAACCCCGATGTCGAGCTGGACAAATCCGACCCGGCGATCGGCTTCAACTACCTGGGCCGCCTCGGCGCAGGTGCGACGGACCTTTCCGGTGACCTGTGGCAGCTCTCCCAGGACGACCTGCCGGCCGCGGCGGCGGCGACGGCCGTCGCCATGCCGCTGGCCCACACCGTCGAGCTCAACGCCGGCACCATGGACACCGAGGGTGGCCCACAGCTGCAGGCCAACTGGACGTGGGCGACCTCGGCGCTTGACGAGGCTCAGATCAACCGGTTGAGCCAGTTGTGGTTTGACGCACTGTCGGGCATCTGCGAGCACGTCCGGGGCGGCGGCGGTGGCTTGACGCCGTCCGACGTCGCGCCGGCGCGGATGAGCCAGCAGCAGATCGACGAACTGCAACAGACCGAGCAGATCGCCGACGTGTTGCCGCTGACCCCGCTGCAGCAGGGCCTGTTCTTCCACGCCAGCACCGCCGAGGACCTCGGCGTCAGCGGCGACGACCTGTACGCGGTGCAGCTCGACATCAGCATCACCGGTGCCGTCGACCCGGACCGGCTGCGCGATGCGGTGCACACGGTCGTCACCCGGCACCCGCACCTGGTCGCCCGTTTCAGCGGTGACTTCGACGAGCCACTGCAAATTCTGCCGGCTCAGCCCGAATTGACTTGGCAGTACCTCGAATTGGACGACGCCGATGTCGACGGGCAGGTTGAGCAGGTATCCGCGGCTGAACGCGCCGCCGTCTGCGACCTCGTCGGTAAGCCGGCCTTCCGGGCCGCGCTGCTGCGCACCGCGCAAGGCCAGTACCGGTTCGTGCTGACCAACCACCACATCGTGCTGGACGGTTGGTCGAAACCGCTTCTGCTGCAAGAGATTTTTGCCGGCTACTACGGTGCCCGGCTTCCCGCGGCGGTGTCCTACCGCAAGTTCGTGACCTGGCTGGCCGACCAGGATCGCAGCTCGGCCCGAGCGGCGTGGCGCGAGGTGTTCGACGGCTTCGACACCCCGACCCTGGTCGGCCCGCCCCAACGGATGGGGCTTGGACAGCGAGGTGTCGAAGAATTCCAGGTGTCCGCCGAGACCACCGCCGCGCTGAGCGAGCTGGCCCGGTCTTGCCGTACCACCGTCAGCACCGTGCTGCAGGCGGCGTGGGCCCAGCTGCTGATGCGGATGACCGGTCAGCCGGATGTCGCGTTCGGTACCGCGGTCTCGGGACGGCCGACCGACCTACCCGGTGCGGAATCCATCGTCGGCCTGATGATCAACACGGTGCCGGTCCGCGCCAACATCAACTCGGCCACCACCATCGCCGATCTGCTGGACCAACTGCAACGCTCGTACACCGAAACACTCGAGCATCAGTATCTGGGGTTGAACGAAATTCACCGAATCACCGGGCACGACCAACTGTTCGACACTATGTTCGTTTACGAGAACTACCCGATCGACACCGCAGCGCTGTCGGGGGTTCAGGATCTGACGATCACCAAGTTCACGAACCGCGAGTACAACCACTACCCGCTGTCAGTGCAAGCCGTGCCGGGCCACGAACTGGGCCTTCGAGTCGAATATGACACCGATGTCTTCGACAAAGCCAGTATCGAAACGTTGGTCGAGCGGTTACGGCGAGTGCTGGTAGCCATGACCGACGATTCAGGGGATGAGTAATGGCCGACGGTAAACGGCGGCTCTTATCGATTGATCTCCTCGACGGGGGTGAAGTCGCGCGGCTGGACGAGTGGGGCAACCGCGCCGTACTGACCCGCTCGGCGAAGAGCGTGACGATTCCCGAGCTGTTTGCGGCGCAGGTCGCCAACGCCCCGGAGGCCGTCGCGCTGGTGTGCGGGGACCGGTCGTGGACCTACCGCGAGCTCGATGAGACCGCGGAGCTGTTGGCGCGGGTGCTGACCGCCCACGGTGCGGGCCCGGGACAGACTGTGGCACTGCTGTTTTCGCGTTCGACCGAGGCGATCGTGTCGATGATGGCGGTACTCAAAGCCGGAGCGGCCTACCTGCCGATCGATCCCGCGCTGCCGGACGCGCGGGTGGAATTCATGCTCGGCGACGCCACGCCGGTCGCGGCGCTCACCACCGCTGCCCACCGGGCGCGGTTGGACGGGACCGACCTGCTCGTCGTCGACTTCGATGAGCCCGGCGAGGACCCCGGCACCGAATTGTCCGCGCCCGCGCCGCAGGATCTGGCGTACATGATCTACACCTCGGGGACGACCGGGGTGCCCAAGGGTGTGGCGATCACTCACCAGAATGCGACGTCCCTGCTGGAGAAGCTGCACTCGGCGGTGCCGGCGGGTACGGGGCAGGTGTGGTCGCAGTGGCACTCCTACAGTTTCGACGTTTCGGTGTGGGAAATCTTCGGAGCCCTGCTGCACGGCGGGCGGCTGGTGATCGTTCCCGAAACGGTGGCCAGTTCGCCGGACGATCTGCATGCACTGCTGATCGCCGAAAAGGTCAATGTCCTGTGCCAAACCCCTTCTGCGGCAGCGATGTTGTCGTCGGACGGCTTGGAGTCGACCGCGGTGTTCGTGGCCGGCGAGGCGCTCCCGTCCGAGGTGCTCGATCGGTGGGCGCCCGGGCGGGTGCTGATCAATGCCTACGGTCCGACCGAGGGCACGATCTATGCGGCGATGAGCGCGCCGTTGACCCCGGACACGGGTGCGCCGATCGGTTCGCCGGTGCCGGGTGCGGCGCTGTTCGTGCTGGACAAGTGGCTGCGGCCAGCGCTGGAGGGGGTGACCGGTGAGTTGTACATCGCCGGTCGTGGTGTGGCCGTGGGCTATCTGCGCAGGGCCGGCCTGACGGCGTCGCGGTTCGTGGCGTGCCCGTTCGGCGAGCCGGGCGACCGGATGTATCGCACCGGGGACCTGGTCCGCTGGGGCGCCGATGGGCAGTTGCAATACCTGGGCCGTGCCGACGAGCAGGTCAAGATCCGCGGTTACCGCATCGAATTGGGTGAGGTGCAAGCGGCTTTGGCCGGCCTGGACGGGGTGCAGGCCGCGGCGGTGATCGCTCGCGAGGATCGCCCGGGCGACAAGCGGCTGGTCGGGTACGTCACCGTCACCGCAGACGTGGATACCGCGTCGATGCGCAGCGCGCTGGCCGAGCGGCTGCCGGCCTACATGGTTCCGACGGCGATCGTCGTGCTCGACACGCTGCCGCTGACCGTCAACGGCAAGCTCGACAAACGTGCCCTGCCCGCACCCGAATACGCCGGCGGCGGCGAATATCGCGCGCCGTCGGACGCGGTCGAGGAAATCCTGGCCGGAATCTACGCGCAGGTCCTCGGCGTCGAACGGGTCGGTGTCGACGACTCCTTCTTCGACCTGGGTGGTGACAGCATCCTGTCGATGCAGGTGTCGGCGCGCGCCCGGGCGGCCGGCGTAATGTGCCGTCCGCGTGACATTTTCGTCGAGCAGACGGTGGCCCGGCTGGCCCGGGTAGCCACAATGACCGACGGCGCCGACGGCGTCGTCGACGAGGGCATCGGCGACGTGGTCGCCACCCCGATCATCCGGTGGCTGCAGGGCGTGGTGGGTCCCGTCGAGCAGTTCAACCAGACCATGGTGGTGCAGGCTCCGTCCGGGGTGACCGAATCCGACGTCGCACCCGTGCTGCAGGCGTTGATCGATCGGCATGCCACCCTGCGGCTGCGGGTCGAGGACGACGACGCGGGTGAGTGGTCGCTTCAGGTACCCGAAGTAGGCACCGTGGATGCCGCCGGTCTGCTGCAGTCGGTCGAGGTGCTGTCCGACGAGGCGCTCATCGAGGCGCGGTCGCGGCTGAACCCAGCCGCCGGTGTGATGCTCAGCGCGCTGTGGGTGAGCTCCGCGTCGCAGTTGGTGCTGATCATTCATCACCTGGCCGTCGATGGCGTGTCGTGGCGAATCCTGTTGGAAGACTTGAACATTGCCTGGGCTCAGCACCACAGCGGACAACCGATCGAGTTGCCCCCGGGCGGGACGTCCTTCGCCCGCTGGTCGTCGCTGCTCGAGGAGTACGCCCAGCGCCCCGAGGTAGTGGAGCAGGCCGAGGCGTGGCGGCGCGTGGCATCGGTGCCGGCCGCGTTGCCGGCCGTGCGTCCCGAGGTGGACACCTACGTCAGCGCCGAGCACATGTCGGCCGAACTCGACGTCGAGACGACGCGGTTGCTGTTGGGTGAGGTGCCGGCGGCGTTTCACGCCGGGGTGCAAGACATTCTGTTGATCGCGTTCGGGTTGGCCTGGGCGGAGTTCCTGGGGAACGGTTCGCCGATCGGCATCGGCGTCGAAGGCCACGGCCGCCACGAAGAGTTGGCTCCCAATGTCGACTTGTCGCGCACCGTCGGCTGGTTCACCACCAAGTACCCGGTGTCGCTGGCCGTCGCCGGACTGGACTGGTCGCAGGTGGTCGCGGGTGACGCGGCCCTGGGACGGGTGATCAAGGACGCGAAGGAACAGCTGCGCGGCCTGCCCGATCCACTGACCTACGGACTGCTGCGCTACACGAACGACGAGGTGGACCTGCACGGCAGTGACCCGGCAATCGGGTTCAACTACCTCGGCCGGCTGGGCGCAGGCACGGCCGCGGAGCTTGCCGGTGATCTGTGGCGGATCTCCGAAGAAGGCTTGTCGATCGCCGGCGCGGCCACCGCGGTGCCGCTGCCGCTGATGCACACCGTCGACCTCAACGCCGGCACGATGGACACCGAAGCGGGCCCGCATCTGCACGCCAACTGGACCTGGGCGCCCTCGGCGCTGGACGGCGAGCAGATCAGCCGGCTGAGCACGCTGTGGTTCGAGGCCCTGACCGGCATCTGTGCGCACGTGCGCAACGGCGGTGGCGGCCTGACGCCGTCCGACCTGGCGCCGGCACGGCTGACCCAGCAGCAGCTGGACCAACTCGAGCAGCAGTACCACCTCGCCGACGTCTTGCCGCTGACCCCGGTGCAACAGGGTCTGCTGTTCCACGCCAGCGTTGCCCAGGGCGGCGACAACGGCGACGACGTTTACGCGGTGCAGCTGGGTATCACGATCGCCGGGGCCATTGACCCGCAGCGGCTGCGCGAAGCGGTGCAGACGGTGGTCAACCGGCACCCCAACTTGGCGGCCCGGTTCTCCGCCCAATTCGACGAGCCGGTGCAGATCATCCCCGCCGAGCCGGTCATGGCCTGGCGCTACATCCAGCTGGACAGCGACGAAGCCGGCCACGACGAGCAAATCGAGCAGCTGTGCGCCGACGAGCGCGACGCGGTCAGCGACCTGTTGAGCCGGCCGGCCTTCCGTGCGGCGTTGATCCGGACCACCGAGAACAAGCATCGGTTCGTGATCACCAACCACCACATCGTGATGGACGGGTGGTCGTTGCCGATCCTGCTGCGCGAAATCTTCGCCAGTTACTACGGCGAGCGCCTGCCCGCGCCCGCGTCCTACCGCAGCATTCTCACCTGGCTCGCCGAACAGGACCGCCCGGCGGCCCAGGCGGCATGGCGCCAGATGTTCGAAGGCTTCGACAACCCGACCCTGGTCGGTCCCGCGACGCGAATAGGGCTCGGGCGGCGACGCGTCGACTCCTACCGGGTGTCCGCCGAGACCACCCGCGAGCTGAGCACGCTGGCCCGGTCCTGCCACACCACTGTCAACACGGTGCTGCAGGCCGGCTGGGCACAGTTGCTGATGTGGCTGACCGGCCAGCGCGACGTCGCCTTCGGCACCGCGGTCTCGGGCCGGCCTCCCGAGGTGCTGGGTTCGGAATCGATTGTCGGCCTGCTGATCAACACCGTTGCGGTGCGGGCGAACACGACCGTGGCCACCACGGTCGCCGAGCTGCTCGACCAGCTGCAGACCGCCCACAACAACCGGCTCGAGTACGAGCACCTGGGGCTGTCCGACATTCACCGCGCCACCGGCCACGACCAGTTGTTCGACACGTTGTTCCTGTACGAGAACTACCCGATCGACACGAACGTGCCGGTGGGTGTGCACGAGCTGGCCATCACCGACGTCACGAACCGCGAATACAACCACTACCCGCTGTCCGTGATGGCCTTGCCGGGCCACGAATTGGGCATCCGCGTCGAGTACGACACGGACGTGTTCGACCCGGCGAGCATCGAAACGCTGGTGCAGCGATTCCAGCGGGTGCTGGTAGCGATGACCGCCGACCCGAGCCAGCGGCTGTCGTCGATGGACGTGCTGGATGCCGGTGAGCATGCCCGCCTGGACGAGTGGGGCAACCGCGCCGTGCTGACCCAGCCGGCGGAGGGCACGACGATCCCGGCGATGTTCGCCGCGCAGGTGGCCCGGACCCCCGACGGGGTAGCGCTGGTGGACGGCGAGCGGTCGTGGACCTATCGCGAGCTCGACGAGGCGGCCGACCGGTTAGCGCGGGTGCTGGTCAGCAAGGGCGCGCGTCCGGGCGAATGTGTGGCGTTGCTGTTCAACCGGTCGGCCGAGGCGATCATCGCGATGGTGGCGGTACTCAAGTCCGGAGCGGCCTACCTGCCGATCGACCCGGCGATGCCCGACGCGCGACTGGAGTTCATGCTCGGTGATGCCACGCCGGTCGCCGCGATGACCGACGAGACCATGCGGTCCCGGTTCGACGGGGCCGATCTGCCGGTCATCGACGTCCACGACCCAGACCTGTCGATTCCGTCGGACATCACCTTCCCGGTGCCGACGCCGGAGGACCTGGCGTACACGATCTACACCTCGGGGACCACCGGGGTGCCCAAGGGCGTGGCGATTACCCACCACAACGCGACGTCGTTGCTGGAAGCGCCCGACCCCGGCGCACCGACCGGCCCTGGCCAGGTGTGGTCGCAGTGGCACTCCTACAGTTTCGACGTCTCGGTGTGGGAGATCTTCAATGCCTTGCTGCACGGTGCACGGCTGGTCGTGGTGCCCGATTCGGCGGCGGCATCGGCTCACGAGCTACGCGACTTGCTGGTCGCCGAGCAGGTGACCGTGGTGGGCCAGACCCCGTCGGCGCTGGCGATGATGCCGGGCGAGGGGTTGGAGTCCGCGACGCTGGTGATGGCGGGGGAGGCATCCCCGAATGAAATAGTCGACAAGTGGGCGCCGGGACGGGTGATGATCAACGCCTACGGCCCGACCGAAGCCACCATCTACGCGGCGATCAGTGCGCCGATGAAGGCCGGCGAGGGTGCGCCGATCGGCGTGCCGGTACCGGGTGCGGCGCTGTTCGTGCTGGACAAATGGCTGCGCCCGGCGCCCGAGGGCGTGGTCGGTGAGTTGTACATCGCCGGCCGGGGTGTGGCCGTGGGCTATCTGCGCAGGGCCGGCCTGACCGCGTCGCGGTTCGTGGCGTGCCCGTTCGGTGGGCCCGGCGCCCGGATGTATCGCACCGGCGACTTGGTGCGCTGGGGCGCCGATGGGCAGTTGCAGTACCTGGGCCGCGCCGATGAGCAGGTCAAGATCCGCGGTTACCGCATCGAACTCGGTGAGGTGCAGGCCGCGCTGGCCGCCCTCGACGGGGTGCAGGCCGCGGCGGTGATCGCTCGCGAGGACCGTCCGGGGGACAAGCGGCTGGTTGGGTACGTCACCGTCACCGGTGAAGTCGACACCGCGCAGATGCGCGGCGTGCTGGGCGAGCGGCTGCCGGCCTACATGGTTCCGACCGCGATCGTCGTGCTCGACACGCTGCCGCGGACCGTCAACGGCAAGCTCGACAAACGCGCGCTGCCCGCACCCGAATACCAGAGTGCGGTCCGCTACACCCCGCCCGCGACGCCGACCGAGGAGATCGTGGCCGGGATCTACGGCCAGGTACTCGGTATCGAGCGGGTCGGCGTGGAGAACTCCTTCTTCGACCTGGGCGGCGATTCGCTGTCGGCGATGCGGGTGGTTGCCGCGATCAATACGGCGTTCGACGCCAACCTGTCGGTGCGCACGCTGTTCGAGGCGCCGTCGGTCCGCGCGATGAGCCAGCGTCTGGACAGCGACCCCGACGCCGACGAGACCGACGCCAACGGCCCGAGTTACGTTGCGGTGCACGGCCGCGACCCCGAGGGGTTGCGTGCCAGCGACCTCACCTTGGACAAGTTCATCGACGAGACGACGCTGCTCGGCGCTCCGACGCTGCCGGGCCCGAGCGCCGAAGCGCGCACGGTGCTGTTGACCGGGGCGACCGGCTTCCTGGGGCGCTACCTGGCCCTGGAGTGGCTCAAGCAACTGAAACGTGTTGACGGCAAGCTGATCTGCCTGGTGCGCGCCGGCTCCGACCAGGAGGCATGGCGTCGTCTGGAGAAGGCATTCGACAGCGGCGACCCGCGGTTGGTGGACCACTTCCACCAGCTGGCCGCCGACCATCTCGAGGTCGTCGCCGGCGACAAGGGCGAAGCCAACCTGGGTCTCGACGAGCAGACCTATCAGCGACTGGCCGACACCGTCGACCTGATCGTCGACTCGGCCGCCGTGGTCAACCAAGTGCTGCCCTACCGAGAGCTGTTCGGGCCCAACGTCGTTGGCACCGGCGAACTGATCAAGTTCGCGCTGACCTCGCGGATTAAGCCGTACACCTACGTATCGACCTCCGACCTCGGCCGCCAGGTCGAGCCGGCGCTGTTCACCGAGGATGCCGACATCCGGGTGATCAGTCCGACCCGCGTCCTCGACGGCAGCTTCGCCAACGGCTACGGCAACAGCAAGTGGGCCGGCGAGGTGCTGCTGCGGGAGGCCAATGAGCAGTTCGGGCTTCCGGTTTCGGTGTTCCGCAGCGGCATGATCCTGTCCGACGTCAGCTACGCGGGCCAGTTCAACATGACCGACGTCGTCACCCGGATGATCCTGAGCCTGGTGGCCACGGGCGTCGCGCCCGGTTCGTTCTACAAGCGCGACGAGAACGGCAACCGGCAGCGGGCGCACTACGACGCGCTGCCGGTCGAGTTCGTCGCCGAGTCGATTGCCACCCTCGGGGCCCAAGTGGTCGACGGGTTCGAGACCTACCACGTGATGAACCCGCACGACGACGGCATCGGAGTCGACACCTGTGTCGACTGGCTGATCGAGGCCGGCTATCCGATCCAGCGCATCGACGACTTCGCGGAGTGGGTGCGGCAATTCGAGATCGGCCTGCGGGCCCTGCCGGATCGGCAGCGCCAGCACTCGGTGCTGCAGATGCTGCAGCTGATGCTGCACAACCCCGAGCAGATTCAGCCGCTCGAGCCGACCCGTGGGTCGTTCGCGCCTACCGACCGGTTCCGTGCCGCGGTGCAGGAAGCGAAAATCGGTGCGGACAACGACATCCCGCACATCACACCGGCGGTCATCATCAAGTACGTCACCGACTTGCAGTTGGTCGGATTGCTCTAGGCGGCCGGCGGCTCCGCTGGGGCCGGTCCGCGCCGAACGCTTATCCGCGTCCGCATCGTGGCGGATAGGCCGACTTTCTGGATGCGGTTCCGCAGCCGTGCCAAGGTGAACTGTTGTTGGTCGGCGTCATAGAAGAACCGCATCGTGCGGAACGGGTAATACAGCACCAGCAGAGTGGCGATCGTCGTGTGGGCCGTGGGGCTCTTGATGCCGTGCAGTTTGGTCGTCCGGGTGTAACGCGTGGCATATCGGTAGAAATCGCGCGGTGAGTCTTCGACCCGGCGGCCCGAGATGGCGGCGACCATGGACGGCTCGTAGGAAATTCTGAAATTGTTCTCGAACAGCGTCAGCGCCAGGTCGATATCTTCGTGCAGGAGCACCTCTGGGTCCAGCTGTGTCTGAAGCCGCACGCCTTTCCATGCTGTCGCGCGAATTGCCATGTTGCAGCCGAGTAGAAACCGTTCGCTCTTGACGTGCTGGTGCAGGTGGTAGCGAAGCGTGGAATCGACCCAGAACAGAAATGTCCGCAATGGCAGGTCGTAAATGGCGATCGGACCGCTCGCGGCGTCGATGTCGGCATCCTCGAAGTAACCGCGAACCTTTTCGACCCAATCCGGCGGAATGACGGTATCGGCGTCGATGCGGCCCAACACGTCACACCGGGCATGATCGAATCCGTAGTCACGGGTCGGGGCGGCGCCTTGGTAGACGGTTTGGTCGAGAAGCTGTATGTCCAGGTGCGGCGCCGCTGCTTGATATTCGCGCACAATCGACGCGGTGGCGTCGGTCGACCTGTTGTTGACGACGATTATTTCGTCCGGTGCCGAGGTCTGGTTGATGCACGATTCCAGGCAATTGCCGATGAAGCGTTCTTCGTTGTAGGCGGGAATGACAATCGCGACCGAGGGCTGTTGCGCCATGGCTTACACCCAATCTGGGACATGTGGGGTCGGCCAGCGCCGTAGACAACCGGCCCCGAATTCAGCTGCGAGGGCGAGTAATTCAAAGCGCCCTATTCCGTTAAACCGTAGTGCTGATCGGGTTGGCGTATCGGGGTGAATAGCCGCATCTTGGTAGAACGTTCACCGGTGACCGCTCGTTGTTCAACACATGTCTATCTGCGCTGCGGCCCGGTTGCCCGCCGCGCCATGAAATCGCGCCGGTACCCGCTGACTACGATGACAGACGTTCCGCCAGTTGATCGGAGTGCCCGATGACGACAGCCCGCGTGCCCGGACTGCCGCTCGGCGAGGCCAAGGCCGCCGCCGACGAGGCGGCGGTACCCGATTACATGGCCGAACTCAGTATTTTCCAGGTGTTGTTGAACCATCCGCAGCTGGCGCGCGCGGTCAATGATCTGCTCGCGACGATGCTGTGGCACGGTTCGCTCGACGCGCGGTTGCGCGAGCTGGTAATCATGCGGATCGGTTGGCTCACCGCGTGCGAATACGAATGGACCCAGCACTGGCGCGTCGCCACCCGGTTGGGTGTCACGACCGAGGACCTGCTGGCTGTGCGCGATTGGCAACAGCACGCAGGTTTCGGGCCCCGCGAGCGAGCGGTGCTGGCGGCTACCGACGACGTGGTGCGCAACGGAGCGGTCAGTGCCGACAGCTGGGCCGCCTGCGAGCGCGAATTACAAGGCGACAAAACAACTCTCGTCGAACTCGTCACCGCGATCAGCGCCTGGCGGATGATCTCGTCGATCCTGCAGAGCCTCGAGGTCCCATTGGAGGATGGTGTGGCGGGCTGGCCGCCGGACGGGCGTGCACCGGCGAGTTGATTGCCATGCCAGGCGATAACTCCTAGCGTCGAGGCATGCGGACCAGAGTCGCCGAGATGCTCGGTGTGGAGTTCCCGATATGCGCCTTCAGCCACTGCCGTGACGTCGTCGCCGCGGTCACCAACGCGGGCGGATTCGGAGTCCTCGGCGCCGTCGCACACAGTCCGAAACGGCTGCAGAACGAACTGGCCTGGATCGAGGAGCAGACCGGCGGCAAACCCTACGGGGTCGACCTGTTGTTGCCGCCCAAATACGTCGGAGCGGAAAAGGGCGGCATCGACGCGAAGCAAGTCAGGGAGTTGCTGCCCGAGGAGCATCGTGCGTTCGTCGAAGACTTGCTCGCCCGGTACGGCATCACGGCTCCGGCCGAACCGCCGCGGGCATCCGTCGGCGGTCTCAACGTCTCGCCCAAGGGGTACGAGCCGTTACTGGAAGTGGCCTTCGCACATGACATTCGGTTGATCGCCAGTGCGCTCGGGCCGCCCCCGGCCGACCTCGTCGAACGCGCGCACAGCCGCGACGTGCTGGTGGCCGCGCTGGCCGGCACCACCGCGCACGCGCGACGGCATGCCGCGGCCGGCGTCGACCTGATCGTCGCGCAGGGCACCGAGGCCGGAGGCCACACCGGCGAGGTGGCAACCATGGTCCTGGTTCCCGAAGTCGTCGACGCGGTCGCGCCGGTCCCGGTCCTGGCCGCGGGCGGGATCGCCCGCGGGCGCCAGATCGCGGCGGCCCTGGCCCTGGGCGCCGAGGGCGTCTGGTGTGGCTCGGTCTGGCTGACCACCGAGGAAGCCGAGACCGACCCGGTGGTCAAGGAGAAGTTCCTGGCCGCCAGTTCTTCGGACACCGTGCGGTCGCGGTCGATGACGGGCAAGCCGGCGCGGATGCTGCGAACGGCTTGGACCGACGAGTGGGAGCGGCCCGGGAACCCGGCTCCGCTCGGTATGCCGTTGCAGACCAACCTCGTCACCGAACCGCAGTTACGCATCAACCAAGCGGCCGCCCATCCCGGTGCGAAGGCACGTGAGCTGGCAACCTATTTCGTCGGCCAGGTGGTCGGTTCGCTCGACCGGGTCCGGCCGACCCGTGCGGTCGTGCTCGACATGATCGAGGAGTTCGCCGACACGATCGGACGGCTGGAAGACTTAGCTGAGAACTGACTGCCTGGGCACGTTCGGACGGGTGTGAACCATGCCACAGCGACGCGTTCAACCAGGTCAGGGGCGTCAAAGCTGACCGAAAGCTGTGAAGCGGCGTAATAAACCCATAAAGTGGCGCGACACGGCTCAGATCACATTGACCGGGCCGGATACCTCGTGGAGTATCTACAGCAGCACCTCGTTAGGTGAGGCGGCTACACGAACACAGGCCACTGACCCCGAACGTCGAAAGACGCCCCGGGTCAGGACAGCTCCTCCCGGCTTAAGGGTTGAGTCCAAGTGGCTTCCGGAGTTCCGGACACGTCGTGTGGTGCCAAAGCTCTGACGAGAGGGGTGCGGATTTCCGGCGGTCGCCGGATTCTGAACTCCTTTTGGTGCGCGCAAATAGGCGCGGGTAACCGCACGCGTCGTGGCCGTAGAGGAGGTGAGGGACGTATGAGTTCCAGTGGCAGTCCGGATGGATATCCAGGACAAGCTCCGTCCCAATCCGACCTCCGGTCCGACGCCTCGAGCTAGCGAATCGACTTAGCGCTCAAGCGTTCTCGGATCGGAACCCTGACGGGTCGGGACACATCAGTCCAATCAGAACCCGTTTGCAATTCCGGTTAGGAGACGATCATGACCGCAGTACTCTTCGACGAAGTAGTTGCCGTAGCGCCCGTCCGCAACCTGCGCGTCGTGCGCGACACCACGCCCACGCAGGCCACCGCGCCCACGAAGGCGGCCCGTCCGGCCGAGGCCGGATACTTCGGCGCCGGCGACCCGCTGGTGACCGGTGCCGCCCGCCTGCTGAGCGTCCCCGTCCGCCACCTCTACGCGGTGCTGTGGCGGGTGGGGTTCATCGAGGTCACGGCCTGAGATTCCTACCGCGAGACTGTAGCTGCGTACGGCTTTACTCGGCGTTTGAGTAGGCAGTTGCAGTCTCGCGGTAGAGTGGGTCCGCGTCGATCCGGCTATCACCGGGGAGCTTTCGGAAGAACAGCCCGCACGGCTTAGTAGACCCGAACGGGTAGGCCCGTCACAGCCCGAATCGAGCGGTCGTGCGCCAGCACGGCAAGCGGGGTGGTACCGCGGTGCTCGCGCAGGTTGCGCGACCTCGTCCCCGGCCTGACCGTAGGCACGCAGGAGACGACGCGCACCGTGACCGAAAACGCTGACGCCAGGGCTTATCCCAAGCTGGCCGGGGGAGCTCCCGACTTTCCGGCGCTGGAACTCGAGGTCCTGGACTACTGGACCCGCGACGACACCTTCCGGGCCAGCATCGCTAACCGCGAGGGTGCCGAAGAGTACGTGTTCTACGACGGGCCGCCGTTCGCCAACGGCCTGCCCCACTATGGGCACCTGCTGACCGGATACGTGAAAGACATCGTCCCGCGCTACCGCACCATGCGTGGCCACAAGGTGGACCGCCGCTTCGGCTGGGACACCCACGGGCTGCCCGCCGAACTCGAAGTCGAACGCCAGCTGGGCATCACCGACAAGTCGCAAATCGACGACATGGGTATCGCCGCGTTCAACGAGGCCTGCCGGGAATCGGTGTTGCGCTACACCGACGAATGGCAGGCCTACGTCACCCGGCAGGCACGCTGGGTCGACTTCGACAACGACTACAAGACGCTCGATCTGCCCTACATGGAGTCGGTGATCTGGGCGTTCAAACAGCTGTGGGACAAGGGCCTGGCCTATGAGGGCTACCGGGTGCTGCCGTACTGCTGGCGCGACGAAACCCCGTTGTCCAACCACGAGTTGCGGATGGACGACGACGTCTATCAGAGTCGTCAGGACCCGGCCGTGACGGTGGGTTTCAAGGTGACCGGTGGTGAGCTGGACGGCGCCTACCTGCTGGTGTGGACGACCACGCCGTGGACGTTGCCGTCGAACCTCGCGGTGGCGGTCAATCCCGAGGTGACCTACCTGCAGGTCCGGGTGGGGGAGCGGCGGTTCGTGCTGGCCGAGGCCCGGCTGGCCGGCTACGCCCGTGAGTTGGGGGAAGAGCCCGAGGTGCTGGGCACCTACTCGGGCGCCGACCTGCTGGGAACCCGCTACCTGCCACCGTTCCCGTATTTCATGGACAGGGCCAAGGCATTTCAGGTGCTGCCGGGCGACTTCGTCACCACCGACGACGGCACCGGGATCGTGCACATGGCACCGGCCTACGGTGAGGACGACATGGCGACCACCGACAAGGTGGGCATCGTGCCGGTCACCCCGGTCGACTCCAAAGGCCGCTTCGACGTCACGGTCCCGGACTACCAGGGACAGCACGTCTTTGACGCCAACCCGCACATCATCCGCGACCTGAAGAACCAGAGCGGTCCGGCGGCGGTGAACCAGCCGGTACTGATCCGTCACGAGACCTATGAGCATCCCTACCCGCACTGCTGGCGATGCCGCAATCCGCTGATCTACCGGGCGGTTTCGTCGTGGTTCATCGCGGTCACCGAATTCCGGGATCGCATGGTGGAACTCAACCAGCAAATCACCTGGTACCCCGAACACGTCAAGGACGGCCAATTCGGCAAGTGGCTGCAGGGTGCGCGCGACTGGTCGATTTCACGAAATCGCTACTGGGGCAGCCCAATTCCAGTGTGGAAATCCGACGATCCGGCCTACCCGCGCATCGACGTCTACGGCAGCCTCGACGAACTGGAGCGCGACTTCGGGGTGCGGCCCACCAATTTGCACCGCCCCTACATCGACGAGCTCACCCGGCCCAACCCCGACGACCCCACCGGTAACAGCACGATGCGGCGCATCCCCGACGTGCTCGACGTGTGGTTCGACTCGGGGTCGATGCCGTACGCCCAGGTGCACTTCCCGTTCGAGAACGCGGACTGGTTCGACACCCATTACCCCGGTGACTTCATCGTGGAGTACATCGGCCAGACCCGCGGCTGGTTCTACACGCTGCATGTGCTGGCCACCGCGCTGTTCGACCGGCCCGCCTTCAAAACCTGTGTGGCACATGGGATTGTGCTCGGCTCCGACGGCCAGAAGATGAGCAAGTCGCTGCGCAACTACCCGGACGTCAGCGAGGTGTTCGACCGCGACGGCTCCGACGCGATGCGCTGGTTCCTGATGGCCTCACCGATCCTGCGCGGCGGCAATCTGATCGTCACCGAGCAGGGCATCCGCGACGGCGTGCGCCAGGTGCTGCTGCCGCTGTGGAACGCCTACAGCTTCCTGTCGCTCTACGCGCCGAAAGTCGGTACCTGGCGGACCAATTCGGCACACGTGCTGGACCGCTACATTCTGGCCAAGCTGGCCGTGCTGCGCGATGAGCTCACCGAATCGCTGGAGGTCTGCGACATCTCCGGGGCCTGTGAACAACTGCGTCAGTTCACCGAGGCGCTGACGAATTGGTATGTGCGGAGGTCACGTTCGCGGTTCTGGGACGAAGACGGCGACGCGATTGACACGCTGCACACCGTGCTGGAAGTGGTCACACGCCTGGCCGCGCCGCTGCTGCCGCTGACCACCGAGATCATCTGGCGGGGGGTGACCGGCGAGCGTTCGGTGCACCTCACCGACTGGCCCGACGCCGGTACGCTGCCCCAGGACCCCGACCTGGTGGCCGCGATGGATCAAGTGCGCGACGTATGTTCGGCGGGGTCGTCGCTGCGCAAGGCCAAGAAACTGCGGGTGCGGCTGCCGCTGCCGAAATTGACTGTGGCGGTCGAGGATCCGCAGCAACTGGTGTCGTTCACCGACCTGATCGCCGACGAGCTCAACGTCAAGAAGGTGGAACTGACCGACGCGATCGACACCTACGGCCGCTTCGAGCTCACCGTCAACGCCAGGGTGGCCGGGCCGCGGCTCGGCAAGGACGTGCAGGCCGCGATCAAGGCGGTCAAGGCTGGCGAGGGCGTCGTCAACTCCGACGGCACCCTGACCGCCGGCCCCGCGGTGCTGCAGCCGCAGGAGTACAGCTCGCGGCTGGTGGCCGCCGACCCGGAGTTCACTGCGGCGCTGCCCGGGGGAGCGGGGCTGGTGGTGCTGGACGGCACGGTGACCCCCGAGCTGGAGGCCGAAGGTTGGGCCAAGGACCGGATCCGCGAGCTGCAGGAGCTGCGTAAGTCGACCGGGCTGGACGTCTCCGACCGTATCCGGGTGGTGATGGCGGTGCCCGCCGAACGCGAGGCCTGGGCGCGGGAGCACCAAGACCTGATCGCGGGTGAAATCCTGGCTACCAGCTTCCAGTTTGGCGAGCCAGCACCGGAGGCCGTCGCCATCGGCGACGGGGTTCGGGTCTCGATCGCTCGGGCGTGAACCGCGAAAGTGCAACGGGGAACGGATTTCCCGAGAAGGACCGTCCCTAGTTGCACTCTCGCGGCCTTGTCGGAGGTCGATGGCAGGGTGCGGTCGTGAGTGAGGCACCGTTTGTCGGGAGTGAGGCGGTCCGCGCGGGCGTCTGGACGAAGCGTGATTTACGGCGCTCATGTACCCGCGTCTACCGCGACGTGTATCAGCGACGCGCCGGCGCGCTGACGGCGCGAGACCGGGCTGTCGCCGCGTGGCTGTGGTCGGGAAAGAAAGCCGTAGTTGCGGGGATCTCAGCATCGGCACTGCACGGCGCGGAGTGGGTCGACCCACAATCGCCGGCCGAACTGATCACGGATCGCAAGCGGCCACCACCGCTGATCGTGGTGCGCAACGAGACATTGCTTGCCGGTGAGAGCGTGCGCATCAGTGGCGTGCCGGTGACATCGGCTGCCCGCACCGCGTTTGACCTCGGTCGGCGGCCCGGGTTTGATGCCGCGGTCATACGGATCGATTCACTGGCACGAGCCACGGGCGTCACGGCCGCCGAGGTGTACCCCTTAATCGAGACTCACCGCGGTGCGCGGGGGATGAAGCAGTTGCGGCGGGTGCTGCCGCTTATCGACGCGGGCGCGGAATCGCCGCAAGAGACGAGAACCAGACTTGCGTTGATTCGCGGTGGTCTGCCCCGGCCGCAGACACAGATCGTGGTGCGAAACATTTGGGGTGCGGTGTTGGCCCGCATCGATATGGGTTGGGAGGAATGGCTCGTCGGCGTGGAGTACGACGGGGCCCAGCACTGGACGGACCCGCGCATCCGCGCCAACGACATCGACCGCACTGCAGAACTGGAACGACGGGGATGGCGCCTGGTCCGGGTCAGTGCTGAGCTGCTACGTCACCGGCCAGACGTCGTCGTGGACCGAGTCCGGAGTGCGTTGCTGGCCGCAGGCTGCCCCTTGTGACCGCGAGAGTGCAACTGGGAACACATCTCTCGAGAGCGACCGACCCTAGTTGCACTCTCGCGGAGAAAGTAAGGCTGCGGCTGCCGAGCCCGTTGTCAGCAAGCGATTCGGGTAGCGTCCGGTTACGGAAACCATCACATGGAGGCGTCGTTGCGGATTCTGGGTGTGTTCCGGGTGCACAACGGTGCCGACGTCTTGCCCCGGGTCCTGGACGCGCTGGCCGGCTGGTGCGACGACATCTACGCGATCGACGACCGCAGCACCGACGACAGTGCTGAGATCCTGCGGCGGCATCCGGCGGTGACCAACCTGGTGCGGGCCCGCTCCGACCTGCCGCGAACGCCGTGGCTGATCCCCGAACCGCCCGGCCTGGAACTGCTGTACCGGATGGCCGATTTCTGCCGGCCGGATTGGGTCGTGATGATCGACTCCGACCAAATCGTCGAGGCCGACGTCGACATCCGCGAGGTGTTGGCGGGCACGCCGGACGACGTCGCGGCGCTGATGTGCCCGATGATCCCGGCCTGGAACGACCAGGATTATCCGGAGATGATCCCGGTGATGGGAACGGCGGAATCGGTACGCGGGCCGTTCTGGCGGTGGCGACCCGGGCTGCGGGCCGGAACCCGGGTGATTCACAACCCGCACTGGCCCGCCAACATCACCGAGCACGGCCGCATCGGCCTGGTCAACGAGATCCGGTTGCACCACACCGGGTGGGCAACCCTGGCCGAACGGATCGGCAAGGTCGAGCACTACCGCAAGATCGATCCCGACTCCGAGATGAACTACGGCGTGCCGTATGACCGCGCGTTGCTGTTCGGCTACGCCTACGAGGAGATCGACCTGCTCAAGGCCGACTACCAGCGCCGGGTGCGCGGCGACTTCGACCCGGCCGAGCCGGGCACCCGCCTACCCATCGACCGCGACAGCCTGGCGCTCGGTTCCGGCTACGGGCGCCGGGCCGCGGCGTTTCATCCCGGCGTCGATTTCGCCGCGGATCCCGGCACCCCGGTCCACGCGGTCACGTCGGGAACCGTCTCGGCCGCGCACGCTGTCGACGCCAGTGGACTTCGGTCGGTGACCGTCTCGTGCCGCGACCTCGACACCGTCTACGTGTTTCGCCCGGGCGACGCGAGCCGGCTCGCCGTCGGCGACCAGGTCGCCGCGGGCGCGCGGCTCGGCACGCTGGGACCAGAAACCCAATCCCGGGACGGCTTCTTGCATTTCGAGGTTCGCGTTGACGGCACGCACACTAGTCCGGTGCGCTATCTGGCCAACCTGGGGCTGCAGCCGTGGCCTCCGGCGGGGCGCCCGCGACCGGTGTCGGGGACCTTCCCGGCGTCCTCGCCGTGCACCATTACCGGCTGAGCTCGTCGACCAGTCCGCGGGCGGACCGGATCGCCGAGCGGACCTCCTGCAGCACCTTGGCGGGATGCTGCTCGTCCAATTCGCCGAGCCGGTTGTAGCGCTCGACGCCGAAACTTGCTGATTCCACTCGTATTCCGAACGGCACCGCCAACGATCGCAGCGCTTCGAAGTGCAGATAGTGGCCCACCGGTTGGCCGGTCACCATCAGGCATGACGAGCCGCTCATGCCCACCGTCCGAGCGGCGAAGGTGTAGGTGTCCGACGAGTTCGCCCGGCGACGGTCCGGGTCCGGCGACGGGGTCTCGAGCAGCGTGATCGGCACGCCGAGCTCGTTGCGCTCCGGTGCGAAGCGCCACACCGTCTGGTCGCCCTGCGGCTTGCCGACCCGCCCGCGCACGTGCTCCATCAGCTCGCGGATGTCGAGCCCGAACGCGTCGGCCGCGCCGTAGATCATCAGCTCGAATTCGGTGCGGGCGCCCGGCGCGCACGCGTGGATCGCGTCCTGCTCGGACTCGAGCACCGGCCGGGACGCGGCGGCCAGCACCACGTGGCCGATGCGTCGGCCGGAGGCGATCTCGCGCGCATACCGGGCGCGCAGCAGGTTGGTGTAGCGCGCCCCGCCGATCACCAGGATGTGATCGAAATCCGTTCCCTCGGGCGCGATTTCGCCCGTCATGCCCAACGCGGCAGTCGCCGCCTCGATCCTGTCCAGCTGCGCGGCGGGCAGGGTCAATCGAGGGATCAGCCAGCGGGCCGCGCCGGCGGCATCCTGGCTGCTGAGCCGTTCCGCGGCGGCTGCGCGGGCCCGGCCCCGGTAATCCCACGCGTCGCTGAACTCGTCGAGGAACGCCAGCCGGTCACTCAGGCTCAGTCCGTCGGGGATGACACCGCCGAACACCCCGACGAGCTGCGCCAGCGCGGGTCGGGCACACCACGACGCGACCTGCTGCTCGAGCTCGCAGGTGTCGATCGCGGCAGACCCGGCATGTGACGAGCACATGTGGCTCCCTTCGAAAGCTGGGCGCTCGTTGGGCGATTCACAACGTACCGCCAATCCGCGGCACCCACCGCGCACTTCACGGAATTTGCATTAGCGACAAATCCGGTCCGCGCAGTGGCTAGGATGCGCCACAACACGCGTATGACGGGAGAGCGGAAAGTAGTGCGAATTCTCGTAACTGGCGGGGCGGGCTTCCAGGGCAGCCATCTGTCCGAGGCCCTGCTCGCCATGGGACACCACGTGACCGTGCTCAACACGTTTTCCGTTGCCGCCAAGGGAAATCTTCGTACTTTCCAGATGAACGAATCGGCGGACGTCGTATTCGGCTCCGTGACCGATTGGGAGTTGGTCAGCAAGACGGCGCGCGACCACGACGTGATTTTCCATCTGGCGGCAAATGTCAACGTGGACAAGTCACTTGACGATCCGAGAAGCTTTCTCGAGACCAACGTGATGGGCACGCATCACGTCCTCGAGGCCGCACGCGAATACGGGTCACGAGTCATCTTCGCCTCGACCTGTGAGGTGTACGGAGACGGTCACAGCCTCGCCCCGGATGCCCTACTCGACGAAACGGCCGAGCCGAGACCGAACAGCCCGTACGCCGCGTCGAAGGTCGCCGCCGACCGGCTGTGTTACTCGTACTTCCGCTCCTACGGCATGGACATCGCTATTGTTCGTCCATTCAACATCTTTGGTGAGCGACAGAAAAGCGGAGCCTTCGGCGCGCTGATTCCAATCCTGGTGCGCCGCGCCATCGCCGGTGAAGACCTCACCGTCTTCGGCGACGGCTCCGCGACCCGGGACTACCTCCACGTCAGCGACGCGGTGGATGCCTACCTGCTGGTGCTCGACACCCCAGATCTTCAAGGCCGGGCGATCAACTTCGCCAGCGGCACGAATACCCGGGTACGCGACATCGCCGAATACATCGCCGCGAAATTCGACGCTCGGGTGGTCAACGGACCCGCGCGACCGGGGGAGGTGAGCCGGTTCCCCGCCAGCATCTCCCTGGCGCGCAGCATCGGGTTCGCGCCGAAGGTTGACATCTGGGAAGGCATTGACCGCTACATCACGTGGGCGAAAGAGCAGCCCCAACAACTAGCCGGCTAGTTTGACGGCGCGCCAGCGCAGCCTGCCACCGCGGACCTCGACCTCGACGTCGCCGAATCCCGCTGCGCGCAAGCGATCCGGCAACGTGTCGGGCGAGACGGTGTTGCAGATGTCGCGGAAGTGCAGGATCCGGAACCGCAGCGAATTCACGCTGTCGCTGCCGGCGAAGACACCGCCGGGGCGCAGGACCCGGAAGGCCTCGGCGAACAACTTGTCCTGCAGTTCGACGGTCGGGACGTGGTGCAGCATCGTGAAGGACACCACCGAGCTGAACTCGTCGGCCGGCAACCCGGTGTTGGTGGCGTCGCCGTTGATGATGCGCGCCCGGTCGCCGTAGAGGCGCTGCAGTCGCTGCGCCATCGGGGTGTCGATCTCCACCGAGGTGAGCTTGCGCGTCTTGTCGACCAGCACCCGCAGGATCGCGCCGTAGCCGGGTCCGATCTCGAGGGTGTTGTCGCCGAGGTCTACGTCGGCCAGCGCCCAGGGCAGCAGATCGTCTTCGACTGCTTTGGCCCAGCGGTCCGAGCTGCAGATCCGTCGGTGCGCGAGGTTCATGGCCATGTGGAAAACGTTAGCCCAGTAGCGCAATAGCATTTATCGGATGGAGTCGCGTTGGGTCCTGCACCTGGACATGGACGCGTTCTTCGCCTCCGTCGAGCAGCTCAGCCGCCCGACGCTGCGAGGTCGACCGGTGCTGGTCGGCGGGCTCGGCGGCCGCGGAGTGGTGGCCGGGGCGAGTTACGAGGCGCGGGTATTCGGGGCGCGATCGGCCATGCCGATGCACCAGGCCCGCCGGATGGTCGGGGTGACCGCGGTGGTGCTGCCACCACGCGGCGTGGTGTACGGGGTCGCCAGCCGGCGGGTGTTCGACGTGGTGCGGGCCGTGGTGCCCGTCGTCGAGCAGCTGTCCTTCGACGAGGCGTTCGGGGAGCCGTCGCAGCTCGCCGGGGCGTCCGCGCAGGACGTCGAGGAGTTCTGCGAAGGGTTGCGACGACGGGTGCGCGACGAGACCGGGCTGATCGCGTCGGTGGGCGCCGGCTCGGGCAAGCAGATCGCCAAGATCGCCTCCGGGCTGGCCAAACCCGACGGCATCAGGGTGGTCGGGCGCACCGAGGAACGGTTGCTGCTCGACGGGTTGCCGGTGCGCCGGCTGTGGGGAATCGGCCCGGTCGCCGAGGAGAAGCTGAATCGGCTCGGCATCGAGACGATCGGACAGCTGGCCGCGCTGACCGACGCCGAGGTGGCCAACATTCTGGGCGCGACGGTCGGCCTGGCGCTACACCGGCTGGCCCGCGGCATCGACGATCGGCCCGTCGCCGAGCGTGCCGAAGCCAAGCAGATCAGTGCCGAATCCACCTTCGCCGTCGACCTGACCAGCCTCGAGCAGTTACACGACGCGATCGCTCCGATCGCCGAGCATGCGCATCAGCGGCTGCTGCGCGACGGCCGCGGCGCCCGCACCGTCACGGTGAAGCTGAAGAAGTCCGATATGAGCACGCTGACCCGGTCCGCGACCTTGCCGTACGCGACGACGGAGGCCGGTCCGCTGGTCGCGCTGGCCCGGCGCCTGCTGCTTGATCCGCGTGAGATCGGGCCGATTCGTCTACTCGGCGTTGGGTTTTCGGGGTTGAGCGACGTGCGCCAGGAGTCGCTGTTCCCGGATCTCGAGCTCGCGGCGCCGGAACCGGAGGCGCAGCATTCTGTCGAAACCGCGACTGACGCCATGTTCGCGCCGGCCCCCGAGGCCTCGCCGTGGCGGGTGGGCCTCGACGTCGAGCACCGCGAACTCGGGCACGGCTGGGTGCAGGGCGCCGGCCACGGCGTCGTCACCGTGCGGTTCGAAACCCGAAGCAGCGGCCCGGGCCCGGCCCGGACGTTCCCCGCCGACACCGCCGATCTGGTGACAGCCAACCCGATCGATTCGCTGGACTGGGGTGACTATCTGGGCGAGTTGCGCACCGAGGACACCGCGCAGGTCTCAGCCCCAGCGGGCGACGACGTCGCCGACCGGTGACTGCGCGGCCAGCGCGGCCATCAGCAGCACCCGGGCCTGCGGCGGCCGCAACCGCGGCACCATCACGGCGCCGGCTTCGACCAGGTCGTGGCCGGGACCGTAGCCCGCGCTGACCCCGCCGCCGGGGACCCGGGTGGACACCCCGACGACGATCCCGTTCGCGCAGTGCCGGCGCACGCCGTCGACCACCGCGGCCCCGGCGTTGCCCGAGCCCAGCGCCTCCAGCACGACGGCCCGTGCTCCGGCGGTCACGAAGGCGTCCAGCGCCACCGAGTCGCTGCCCAGATAGGCCGCGACAATGTCGACTCGCGGCGCGTCGGTGGCCCGCAGCTCACCCAGGTAGGGACGGATTTTGGCGCCGCTGAGTGCGACGCCGCCCGGCGTCGTGCCGACCAGCTCGCCGGCGAATCCGCTCAGGTCCTGGGTGGCCACCTTGTGCATGCCCAGCGGCTGCAGCACCCGCCCGGCGAAGGACACCAGCACACCGAGGCCGCGCGCGGCCGGGCTGGCCGCCACCGCCACCGCGTCGCGCAGGTTGGCGGGCCCGTCGGAGTCCGGGGCGTCGGCGCTGCGCATCGCGCCGGTCAGGACGACCGGCGGGCTGCCCGCATAGGTGAGGTCGAGCCACAGCGCGCTCTCCTCCATGGTGTCGGTGCCGTGCGCGACGACCACGCCCTGCGCGCCGCCGTCGACCGCGGCCCGCACCGCGTCGCCGATCCGGTCCCAGTCGGCCGTCGTCAGCTCCGAGCTGTCCACCGCCATCAGATCGACGACGTCGACGTCGAGGCCGGCGGTGAGATCGGAGCCACTGCGGCTGGGACGGCGCACGCCGTCGGCGCCGGTGCTGGTCGAAATCGTGCCGCCGGTGGTGATGACGGTGATGCGGCCCATAGCCGAATCATTCCGCATGCGCCGGGGCGGCGAGGCCGCACCCAATCGAGCCGGGTGCTAGGGGATGATGGGGAGGTGCCCGAAGAACCAACAGGATCGGCCGAGCCGGTGACGTCAGCCGGGGAGGCTGCGACGTCCGGGGAAGTGGCAGAACCCGAAGCCCCCGCGCCCCCGTCCGCTCCGCGGCGGCTGCGGCTGCTGCTATCGGTCGCGGCCGTCGTGCTGGCGCTCGACATTGTGACCAAGGTGCTCGCCGTCCGGCTGCTGCCGCCGGGGCAGCCGGTGTCGATCATCGGTGACACGGTGACCTGGACGCTGGTGCGCAACTCGGGGGCGGCGTTCTCGATGGCGACCGGCTACACCTGGGTGCTGACCCTGATCGCCACCGGCGTGGTGATCGGCATCTTCTGGATGGGCCGGCGGCTGGTATCGCCCTGGTGGGCAGTGGGCCTCGGCATGATTCTCGGCGGCGCCACCGGCAACCTGGTCGATCGCTTCTTCCGCGCGCCCGGACCGCTTCGGGGCCATGTCGTGGACTTTTTGTCGATCGGCTGGTGGCCGGTGTTCAACGTCGCGGACCCGGCCGTGGTCGGCGGCGCGATCCTGCTGGTCGTGCTCTCGGTGTTCGGATTCGATTTCGACTCGGTAGGTCGTCGCAAGCCCGACCCAGCCAAATGACCAACCGCTCGATGCCCGTTCCGGAGGGATTGGCGGGCATGCGTGTCGATGCCGGGCTGTCGCGCCTGCTGGGCCTGTCCCGCAGCGCGGTGGCGGCCATCGCCGAGGATGGCGGCGTCGAACTCGACGGTGTGCAGGCGGGCAAGTCCGATCGTCTGACGCCCGGTGCCTGGTTACAGGTGCGGCTGCCCGAGGCGCCGGCAGCGCCAGAGAACACGCCCGTCGAGATCGAGGGCATGGCCATCCTGTACTCCGACGACGACATCGTCGTCGTCGACAAGCCGGCGGCGGTGGCCGCGCACGCCTCGGTGGGCTGGAGCGGGCCGACCGTGCTCGGTGGCCTGGCCGCCGCTGGTTACCGGATCACCACATCCGGGGTGCACGAGCGGCAGGGCATTGTGCACCGCCTCGACGTGGGCACCTCCGGGGTGATGGTGGTCGCGATCTCCGAACGGGCCTACACCCTGCTCAAGCGGGCGTTCAAACAACGCACCGTCGACAAGCGCTATCACGCTCTGGTGCAAGGACATCCGGACCCGTCCAGCGGGACCATCGACGCGCCCATCGGACGGCATCGCGGCGGGGAGTGGAAGTTCGCGGTCACCCAGAACGGTCGGCACAGCGTCACCCACTACGACACCGTCGAAGCGTTCGTCGCCGCCAGCCTGCTCGACGTGCACCTGGAAACTGGTCGCACCCATCAGATTCGGGTGCATTTCGCCGCGCTGCACCATCCCTGCTGCGGCGACCTGGTCTACGGCGCCGACCCGAAGCTCGCGAAAAGGCTTGGCCTGGAACGTCAATGGCTGCATGCCCGGTCGTTGGGGTTCGCCCATCCGGCCGACGGGCGGTGGGTGGAATTCGTCAGCCCGTATCCGGCCGACCTGCAGCACGCATTGGACGTGCTGCGCGACGAGGGCTGATCAGCCGGGCTTGCGGGCCTCGACCAGCACCCGCGTCGGGTGCGTGACGAACCGGCCGTCCGCCTCGATGATGTCGTGCAGGGCACGCAGTCGCCCGTAGTAGGGCTCGACGGTGAAGTCCGGCACCGTCCAGATCAGCTTGCGCAAGAAATAGACCACCGCACCGATGTCGAAGAACTCCGCGCGCAGCTTCTCCATCCGGATGTCTACGATCTGCAGCCCGGCGGCCTGTGCGTCGGCGCGCTGCACGGCGGGCTCCAGGTGGGCACCCAACTCGGGGTGCGGCCCCATCACGAACTCGATTAGCTCGCACACCGTCGCCGGGCCGGGGTGCTGCGCGAAGTAGGTGCCACCGGGCCGCAACATGCGGGCAATCTCGTTCCACCACACGGCAATTGGATGCCGGCTGGTCACCAGGTCGAAGGCCTCGGCGGCGAACGGCAGTGGGGGCTCGCCGCGGGTCCGGATGACCACCACGCCGCGCGCACCCAATCGCCGGGTGGCCAGTGCGGCGTTGGGCGGCCACGACTCAGTGGCCGCCATCGTGGGCGGGAACGACGGCACGCCGTCGAGCACCTCGCCGCCTCCGGTGTGGATGTCCAGGGCGGCCGACACCGTGGCGAGCCGAGCGCCGAGCTGACGCTGGTATCCCCAGGACGGGCGCCCCTCGGTGGCCCTGCCGTCCAGCCAGGAGAAGTCCCAGCCCACGACGGGCGCCGCGCAGGCCTCGGCCATCAGCTCGTCGAACGACCGTCGCATGCCGGGCTCAGCTGCCATCGGGCTTGCGAGCCTCGACGAGAACCCGCGTGGCGTGCGCGACGAACGGGCCGTCGGATTCGATGCGCTCGTGCAGCTCGCGCAGCCGGTCGCGGTAGCGCTCGACGGTGAAGTCCGGCACCCACCAGATCACCTTGCGCAGGATGTAGACCACCGCGCCGATGTCGAAGTACTCCTGTCGCAGTCGCTCCGGGCGCATCTTGACGATCTCCAGGCCGGCTGCCCGCGCCGCCGCGCTTTCGTTGTCCGGGTGTCGCGGGTCCGACTCTTCGGACTGTGGCCCGATGAAGTGCTCGATCAGCTCGGACACCGTCGCGGGTCCGATGTGTTGAGCCAGGTAGGTGCCGCCGGGCCGTAACACCCGGGCGATCTCGGACCAGAACAGCGTGTGCGGATGGCGGCTGGTGACCAGGTCGAAGGCCTCGTCGGCGAACGGCAGGACCGACTCGTCGGGCGTGCCCACCACGACCACGCCGCGCGGGTGCAGGAGCTTGGTCGCCAGCGGGATGTTCGGTGGCCAGGACTCGACGGCCGCCATGGTGGGCGGGAAGGGCCCGGCGCCGGCCAGGACTTCGCCGCCACCGGTCTGCAGATCCACCGCGGACGACACGTTCGCGAAGTGGCGGCTGATCAGCTGTTGGTAGCCCCAGGACGGACGTTCCTCGGTGGCACGGCCGTCCAGCCACGAGAAATCCCAACCGTCGACGGATACCGAATCGGCTTCTGCGACGAGATCTTCGAATGTGCGGCCCACGCTAGGCATTGTGGGGCATCAAGACGTGGTGCAGACGAACTTCGTGCCGTTGAAGTCAATTGTCACCTCGCCCTGGTGCTCCCAGTATTCGGAGCCCTGCCGGCCGTACCTCGCCCCGCTGCCCGACGGCAGCAGGAACAGGATCTCTTGCGTGCCTTTCCAATTGAGCACGGCGGTGTGCGGGTCGAACTGGTTGTAGAACTGGGCGGTCAGCGGGCCGGCGTCGGTCGGGCAGTGGTAGGTGATGACCGGCGGAGCCACTGTGGCGGGGTCGGCGATGGCCAACTGGACGAGCCGGGTCTGGTAGGCCTCCAGCACACAGGTGTGGACATCGGCGTTGCGGGCACAGTCGTCGCGGGCCGTCGTCCAGCCGGTTTGGGCCTCCGCCAGCGCGGCGGGATCGGCGCCCGTGCGGGCAAGCGCTTGCTGGTAGGCGGTTTGCAGGCGGTGGTCGAGATCGGTCAGGTGTGGGTCACTGCAGACCAGCTGCTGCACGGCGTTCGCGGGTTTGCCGCAGTCGACCGCCACCGACGCCGGTGCCTTGCTGGTGACGGTAGGCATCCCCGAACCGGACGGCTGGGGGTTCGGGGAGCTGCACGCGCCCACCATCAATGCCGCGGCGATGACTGCGATGAGCCTCATACGTGCTGACTACCGGCTGCGTCGCGATCACCGGGCGCGACACGCCCGCGCGCCGGCAAATTCATATCCGGCCGGCTCAGAGCGTGGCGGTGCCGGCTTCGCTCGATGCGATCTCGGGGGCGAGCGGCGCGATGGCGCTGAGAATGTCGGTCACCGTTTTCGGCGGAACTCCCGCTGCGGCGAGCGCGTCGGCCAAATGCCCGGCCACCAGGCTGAAGTGATGCATCGTGATGCCGCGGCCCTGATGCACTTGTTTCATCGGGGCGCCGGTGTAGGGCTCCGGGCCGCCCAGGGCGGCCGCGAAGAACTCCACCTGCTTGCCTTTGAGGCGGCTCATATTCGTTCCGGTGAAGAAGCCGGACAGTTGATCGTCGGCGAGCACGCGAACGTAGAAGTCCTCAACGACGACTTCGAGCGCCTCGTGCCCGCCGATCCGGGCGTAGATAGTTGTCGGCTCCGGCTTGCGGAACGTGGCCAAGAGTTTCATGTAACCAGCGGACCACTGCGGCGTTGCCCCTCAGTTAGTCCGCGATCACGCTCGGATTGCCCAACGTAACAAGCCGATTGCCGGCAGGTAGCCGCATCGTCGGCCGCTCGGTGAGACGGTTGGCCTCGTTCAGATGACGGTCATCCGTGCGTCGCCGCCGCGTCATGCCCTAGGTTGGCAGTATGACCCACGTCACACCATCCGCCGTGAGGAGCGACAACCGATGAACCTTGGTGACTTGACGAACTTGGTGGAAAAGCCATTCGCGGTGGTCTCCAACATCATCAACACCCCGAACTCCGCCGGGCGATATCGACCGTTCTATCTGCGCAATCTGCTCGACGCGGTGCAAGGGCACAGCCTCGACGACGCCGTCGACGGCAAGATCGTCCTGATCACCGGCGGATCGTCGGGCATCGGGGAGGCCGCCGCGAAGAAGATCGCCGAGGCCGGCGGGACGGTGGTGCTGGTGGCCCGCACGCCGGAGAACCTGGAGAAGGTCGCCGCTGACATTCGGCGCGACGGCGGTGTCGCCCACGTCTACCCGTGTGATCTCTCGGACATGGACGCCATCGCCGCGATGGCCGACAAAGTGCTCAATGAGCTTGGGGGAGTGGACATCCTGATCAACAACGCGGGCCGGTCGATTCGACGGTCGCTGGCGCTGTCCTACGACCGGATTCACGACTATCAGCGAACGATGCAGCTGAACTACCTGGGCGCGGTCCAGCTCATCCTGAAGTTCATCCCCGGCATGCGCGAGCGCGGTTTCGGCCAGATCATCAACGTCTCGTCCGTCGGTGTGCAGACCCGCGCTCCGCGGTTCGGTGCCTACATCGCCAGCAAGGCCGCGCTGGACAGTCTCTGCGACGCACTGCAAGCCGAAGTCGTCAACGACGACGTGCGCTTCACCACGGTGCACATGGCGTTGGTGCGCACCCCGATGATCAGCCCGACCAAGATGTACGACAAATTCCCCGCGCTGACGCCGGACCAGGCGGCCGGGGTGATCGCCGACGCGATCGTGCACCGGCCGCGCCGCGCCAGCTCGCCGTTCGGGCAGTTCGCCGCCGTCGCCGACGCCGTCAACCCGGCGGTGATGGATCGGGTGCGCAACCGGGCGTTCGGCATGTTCGACGACTCCCACGCCGCCAGGGGAGACGAAAACTCAACCGCCGCATCGGAACTCGATAGACGCAGCTCGACGTTCCTGCAGGCGACGCGCGGAATCCACTGGTGACGCGATGAGTCTTCCCAAAGCCGGCAACCAGACGACCGTCGTAATCACCGGCGCCTCCTCGGGCATCGGCGCCGAACTGGCTCGCGGCCTGGGCCGCCGCGGCTTCCCGCTGTTGCTCGTCGCGCGGCGGCGCGAGCGTCTCGACGAGCTCGCCGACGAAGTGGGAGAAGAACACTCGGTCGCGGTCGAGGTGATGCCGTTGGACCTCAGCGACAGCAAAGGGCGCGCGAAATTGGCCACCCGGCTGCGCAGCGAACCGATCGCGGGTCTGTGCAACAGCGCCGGGTTCGGCACCAGCGGAGTGTTCTACGAGTTGCCGGTCGAACGCGAGAGCGAAGAGGTCACCCTCAATGCGCTGGTGTTGATGGAACTCACCCACGCGGCGCTGCCCGGCATGGTCGAGCGAGGCGCCGGAGCCGTGATGAACATCGCGTCGATCGCCGCGTTTCAGCCGCTGCCCTACATGGCGGTGTACTCGGCGACCAAGGCCTTCGTGCAGACCTTCTCCGAAGCCGTCCACGAAGAGTTGCACGGGACGGGGGTGTCGGTCACCGTGCTGTGCCCGGGCCCGGTACCCACCGAGTGGGCCGAGATTGCCAACGCCACGCGGTTCAGCGTGCCTCTTGCGCAGGTTTCGCCGGCCGATGTCGCCGAGGCCGCCATCGACGGGATGCTGACCGGCAAGCGCACCGTCGTGCCCGGCGTGGTGCCCAAGGTCGCAAGCAGCGGCGGCAGGTACCTACCGCGCAGCCTGCTGCTCCCGGCGATCCGCATCGGCAACCGATTCCGCGGCGGCCCCAGCCACTGAGCGTGCGTCGAACTGGGGCACCTCCCGCTCGTGAGCGTCACGCCTGCGTGGCGTTGAGCGCCGAGCATCACGCCAGCGTGGCGTTCGCGGGCATTAGGCTCCGGTGATGGCCGCTGTGGAGCTGACCGCCGACGTCCCGATGACCCCGCAGGACATGTGGGATCACGTCTCGGACCTGTCGGACCTCGGGGACTGGCTGACGATGCACGAGGGGTGGCGCAGCGAGCTGCCCGACGAGATCGCCGAAGGCACCCAGATCATCGGCGTGGCCCGCGCCAAGGGCATGCGCAACCGGGTGACCTGGACGGTGACCAGGTGGGACCCGCCGCATGAGGTCGCGATGTCGGGTTCGGGTAAGGGCGGCACCAAGTACGGCGTCACGCTGACCGTACGGTCCGCCGGCGACGGATCGACCCTCGGTTTGCGCCTGGAGCTGGGCGGTCGGGCGCTGTTCGGCCCGGTCGGATCGGCGGCGGCGCGCGCCGTCAAGGGCGACGTCGAGAAGTCACTGCAGAACTTCGTCGAGCTCTACGGATAAATACTGCGGACACACTTGCGCGACACGCCGAGGATGCGTCGGTAGTCGGTCATAGACTGGCGTGCCTATGAACCAGTCCTTCGTGCACCTGCATAACCACACCGAGTATTCGATGCTCGACGGTGCCGCGAAGATCACGCCGATGCTCGCCGAGGTCCAGCGGCTGGAAATGCCCGCGGTCGGCATGACCGACCACGGAAACATGTTCGGCGCCAGCGAGTTCTACAACGCGGCGATCAAGGTCGGGATCAAGCCGATCATCGGCGTCGAGGCCTACATCGCGCCGGGCTCGCGCTTCGACACCAAGCGGATCCTGTGGGGTGACCCGAGCCAGAAGTCCGACGACGTCTCCGGTAGCGGCTCCTACACCCACATGACGATGGTGGCCGAGAACGCCACCGGGCTGCGCAACCTGTTCAAGCTGTCCTCGCTGGCCTCGTTCGAGGGGCAGCTCGGCAAGTGGTCGCGCATGGACGCCGAGCTGATCGCCGAGCACGCCGAGGGCATCATCGCCACCACCGGGTGCCCGTCGGGCGAGGTGCAGACGCGGCTGCGGCTGGGACATGAACGCGAGGCGCTGGAGTCGGCCGCCAAGTGGCGCGAGATCTTCGGCGCCGACAACTTCTTCCTGGAGCTGATGGATCACGGGCTCTCGATCGAGACGCGGGTCCGCGACGGCCTGCTCGAGATCGGCCGTAAGCTCAACATCCCGCCGTTGGCCACCAACGACTGCCACTACGTCACCCGCGACGCCTCGCACAACCACGAGGCGCTGTTGTGCGTGCAGACCGGCAAGACGCTGTCGGACCCCAACCGCTTCAAGTTCGACGGCGACGGCTACTACCTGAAGTCGGCCGCCGAGATGCGTCAGATCTGGGACGGCGAGGTGCCCGGCGCCTGCGACTCCACCCTGCTGATCGCCGAGCGGGTGCAGTCCTACGCCGACGTGTGGACGCCGCGCGACCGGATGCCGGTCTTCCCGGTGCCCGAGGGACACGACCAGGCGACCTGGCTGCACCACGAGGTGATGGCGGGCCTGCAGCGGCGCTTTCCCAGCGGTGTCGGCCAGGATTACATCGACCGGGCCGAGTACGAGATCAAGGTCATCTGCGACAAGGGTTTTCCGGCCTACTTCCTGATCGTCGCGGACCTGATCAACCACGCGAAGTCGATCGACATCCGGGTCGGGCCGGGGCGTGGTTCGGCGGCGGGCTCACTGGTCGCCTACGCGCTGGGCATCACCAACATCGACCCGATTCCGCACGGTCTGCTGTTCGAGCGGTTCCTCAACCCGGAGCGTCCGTCGGCCCCCGATATCGATATCGACTTCGACGACCGTCGCCGCGGTGAGATGGTGCGCTACGCCGCCGACAAGTGGGGCTCCGACCGCGTCGCGCAGGTCATTACTTTCGGCACGATTAAAACCAAAGCGGCACTGAAGGATTCGGCGCGGATCCATTACGGGCAGCCCGGCTTCGCGATCGCCGACCGGATCACCAAGGCGTTGCCTCCGCCGATCATGGCCAAGGACATCCCGTTGTCCGGCATCACCGACCCGAACCACGAGCGGTACAAGGAAGCCTCCGAGGTTCGCAGCCTGATCGAAACCGATCCGGATGTGCGCACGATCTACCAGACGGCGCGCGGGCTGGAGGGCCTGATCCGCAACGCCGGCGTGCACGCCTGCGCGGTGATCATGAGCAGCGAGCCGCTGACCGAGGCGATCCCGCTGTGGAAGCGCCCGCAGGACGGCGCCATCATCACCGGCTGGGACTACCCGTCGTGTGAGGCCATCGGCCTGCTGAAGATGGACTTCCTGGGCCTGCGCAACCTGACGATCATCGGCGATGCGCTGGATAACATCAAGGCCAACAGGGGAATTGAACTCGACCTGGAGTCGGTGCCGCTCGACGACAAGGCTACCTACGAACTGCTGGGCCGCGGCGATACCCTGGGTGTGTTCCAGCTCGACGGCGGGCCGATGCGCGACCTGCTGCGCCGCATGCAGCCCACCGAGTTCAACGACATCGTCGCAGTGCTGGCGCTGTACCGGCCGGGACCGATGGGCATGAACGCCCACAACGACTACGCCGACCGCAAGAACGCTCGCCAGGCGATCAAGCCGATTCACCCGGAGCTCGAGGAGCCGCTGCGCGAAATCCTCTCCGAGACTTACGGTTTGATCGTCTATCAAGAGCAGATCATGTTCATCGCCCAGAAGGTCGCCTCCTACACGATGGGTAAGGCCGACGCGCTGCGCAAGGCGATGGGCAAAAAGAAGCTCGAGGTGCTCGAGGCTGAGTACAAGGGCTTCTACGAAGGTATGACCGCCAACGGCTTTTCCGAAAAAGCGGTAAAAGCGTTGTGGGACACCATTCTTCCGTTCGCCGGATATGCGTTCAACAAGTCGCACGCCGCCGGTTACGGCCTGGTCTCGTACTGGACGGCGTATCTGAAGGCCAACTATCCGGCCGAGTACATGGCCGGGCTGTTGACGTCGGTGGGCGACGACAAGGACAAGGCCGCGGTCTACCTGGCCGACTGCCGCAAGCTTGGCATCACAGTGCTGCCGCCGGACGTCAACGAGTCGCTGGTCAACTTCGCGTCGGTCGGCAAGGACATCCGCTTCGGCTTGGGCGCGGTGCGCAATGTCGGTGCCAATGTGGTGGGCTCGCTGATCAAAACCCGCAGCGAGAAAAGCAAATTCACCGACTTCTCGGACTATCTGAACAAGATCGACATCTCGGCGTGCAACAAGAAGGTCACTGAATCGCTGATCAAGGCCGGCGCGTTCGATTCGCTGGGGCATGCCCGCAAGGGTCTGTTCCTGGTGCACACCGACGCCGTCGACTCGGTGCTGGGCACCAAGAAGGCCGAGGCGATGGGCCAGTACGACCTGTTCGGCGGCGGCGATGCCGGCGGAGACGCGGTGTTCACCATCCGGGTGCCCGAGGACGAATGGGAAGACAAGCACAAGCTCGCCCTCGAGCGAGAAATGCTGGGGCTCTACGTGTCCGGGCATCCGCTCAACGGGGTCGCGCATCTGCTGTCCGCGCAGGTGGACACGCAGATTCCCGCGATCCTGGACGGCGACGTCGGCAACGAGACGCAGGTGCGGGTGGGCGGCATCCTGGCCTCGGTCAACCGTCGCGTCAACAAGAATGGAATGCCTTGGGCGTCAGCTCAATTGGAAGACCTCACCGGTGGCATCGAGGTGATGTTCTTCCCACACGCGTACTCTGCCTACGGTGCCGACATCGTCGACGACGCGGTGGTGCTGATCAACGCCAAGGTCGCGATCCGCGACGACCGGATCTCCCTGATCGCCAATGAGCTTGTGGTGCCGGACTTTTCCAACGCCCAGCCGAACCGGCCGATCGCGGTCAGCCTGCCCACGCGGCAGTGCACGATCGACAAGGTGAGCGCACTCAAGCAGGTGCTGGCGCGGCATCCGGGCACCTCGCAGGTGCATCTGCGGCTGATCAGCGGGGACCGGATCACGACGTTGGAGCTCGATCAGTCGCTACGGGTGACGCCGTCGCCGGCGCTGATGGGCGACCTGAAGGAACTGCTCGGCCCGGGCTGCCTGGGCAGCTGAACGCCTCAAGCCGCTCGACAGCTAGCCACCGCCGAGCGGATCGAGTGTGCATTCAGGGCTTTGGCTGTGCGCCCAGGGCGGGGTTTCGACGAATTTCCCGCCCCCAGTGCACACTCGAAGCCCTAAACGCGCACTCGAAACCGTGGGCGCACACTCAAACGGCGTCATAGCTCCACCCGGACGATGACGCTGTCGGACCAGACTCCGCGATCGCGGGCCCGGCGCAGCTTCTCCCGAAGCCCCAGATCCCGGTGCACGTTGGTCACGCCCGGCACCTTGATCAGCGGGACGATGTTCCATTGCCAGCCGTAGCGCCGGTGCAGGATTCGATTGGCCCGCTCGGCGTCGGCGCCCGACAGCAGGGTGGCGCGCCCGGCCACCGTCGGCGCCCCGTCGCGCACCCGGCCGCGGTGATCGCACGCCCGCAGTTCGACGTCGGGGCGGGCCGTCAGCCGTTTGGTCTTGGGCCCGACCTTGGTCCGGAACACCAATGCGTCGCCGTCCATCGCGAACCAGATCGGAGTGTCGCGGGGTGTGCCGTCGCGCCGGAAGGACCGGAGCAGGGCGTAGCGGGCGTCGGCGAGTGCACTGTGCTGCATGGTCCCAGTCAACGACTTAGAGTTGACTCGAAGTCAAGTGCTGGGATTCCGGGAGGATCGATGGCTGCCGCTGCCGTGCGGGCAACGCTGACGATCGGCGACGTCGCGCGTGAGACCGGGGTGGCCGCGACGACGCTGCGCTACTACGAGCAGATCGGGCTGCTGCCCTCACCCGCGCGGTTGTCGGGCCGGCGCCGCTACGACGACTCGATCCTGCCCCGGCTGGAGGTCATCCGGCTCTGCAAATCCGCCGGGTTCGCGCTGGAAGAAATCCAGCTGCTGTTCGCCGACGATGCGCCGGGTCGCCCCGCCAGCCGCGCGTTGGCGCAGGCGAAACTCGCCGAGATCGACGACCAGATGGCGTCGCTGGCACGGGCACGGGCTGTTATCGAGTGGGGGATGAGCTGCACCTGTCCGTCGATCGATGCCTGTATCTGCGGCATCCACCCGGCCTAGAACTGGTAGCGCAAGATCCGCGCTTTGCGGGCGGAGACCTCGAACATCCCGGAAACCTTGGTGGCGAAGCGAATCCAGCCCGGAAACAGCTCGACCTCGGGAGCGTGTGCGAGGCTGACCTCTTCGACGAGCTTGAGCAACGGGTTCCACGTCTGCGGCACGTGCGGGTCCGCAAACCCGGGAAAACCCCATTGGGCGCCTACGGTGCTGAACATCCGCTGCGGGGCCAGTTTCACCGCCAGCCGGGTGAACCAGCCGATGCGGCCGTAGTCGTTGAAGGCCAGTTCCCCGGACGGGAAATACGTGGTGATGCGCCGAAAGAGGGCGATCAGCACCGGTTCGGATAAGAACGCGAACAGCCCGTCGGCGATCACTATCACCGGCCGATCGCAGGGGATGGTGTTGGGCCAGCTCTGATCGGCCACCGAAGCGGTCACCACGTGGGCTCGCCTGCTGGGCGGCAACAACTGGCGGCGCAGCGCGCTGACACCCGGAAGGTCGACGCTGTACCAGTCGACGGTGGCCGGTGGGCGCACCCGAAACGGGCCCGAGTCCAGCCCGGCGCCCAGATCGACGACGACGGCATCGGGATGCTTGGCGGTGAAGGCCCGCACCCGTTCGTCGAGCATCTTGGCGCGCAGCGCCGTCTGGCACACCACACTCGCCGGGACGCCGAGCCCGGCGAAGTCGTAGTCGATCCTGTCGACGATGTCGGCGGCCAGCGGGTCCGCGAGAATGGGTCGCGGCCATCGGCTGTCCAGCGCTCGGGCGTACTGGGTCAGCAACGCGGTCTCCTCGAGCGGCGTGAGGTCGCTGGCGCCGAGACCGGGTTGGGGCCGCATGCTCCGAACGTACTCGGCGCCCGTCGATCGGGCAGGTCGGTCCACCCGCCAAATCGCGAATTGTGTTCCGTGCCACCCAACGGCGGACGTACGCTCACCGAAGGGATGTGGGCAACGCGCGGAGCCGGTCGCGCCGCCCGGCGACACCTGAAGGAGAACGCCAATGACGAGAACGGTGCGAGGCGCGTGACCGGCGGGAGGCTGGCCACAACGCGTGAATTCGGTCGCGTCGGGGTTCGAAAGATGTTGCAGCGCAGCGGAATTATCGAAGAATCGGTGACGCCGCTACCCGGCGATCCCGTTGCCGTGGCCCAATTGCTGGGCGCGCCGTGGTACGACGAGCGGCTGACCGGGCTGGCCGACGAGCTGGGCCGCGACGCCGGCGACGTGCGCGCCGAGGCGGCCGGCTACCTGCGCGAGATGGCCGCCTCGCTGGACGAACGGGCCGTACAGGGCTGGCGCGGGTTCAGCCGCTGGCTGATGCGGGCCTACGACGTGCTGGTCGACGAGGACCAGATCGCGCAACTGCGCAAACTGGATCGCAAAGCGACGCTGGCTTTTGCCTTTTCGCACCGGTCGTACTTGGACGGCATGCTGCTGCCCGAGGAGATCCAGGACAACCGCCTCTCCCCAGCGTTCACGTTCGGCGGGGCCAATCTCAATTTCTTCCCGATGGGCGCCTTCGCCAAGCGCACCGGGACGATCTTCATCCGGCGCCAGACCAAAGACATTCCCGTCTACCGGTTCGTGTTGCGCGCGTACACCGCTCAATTGGTGCAGAACCACACGAACCTCACCTGGTCGATCGAAGGGGGGCGCACCCGTACCGGCAAGCTGCGGCCCCCGGTGTTCGGGATCCTGCGCTACCTCACCGACGCCGTCGACGAAATCGACGGTCCCGAAGTGTATTTGGTGCCGACCTCGATCGTCTACGACCAGCTGCACGAGGTCGAGGCGATGACCACCGAAGCCTACGGGGCGGTGAAACGGCCCGAAGATCTGCGCTTCCTGGTCGGCTTGGCGCGCCAGCAGGGCAAGCGGCTCGGTCGCGCGTACCTGGACTTCGGCGAACCGCTGCCGTTGCGCAAACGCCTCGAGGAAATGCGCGGCGAGGAAGCCGGGACCGGGACCGAAATCGAACGTATCGCACTCGACGTCGAACACCGGATCAACCGCGCGACGCCGGTCACTCCCACCGCGGTGGTGAGTCTGTCGTTGCTGGGTGCGGACCGGTCGTTGTCGATCAGCGAGGTGCTGGCCACCGTGCGACCGCTGGCCAGCTACATCACGGCGCGACACTGGTCGGTCGCGGGGGCGGCGGATCTGACGAATCGCTCCACCATCCGGTGGACGTTGCACCAGCTCGTCGCCTCCGGTGTGGTCAGCGTGTACGACGCCGGCACCGAAGCGGTCTGGGGTATCGGCGAGGACCAGCACCTAGTCGCGGCGTTCTACCGCAATACCGCGATCCACATCTTGGTCGATCGCGCGATCGCCGAGACGGCGTTGCTGGCCGCCGCTGAAAACGCCGAGAACTCCGCCGATGGAATGGTGTCACCGGTGACGGTGCGCGACGAGGCGCTGAGTCTGCGGGAGTTGCTGAAGTTCGAGTTCCTTTTTTCCGGCCGTGCCCAGTTCGAAAAGGAGCTCGCCGACGAGGTTCGCCTGATCGGGGCGGTGGACACCAGCCACGCCGCGGCCGCCGCCGACGTGCGTGGGCTGCTGGCGTCGGCCGATGTGCTGTTGGCGCACTTGGTGTTGCGGCCGTTCCTCGACGCGTATCACATCGTCGCCGACCGGCTGGCCGCCCTCGAGGACGAGTCCCTCGACGAAAACGCCTTCCTCGCCGAATGTCTGGAGTTGGGCAAGCAGTGGGAGCTGCAGCGCAGAATCGCCAGCGCCGAGTCGAGGTCGATGGAGCTGTTCAAGACCGCGCTGCGGCTGGCCCGCCACCGTGAGCTGGTCGACGGTTCGGATTCCGAGCAACTCGCCAAGCGCCGCCAGGAGTTCGCGGACGAGATCGCGACGGCGACCCGGCGTGTCAACGCGATCGCCGAACTGGCCCGGGCGCAGGTCTGACTCGGGCATACAGTGGTGGCCATGCCACTAGAAGGTGAATACGCACCCAGCCCCTGGGATTGGTCCCGCGAACAAGCCGACAAGTACGCCGAATCCGGCGGCGCCGAGGCAGCGGACATGAAGGGTAAGCCCATCATTCTGCTGACGACCATCGGCGCCAAGACCGGCAAGCTGCGCAAGACGCCGCTGATGCGCGTCGAGCACAACGGGGAGTACGCCGTCGTCGCCTCGCTCGGCGGGGCCCCGAAGAACCCGGTTTGGTACTACAACATCGTCAAGAACCCGCGGGTCGAGCTGCAGGACGGGTCGGTCACTCGTGACTACGACGCTCGCGAGGTGTTCGGGGACGAGAAGGCCGTGTGGTGGGAGCGTGCCGTGGCGGCCTGGCCGGACTACGCCGAATACCAGACGAAGACTGACCGCCAGATTCCGGTGTTCGTGCTGACGCCAGTGAGCTGAGCCGATTAGGCAGGTGGCGGGGGGTGCGTGGCACCATTAACCGGTGTCCGCACAACCGAGCCAGAGCCCGAGCATGTCCCCGCTGACGTCACTGTCAGCGGCCGACATTGACAGCGCTGCTCAGCGAATCGCCGCGGTGGTCACCCCGACCCCGCTGCAATACAGCGACCGGCTGTCGGCGATCACCGGTGCGCAGGTCTACCTCAAGCGCGAAGACCTGCAGATTGTGCGTTCCTACAAGCTGCGCGGCGCCTACAACCTGCTGGTGCAGCTGTCCGAGGAGGAAATCGGCGCCGGCGTGGTGTGCTCTTCGGCCGGCAACCACGCGCAGGGGTTCGCTTATGCCTGCAAGACCCTGGGCGTGCGGGGCCGCGTCTACGTACCGGCCAAGACGCCCAAGCAGAAGCGCGACCGGATCCGCTACCACGGGAACGGCTTTATCGAGCTGATCGTGGGCGGATCCACCTACGACCTGGCCGCCGAGGCCGCTCTCGAGGACGTCAAACGCACCGGGGCGACGCTGGTGCCGCCCTACGACGACCCGCGCACGATGGCCGGCCAGGGCACGATCGCCGTCGAGCTGCTCGACCAGCTGGACAAGCTTGGTTTGGCGGAGCCCGACCTGGTGGTGGTCCCGGTGGGCGGCGGGGGTTGCATCGCGGGTATCACGACCTACCTGTCCGAACGCACGACGAACACCGCGGTGCTTGGTGTCGAACCCGCCGGTGCCGCGGCGATGATGGCAGCGCTGGCCGCCGGCGAGCCGGTGACGCTGGACCATGTCGACCAGTTCGTCGACGGCGCCGCGGTGAAGCGGGCGGGAACGTTGACGCATGCCGCGCTCGCCGCCGCGGGTGACATGGTGTCGATCACGGCGGTCGACGAGGGCGCCGTGTGCACCGCGATGCTAGACCTCTACCAGAACGAGGGCATCATCGCCGAGCCGGCGGGCGCCTTGTCCGTGGCCGGCCTGCTGGAAACCGACGTCGAGCCCGGGTCCACCGTCGTGTGCCTCATCTCGGGCGGCAACAACGACGTGTCGCGCTACGGCGAGGTGCTCGAGCGCTCCCTGGTGCACCTCGGCCTCAAGCACTACTTCCTGGTCGACTTCCCGCAGGAGCCGGGTGCCTTGCGCCGGTTCCTCGACGACGTACTCGGGCCCAACGACGACATCACCCTGTTCGAGTACGTCAAGCGCAACAACCGCGAGACCGGCGAGGCGCTGGTCGGCATCCAGCTGGGTTCCTCGGCCGACCTGGACGACCTGCTGGACCGGATGCGCGAGACCGAGATTCACTTCGAGACGCTGCAGCCGGGCTCGCCGGCCTACCGCTACCTGCTGCTCTAGGCGCGCGAGTAGGACGTCAGATAGCCCGGCGCCGGGGTAGTGGGGTCGAGGTCGTCGGCCGGTATCGGTGCACCGGCCGTCATGCTCAGCGGAACCACGCCGGCCCAGTGCGGTAGCGCGTAATCCTGCGGCTCGTCGACGGGCCCGCCGTCGCGCACCTTGGCCGAGACCTCGACCAACTCGAGGGCGAGCACCGCCGTCGCCGCAAGCTCCCTGGCATTCGGCGCCCGGCAGTCGGCGGCCCGTCCGGGCGCGATGTGGTCCAGCAGTCCAGCCAGTGCGCGCGCCTTCTCCGCCGGGTCGTCGACCAGGCGGGCGTCGCCGACCACCATCACCGAGCGGTAGACCAGCGAATGATGCAGCGCCGAGCGGGCCAGCACCAGCCCGTCGACCAGGGTGACGGTGACGCATACGGGCAGACCCTCGCCGGCGCTGCGCATCGGCCGGCTGCCGGTCGAACCGTGCAGGTAGAGGGTTTCCCCGAGGCGGGCGTGCGTGGTCGGCAACACCACCGGCCGCCCGGCGTTGAGGTAGCCCAGGTGACAGATCAGGGCCTCATCGAGGATGCGATGGACGGTGTCGCGGTCGTATCGGGCGCGTTCCCGGTAGCGGGTGGGCGTCGTGCGAGACGTGCGGAGATAGTCCATCGGGTTGCCTTTGCTATTGTGCTAGTACATAATCTTAACTGTGCCAGTGCAATACAGCATAGCGGGGACGGGAGCGGAGTCCATAGCCGCCAACATCGAACAGGGAATCTCCAGCGGCGCCCTGACGCCCGGCGACTCGTTGCCCCCGGTGCGCGAACTGGCCGCCCGACTCGGTGTGAACCCGAACACGGCCGCCGCCGCCTACCGTCTGCTGCGCGATCGCGGCGCTGTCGAAACGTCGGGCCGGCGCGGCACCCGGGTGCGGCACCGTCCTGCCACGACTCCGCGGTCGCTGGCCGGCCTGGACATCCCGGCCGGCGTGCGCGACTTGTCCACCGGCAACCCGGATCCCGCGTTGTTGCCCATTGCCGCTGTGCCACTTGATAATTCGCGGGAGCACCCGGTACTGTACGGCGAGCCGGCCATGGCACCGGAGCTGGTCGACTCCGCCCGTGCCGCGCTGAGTGCCGACGGCGTTGCGGCCGACCATCTCGCGGTGACCAGCGGGGCGCTGGACGGCATCGAGCGGGCACTCACCGCGCATCTGCGTCCCGGCGACCGGATAGCCGTCGAGGATCCGGGCTGGGCCAACTTGCTGGATCTGATTGGCGCGCTGGGACTTTCGGTTGAGCCGGTACGGGTGGACGACGACGGTCCATTGGTTGCCGACGTCGGGCAGGCGCTGAGCCGCGGGGTGCGTGCGCTGGTCGTCACCACGCGTGCACAGAACCCGACCGGTGCGGCGCTGTCCGCGCAGCGCGCCGGGGAGCTGCGCGCGCTTTTGCGTGGCCGCGACGTTCTGGTGGTCGAGGATGACCATTGCGCCGGCATTTCCGGTGTGCCGCTGCATTCGCTGGCCGGATCGAGCGATCACTGGGCATTCGTGCGGTCGGCGTCGAAGGCGTATGGCCCCGATCTGCGGGTGGCCGTCCTTGCCGGGGATCAGCGCACCGTCGAGCGCGTGCACGGACGACTGCGGCTGGGGCCGGGATGGGTGAGTCATCTACTGCAGGATCTTGCGGTGCGGTTGTGGTCCGACGACGTCGCCGAGCGTCTGATCCACGACGCCGAGCAGCGCTACACCGACAACCGCACCCGGCTGTGTGCCGCGCTGGCCGATCGTGGGATCACCGCGCACGGCCGCTCCGGGCTCAATGTGTGGATACCGGTGCCCGACGAGACGGTCGCCATTACCCGGCTGATGAATTCGGGTTGGGCGGCCGCTCCCGGCTCGCGGTTCCGGATCGGCGCCCCGGCCGGAATCCGGGTCACCATCGCCGATTTGGCAGACGCCGAGATCGATTCGCTGGCGGAGTGCATCGCCGAGTCGATGCGCACCACCGGCCGTTCCAGCGCCTAGACCTGCCGCCTGGTGCCCAGGGTTTCGTGGAACAGCGCGTTGCGCAGGGCGAGTTCGCGCGGATCACTCATCAAGTGGAATCCCAGTCTGTTCATCACGTAGCCGTATCCGATGCCGGTGTCGGGATCGGCGAAGCCAAACGAGCCGCCCGCCCCCGGCGTCCCGAAGGCGTTTTCGGACGAGCCGAAGACGCACATCGGGATGGGTTTGTTGAAGCCGAGCGAGAACGTGGTGTCGACGTGTAACACCTTGTCGCGCAGTCCCTTTGTCGGTGGCAGCGCCGGCTTGTGCAGGGCGTCCAGGGTGGCGGCCGTCAGCCCGAGCTGGGGTGAACCGGTGGCGGCGCTGCCGTACAGCTTGGCGATCGAGCGCGCGGTGCCGGTGCCGTTGACCGCGGGCATCTCGACCACGCGCAGCTCGTCACGATTGAACATTCCGAGGCCTTGGATGCCTTCGGCGACCGTCAGCGACGCAGCCGCGAGTTCGAACGGGTTGAACAACGCCAGCACGAAACGCCGCGGCATCGTGTTCAGATGCAGCAACAGCTGCGGGAACGACCAGGCATCCAGGTGCGCCACGCGGGCGCGGTCCACCGATTCCGGCAGCCCGATATAGAGATCCAGCCCCAACGGGCCGGCGATCTCGTCGGCGAAGAACCGGCCCAGCGTCCGCCCGGCGGGGTCGGTGCGACGGATCAGCTCGCCTTCGTACCAGCCGAGCGTGATGCCGTGGTAGCCGTGTCGCGTGCCGGGCGTCCACGCCGGCACCTGCGCCGCGAGCTTGGCGGACATCTTCGGCAGATCGGCCAATTCCTGCAACGTCAGCGGCGGCTTGACGACCGGCAATCCGGACTGATGCGCCAGCAGCTGGCGAACCGTGACCGACTCTTTGCCGGCCTGGGCGAACTCCGGCCAGTAGTCGGCGACCTTGGTGTCGTAGCAGAGGTGGCCCCGCGAGACCGCCACTGCAACGGCGAGGGAGGCAATGCCTTTGGTGGTCGAGAAGACGTTGACCAGGGTGTCTTCTTGCCACGGCGCCCGGGTGGCGCCGTTGCGATAGCCACCCCACAGGTCGACGACCTTCTGTCCGTCCCGATAGACCGCGACCGCGGCGCCGATCTCCTGACCGCTGCTGAGGTTGCGCCGGAAGGCATCGGCGACCTTGCCGTATCCCTCGTCGACGTCGCCGCCGATCAGATCGGGCGGAATCTGCACCTTTTGCGCCATCTCTGCTCCGTTGCAGTCGTCGGTGCGGTGATGTTAGCGCTAGCCGAGCAGGGTTCGGAAGGTCTTACCCGTGCCGCAGGATCGCGACCGAATGCGCTTGAAGCACGGTTGCGCCATCGCCGGCGGTCGGCTCACCCCACGCCAGGACGACATCGCCCGCGGCCGGTACCGTCACCGGTTGGTCGCCGAGGTTGCACGCGATGCGTAACTGCCCGCGCGACAACGTGATCCAGCGCTGTTCCTCGTCGTAGTCGACGGTGAGGTGCTCCAGCCAGGGATCGCCCAGGTCGGGATCGTTGTGCCGCAAGGCGATCAGATCCCGATAGAACGCGAGCAGCCGTGCGTGTTCGCCGGCATCGACCTCACCCCAGTTCAACTTGGAGCGCTGGAAGGTCTGCGGGTCCTGCGGGTCGGGGATTTCGTCGGCGTCCCAGCCGTGCTCGGCGAATTCGGCCTTGCGGCCCTCGACGGTCGCCTTGGCCAGCTCCGGTTCGGGATGCGAGCTGAAGAACTGAAACGGCGTCGATGCTCCCCACTCCTCGCCCATGAAAAGCATTGCAGTGTAGGGCGATCCGAGAACCAGGGCGGCCTTGATCGCCAACTGGCCACCGGTGAGGTGTGCCGATGGCCGGTCGCCGAGTGCGCGATTGCCGACCTGATCGTGCGTGCAGGTATAGGCGAGTAACCGGCTCGCCGGGATGGCTTTGGTGTCCAGCGGCCGGCCGTGCCGACGCCGGCGGAATGAGGAATAGGTGCCGGCGTGAAAGAAGCCCCCGCGCAGGGTGTCGGCGAGCGTGGCCAGTGAACCGAAGTCCGCGTAGTAGCCCTGGCGTTCGCCCGACACCGCGGTGTGGATGGCGTGGTGGATGTCATCGTCCCACTGCGCGGTGATCCCGTAGCCGTAGTGATCACGCGGGGTGATCAGCCGCGGATCGTTCATGTCGCTTTCGGCGACCAGCGACAGCGGTCGGCCCACTTGTTGTGACAGCCAATCGGTTTCGCTCGCCATCTCTTCGAGGATGTGGACGGCCGTGGTGTCCACCAACGCGTGCACCGCGTCCAGCCGCAGTCCGTCGGCGTGAAAGTCGCGCATCCACCGCAGCGCGCAGCCGATGATGTAGCGGCGTACCTCGTCGGAGTCAGCGTCGGCGATGTTGACGCCCTCGCCCCACGGGTTGCTTCCCGAGGACAGGTACGGGCCGAACCGCGGTAGGTAATTTCCCGACGGGCCGAAGTGGTTGAACACCGCGTCGATCAACACGCCCAAACCTCGTGCGTGGCAGGCGTCGACGAATCGGACCAAACCGTCCGGGCCGCCGTAGGGTTCGTGCACGCTGTACCACAGCACGCCGTCGTATCCCCAGCCGTGGGTTCCGGCGAACGAGTTGACCGGCATCAGCTCGACGAAATCGATCCCGAGATCGACCAGGTAGTCCAGCTTTTCGATCGCGGCGTCGAAGGTACCCGCCACGGTGAAGGTGCCGATGTGCAGCTCGTAGATCACCGCACCTTCGACCGACCGGCCCGCCCAGTCGCCGTCCGTCCACGGGTGGCTCGGCTCCCACAGTTGTGAACGCTCGTGCACGCCGTCGGGTTGGCGCGGTGATCGCGGGTCGGGCAGCACCTTGGGGTCGTCGTCGAGCAGGAAGCCGTAGCGGGCATCCGGCGGTGCGTCGACAGTCGCGTGCCACCAGCCGTCTTGCGTGCGCGTCATCGCGTGCACCGCGCCGTCGACGTCGAGGCGTACCTGTGCGGGCTTGGGGGCCCAGACCCGGAAATCAGCCATGGTGGCGCTCCAATAAGACGACGGGCAGGTCTGCGAACAGCTGGGCGGCCGACGTCGGACCGTCGGCGACGGCGCCGGTGAGTGTGTCTTTCCAGGTGCCGGCGGGCAATGCCAGAACGGTATTGCCCCAACCCGTTTCGGTCAGGCGCACCGTCCAGCGAGTCACCGCGACCACGATGTCGTCGCCCCGGGTGAAGGCCAGCACGTGCTCACTGGCATCACCGTCGGCGAGCACCGGAAAGTAACCGCCGTGCCGAAAGGTCTCCGGATGAGAACGGCGCACCCGCAGTGCGGTGGTGACCACGCGCAGCTTGGGGTGCTGCAACTCGCCGAGAGCGGCTCTGCGCGCGGCATAGTCGACAGGCCGGCGGTTGTCGGGATCGACCAGACTGTCGTCCCAGAGCTCGGTGCCCTGGTAGATGTCGGGGATGCCGGGCACCGTCAGCGCGAGTAGCTTCTGGCCCAGCGCATCACTGGCGGCGTGTGGATTGAGTTGGGCGACAAGCTCGGTCAGTTGGCCCGCTACCGGTCCGTCCAGCACGGCGTCTAGCCATCCGTGCACAGCATCCTCGAACTCGGAGTCCGGTTCGTTCCACGAGGTGTGCAGCGCCGCTTCCCGGATGGCCTTCTCGGCGTATCCGTGCAACCGGTCGCGCAGCTGCGCGGTGACTTCGCCGCGAAGTGGCCACACGCCGAAGATGTTCTGCCACAGGAACTGTCCGGTCGCGGCATCGGGGGAGGGGGTCTCGGTTTCCCAACGGGCGACGAACTCCGCCCACAGCGAAGGCACCTGGGACAGCACGCCGATGCGGGCCCGCACATCCTCGCCGCGTTTGGTGTCGTGGGTGGTCAACGTGGTCATCGCCTGCGGCCACAGCCGGGCGCGGCTGGCCGCACTCTGGTGGAATTCCGCGGCGCCGACGCCAAACCGATGTGGTTCGCCGCCCACCTCGTTGAGCGAGACCAGCCGGGCGTCGCGATAGAACAAGCAGTCTTCGACGGCCTTGGCGGTGACCGCGCCGCAGAGTTGCTGCAGGCGCGCGGCGGGCTCGCCACCGTGTGCCAGCGCCGCGGTGAGCACTTGCAGTGCCGGTCCCAGTTCCGGTTGCGCGGCTTGGGTTTCGGCGAGGGCGGTCGGCAGGACGGCGCTCAGGCCCCGGTAGTCGCTCCGGTAGAGCTCGATGTGGGTGAGCAGTGCGGCCACCGCCTCCGGCAGCTGCGGGTGATCCGTCCCGGCGGTCGCCGCGATGGCCCGCCGCAGCCTGCCCAGCTCACTGCCGAGCGTCTCGGTGGCCACCTCAACTTTGAGGTCGGCCAGCAGCTGTGGGATACCGTCATAGTCCACGCCGGCGGACTCGACGAGCTCGGTCAGCGCGGGGGCTCCGGCCGGGTCGACGAAAACCCCACCGACTTCCCGTAATACGTCGTAGCCGGTGGTGCCCTGGATCGGCAACGTCGGTTCCAGCGCCTCGTCGACGGCCAGGATCTTCTCGATCACGATCCACGCCGTAGGTCCGAGTAGCTCGCGCAGCCACGCCAAATACCCGGTGGGATCGGTCAATCCGTCGGGATGGTCGATGCGCACCCCGTCGACAAGTTCTTCGCGAACCCAGCGGGCGATCTCCGCGTGGTTGGCGTCGAACACCGCGCGATCTTCCTGGCGCAGCCCGGCCAGCGAGGTGATCGAGAAAAAACGCCGATAGCCGACGATGCCGTTACGCCAGCCCACCAACCGGTAGTGCTGGCGCTCGTGTACCTCGGGGCCGGTGCCCTCGCCGGTGCCCGGGGCGATCGGCAGTGCCAGGTCGCCCAACCGCAGCAGGTCTCCGTCGACGGTCAGATCCGCGGCGTCGTCGTCGGAACCCAACACCGGCAGCACGATGCGGCCGTGCGGATCGAGATCCCAGTCGATATCGAAAAACGTTGCGTAGTCCGACGATCGGCCGTGCCGCAACACATCCCACCACCACGGATTCTGTTGGGGCTGGTCGACGCCGACGTGGTTGGGCACGATGTCGACGATCAGCCCCATGCCGCGCGCCCGCGCCGCGGCCGACAGACGTGCCAGTCCTTCGGCGCCGCCCAGCTCCGGCGACACCGTCGTCGGGTCGGTGACGTCGTATCCGTGACCCGAGCCGCTGACCGCTGTCAGGATCGGGGACAGATACAGATGCGACACCCCGAGCTCGTCGAGGTAGTCCAGCAGGTTTTCGGCGTCGGCGAAAGTGAAGGCGCTGCCACTGGAGGCTCCGCGCAACTGCAACCGGTAGGTAGCGCGCACCGGAAATGGCATGTGTTAGGCGGTCTTTCGCAGGATCAGCACCGAGCGCCCAGGCACCGTGATCTTTTCTTCGGCAGCAACAACCAGATCGGCCTTGCCGGCGGGGTGATTGGTATCCAGCTCCACGGTCCATTCCTGTGCGTAGTCGTCGTGCGGCGTGACGAATTCCACGTCGCGGCTGTGGGCGTTGAAACACAACAGGAATGAATCGTCCACAACTCGTTCCCCCCGGGCATTGGGCGCGGTGATCGCCTCACCGTTGAGGAATACCCCGACACACTTGTCCAAACCCTGGTTCCAGTCGTCGTGCGTCATTTCCCGGCCACTTGCCGTCAGCCAGGCGATATCGCGGACTTCGTCCCCGCTGCGGATCGGCTCGCCGTCGAAGAAGCGGCGCCGACGGAACACCGGGTGCTTCCTGCGCAGCTTGGTCACCTTGCGGGTAAAGGCCAGCAGGTCGGCATTCTTGTCCACCAAAGACCAGTCCATCCAAGCCAATTCGGAATCCTGGCAGTACACGTTGTTGTTGCCGAGCTGGGTACGTCCAAGCTCGTCGCCGTGCGCGATCATCGGCGTGCCCTGGCTGACCATCAGGGTGGCCCAGAAGTTGCGCATCTGCCGGCAGCGCAGCTCGGTGATCTCGGGGTCGTCGGTGGGACCCTCGACCCCGCAGTTCCAGGACCGGTTGTGGCTTTCCCCGTCACGGTTGTCCTCGCCGTTGGCCTCGTTGTGTTTCTCGTTGTAGGAGACCAGGTCGTTGAGGGTGAACCCGTCGTGCGCGGTGACGAAGTTGATGCTGGCGCTGGGGCGCCGGCTGCTTGACTCATACAGGTCCGACGACCCGGTCAGCCGGGAAGCGAACTCGCCCAGAGTTGCGGGCTCGCCCCGCCAGTAGTCGCGCACAGTATCGCGATACTTCCCGTTCCACTCGGTCCACAAACCCGGGAAGTTGCCGACCTGATAACCGCCTTCGCCGACATCCCAGGGTTCGGCGATCAATTTGACCTGGCTGACGATCGGATCCTGTTGCACCAGATCGAAGAACGCGCTCAATCGGTCCACGTCGTGCAGCTCGCGGGCCAGGGTGGCGGCCAGGTCGAAGCGGAACCCGTCGACGTGCATCTCGATCACCCAATAGCGCAGCGAGTCCATGATCAGCTGCAGGACGTGCGGGTGGCGCGGGTTGAGGCTGTTGCCGGTGCCGGTGTAGTCCTTGTACAGCCGTAGATCCTCGTCGACGAGCCGGTAGTAGGCGCTGTTGTCGATGCCGCGGAAATTGATCGTCGGCCCCAGGTGATTGCCTTCGGCGGTGTGGTTGTAGACCACGTCGAGGATGACCTCGATGCCGGCTTCGTGCAGGCTGCGCACCATCATCTTGAATTCGGCGACCGCGCCGCCCGCCTGCCGATTCGATGCGTACTGGTAGTGCGGGGCGAAGAACCCGAATGTGTTGTAGCCCCAGTAGTTTCGCAACCCGAGGTCGAGTAGCCGCTCGTCGTGCATGAACTGGTGTACCGGCATGAGCTCCAGCGCGGTGACGTTGAGCGACTTCAGGTGATCGATGATCGCGGGATGGGCCAGCGCGGCATAGGTGCCGCGCAGTCCCTCGGGTATGCCGGGATGGGTTTTGGTCAGGCCCTTGACGTGGGCCTCGTAGATGACCGTCTCGTGGTACGGGGTCAGCGGTGCGCGATCGAAGGCCCAGTCGAAGAACGGGTTGATCACCACGCTGGTCATGGTGTGGCCCAGGGAGTCGATCATCGGGGGAGTGCCGGTGGCCGCGGTGTCGCCGTTCGGGTCGACGGCCGCCAAGTCATAGGAGAACAGCGCCTGTCCCCAGCTGAAATCCCCGTCGAACGACTTCCCGTAGGGGTCGAGCAGCAGCTTGCTCGGATCGCACCGATGGCCGGCCGCCGGATCGAACGGTCCGTGCACCCGAAATCCGTAGCGCTGACCGGGGGTGATGTTCGGAAGATAGGCGTGCCAGACGTATCCGTCGACCTCGTCGAGCGGGATCCGCGATTCGTTGCCGCGGTCGTCGATCAGGCACAAGTCGACCTGTTCGGCGATCTCGGAAAACAGCGAAAAGTTAGTGCCCGCGCCGTCATAGGTGGCCCCGAGGGGATAGGCGCCTCCGGGCCAGACGGTGGGGAGCGTGGGTATGGCCTCGTCCGGCGTGGCAGCACCCGATGCTGCGGCCGGTCGGGAAGCCGGGTTGGTTGACGGCACCACTTGACCTTATCCGCGGCGGACGGTCCTGTCCGGGCTACCACCAGCCTGTGGCAGCCGCGATCTGCAGGCCCAGCGCATGGGCCAGGGTTCGCATATAGGTGGGGGTCAGGTGATGAGCGCCGTGGTAGATCAGCACGTTTCCTTCGACCGGGCGGCAAACATCGGTGCGGCAGATGGCATCTGACATGTCGAGCACCTTGAGCAGCGGGAATTGCTCGACGAAGTCCAGGGTTTGGTTGCGGTCGGACAGCACGTCGGAGCGTTTGATCGCGCACGACGTCGCGTTGCCGCCCTTCTTGGCCAGGCAGTCGGCGGGATCGAACGGCTGGCCATTCTTGACCAGCCACGGGGTGTCGCGCATGCCGAGAATCGGAATGTTGTTGTCGGACAACGTCTGCCAGATCCCGATGTAAGTCGCGGGCATTACGTCGCCGCTCTTGATGTTCCACGGCCGGGTGGTGGTGGTGAAGACGTAGTCAGGGCGATCGGAGACCAGCTTGTCCATCGTCGCCTGCACCCACTCCCGACACTGCGGGTAGGGCGCGTTGTTACCCATGATCAGTGGGACCTGTTCGGTGGACAGCGGGCAGCCCATCTTGAGATATGTCACAACTTTGAAGTGATGGGCGTGTCCGAGCACATCCAGTGCCGGCAGCCAGTGCTCGGCGTGCGACCCGCCGGCCAGCGCGATGGTCCGGGTCGCGGCGAGGTCGCCGTAGACGCAGTTGACCACCGCCGGGTTGACGAAGTCACTGATGCAGCCGTCCCGGGTGGAGGCCGGCAGGTCGTTTTTGACCTCGAGAACGCTGGGCCGCATCGGCAGCGTCGGGACTCGCACGTGTTCGGTCAGGGCGCGCGCGCCGGGATAGTCCTGCGGGTTGAGTACGGACAGTTCCTTGCCCGCGGCCCGCAAGACGGTGACGTGCTGGCGCCAGGTGAACGACGTCGCGGTCAGCGTGACGCCCAGCAGCACCACCGCCGCACCCAGCGCCATCGTCGGCCGGCGCCACCGCGACCACAACGGCACTGCCGGCGCGGCGACCGAGTTCTGCGGCGCGCGGTAGCGCAGCGGGTCCTCGACGAGCTGGGTGGTCAGGTACGCGAGCACACCGGAGATCAGCAGCACGGCCGCGCCTTCGACGAAGTCGGCGTGTTTGTGTCCGGTGTAGGACAGCCAGAAGATGAGCAGCGGCCAGTGCCAGAGGTACAGCGAGTACGCGATGGCGCCCAGCTCGACCAGGGGTCGGCTGGCCAGCAGCCGATTCGGCAGCGGCATGCGCCCGCTGGTGTCCGCATCGCCGGGCAGGTTGGCCCCGGCCAGGATCATCAGCATCGTGGCCCCGACGGGTACCAGGGCCCACGGGCCCGGAAACTCGTCGACGCCGTCGATCAGGGCCCCGCAGGACACGACGGCGGCCAACGCGACGGTGGCGGCGACGGTCCGCAGCCACATCGGCCATCGGACGCGGGCCACGACGGCGCCGACGAGCGCACCCAGCAGCAACTCCCAGCCGCGGGCAAAGCTGTCGTAATAGGCGACCGACTGGTCGTCGAGGTGAGCGAAGACCGCGTAGCTGAACGAGGCGATCGTCAGGGCGCTCAGCAGCACCACGAACAGCGTGCGCAGGTGGGCCTTGAGCGGGCGGCCGAACAGGAACGCGCAGCCCGCGACCAGCAGCAGGAAGGCGACGTAGAACTGGCCTTGCACCGACATCGACCAGATGTGCTGCAGCGGGCTGACGGCTTCGCCCGCCCGCAGGTAGTCCGACTCGGTGTTCGCCAGCTCCCAGTTCTGGTAGTAGCCGAGGCTGGCCAGGCTCTGGTCGGCGAAGGTCTCCCAGCGGGTCTGCGGCTGCACCAGGATGGTGAGCACCGCACACGCGGCCAGCACCACGACCAGCGCGGGCACCAGACGTCGGATCAGCCGGGTGATCTCGGCGACTGGCGACAGCGAGACGGCCGGGTTGAGCGCGGCCCGCAGGATCTTGCCGCCGAAGAAGAACCCGGACAGCGCCAGGAACACGTCCACGCCGCCGGAGACCCGGCCAAACCAGATGTGGAACACGGCGACCAGCGCGATCGCGATGCCGCGCAAGCCGTCGAGATCGTAGCGGTAGAACCCCGCAGACACGGTTCGGCGCGCCTCTGACCTGCCCGGATTCGCCGTGGCGGCAGGGGTCTGACGCGGTGTGGTCTGCATGATCACCAGTAATTTACCCAAAAACGCCACCTGCCCCGCAGTGCTCGCCTGGCGGCGAGACTGCTCAGCGGAGCAGGTGGCGTTGGTGAAGGGTCGCGGCGATTACCGCGCAGGCGCCGGCTGCAGCAGCGTCTGCAGGTTCGGCAGTTGCGGCAGCGCCGGCTGGGCGGGCGCCGGCTGTGGCGCGGGCACCTGCTGAGCAGGCAGTTGCTGCAGCGGTGCCTGCTGTAGCGGGGCCTGCTGGGTGGGCAGTTGCTGCAGCGGTGCCTGCTGCAGCGGTGCCTGCTGGGCGGGCAGCTGCTGCAACGGTGCCTGCTGGGTCGGCGGCTGCTGCAGCGGGGCCTGACCCGGCACTTGCTGGCCGGGGACCTGCTGCGCCGGGGCCGGCTGCGCGGGCAGTTGCTGCAGCGGGACGCCGATAACGCGGACCAGATAGGGCGTCATACCGGCCGAACGCACCGGCGAGACCTGCACGACATCGCCGACCTCGAGCATCTGGTTGTTGCCGAGATACATCGCGACGCTTTGCGTGCCTTCCGGGCCGTAGAAGATCATGTCGCCCTTCTGGGCCTGCTGCGGCAGGACCTTCTGGCCGGCCCGGTAGATCGCGCCCGACGACCGGGGCAACCTGATGCCGGCGCCGGCGTAGGCGTACTGCATCAGACCGGAGGCGTCGAAGCCGACGGTGTTGATGCCGGTGCCGGTGCCGCGGGAAGGGCCGTTGATACCGCCACCGGCCCACGAGAAGGGCACACCGCGCTGCGACAGACCGCGCATCACGACGACGTCGGTGGCCTGCTGGTAGTCCATCGACCGGGCGCCGGGGTCGGCGGCCGCGATCTCCGGGGCGGCCGCCATCGGGGCCGCCAACATGGCGAGACCGATGGCAAACGAGTAGATGCGCTTCATTGGAGTTCCAGCCTTCCTGAACTCTGTCGGGTTAAGGCCGCGGCGCTGTGGGCGCCCCGGCCACCGTGCGATGACTCGCGACGACCCCCGGGGTGGGGATCGGCCGCCGCCTCTTTGCAGGGACGTGAATCAGTCGGTTGGGCCCGTTGAGTCACACCAGTCACTACAGAAACTTTTACAACAGAAATCGCGCCCGGAACATGGCTGGTGAGGTCCACGAAAGATTTGCTGCCCGACCGTGACCGGATGGTGACTGCCGATCCCAAATCTTTATCGGCAGTTGTGATTTCGGTCTCAGGCCGGTGCTCGGCCGCAACGTCCTACCAGCGGACGCAGCAGTGCGGGATCAGCGCCAGTAGCGGGCGCTGAAGACGGTCAGCGCGTCGCCGATCACGGAGCTCACCATGATGATCGCGAGCGACAACACCGGCCAGAAGGACATGTACCAGCCCTTCAGCAGGGAGACGAACGGGCCGATGCCCGCCGCGGCGATCGCGGCGCCGATCCCGCCCCAGACCACCGGGTAGATATACACGTCGAGCTGGAACGGAACCAGGCCACACGACTCGTCCGAGCACACCTCGCCGAGGAAGCCGTAGAGCCGCGTCGGCCATGTCGTCGCCGTGGCCAGCACGACGAGCAGCGTCACCAGGGTGAGCGTGGCAACCAGATCCCAGGGGGCTACCCGCAGCCGAATGACATGCGGCTTAGCGGCAGAGGCGTTGTCGCCGTAGGTCATTGGCCGGAAGTCGCCCGGCACTTCGGCCTCGTGGGTCTGCTGTTGGGACTCGGGACGACCGCCGCGATGCGGGTCTTCGAACGGGTACGGCAACGCCATGCCGATAGATGCTTCCCGATGGTTGGCTTTTGTGCGAGCCGGCTGCTTTACGCTCGGTCTCTATGCCTGCGGCGAGATCCGGGTTGACGCCCGAGCAAATCAGCGCGATCGACGCCGCTCATCTCTGGCACCCCTACAGCACCATCGGCCGTGAAGCGATTCCTCCCGTGGTGGCCATCGGCGCCCGCGGCGCCTGGTTGACGCTGGTCAGAGACGGTCAGCCGGTCGACGTGCTGGACGCGATGAGTTCCTGGTGGACCGCTATCCACGGCCACGGTCATCCGGTGCTGGACGCGGCGCTGACGGCCCAGCTGAGCTCGATGAACCACGTGATGTTCGGCGGGCTGACCCACGAACCGGCGGCCCGGCTCGCCCAGCTGCTGGTGGAGATCACCCCGGCCGGGCTGGAGACGGTGTTCTTCAGCGACTCCGGATCGGTAGCGGTGGAGGTCGCGGTCAAAATGGCGCTGCAGTACTGGCGCAGCCGCGGTCGATTCCGCAAGCACCGGCTGATGACCTGGCGGGGCGGCTACCACGGCGACACCTTCACCCCGATGAGCGTCTGCGACCCCGACGGCGGCATGCATTCGCTGTGGACCGACATCCTGGCCGACCAGGTGTTTGCCCCGCAGGTGCCCCGCGATTACGACGCCGCCTACACCGTGGCGTTCGAGGAGCAGTTGACCCGCCACGCGACCGAGTTGGCGGCGGTGGTCGTCGAACCCGTGGTCCAGGGCGCCGGCGGCATGCGCTTCCACGACCCTCGCTACCTGCGTGACCTGCGCGAGATCTGCAGCCGCCACGACGTGCTGCTGATCTTCGACGAGATCGCCACCGGGTTCGGCCGGACCGGAGAGCTGTTCGCCGCCGACCACGCCGGCGTCAGCCCGGACATCATGTGCGTCGGCAAGGCGCTGACCGGCGGATACCTCAGCCTGGCCGCCACGTTGTGCACCCAAGATATCGCGCACACGATCAGCTCCGGGCAGGCCGGCGCGTTGATGCACGGCCCGACGTTCATGGCCAACCCGCTGGCCTGTGCGGTCTCGGTGGCCAGCGTCGAGGTGCTGCTGGGCCAGGATTGGCGGTCGCGCGTCGGCGACATCGCGGCCGGACTCGCGGCGGGACTCGAGCCGGCCCGGGACCTGCCCGGTGTGACCGATGTGCGGGTGTGCGGCGCCATCGGCGTCATCGAATGCGCCGGCCCGGTCGACCTCGCGGTCGCCACCCCGGCAGCGCTGGACCACGGCATCTGGCTGCGCCCGTTCCGCAACCTGATCTACGCGATGCCGCCCTACATCTGTGGGCCCGACGAGATCGCCCGGATCACCTCGGCGATGGTCGAGGTCAGCCGACTCACCGGCTCTCGTAATCTCTAAGGCGATGAAGGCACCGATCGAGGTTTCCCCGCTGGCCTGGCTGGAGGCGGTGGAACAGCAGCGCCGCGAGGCCGGACTGCGCCGCTCGCTGCGGCCGCGCCCGCCGGTCGCCACCGAGCTTGACCTGGCGTCCAACGACTACCTCGGCCTGTCGCAGCACCCCGACGTGATCGAAGGAGGCGTCGCGGCACTGCGGATCTGGGGCGCCGGCGCCACCGGATCCCGCCTGGTCACCGGCGACACCGAACTGCACCAGCAGTTCGAGGCCGAGCTCGCCGACTACGTCGGCGCCGCCGCCGGCCTGCTGTTCTCCTCCGGATACACCGCCAACCTGGGTACCGTCGTCGGCCTCTCCGGCCCGGGCTCGCTGCTGGTGTCCGAGGAGCGATCGCACGCGTCGCTGGTGGACGCCTGCCGGTTGTCGCGCGCGCGGGTCGTGGTGACGCCACACCGCGACGTGGATGCCGTCGACGCGGCCCTGGGAACCCGCGACGAGGAACGCGCCGTCGTCATCACCGAATCGGTCTTCAGCGCCGACGGCGTGCTGGCCCCGCTGCGCGAGCTGCACGAGGTCTGCCGCCACCACGGCGCGCTGCTGATCGTCGACGAGGCACACGGTCTCGGGGTGCGCGGCGGCGGCCGCGGGCTGCTGCACGAGCTGGGACTGGCCGGTGCGCCCGACGTGGTGATGACCACGACGCTGTCCAAGGCGCTCGGCAGCCAGGGCGGCATGGTGCTGGGACCCGCCGAGGTGCGCGCTCACCTGATCGATGCGGCCCGACCGTTCATCTTCGATACCGGTCTGGCTCCGGCTGCCGTCGGTGCCGCGATGGCCGCACTGCACCTGCTGCGTACCGAGCCCTGGCGGCCCGGGGCGGTGTTGCGCCACGCCCGCGAGTTGGCCGACATCTGCGGCGTGTCCGAGAACCCGGAATCGGCGGTGGTGTCGGTTATTTTGGGCGACCCGGAGGTGGCGGTGGCCGCCGCAACCGCCTGCCTGGACGCCGGGGTGCGGGTGGGCTGCTTTCGGCCGCCCACTGTGGCCCCCGGGACGTCGCGACTGCGGCTGACGGCGCGCGCGTCGCTCGACGCCGGCGAACTGCAGGTCGCCCGGCGGGTGCTGACCGATGTCCTTGCCATGGCGCGCCGTTGACCGTCCTCGCCGTTACCGGTACCGGAACGGGGGTTGGCAAGACGATCGCCGTCGCGGCGCTGGCCTGCCACGCGCGGCTGGCCGGGATCGACGTCGCGGTGTGCAAACCCGCGCAGACCGGCACCGATTCCGGCGACGACGACCTCGCCGAAGTGACGCGGCTGTCCGGCGTGACCGAGACCGCCGGCCTGGCACGGTATCCGCTGCCACTGGCGCCCGTGGCCGCCGCCGAGCAGGCCGGGATGCCGCTGCCCACCGGTGAGCAGATGCTGCGGCTCATCCGCGACCTGGACCGCCCTGGCCGGCTCACCCTGGTCGAGGGTGCCGGCGGGCTGCTGGTCGAACTCGCCCGACGGGAGGGTCATGGCGGCGTCACCCTGCGCGACCTCGCCGTCGAGTTAAGTGCCGCGGTGCTGGTCACCGTCACCGTGGAACTGGGCACGCTGAACCACACCGCGCTTACTCTGGAATCGCTTGCCGGACAAGGGCTTTCATGTGCCGGTCTGGTGATCGGCAGCTGGCCGTCGCAGCCGAGCTTGGTGGAGACGTCCAACCGTTGTGCCCTGGAGCGGATGGCGCCGGTGCGGGCCGCGCTGCCCGCCGGAGCCGGGGTGCTGAGCGTCGACGACTTCGCCACGATGAGCGCCGCGGCCTTCGACCGTGACTGGGTGAGCGCTGTGGTTGGTTGAAGGCCGGCTGATGGTCCATTCGATCGAGTTGCTGTTCGACGGCGACACCGAGGCCGCGCTGCGGCGGATCTGGGACGACTTGGCCGCCGCCGACCTGCCTTGCCGGGTACCGCCCGGACGTCCACACGTGACGGTCGCCGTCGCTGAACGCATCGACCCGGCCGTCGACGAGGCGCTGCGGCCAGTGCTGCGGCGGCTGCCGTTGCGCTGTGCGGTCGGAGCGCCGGTCTTGTTCGGCCGGTCCAACATCGTGTTCGCCCGGCTGATCGTGCCCAGCACCGAGTTGTTGGATCTGCACGCCGAAGTTCACCGCCTGGCCGCCGCGCATCTACTGCCCGCGCCGCTGCCGAACAGTCTTCCCGGTCAGTGGACGGCCCACGTCACGCTGGCCCGGCGCATCGATGCCTCCCATCTGGGGCCGGCGCTGAACATCGCGGCCAAGCCGGCGCAGCTCGACGGACACTTCGCCGGGTTACGGCGCTGGGACGGCGACGAACGCGTCGATCACCTGCTCTAGCCGCCGAAGAGCAGGTACAGGCCGGTGAACGTATAGCCGACCATGACCAGCATCATGGTGAGCTGCCCGGTGAGCTGATGGCCGGCCGGCAACAGCCGCAGCGCCCGGTCGTGCGCCGCGATCACCGCGACGATGTGCCCGGTCACCACGCAGGCCACCTTGATGCCGGCCAGCACCGGCGGGTGCTGGGACAACACATAGTTCACCGGTAAATGGGCCAGCCCCAACAGGTTCCAGCCGCGGCCGAACGGATCGGCCAGCGCGATCACGGCCTGCTGCCCGCGTTCCACCAGATAGGACAGGTAGTGCGCGAAGATGTAGCCCACCACGATCGGGATCAGCGAGTGTGCCAGCTGACCGGGCAGGGCGCGTCGCTGCTCGCGGTCCACCCCGCCGGTTGCCCGGGCCGCAAGCGAAAATGTCAGCGCGACAACCGAAATGAAGACCAGCAGCCCGACGGTCCGCAACGCCGACGACATCAGCGTCGGCGGCACGTCGTGCGCCAGCCGGGAAAGCCGATCGGCGAAGTTGCGCCAGGTCGGCGACGACGAGTAGCTGTCGAACGCCGTCGACCCGAGCAGCACCGCCAGCATCGCGACCACCCCGGGCCGCACCGGCAGCGACGGCAGGTGGTCGAACGGATTGCCGATGACGATCTGCCCGTTGGCTTTTGAGCGCCAAAACGGAGACAGTCGCGACACCGCCATGCTGTACACCCCGAATGGGTCGGCCCGGGCGAGCCAGCGTTGCCCGCACAGCCACGACCCGACCAGCAGCACAGATGCGTAGATCAGCAGCCAACCCCGCACCCAGGGCAGCGACGCCGAGTCCGGGCTCGCCAACTCCAGCCACACGAAGGCGAACAGTCCGACCGCGGCCGGACGGTAACCCCAGCTCTGCGGGTAGCGCAGTCGCGGCCGGCTCAGCCGCTCGGGCACGGCGCGCCGCGCGAGCAGGTACACCGTGCGCACCGGAGAGATGACCCGCCACACCGGGCCGAGCGCCAGCGATAGCGCGACCAGCCCGACCCACAGCAGCACGTAGAACGTGCCGAGCAGACCGTTGGCGCGCGTCTGCGGACCGAAGATCCCGGCCAGCACCACCCATATCGCGAAGGCCAGCGCCACGCCGGCAACCGTGCAGCGCGTCGCCCGGGCGTCGACCAGCGTCGTCACCCACGCGGGTAGCGGATGGCCGGGCGCATCCGGGTCGAATCGGGGTCGCCGCCACGCGAAGGCGACCAACGCGAACGTGAACGTCAGCGCCCACGCGGCGCCGACCATCGCGTACGCGTAGGGGACCGGAAGATCGCTCGATCCGCCCAGACCGTGCGCCAGCAGCCGCGTCACGGCTGGACTTGAATCGTCGCTATCGTCCGGTCCAGATGGTGAAGTTCCACTTCGACATTGCCGGGGACGTCGACGCTGAACTGAAACGTCTGGTTGGGTTCGGCGGCGACCGCAAACTTGTGATCGGGCACCGAGTGCACGTGCAGTTCATCGGTCGCGTCGCTGGTGACGTGCAGGACGATCTGTTGCTTGACCTTCGCCTGAAGTACCGCGTTCGTCGGGGTGACCTGCTTTTGGACGATCTTCACGTCGATGTCCAAGGCGCCCGGCGCGGGTTGGCCCTTGGGGCCGCCGCAGCCGATCAGGCCGCACATCAACACCGTCATCCACGCCGCATTGAGCGTGCCGCGCAATGTCATCGGCTCATGCCGCCCGCGGCAGCGGTTGTTTTTCCTCGACCGGTTCGGGTTCGGACAGCGCATCGTTGATGCGGCCCGCACCCCAGGTCAGACCGGCGATGACCATCAGCGTCAGCACCAGCACCACGAGCGAACCGGCGTTGTACAGCCAGCTGGGAGCGTTCTGGTCGCGTTCGCGCTGCAGGATGGTGATCTCGCGCACGAACGGCCGGTCGATCGAGGACAGCGCGGGAACCTCGGCCGCGGGAATGGCGTCGTCGGCCGGCTCATAGATCGGCACGCCCGTCATCGTGTAGCCGTCCTGAATCCGCAGCAGCGTCTTCCACGATCCCCAGACCGGGACGGGCTGCGTGGACCGGTAGTGGCCCGGTCCGACTTTCTCGAGCCGGTCGATAACCAGGCCCCGGCCGTTTTCCATGCGGCCCTGCCAGGACAGAATAGTCAGCCAATCCGGTTGCGGGCCAACGGAATCGGGCGGTGTGAGCTGCACGTCGGCGGATACCATGCGCTGGCCTGCGGCGCTGGGCAGCTCGGTCAGCGTGATGGCGGCCTTGCCATGCTCGGGCACCACGATGTGCAGACCGTTGGCCACTGCGCCACCGATCACCACAACGGTGGCCACGACCGTCGAGATCCCGATCCAGCGCTGCGGCAGCCGCTGCCCGGTCAGCACCATGCCGAACAGCGCCCCGCACATTCCGGAGAGCACCCCGACCGGAACCGCCATCGCCAGGGCCTCGCCCCACATGCTGACCGGCCACGGGTAGTGGTACACCGCCGCGATCCACAGAGATTCCAGCCACAGCCCGGCCGTGGCCACGCCCAGCCCAGACACGGCGCCAAAAGCGATGGGGCGCTTGAACAGCGGCGTCAGCGCCACCAGTTCGACCACCAGCGCGGGGCCCAGATACAGGGGGAACCAGTTGATCGGTGCGCCCAGGATCGGGCCCACCAGCAACGCGACCCCGCCGCGCAGCGCAATGGCGAACAACGCCGCGATGATCGCGGCGCCGCGGCCCATCGTGACGCGGGCGGCAACGGCGGCCAGTGCGGACGCGAAGGCGATCATCATCGGCTGCAACACGAGCCGGAACTGCTCGACACCGAAGTCGTATTCGATCTGGTAGACCGACAACCCGATGAACATGCCGCCGAAGGACAAGTAGCGCAGGAAGGTGATGAAAGCGCCCTTGGCGGCCTCCGCCGCCTGTTGGGCCTCGCCTTCACGTTCCAGCATCAGCACCGCGAACAGCGAAAAGCAGGCGCCACCGATCATCATCAGATGTGTTGGGCCCCAAAGAGTGACGTCTTGGCCGAAGATGCGGTGCCAGATGTCGTCGAGCGGGAAGCCGATCATCGCGTAGAGTCCGCAGCCGGCCATCAGCACGCCGCCGACCGGCGCGTGCCAGTTGCGGGTGATCCGCACCGACGCCGGCCCGGGCTTCTCGTAGGGGATGACGACCGCGATCATGCCGGCCAGGAACACCCCGAACAGGCCGATGATGATGAAGTAGTGCGCCGGGTTGGCCAACGGCCCGGGATCGCGGCCGTTGCCGATGTGCCAGCTGACGTCCCAGATGAAGCCGAACAGCGCACAGATGATCGACGTCGTGAAGACCAGGACCGGCAGCGCGACCCAGTTCGGTCGGTGGAATTTCTCGCCGAGCTTGTCGGCGAGGCGGGTCAACCACGTGATGCGATGGGAGCGGTGCGCGTAGCCCACCCACAACATGACCAGCGTGATGACCATCGCGGCCAGCGTCAGGCCGATCACCTGGTTGAGTCCCGCTCCGCGAGCCGACGGCTCGGCCAGCAGCGGCAGCCCAGTTGACACCATCGTCATGTCCTCCTACTGCGCGGACCGTCGACGTTTGCTCCGACAGTCACTTATTACCGTCAGGTAAGGTGCACGATCCTGTGTGTAATGCCCCGATTGCGGGCCGGTCAATCACCAGGTCCGTGCGGATTTTCGGGTAGCTCAGACATCCCCCTGCGTATGCCACTGGCCAGGCCCTACTACCGCGCAGGTTACCGGTAAGTAGCCCGTTCCCGCAAGGGTTAGTGAACGGTCGTATACAGCACTGGTTTTGTCCCTGAAGCCTTTGGGCTGGGCTAATGTGTCAGGAAATGGCATGTTGGTGAACAGTTGCAACGGACTCGGAGGAGCGGGAGGCCGAAGCGGCGGCCACCTGAAAGTCGAACTGGTGTGGACCTATCGGTCAGCTGCGTCGTCAGTGGCGCCCGGTTGGCCCCGGGCGTCGTCGGTTTGCCCGGTGCGACGGTCCTTCAACGCGGCGTAGAGGATCACAGCGACGACGATCACGGCCGGCAAGAAGGCCGGCAGCGCCAGCAGAAGCATGTGGTGCGCCAAGTACTCGACATGCGCGGTGGCCATGGTTCCCGTATACCCCTGAAGTCGCCATATCCACGGCCCCGGCGCGCCCGCGTCGCGGGCGCGCACGTGCGGGCCGTTACCCTACCTTGAACACCGTTTCGTTCAGGCTGCCACGACGTGGTGGCGGCGGTGACCGCAGACGCGGACGCGACAAAGATGCAGGGGAGTACTTGGTGACGCAAGCGGCAACTCGACCCACCACCGAAGCCGGGGACGAAGCAGACATCCTGGCGGTAGCCCGCCAGCAGGTGCTCGAGGGCGGCGAGGGATTGAGCCGGGACCAGGTTCTGCAGGTGTTGCAACTGCCCGACGACCGGCTCGAGGAGCTGCTGGCGCTGGCCCACGAGGTGCGGATGCGCTGGTGCGGCCCCGAGGTCGAGGTCGAGGGCATCATCAGCCTCAAGACCGGCGGCTGTCCCGAGGACTGCCACTTCTGCTCCCAATCCGGGCTGTTCGCCTCGCCGGTGCGCAGCGCCTGGTTGGACATCCCGAGCCTGGTCGAAGCCGCCAAGCAAACCGCGAAGTCGGGTGCCACCGAGTTCTGCATCGTGGCCGCGGTACGCGGTCCGGACAAGCGGCTGATGTCCCAGGTCGCGGCCGGCATCGAGGCGATCCGCAACGAGGTCGAGATCAACGTCGCGTGCTCGCTGGGCATGCTGACCGCCGAGCAGGTCGACGAGCTCGCCGCGATGGGCGTGCACCGCTACAACCACAACCTGGAGACCGCCAAGTCGTTCTTCACCAATGTCGTCACCACCCACACCTGGGAAGAGCGCTGGCAGACCCTGACGATGGTGCGCGACGCGGGCATGGAGGTGTGCTGCGGCGGCATCCTCGGCATGGGCGAAACCTTGGAGCAGCGCGCGGAATTCGCCGCTGACCTCGCCGAGCTCGGCCCCGACGAGGTGCCGCTGAACTTCCTCAACCCGCGGCCCGGCACGCCGTTCGGTGACCTCGAGGTGATGCCGGTCAGCGAAGCACTGAAGTCGGTGGCCGCCTTCCGGCTGGCATTGCCGCGCACGATGCTGCGTTTCGCCGGGGGCCGGGAGATCACCCTGGGCGACCTCGGCGCCAAGCAGGGCATCCTGGGCGGGATCAACGCCGTGATCGTCGGGAATTACCTGACCACCCTGGGCCGTCCCGCAGAATCCGATCTGGAGCTGCTCGAGGATCTGCAGATGCCGATCAAGGCGCTCAATGCCAGCTTGTAAGCCACTCTGTAGCGGCTAGGTTTGAGTCTTGTGGTTCCAGATCTGGGCGCTCCCGTCAGCGCCGGCGTCTACAACGTCTACACCGGCGAACGGGGAGGTACGACGGTGCCTACCGCGGCCCAGCTGGGCCTTGAGCCGCCGCGCTTCTGCGCCGAATGCGGACGCCGGATGATCGTCCAGGTTCGCCCCGACGGCTGGCGCGCGCGCTGTTCGCGGCACGGCGAGGTCGACTCGGCGGATCTGGAGACTCAGCGGTGACCGAACCCTGGGCGTCCGCGGTTCCCGTGCCCGCGGTACCGGCGGCTGTGCAGCCCGCTGGGCCGCCGCTGCGCGCGATGATCGTTGCGGTCCTCGGGCTTTCGGCGACCGGGGTGTTGGTGGGTGGTCTGTGGGCATGGATGGCCCCGCCGATTCACTTGGTGGTGGCGATCACCCGCTCCGGCGAGCGAGTGCACGACTACCTGGGCACCGAGTCTGAACACTTCTTCGACGTGCCGTGCCTGATGCTGGGCCTGTTGACGGTGCTGGCCGTGGTGGCGTCGGTGCTGGCGTGGCAGTGGCGCCGGCGGCGGGGCCCGGGCATGCTCGTCGGCCTGACGCTCGGCATGGTCGGTGCGGCCAGCGCGGCATCGGCGGTAGGGGCGGTGCTGGCCCTGTTGCGCTACGGCGCCCTCGACGTCGACAAGGTGCCGGTGGTGGGCAGCCCCGCCGTGTCCTACGTCATCCAGGCGCCGCCGGTGTTCTTCGGGCCCGGCCCGCTGCAGATCGCCATCACGCTGCTGTGGCCCGCCGCCATCGCCGCTCTGGTCTATGCCCTGCTGGCGGCCGGAAGCGCCCACGACGACCTGGGCAGCTCAGGGCTGACCGATCAGCCGGCCCATCCGCGTCCGATGGAGCCTGAAGCCTCCGTCTCCTAGCGACGGGTCACAGCGGACGGCGATGAATCTTTCGTCCGGTGAGGACCTTGGCCGCGATTACGCCCAGTCGCATCATGCCGGCGTAGGTCATGGGGTTGAACGCCGTCGGCCAAACGGTCCTGATCAGGTGTTCGTTGATCGGCCGGCGGGCGAAGCGGTCGGTGAGCCAGCGCAGCGTCATCGGCGCCGACAGCGGGTGCAGGAGCATGTGCTCATTGAATGCGTCGCGGTGGTAGGTGACGCTGGCTCCGCCGGCCGAATAGGCGTCCGCCAGCGCGTCGATGTCGTGGACGTCGATCAGGTAGTCGTGGACGGCCTGCACGATCAGGACCGGCGGTGCGGGTGTCGCCACGCCGAGCTTGATGTTGTCGAAGACATAGGACACCTCGGGGGTCGACAAGATGTCCTCGAGCGGCTCGTCAAGGTAGTCGCCCATGTTCTTGCCGGCCATTCGCAGCACGGCCTCGACCGTCGTCATCGACTCCAGGCGGTCCAGCAGGGCGCGTCCTTCGTCGTTCGTGTGCTCTTCGATGACCCTGTTCAAGTCGGGGTAGATGTGTGCCAGCGCGGCCACCACCATCGCGGGTAGGCCCGCCAGGAAGCCACCGTTGAGACGCCGGAAGGTGTGGCCCAGATCGCCGACCGGCGATCCCAGCACCGCCCCGACGACGTCCAGCTCGGGCGCGTAGTCGGCGCACATTTCGGCGGCCCAGGCGCTGGCAAGCCCGCCGCCGGAGTAGCCCCACAGGCCGATCGGCGCCGATGTGGACGTCGGGATCCGGGACGAGTTGATGGCGGCCCGGATGCCGTCGAGGGTGCGGTAGCCGGGTTCGTAGGGGGCACCCCACATGCCCAGCAGTCCTTCGTGGTCGGGAACCGAGACCACCCAACCTTCGGCGACGGCCGCGGCGACCAGGAACAGCTCCAATTGGGCGATGGACCCCAGGGCCTTCGATCGTCTGCGCAGCGCATAGGACGGAAAGCAGCGCGCCGACATCGCGTCGATCGCGCATTGGTAGGACAGCAGCGGGGTCTTTTGACCCACCACGCGTTCGGCCGGGACGAGGACCGTCGTCACGCACGCCTCGGGGGCGCCGTTCATGTCCGTGGTCCGGTAGAGCAGCTGGATGGCCGACACCGATTGTGGAATCAGGCCGAGAAAGGCCAGTTCGACGTCGCGGGAGCGCAGCACGGTGCCGGGCGCGGCGTGCTGGAAGCCGGACGGCGGCTGATAGAACGGGTCGTCGGAGGGGAGCAGCGGACGCGCCTTGGGCTGCAATGCCTCGTGTGCCGGCCGACCGATCCATTCCGCCCCGTCGGTACCTGCCAAATTGCCGAGTTCAACCAATTCAGGATCCCTTCTAGGCCATCGGGCATCTTCGCGCATGAACAGCCGGTAACCAAACTGTAATGGCCAGTTTGTGAGCGATTACTCGTCAAGCGGGCGCCGGTGAGGCGGATCAAGGCTGGCCGGGCGGCCGCAGCGCGGCGAATTCGTCAGTGACTCGCAGCGCGGCGTCGGTGAAGTGGTACAACGCCGCCGGTCGCCCCCCACTGCGACCCGACTGCGCGATGGTGCCCGTCTGCGTGATCACGCCGCGACGGGCCAGCACTCGCTGCAGATTCGTCGCGTCTACCTGGTAGCCCAGGGTCGCGCTGTAGATGTCGCGCAGTGTGGAGAGCGCGAATTCCTTTGGCGCTAAGGCGAATCCGATGTTGGTGTAGGACATCTTGGCGACCAGCCGGGCGTGCGCGTGCGTCACCATCGGGCCGTGATCGAACGCCATCGGCGGTAGCGCGCTCACCGGATGCCACCGGGTGTCCGGCGGCAGCTCCGGAGTGGCGGGGGAGGGCACCAGGCCCAGGAATGTCGACGCGATCACCCGCGCGCCCGGCACCCGGCCCGGGTCGGAGAACACGGCGAGCTGTTCGAGGTGAGCCAGTTCGCGCAGATCCACTTTTTCGGCCAGCTGTCGTCGCACCGAGGTGGTCATATCCTCGTCGTTGCGCAACCGTCCGCCCGGCAGCGACCAGGAGCCGCGTTGCGGATCGCGCGCACGCTGCCATAACAGCACGTTAAGCTGCGGTTTTCCCTTTCGGGAGGCTCCCTTAACCTGCTCGGTCGCCTGGCGAACTTGGAACACGACCGCGAGCACTTCATGCGCGGTGCTACCATTGGGCATGTTTTCGATTGTAAGTCGAAAACCTGCTCGGCCGAAAGGAGCCGCCGTGACGGTCATGAATCGCATGGACACGCTCGCCGAAGACATGGTTGCCAGCATCACCGACTCGCCCGCCGGCTTCGGCGGCGTGGACGGTGATGAGCAGTGGGCCAGCGAGATTCGCCGCCTAGCGAACCTGCGCGGCGCCACCGTGCTCGCGCACAACTATCAGCTGCCCGCGATTCAGGACGTCGCCGATCACGTCGGCGATTCGCTCGCGCTGTCGCGCATCGCCGCCGAAGCACGGGAGGACACCATCGTGTTCTGCGGCGTGCACTTCATGGCTGAGACGGCCAAGATTCTGAGCCCGCACAAAACCGTGCTGATCCCGGATCAGCGGGCGGGTTGCTCGCTGGCCGATTCGATCACTCCCGAGGAGCTGAGCGCCTGGAAGGACGAGCACCCCGGCGCCGTGGTCGTCTCCTACGTCAACACCACCGCGGCCGTGAAGGCGCTCACCGACATCTGCTGCACCTCGTCCAACGCGGTCGACGTGGTCGAGTCGATCGATCCCGACCGTGAGGTGCTGTTCTGCCCGGACCAATTCCTCGGCGCCCACGTCCGCCGGGTGACCGGCCGCAAGAACGTCCACGTATGGGCCGGTGAATGCCACGTGCACGCCGGAATCAACGGCGACGAGCTCACCGACCAGGCCCGCTCCAATCCCGACGCCGAACTGTATGTGCACCCCGAATGTGGTTGTGCGACTTCGGCGTTGTACCTCGCCGGCGAGGGCGCCTTCCCCGCCGAGCGGGTCAAGATTCTTTCCACCGGCGGCATGCTGGACGCGGCGCACCAGACGCGGGCCCGCAAGGTCCTGGTCGCCACCGAGGTCGGCATGCTGCACCAATTGCGCCGCGCCGCACCGCAAGTCGACTTCCAGGCGGTCAATGACCGGGCGTCCTGCAAGTACATGAAGATGATCACACCCGCAGCGTTGTTGCGTTGCCTGGTCGACGGCGCCGACGAGGTTCACGTCGACCCGGAAATCGCGGCGGCGGGCCGGCGCAGCGTGCAGCGCATGATCGAGATCGGCCAGCCGGGCGGCGGCGAATGATGATCCGTCCCGCTTGGACCGACAGCGCCGACGTCGTCGTGATCGGCACGGGTGTCGGGGGGTTGGCCGCCGCGCTGGCGGCTCACCGTGCCGGCCGCACCGTCGTCGTTCTCAGCAAGGCCGAGGAAACCCACGGGGTCACCGCTACGCACTACGCGCAGGGCGGGATCGCGGTCGTGCTGCCGGACAACGACGACTCCGTCGAGGCACACGTCGCCGACACCCTGGCCGCCGGTGCCGGGATGTGCGATCCCGACGCGGTCTACTCGATCGTCGCCGACGGCTACCGCGCGGTCAGCGAATTAGTCTCCGACGGTGCGCGATTCGACGAATCGATGCCCGGCCAGTGGGCGCTGACCCGCGAGGGCGGGCACTCGCGGCGGCGCATCGTTCATGCCGGCGGCGACGCCACCGGCGCCGAGGTACAGCGGGCACTCGACGATGCCGCCCGGATGCTGGACATCCGCAGCAGCCACGTGGCGCTGCAGGTGCTGCATGACGGCGCGGCGGTGACCGGCGTGGCCGTGGGCAATCCGGACGGCATCGGGATCATCAGTGCGCCGTCGGTGATCCTGGCCTCCGGAGGCCTCGGGCATCTCTACAGCGCGACCACCAATCCGGACGGATCCACCGGCGACGGAATCGCTTTGGCGTTGTGGGCCGGTGTCGCGGTCAGTGATCTCGAGTTCATCCAGTTCCACCCCACCATGCTGTTCGGTGGCCAGGCCGGCGGTCGTCGGCCGCTGATCACCGAAGCCATCCGCGGGGAGGGTGCGGTATTGATTGACCGGCAAGGCAATTCGGTCACCGCGGGAGTGCACCCGATGGGAGACCTGGCGCCACGCGATGTCGTCGCGGGGGCCATCGACGCACGGCTGAGGGCCACCGGCGACGAATGCGTCTTCCTCGACGCGCGTGGCATCGACGGTTTTGCAGCACGGTTCCCCAACGTCACCGCCGCGTGCCGGGCCGCCGGCGTCGACCCCGTCCGCCAACCCATCCCGGTGGTACCGGGCGCCCATTACAGCTGCGGTGGCGTGGTCACCGATGTGCACGGCCGGACGGAATTGCCCGGGCTCTTCGCCGCCGGTGAGGTGGCCCGCACCGGCATGCACGGGGCGAATCGCTTGGCGTCCAACAGCTTGCTGGAAGGTCTGGTGGTGGGCGGTCGCGCCGGGAAGGCCGCTTCGACACACGCGCTGGCGACCGGACGGGCGCTGGCGATACCGCCCGAGCCGATCGTCCACACCGCGTCGAAACGCCGCGAACTGCAATCCGCGATGACTCGTGACGCGTCGGTGGTCCGGGACGCCTCCGGGCTGCAGCGGCTGTCCGAGACGCTGTCCCGGGCGCGGGTCCGCGCGATCGAAGGCCGTCGCGACTTCGAGGACGTCGCGCTGACGCTCACCGCCCGCGCGGTGGCCGCTGCGGCGTTGGCCCGCAGCGAAAGCCGCGGCTGCCACCACCGCGCCGAGTACCCGGCGTCCGCACCGGACAAGGCCCGCAGCATCATGGTCCGGTCGGCCGACACCGTGTACGCCGAAGACCTGGCGGCGGTGTCCTGATGACGTTGTCCGACGCCGAGGTGGCCGTTGCGCTCGACACCGTCCGGCGCGGTCTGGACGAGGATCTGCGCTACGGGCCCGACATCACCACGCTCGCAACGGTGCCCGCCGGCGAAGCGACGGCGGCCATGGTGCCCCGGGAGGCCGGCGTCATCGCCGGATTGGATGTCGCCCTGCTGGTGCTCGACGAGGTGCTCGGTGCCGACGGCTATCAGGTGCTCGACCGCGTCGACGACGGCGCCCGCGTGCAACCCGGCCAGGCGGTCTTGACGGTGCGGGCCGAGAACCGTGGGCTGTTGACCGCCGAGCGGACGATGCTGAACCTGATCTGCCACCTGTCGGGGATCGCCACCGCGACCGCGGCCTGGGTGGACGCTGTCAGCGGCACCAAGGCGCAGGTCCGCGATACCCGCAAGACGCTGCCCGGCCTGCGCGCCCTGCAGAAGTACGCGGTTCGGATCGGCGGCGGGGTCAACCATCGCCTCGGTCTGGGCGACGCCGCCCTGATCAAGGACAACCACGTGGCGGCCGCCGGATCAGTCGTCGCGGCGTTGCACGCCGTACGCGAGGCCGCACCCGATCTGCCCTGCGAGGTCGAAGTCGACTCGCTCGAACAGCTCGACGAGGTCCTGCCCGAGAAGCCGGAGTTGATCCTGTTGGACAATTTCCCGGTGTGGCAGACCCAGATCGCCGTGCAGCGTCGTGACTCCCGCGCGCCCGCGGTGCTGCTGGAGTCGTCGGGCGGGCTGAGCCTGCAGACCGCGGCGGACTACGCCGGCACCGGAGTGGACTACCTGGCCGTCGGCGCGCTGACGCACTCGGTACGCGTGCTCGATATCGGGCTGGACATGTAGGGCTGGCCCAGATGCGGCAGCTGACCTTCGAAGACACCGGACGCTATATCTGGCGCGACGTGCCGGAGCCGGAGATCAGCGCTCCGGAACAAGCCGTTGTCAGGCCGTTGATGGTGGCCTGCTGCGATCTCGACATCGCGGTTGCCAACGGCGCTGCGCCGCTGCCGCCCGGTTACGCCGTCGGGCACGAGGGACTGGCCGAGGTGGTGGCCGTCGGCGATGGCGTGGGCACCGTTCGGCCGGGCGATTGGGTCGTCGTGCCGTTCCAGATCAGTTGCGGCAGTTGTGCGGCCTGCCGCCGCGGCGTGACCGGCTCGTGTGGGTCGGTGCCGCTGATGGCGATGTACGGTCTCGGCCCGCTCGCCGGGCTGAACGGCGGCGGCTTCATGTCGGACGAGGTGCTGGTGCCCTACGCCGACGCGATGCTGCTCCCCGTCCCGGATGGCGTGCAGCCCAACGCCATCGCCTCGCTGTCGGACAACATTCCCGACGGCTGGCGGGCGGTGGGGCCGTACGCGGAAGAGTTGGCCGCGCTCGATCCGGCCGATCGCCGCGTGCTGGTGGTGGGCAAGCTGTCGATCGGGCTGTACGCCGCCGCGTTCGCGGCCGCGCTGGGAGCCCGCGTCGACTACGTCGACCACGATGTGCGCCGGCTGGCAGCTGCCGAGAAGCTGGGCGCGGTGGTCCATGATCGGGTGAAGCCCGATAAGACCTGGGAGCCGTATCCGGTCACGGTGCACACCTCCGCCGATCCGTCGCTGCTGGCCGCCACGCTGCGGGCGACCTGGCCGGACGGCGTGTGCACCGACACCGGGATCTACTACCAGCCCACCGTCGAGATGCCGCTGCTGCCGATGTACACCCGCGGGGTGAGGTTCGTCACCGGGCGGGTCAACGCGCGGTCGGCGATTCCGCAGGTCCTGCAGTTGCTGGCCGGGGGGTGTGACCTGTCACCGGTCGTCGAACGGGTGGTGCCGTGGGCCGAAGCGCCCTCGGTGTGGCCGACGATGATCGGCAAGACCGTCTTCACCCGGGCGTAGCCCGTTCGAGTGTGCGTCCTGGCCGTCGAGCGTGCGTCCTGGGCGGAAGAATCGCCCGAATCTCGCCCTGAGCGCACACTCAACACCCTGGGTGCACACTCAAGCCGCGGCGCGGCGGCTCAGGCGATATCGCTGACCAGCACCGCCATCCGGCGCAACTGCAGCCGCACCAGCCGGGGCAGGCCCGTGCCGTCGGACCCCGCGGGCAGGATCCGGGGATTGGTGATGTGCACGACGCTGCGGGCAAAGTGCAGGTCAGCCTGCCCGGCGGCCAGCACGTTCTTCACCCAGTCGGTCTTGCCGTGGCCCAGTGCAATCGCCAACACATTGCCGCTGCGATAGGCCGTCACGATGGTCCGGTACGTCTTGCCCGAGGTGCGGCCGCGATGTTCGATCGTGCCCGTGCCGGGCAGGAAGCGCGCAATCGGCTTCAACGCCGGGTTGACGTATTTGACCTGGAAGTTCTCAAACCAGGTCGGATAGACCATCGGGATGCCCGGGGCGTTGTTCGGGTGATCCTTGGTGGACATGCCCACTCCCTTGCGGAACGTCTGTGCGCTGATTATCGGCACTGTACCGGTCGGATATTGATTTGAGTTCCTCTGGGACAATGGACGCTGTGACTGCCCCATCCCCTGCTGTGCTGGCCCGCATCGACCTGCGGGGGGCGGAGCTGACGGCTGCCCGGCTGCGGGCGGCGTTGCCGCGCGGCGGGGCCGATGTGGAGTCGGTGTTGTCGAAAGTGCAGCCGATCGTTGCGGCCGTCGCCGAGCGGGGGGCCGAGGCGGCGCTGGAATACGGCGAGTCGTTCGACGGTGTACGCCCGGCGGCGGTCCGGGTACCCGAGGCCGCGTTGCGGGCCGCGCTGGACGGGCTGGACGCCGACGTCCGCGACGCGCTGCAGGTGATGATCGAGCGGACCCGCGCCGTACACGCCGACCAGTGCCGGACCGACACCACCACGGTGCTCGGGCCCGGGGCCACCGTCACCGAGCGATGGGTCCCCGTCGAGCGGGTCGGCCTGTACGTGCCCGGCGGCAACGCGGTGTATCCGTCCAGCGTGGTGATGAACGTGGTGCCCGCGCAGGCGGCAGGGGTCGACTCGCTGGTGGTGACCAGTCCGCCGCAGGCCCGATTTGACGGCTTGCCGCACCCGACGATCCTGGCCGCGGCCCGGCTGCTCGGCGTGGACGAGGTGTGGGCGGTCGGCGGGGCGCAGGCCGTGGCGCTGCTGGCCTACGGCGGCGTCGACACCGACGGCACGCAACTGGCGCCGGTCGACCTGATCACCGGGCCCGGCAACGTATACGTCACGGCCGCCAAGCGGCTGTGCCGCTCGCTGGTCGGCATCGACGCCGAAGCCGGGCCGACCGAGATCGCCATCCTCGCCGACCACACCGCCGACCCGGCGCACGTAGCCGCCGACCTGATCAGCCAAGCCGAACACGACGAGATGGCCGGCAGCGTGCTGGTGACCGCGAGCGAAGACTTGGCCGCGGCCACCGACACCGAGGTCGCCGCGCAGCTGCAGACCACGGTCCACCGCGAACGGGTGACGACCGCACTCAGCGGCCCGCAATCGGCGATCATCCTGGTCGACGACCTCGACGCCGGTGTCAAGGTGGTCAACGCCTACGCGGCCGAGCACCTCGAGATCCAGACCGCCGACGCCCCGCAGGTTGCGGGCCGAATACGTTCGGCCGGAGCCATTTTCGTCGGCCCGTACTCGCCGGTCAGTCTCGGCGACTACTGTGCCGGGTCCAACCACGTGCTGCCGACCGCGGGCAGCGCCCGGCACTCCAGCGGTCTGTCGGTGCAGACCTTCCTGCGTGGCATCCACGTGGTGGACTACACCGAGGCGGCCCTCAAGGACGTCTCCGGACACGTGGTCACGCTCGCGAAAGCCGAGGATCTGCCCGCCCATGGCGAGGCGGTCCGGCGGAGGTTCGAACGATGACCGCATCCGAACGACAGGTCACCCTCGACGACCTGCCGCTGCGCGACGACTTGCGCGGCAAATCGCCTTACGGCGCACCGCAACTGGCGGTTCCGGTGCGGCTGAACACCAACGAGAACCCGCACCCGCCCAGCCAGGCTTTGGTCGACGATGTCGTCCGGTCCGTGCAGGAGGTCGCCACCGAATTACACCGGTACCCGGACCGCGACGCGGTGGCGTTGCGCACCGATCTGGCGAGTTACCTCACCGCGCAGACCGGCACCCTGCTCAGTTACGAAAACCTCTGGGCCGCCAATGGTTCCAATGAGATCTTGCAGCAGCTTTTGCAGGCGTTCGGCGGGCCGGGGCGCAGCGCGATCGGGTTCGTTCCGTCCTATTCGATGCACCCGCTGATTTCCGACAGCACCCGCACCGAATGGATCGAGGCCCCGCGCGGTGACGACTTCAACCTCGACATCGACGCGGCCGTCGCCGCCATCACCGAGCGCAAACCGGACGTGGTGTTCGTCACGAGCCCGAACAACCCGACCGGACAAAGCATTCCGCTGCCGGATCTGCGCCGGCTGCTCGACGTGACACCGGGCATCCTGATCGTCGACGAGGCGTACGGCGAGTTCTCGTCGCAGCCCAGCGCTGTGGAGCTGATCGAGGAGTACCCGACCCGCCTGGTCGTCAGCCGCACGATGAGTAAGGCGTTCGCGTTCGCCGGCGGCCGGTTGGGGTATCTGGTTGCCACGCCGGCGCTCATCGACGCGATGCTGTTGGTGCGTTTGCCCTATCACCTGTCATCGGTCACCCAGGCCGCCGCCCGGGCCGCGCTGCGCCACGCCGACGACACGCTGGGCAGCGTGGCCACGTTGATCGCCGAACGCGAACGAGTCGTGGCGGCATTGAGCCGCTTGGGCTTTCGGGTGATCCCCAGCGACGCGAACTTCGTGTTGTTCGGCGAATTCGCCGACGCGCCCGCCGCCTGGCAGCGCTACCTGGAGGTTGGTGTGCTGATCCGCGACGTCGGCATCCCCGGCTACCTGCGCACCACCATCGGACTTGCCGGGGAGAACGACGCGTTCCTCGAGGCGAGTGCCCAGATCGCCGCCACCGAGCTGGCCCCAGCCGATTCCCGTCCGGTCGCAGCGATCGCAAGCGCGACGACGCCGCGTGCGGCGGGTCGCGACCATGTATTAGGAGCCTCGTGACAACCATTGCGACTCGTCGCGCGCGAATTGAGCGCCGCACCAAGGAATCCGACATCGTCGTCGAGCTCGACCTCGATGGCACCGGTCAGGTGCACGTCGATACCGGTGTGCCGTTCTATGACCACATGCTGACCGCATTGGGCAGTCACGCCAGCTTCGACCTGACCGTTCGCACCAAGGGCGACGTGGAAATCGAAGGGCACCACACGATCGAGGACACCGCGATCGTGCTGGGCCAGGCTCTCGGGGAGGCCCTGGGCGACAAGAAGGGTATCCGCCGGTTCGGGGACGCGTTCATTCCGATGGACGAGACGCTGGCGCACGCCGCCGTCGACGTGTCGGGCCGGCCGTACTGCGTGCACAGCGGCGAGCCGGATCACCTGCAGCACACCACGATCGCCGGAAACTCGGTGCCCTATCACACCGTGATCAACCGGCATGTGTTCGAATCATTGGCGGCCAACGCCCGCATCGCCCTGCACGTGCGGGTGCTGTATGGACGCGACCCGCACCACATCACCGAAGCGCAGTACAAGGCCGTCGCACGGGCGTTGCGCCAGGCCGTCGAGCCCGACCCCCGGGTGTCGGGTGTGCCGTCCACCAAAGGTGTTTTGTGACAAGACAATCAGTCGTGGTGCTGGACTACGGCTCAGGCAATCTCCGGTCCGCGCAGCGTGCGCTGGAGCGGGTCGGCGCCACGGTGGAGGTCACCGCCGACGCGCGTGCGGCCGCGGCAGCCGACGGGCTGGTGGTGCCCGGGGTCGGCGCGTATGAGGCCTGCATGACCGGACTGCGCAAGATCGCGGGGGAGTGGATCATCGCCGAACGGGTGGCCGCCGGGCGCCCGGTGCTCGGGGTCTGCGTCGGCATGCAGATCCTGTTCACGCGCGGCGTGGAGTTCGGGGTCGAGACGTCGGGGTGTGGGCAGTGGCCCGGATCCGTGACGCGGCTTGATGCCCCGGTGATCCCGCACATGGGCTGGAATATCGTCCAATCCGGTCCGGGCAGTGGGCTTTTCAAGGGGCTGGACGCATCCGCCCGGTTCTACTTCGTGCATTCCTACGCCGCGCAGCGGTGGGAAGGCTCGCCGGAGGCGGTGCTGACGTGGGCCACCCATCAGGTGCCGTTTCTGGCGGCGGTCGAGGACGGGCCGCTGGCCGCCACTCAATTCCACCCGGAGAAGAGTGGGGATGCCGGTGCGGCCGTATTGAGCAACTGGGTCCACGCCCTGTGACGATTTCCGCGAAACTGTATTCCACGACGCAAACGCCGAGAGACCGCGTCGCTAGTTGCAGTCTCGGCGCTCAGGAGGAGCTTTGTTGATTTTGTTACCCGCTGTCGACGTCGTCGAAGGCCGTGCCGTGCGCCTGGTGCAGGGCAAGGCCGGCAGCGAAACCGAGTACGGCTCGGCGCTGGACGCGGCGCTGAACTGGCAGCGCGACGGCGCCGACTGGATTCATCTGGTGGACCTCGACGCCGCGTTCGGCCGCGGCTCCAACCGCGAATTGCTCGCCGAGGTGGTGGGCAAGCTCGACGTCCAGGTGGAGCTGTCCGGCGGGATCCGCGACGACGATTCGCTGGCCGCGGCGCTGGCCACCGGCTGCGCTCGGGTCAACCTGGGCACCGCGGCGCTGGAGAATCCGCAGTGGTGTGCACGGGCGATCGCCGAGCACGGTGAGAAGGTCGCCGTCGGACTGGACGTCCAGATCGTCGACGGCGAGCACCGACTGCGTGGTCGAGGTTGGGAAACCGATGGTGGCGACCTGTGGGATGTGCTGGAACGCCTTGACAGCGAAGGATGTTCGCGGTTCGTCGTCACCGACGTCACCAAGGACGGCACGCTGGCCGGCCCCAACCTCGACCTGCTGGCCAGCGTCGCCGAACGCACCGATGCCCCCGTCATCGCCTCCGGTGGCGTCTCGAGCCTGGACGACCTGCGGGCGATCGCCACGCTCACCGACCGCGGCGTCGAGGGAGCCATCGTGGGTAAGGCGCTCTACGCCGGGCGGTTCACCTTGCCGCAGGCGCTGGACGCGGTACGGCAGTAGAACGATGGATCTGCACGCACTGCTGGCCGAGGCGTCGACAATCCTCGATGCAGCAGTGGCGCCGTTCGTAGCCGGCCATCGCGCCGACTCGGCGGTTCGCAAGAAGGGCAACGACTTCGCCACCCAGGTTGATCTGGCGATCGAGCGGCAGGTTGTCGCTGCGCTGGAAGCGGCCACCGGAATCGGAGTGCATGGCGAGGAATTCGGTGGCACCCCGGTCGATTCGCCATGGGTGTGGGTGCTGGACCCGATCGACGGCACTTTCAACTACGCCGCCGGATCACCGATGGCGGCGATACTGCTGGGCCTGCTGCACGAGGGCGAACCGGTGGCCGGCCTGACCTGGATACCGTTCACCGACGATCGCTACCTGGCCGTCGCTGAGGGGCCGCTGATGAAAAACGATGTCGCGCAAGCGCCGTTGAATCACACGCCGCTGGCCGACACCCTGATCGGTGTCGGCACCTTCAACGCCGACTCGCGGGGACGGTTCCCGGGGCGCTACCGACTCGCGGTGCTGGAAAAGCTGAGCCGGGTGTCCTCGCGGCTGCGCATGCACGGCTCGACCGGCCTCGACCTGGTCTACGTGGCCGACGGAATCCTCTCGTGCGCGGTTCATTTCGGCGGCCAGGTGTGGGATCACGCCGCCGGGGTCGCGCAGGTTCGCGCCGCCGGCGGCACCGTCACCGATATTCTCGGTCAACCCTGGACCCCCGAGTCCCGTTCGGTGCTGGCCGCCGCCCCCGGAGCGTATGAGGAGATCCTCGAGATTCTGCGCAGTGCCGGCCGACCGGAGGACTACTGAGATGCAGTCGGCTACCGACCTTGCCGTGCGGGTGATTCCGTGCCTGGACGTCGACGACGGGCGCGTGGTCAAGGGAGTCAATTTCGAGAACCTGCGCGACGCGGGTGACCCCGTCGAACTCGCCGCGGCCTATGACGCCGAGGGCGCCGACGAGCTGACCTTTCTGGACGTGACCGCGTCCTCGTCGGGCCGGGCGACGATGCTGGACGTGGTGCGCCACACCGCCGAACAGGTGTTCATCCCGCTGACCGTCGGTGGCGGCGTCCGCGCCGTGGCCGACGTCGACGTCCTGCTCCGGGCGGGGGCGGACAAGGTCTCGGTGAACACCGCCGCGATCGCGCGCCCCGACCTATTAGCCGAGATGTCAAGACAATTCGGCTCGCAGTGCATCGTGTTGTCCGTCGACGCCCGCACGGTGCCGCCGGGTTCGGCGCCCACGCCGTCGGGCTGGGAGGTCACCACGCACGGCGGCCGCCGCGGCACCGGCATCGACGCCGTCGAGTGGGCGGCTCGCGGCGCCGACCTAGGGGTGGGCGAGATTCTGCTCAATTCGATGGACGCCGACGGCACCAAGGCCGGTTTCGATCTGGCGATGCTGCGCGCCGTGCGCGCCGCGGTCACGGTTCCGGTGATCGCCAGCGGGGGCGCGGGCGCGGTGGACCACTTCGCGCCCGCGGTCGAAGCCGGTGCCGATGCGGTGTTGGCGGCCAGCGTCTTTCACTTCCGGGAGTTGACGATCGGGCAGGTGAAGGCCGCGATGGCCGCAGCAGGGATCACGGTACGATGACACTCGATCCCCGCATCGCCGCACGCCTCAAGCGCAATTCCGACGGCCTGTTCACCGCCGTCGTGCAGGAGCGGAGCAGTGGTGACGTGCTGATGGTGGCCTGGATGGACGACGAGGCGCTGGCCCGCACGCTGAAAACCCGTGAAGCGACCTACTTTTCGCGATCCCGCGGCGAGCAGTGGATCAAGGGCGCGACGTCGGGACACACCCAGCATGTGCACTCGGTGCGCCTGGACTGCGACGGTGACACCGTGCTGCTGATGGTCGACCAGGTCGGCGGCGCGTGCCACACCGGAGATCACAGCTGCTTCGATGCCGACGTGCTGCTCGAACCCGAGAATTAGCGCGGCGCGACGTCGAGGCTATTGGCTGCTTCGAGTGCGGCGCGCGTCCATTCGTGCCGGAAGACCGCCGGTGAGATGCGATCTCGTCGAACGACTTCAAGGTCAATAGCTTTTCCGGCGGTCACCGCGTTGGGCACCCGCAACGAGTACGCGGGCTCCTCGGTGGCGACGGCTAGCAGGGCGTCGTTGTCGGTGAAGTTATTGGCACGCATGGCTTCCTCGGCCCATTTGAGCGGCTTTTGGCCGTCGAAGGTCCTGACATACACCACCCACAACCGGGTGCGGCGCGTTTTGTAGAGCTTGGTCAGTGCCCGGTTCACCGTGTCGTATTCGACCGGTCCGAGTACACCCGCTTGGTCGGTGAGCTGGCGAGCGAGCTTGATCCCGGGTTTCGCCGGCGCCGGCGCCGGGCTACTCGACGGCGCGACAGGTTTCGCGTTGCCAGGTTGGTGCGAGCCGCCGAACACGCGGACGCCGACGAGGACCCCGAGACCGACCAGGGCCAGACCGACGACCGCGGCGACCACCACCGCCGTGCGCCGGGTGCTGCGCGCGGGCGGTCTTGCGGGCGAAGCTGTTTGGGCCTTGGCGATTACTTCGGTGTCCGCGATCGGGGCCGCTCGGGTCGGACCGACGGCCTCGGTCGCGGTGCCGAGCTGGCTGCCGAGCGCGGCCGCGAAATCCGAACACGTCGCAAAACGATCGGCGGGGTTTTTGGCCAGGGCTTTGGCGAGTGCGCCGTCGAGATCCGCCAGTTCGGGCCGCCGCTCACTGACCGGCGGTGGCGGCGCGGACAAATGCTGTGTGATGACCACCGCGGGATTGGAATTGTGAAAGGGGGCGACACCGGTCAACAGGTTGAACGCGGTACACCCCAGCGCGTACTGGTCGGCGCGTCCATCGATGTCGAGTCCCTGCAGCTGCTCGGGCGCGCAATAGGCCGTGGTGCCCATCATCATGTTGGTTGCTGTCAGGCCGCTGATGTCACCCAGCTCGCGAGCGATGCCGAAATCGGCCAGCAGGATGCGCCGTCGCGGCGCGGCATCACTGATCAGGATGTTCGCGGGTTTGACGTCGCGGTGCAGCAGGCCGCGCGAGTGCGCGTAATCCAGCGCGTCGGCCATGGCGGCGATGATCTCGACGACGTCGGCTTTCGGCAGCCCCGATGGGTACTGGCGCAACAGCTGCGCGGCGTCGGTACCCTCCACGTAATCCATCGAAATCCACAGTTGCCCTTCGTATTCGCCGCGGTCGTGGATACCGACGATGTGTTCGTTGTACAGGCTCGCGGCGAGATCGGCCTCGCGGTTGAAGCGCTGCCGAAACTCGAGGTTGTCGGTGAGCTCACCGGGCAAGATCTTCAGCGCGTCACGGCGCGGCAGCCGTGGATGCTGCGCCAGATCTGTTGACCGGACTACGCAGCCGACACACGGCGGGCTTCGGTGAATTGTCGTTGGCACTTGTTAGACATCGATTGTCCGAATCAAGGAGCCTGAAATGTTTGATGACGTGGAGCGCGACATCGCGGCGGTCCAGCTGCCGAGCTGGGGCAAAGTAGCCGAGGCGGCGGGTGTCGTTCCGTGGCTGGTCTTTGACGACGCCGGGCAGCCGATAGGCCCGATCAAGCAGTATCTGGCTGACTTCATGGCGCAGGGGAACAGCGCGGCCTCGGCCCGCAGCTACGCATTCGAGTTGTTGAGGTGGTGGCGGTGGCTTATGGCAGTAGACGTGGAGTGGCATAGGGCTACTCCGGCCGAGGGACGTGATCTGGTGCTGTGGTTGATGCGGGCAACGAAGCCGATAGCGCGAGCGCGCTCGAGATCGAAATCGACTGCGGGAATGGTGAATCCAATCACCGGCAAGCGTTCTCTCGGCGACCGGTACGGAGCGCGGACGATTCGGCACTCCAACGCGGTGATCAGAGCGTTCTACGAGTACTGGATCGAACTGGGCCTGGGACCATTGGTCAACCCAATGCCCCTGGATCCGCATGGGCGCCGTGCAAATGCCCACCATGATCCCGCCAAACCATTCCGTCCCGAAGGGCGCATCCGCTACAACCCGAAGTTGCCCAAGGCTCAGCCGCGCGAACTTCGAGACGAGCACTGGCTGGCCCTGTTTGGTGCGTTGCGATCCGATCGTGATCGAGCGCTGCTTTCCCTGACGCTCAGCAACGGTGCTCGTGCCGCGGAAATCCTGGGGGTTCGCATCGTCGACCTCGACTGGGGCGAACAACTGGTTCGGGTCGTGCGCAAAGGCACTCGCGCCGAGCAATGGTTACCGGCTAGCCCTGACGCGTTCGTCTGGCTGCGCCTGTATCTGGCGGACCTCGCCGAACCGCTCAAGCCGCAAGAACCGCTCTGGTGGACGCTGCGGCGGCGAGACCGCGGCGACGGCCCTAAGCGTCAGCCCATGTCCTACGACGCCCTCCGCAAGGTGGTGACGAGGGCGAACGCCGACTTAGGGACGAACTGGACGATGCACGATCTCCGCCACACATGCGCGCTGCGGATGTCGCGTAACGACACGCTTTCGGCCCGTGATATCCAGACGATCCTTGGCCACGCGCACCTGTCGACCACAGTCGACACGTACTTGGTCGAAGACCAGGCCGAGGTGGTGCGCCGCGTTGCTCGCCATCTCATCGAACGGGAACAACAACCTTTCAGTCCGCAGCCCGACGTTGCGGCCGGGTACGACGCCGCGGACTTGGCCATCCTGTTAGGACAGACATCGCGATGACGGTTACTCCGGCGCTCATCGATGCGATCGAACACAGCGCGTCCCGCATCCAGGCGGCGCAGCGCTATGACGACTTGGTCGACGCCGTTGTTCCCGGTGGGGCGCGCGACCAGCTGAGCATCAACGCAGTTCTCGACATACTTCAGACGCTGCCGAATTGGCCGCCGCCGGGGCGGCAGGGCCATGGCGCCAAGGTGCTCTCCAATGCCAGAGCGATCCTGGAGTTCCTTGCCACCTATCCGGGTGCGGGCTGGCAACAACGATGGGTCGCATCGGGCGCCGACAGTGGCGCGCAATGGCTAGAGTCGCTGGAGGGAATCGACACTCCGCACGGGAAAACACTCCGGCGAGATCTCGTGGAAGCCTTGCCCAGGCTCCTGTTGTGCCGGATCGTCTTTCCCAGCTATGAATTTCTGACGTCATACCGTGCGCTGACGCTGTATTCGACTGTGCGGCAGGTGTTTCGGCCGGACCTGTTTGCTGTCATCGAAAGCCGGCTTGACGCAGCAGTCGGTACCACTGTCACGTCGAGACACGCGTTGATCGTGATCAGCAAAATCGTGCTGCACACGGGCCGTGACGTCAATGAACTGACTGCCGATGATCTACTCACCTATCGGGCTTGGCGTCATCGGAAGGGTCGCAAGGACGAAGCCCGCGGAGCCAACCTTGCCTGGACAGCCCTGCACGGAATCGCTGATCTTGGTGAGCATTCCACGATGAGAGACGCGCTGCGGCCGGGACAACGACCTACCCACGAACTCGTCGATGCCTACCAAATCCGCAGCCTCGATGTCCGCGAAGTGCTTGTCAAGTACCTCGATGAACGCCGCCCCGCCTTGGACTACACCAGCTTCCAAAGCCTCGCCTCGATCCTCGCCGGCGTGTTCTGGTCTGATATCGAACGCCACCACCCAGACCTCGACACCCTGAACCTGCCCGCCGACGTCGCCCAGGCATGGAAGGAACGGATACGCACGATCAGCAACCCGGACGGCGGGACACGACCCCGTGAAAACAGACTCTCAGTCCTGATCTGCGTCCGAGGTTTCTACCGTGACCTCCAGGAATGGGCCCTGCAAGACCCGGCCTGGGTTCAATGGAGTTTCCCCAACCCGATCCGCCGAGCCGAGACCGTTGGATATGCAAAAGCGAAGCGGCGCAGGACCGCTCGGATGCACCAGCGTGTGCGCGAGCAACTCTCGCATCTTCCCGCCCTCGTCGATGCAGCAGAACGTCACCGAGTTGAGCAAGCCGCGTTGCTCGCCGCGACAAATGCCGCACCGTTCGGCCGTCCATTCGAACACGCCGGTCGACAGTACCGGCGCATCGAATGGCACGGCACCGGTAAAGGCGGAGTGAAGCGGCACCCAAAGCCGGCCAACAGGATCGAGGATCTGACCGCAGGCGAGGTGATTGACATCGGCCGGGCCGAACACGAAGCGTTTTGGTCGTGGGCTGTCATTGAGACGTTGCGCCACACTGGGGTTCGGGTCGAGGAGTTGTTGGAATTGACCCATCTCGGGCTGGTTTCCTACAGGTTGCCGAAGACCGGCGAAGTCGTGCCGATGCTGCAGATCGTGCCCTCGAAGACAAACGAAGAACGGCTGTTATTGGTCAGCCCCGAGCTGGCCAGCGTCCTAGCTACGGTCATCAGTCGCTTGCGCGCTGAGAACAAAGGGATGGTGCCCTTGACCCGCCGCTACGATCGCTACGAAAAAGAAACCGGGCCAGCTCTGCCGCACCTGTTCCAGCACCGCAGCGGTTGGAAGTGGATGGTCCCCGCGCCCACCACCGTTCAGCGATGGCTCACGCAAATCTTGGAGCGTGCAGGCCTAACTGACTCGGCCGGCAACACGCTGCATTACACGCCGCACGATTTTCGAAGAATGTTCGCCACCGAAGCCGTCGCCGGCGGGCTCCCGATCCACATCGCCGCGAAAATACTGGGACACAAGGACATCAACACCACCCAGGGATACACCGCGGTGTTCGATGAAGGACTCGTTCGCACTTACCGGGCATTCCTCGATACTCGACGCGCCCTGAGGCCCGAAGCTGAATACCGCGAACCGACACAACCGGAATGGGATGAATTCCAGCAGCACTTCGAACTACGCAAGGTCGAGCTCGGCACCTGCAGTCGTCCCTACGGCACGCCATGCAAACACGAACACGCGTGCGTAAGGTGCCCGATGCTGCGGGTCGACCCCAAGCAGCACAATCGGCTCCTCGAGATCATCCGCAACCTCGACGACCGGATCACCGAAGCCCGCCTCAACGGATGGCTCGGCGAAGTCCAGGGCCTACAGACCAGCCGCGACGCGGCGGCCAACAAGTTGGTCGCCCTCGGCCGCACCATCGCCCAGGCCAGTGGGGCAGCCGCCGAGCCGGCCCTCCTTGGCATCCCAGTCGTCGCCGGCGCATCACCCATGATTTCGAACCATCGCACAGGAGACAAGAAATGAGACACCATGAGCTGGGGAAACAGTGCAAACCATAATTCCCAGCCTGCTGTCTCGTTTGTCTAGAAATGAGACGAGCGTCGATACGCTGGAGAGCATGGGCGCAGGCTGGTATCAGCTTCCCGCAGGCACGTATCGCGAACTGGTTGTCAACAACCGGAGAATGTTGTCGGCCATGGATGTGTTCCCGATGATGGGGGAACTACTTGAGAAGCGGCGTTCGTCGACTGAGGACGATGTCGAGGTCGAGCGGCTGCGGCTTGCTATCCCGCAGGCGATGAAGCAGGCGAAGGTGAAAGCCGCTGATCTTATCGACGAGGCGTTAGCTGCGGGTGAGCCAATAGTGGCGTTGGCGTCGCAGGTACAGGTAGCGGCGCGTCATCACGCTGATCAGCTCGCCGACGCGCCGAGCTGGCTCAGCTCGGAGACAGCGACCATGCGGGTCTTCGCCGACGACAGTTGCGAGCCCGCGTCGTACTGAAGTTGCCTTCATCACGAACTGCAGGTGCGCGAATCTCAGCGGTCTCACAGTGCGGCGAAACTAGTGTCGGCGATATCTTCTAACTGCCTGCTGAAAGAACCATTGATGTTCGGGAATCGTGCCATTTCCGGCGGAGCGATGGCGCTCGTCGTATTCCTCGCGGGTGTGACCGTCGCCGCAGGAGAAGCGCCATCCGGCTTTGTCACCGCTACGGGCGCGCCGGCCCAAATCAGTTATCTCAGCGACGATCCGCCATCGCCCCCAGCCCCACCAGGGTGCGACACAGGTTCTCCGGACCCAACATGCCAACCACCCCCGCCCCCACCCGGGATCATTTTTAAGCCGCACTGGGTCCCTAATGCGGCAATATGACTCAGACTAGCCCGCACCAATTGAGGCCCCCGGGGGCGAGCGGGCGTCTATGCCCATCGTCGATAACACCCAGTTCTGCTTGAGACAAGATCTAGGGCGTCTCGATTCTTTAGAAACGAGACACCCCGCAGTTGCTAAATCGCCGGGCCGTAGGCGGGCACGCGTTGGCCGGCGTTCCATAAAGCGTTCAAGACATCCATCGCGCTGTCGTGGTTGATCAGCCAGTGCCCGCCTTGGTCGACCAGCACGACGGGGCGGGGATGTATGGCGTGCTTGTATCCGCCGGTGGTGGCTACGGTGGCGCCGGCGAAGTTGGCGGGCGCCGGTTCGATATTGGTGATGACGAAGTCCGGGGGTAGCAGCCCGCCGAAGGCCTCCATCCGGTCTAGATGGTTGTCAATTGTTCCGGCTTCATCTGGCGCGAAGCCCGGGGTGACGACGTCAGTTTTGCTCTTAGCCGGAACGCCCGGTGCGGTCAGTCTATTGAGCACGGCGGCCACTTGATCTGTGCTGGGAACGGGTCCCGTGCAGGCCGGTTGCCCAGGGTCGCCGCAGTCCGCGGAGGCCATTGCGGGGGCGCAAACTATTGTCGCAGTAGTCATCGCTGTCGCGATGTCGGCGAATGTCGTTGGAATCATTGCTAATTTGCCCCCGTAAGACGGTGCTGCAGATGTGCCCACGATGGATGTCGCCGGGTTAGGGCGACGTCGGCGGCGGGTTCTCATCTCGCGGCTGCGAACCGTCATCTGGTGCTGTCGGGTCCTGGAACCATTTGGTGGTCAAACAGTGCGCTGGCGGCGCATACGCTGGATCTTGGCGTACATGCAAGGCGGCGTTTCGACACGCGTGCGGACCAATCCCACCGCCGATTGCTTCAATCCTGGGCCGCATCTGCGACGAGACCCACGAAGAACCGTCTTGACCCACCGACGCAAGACCAACAACCACCACCGCCCAGACGGCCACTGCCGCACCAATTACGCCAGCGACAACACGAAGCGCAACCCCGGCAACACCACAAGACATCGTGCGAAGCATCGGCGGCTTCTTTCTGACACCAGTCGGCGAACCATTCCAGCGTAACCACCGACGCATCGCACGAGCCCCGCCTACGAACTGTGAAGGAACTTGGCGCTTAATCCACGTTTGCTGGGCGTTGCGTGATTCGGCCTGCCGCCGCCACTCTCGCCCGCCGCAAGGTCCTGGCACCGCGAAACAGGATCTGAGGCGTCTTAGTTGTTTATAAATGAGACACCGTTCAGACTTTGGCAGCGTTGCCAGCGACCTGACAGGACTTGGAGTCAGGTGTAAGCGGATGCACAGATGGTCGTCAGCAAATACCGCTACATTCCTGACATGAAGACGGTCGCCGCAGCGATGCTGCTCGCCGCATCAATTGCGAGCGTGGCGCCACCCGACTGTGCCACGGCCGTTTCGCCCTCTCTGAGCTACCTCGCAGACGACCCAGCGCCCACACCGCAACCACCCGGCGATGCGCAACCACCGCCGTCCTGCATCTGCGGCGGACTGCCCGGTGCACGCCGCAACTGTATTCAGCAATGCCAGAGCCAGCAGGATCAGCAGAGACCTCAGTGAAAACCCAGCTGACGCAGTGTTTCTCCGCCACAGTGACAATGGCGGTCACCCTCATCGCGGCACCTGCCACGTCTCACGCGGACTGCGGCGACCCCGGTCAACCTCCCTGCACCGGACCGGTTCCCACCACCGATCAGGTGCTCGCCGTTTTAACCGAACTGACCGACCCTGCCGCGAACAAGAACAACATCGTCACCCCCGGATTCACCCCCGAGGAAGCCGCCACCATCGATGACCATCTGAACCAGATGAATGCGCGAGGGTTATTGCCCCTGAATTGGGTCGTGACCGACATCCAGCCTGCACCGAATAACTTTGCCGGAGCCACCATCACCTCCACCGGCACCTACTACCAGCGCAGCGCGCCCGGGCCGATCGTATTGACTAACCAGGGTGGGCACTGGCTCATCACCCACGACACCGCAAAGACCGCGATGGACAACACCTGGTACAACGCCAACCGCCCAAAGCCTGTGTCTGGCAACAGTATCTAAGGCCAGCGGGTGAAGGGGATCAAGCTCGCCGCTATCGCGATGGCTATGGCAGCACTAGTGTTCGTACCCGCGCCGGCCTGCGCGGAGCGGCCATCGCTGCCCGCTTATCTCGTGGCGGCCACAGCTCACGCGCCCCTCAGCGTCGGTGCGTTCGTTGCCACCGAGGTAGCGGCGCCACTACTGAACGATCCGCCGCCATCGCCGCCACCTTTGCCCTTGCCGCTGCCTGTCGGCTCGCAAGGTGTGCCACCGGGGGTCGAAGTTTATTGCCCAAGAATGTTCAACCATCCGTGTCACCAATGTCTGGGGGACCCAGCACACCGTTGTTGGGACCGCTAGCGACGCGACTCAGCGTCAGAATTACAGCCAACCCTCAAGTTGTAACGCGGTACAAGACAGGATGTGAGGCGTCTCGGTTGTCTAGAAACGAGATAGCATGCAGCTGCCGGCAGTAGTCCGGAAAAGATACACCTCACCCATACCGCCTGCCCCCAGCCGCCGAATGATCCTGAATCCGGCGAACAGCGCGCCTTCGGGTAACCCATCGCTTTGCGGCATGTGAGCATGCTACTGAGACGATGGTTGCGGCGGCCGGCAAATCGCGGCCGTGCGGGGCCGCCGCACGCGGCGCGCTCGAGGCGGCACCGGCCGACGATTTCGATCAGAATGGCAGGCGATGCGCGAACGGATGTCGTGGAACGTCGTGGTGCCGCTGGTCGCTCTCGTCATGCTGGCACTGACCTGGGGCACGGAGCCGGGGCCGTGGCTGGCCGCGCTCGAGGCGATCGTCCTGATCGGCGCCGTGTTGGCCGCGGTGCACCACGCGGAGGTGGTCGCACACCGGGTCGGTGAGCCGTTCGGGTCGCTGGTGCTCGCCACCGCGGTGACCGTCATCGAGCTGGCCCTGATCATCGCGCTGATGGCCTCGGGCGGAAACGAAGCGGAGACGCTGGCCCGGGATACCGCGTTCGCCGCCCTGATGATCACCACCAACGGCATTGCCGGGCTGTCACTGCTGTTGGGTTCGCACCGCTACGGCGTGACGTTGTTCAATCCGGAGGGCAGCGGTGCGGCGCTGGCGACGCTCACCACGCTGGCGACGCTGAGCCTGGCACTGCCCAGCTTCACCACGACTCGTGGCCGTCAGGAGTTCTCGCCCGGACAGCTGGAATTCGCCGCCGTCGCCTCGTTGCTGGTCTACCTGCTGTTCGTCTTCACCCAGACGGTGCGGCATCGCGACTTCTTTCTGCCGGTCGCGCAGCGCGGTCAGCAGCGCATGCTCGACGAGGAAAGCCACGCGGAACCGCCGAGCCAAGCCGCGGCGCTGCGCAGCCTCGCGCTACTGGTGGGCGCGCTGGTCGCGGTGGTGGGCCTGGCCGAACAGGAGTCGCCGGCCGTCGAGAAACTGGTGTCAGTCGCGGGATTCCCGCACTCGTTCGTCGGCGTGGTGATCGCGGGCCTGGTGCTGCTGCCCGAGACGCTGGCGGCGGTGCGAGCGGCGCGACAGGGCCGCATTCAGACCAGCCTCAACCTCGCGTATGGCTCGGCAATGGCCAGTATCGGGCTCACCATTCCCGGCATCGCGCTGGCGTCGATCTGGATCAAGGGACCGCTGATTCTCGGGCTGGGCTCGACGCAGCTGGTGCTGTTTGCGTTGACCGTGGTGATCAGCATGCTCACCGTGATTCCCGGCCGGGCGACGCGGCTGCAGGGCGAGGTGCATCTGGTGCTGCTGGCCGCGTTCGTGTTCCTGGCGATCGTCCCGTAACGGCAAGCAGCACAACCGATTACGCCGACGAACGCGCTCGCAGTGTGTGCAGTGCCTGGTCGGCATGGGTGTCCATGCTGAACTCGCTGGAAATGACGTTGAGCACCGTGCGATCGGTGTCGATCACGAACGTCGTGCGCTTGACCGGCATCAGCTTGCCGAGCAGGCCGCGCTTGACGCCGAACTGCGTGGCCACCGTGCCGTCGGTGTCGGACAGCAGCGGGTAGTCGAAGCTTTCCTTGTCGGCGAACTTGGCCTGCTTCTGCACGGCATCGGTGCTGATGCCGACGCGACTGGCCCCGACCGCCGCGAATTCGGCCGCCAGGTCCCGGAAATGGCAGGCTTCCTTGGTGCACCCGGGAGTCATTGCCGCGGGGTAGAAGAACAGCACCACGGGACCGTCGGCAAGCAGGGCGCTGAGCTTGCGGGGCGTTCCGGTCTGATCGGGAAGTTCGAAATCGGCCACTGTGTCACCAGTTTTCATGGCCGTCACGCTACGCCCAATCGCCCACCAGGCGGTGCCGGGTGCGAGCGTGACGGCACCGCGAAAATCGGGCCAAAAGTCGCCGTGTCGTTCCTCCGCAAGCCGGAGGTGCCCCCGGCTCGCGGGACCGCCCGATCCGGGCGAACGCATCTGCGAGGATGGTTTGGTGCACCCACACCTCGCCGACACGACCTCACGGGAGGAATTTCGCCTGCTCGCGGCGGCGCACCGCTTTGTCCCGGTGACCCGGAAGGTCTTGGCTGACAGCGAGACGCCGCTGTCGGCATATCGCAAGCTGGCCGCCAATCGACCCGGCACGTTCTTGCTGGAGTCTGCCGAGAACGGTCGGTCGTGGTCGCGATGGTCGTTCATCGGAGCCGGGGCGCCCTCAGCGTTGACCGTGCGCGACGGCGAAGCGGTGTGGTTGGGCGCGGTCCCGCAGGACGCGCCCACCGGTGGCGACCCGCTCGAGGCGCTGCAGGCCACCCTGGAGCTGCTGTCCACCCGACAAACCAGCCAGTCGAAGCCGGGGCTGCCGCCGTTGTCGGGCGGCCTGGTCGGGTTCTTCGCCTACGACATGGTGCGGCGCCTGGAACGTCTGCCGGAAATGGCCGTCGACGATCTGCAGCTGCCGGACATGCTGATGCTGCTGGCCACGGATGTGGCGGCGGTCGACCACCACGAGGGCACGATCACACTGATCGCCAACGCGGTGAACTGGAACGGCACCGACGAGCGGGTCGACGAGGCCTACGACGACGCCGTCGCGCGCTTGGATGTGATGACCGAGGCGCTGGGCCAGCCGCTGCCGTCGACGGTGGCCACCTTCAGCCGGCCCGAGCCTCAATACCGCGCCCAGCGCACGGTCGAGGAGTACGGCAAGATCGTCGACTACCTCGTCGACCAGATCGCGGCCGGCGAAGCCTTCCAGGTGGTGCCCTCGCAGCGCTTCGAAATGGACACCGACGTCGACCCGATCGACGTCTACCGGATTCTGCGAGTGACCAACCCCAGCCCCTACATGTACCTGCTTCATGTGCCGAATAGTGCTGGTGTAACGGACTTTTCGATCGTCGGATCCAGCCCCGAGGCACTCGTCACCGTCGCCGACGGCCGCGCGACGACGCACCCGATCGCCGGTACCCGGTGGCGGGGACAGAACGAGGAAGAAGATCAGCTGCTGGAAAAGGAGTTGCTGTCCGACGACAAGGAACGCGCCGAGCACTTGATGCTGGTCGACCTCGGCCGCAACGATCTCGGCCGGGTCTGCACACCCGGCACGGTGCGCGTCGAGGATTACAGCCACATCGAGCGCTACAGCCACGTCATGCACCTGGTCTCCACGGTGACCGGTCTGCTCGGTGAGGGCCGCACCGCCCTGGACGCCGTCACGGCCTGTTTTCCGGCCGGCACACTGTCCGGGGCGCCGAAGGTGCGGGCCATGGAGCTGATCGAAGAGGTGGAGAAGACGCGCCGCGGCGTCTACGGCGGGGTGCTCGGCTACCTCGACTTCGCCGGCAACGCGGACTTCGCCATCGCCATTCGCACCGCGCTGATGCGCAACGGCACCGCCTATGTCCAGGCGGGTGGCGGGGTCGTGGCGGACTCCAACGGTCCTTACGAGTACACCGAGGCGAGCAACAAAGCGCGCGCGGTGCTCAACGCCATCGCCGCGGCGCAGACGCTCAGCGCCCCGGACGCCACCCGCAATGGCTGACCCACCGCCGGAGCGCCGGGCCCGGCTGACGATCGGCATCGCCCAGCTGCTGCTGGTCATCGCCGCGGGCCTGCTGTGGACGGCCTCGCGACTGCCGTGGGTGGTGATCCGGTCGTTCGACGGGCTGGGGCCGCCCAAGGAAGTGATCCTGGCCGGCGCGACCTGGTCGACGGCCCTGCTGCCGTTGGCGCTGCTGATGCTGGCCACCGCCGTCGCGGCACTCGCGGTGCGTGGCTGGGCGCTGCGGGCGCTGGCCGGGCTGCTCGCCGTGATCAGCCTGGCGATCGGCTATCTGGGCGTCAGCCTGTGGGTGCTGCCGGATGTGGCGGTGCGGGGGTCCGAACTGGCCCACATTTCGCTGCTGACGCTGGTGGGCAGCGAGCGGCGGTACGTCGGTGCCGGGATCGCGGTGGGTGCGGCGGTATGTACGTTGATCGCCGCCGTCTTGTTGATGCGGTCGGCGATGACGGCCCGGGCCGGGGCGAAAAAATACGCCGCGCCGGCGACCCGCCGCTCAATCGCGAGACGCGAAGGTGCCGACGGGGCGATGCTGGAGGAGCCGGGGGCGCCAGAGATGTCGGAGCGGATGATCTGGGACGCACTCGATGAGGGGAACGACCCGACCGATCGGCCCCGCGAGTCTGACACCGAGGGTCGGTGACGGGTCGCGAGCCGACGGTCGCTACCCTTCATTGACGTCGTCGAAATCGGTTCGGAACCGGTTAGGTGACGGTCTGTATGGCTGTAGAAGGGAAACGACAGGTATGAGTCCGGCGACAGTCCTTGACTCCATCCTTGAGGGAGTCCGGGCCGATGTTGCCGCGCGCGAAGCGCGTATCCCTCTTCCCGAGATCAAAGCGGCGGCCGCCGCGGCACCCCCACCCCTGGATGTGATGGCCGCGCTGCGCGAGCCGGGGATCGGCGTCATCGCCGAGGTCAAGCGCGCGAGTCCGTCAGCAGGTTCGTTGGCGCCCATTGCCGATCCGGCGAAACTGGCTCAGGCATACGAAGACGGCGGTGCCCGCATCATCAGTGTGCTGACCGAGGAGAGGCGTTTCAACGGTTCGCTCGACGACCTGGATGCGGTTCGGGCAGCAGTGTCGATTCCGGTCTTGCGCAAAGACTTTGTGGTGCAGCCATATCAGATCCACGAGGCACGTGCGCACGGCGCCGACATGCTGCTGCTGATCGTCGCCGCCTTGGAGCAGTCGGCGTTGGCGGCGATGCTCGACCGCACCGAATCACTGGGCATGACAGCGCTTGTCGAGGTCCACACCGAAGAAGAGGCGGACCGCGCGCTCAAGGCCGGCGCCAACGTGATCGGGGTCAACGCCCGCGATCTCAAGACGCTGGAGGTGGACCGGGACAGCTTCTCGCGGATCGCGCCCGGCCTGCCCAGCAACGTGATCAGGATCGCCGAATCCGGCGTGCGGGGTACCGCGGACCTGTTGGCGTACGCCGGGGCGGGTGCCGATGCCGTCCTCGTCGGCGAGGGTTTGGTCAAAAGTGGCGATCCGCGTGCCGCGGTTGCCGATCTGGTGACCGCAGGTACCCATCCGTCCTGTCCGAAACCGGCTCGCTAGTCAGAGCCTCTGCGTTGAACCCCATGAGCCATCCCCGCGTTGAGCATTGGTGATGGTAGACCCCACTCGCCCCGCCCTGCCGCTTTCGAGCGCGGCCATTTCCGAACCCACCCGGCACGACCCTGATGCGGGTGGACATTTCGGTGTGTTTGGTGGCCGCTACGTCGCCGAAGCGTTGATGGCGGTGATCGAGGAGGTCACCGCGGCTTACGAGAAGGAACGCGTCAATCCGGAATTCCTGGACCTGCTGGACGACCTGCAGGCGAACTACGCGGGCCGGCCGTCGCCGCTTTACGAGGCCACCCGCCTGAGCGAACACGCCGGTTCAGCACGCCTGTTCCTCAAGCGAGAAGACTTGAACCACACCGGTTCTCACAAGATCAACAACGTGCTCGGCCAGGCCTTGCTGGCCAAGCGGATGGGCAAGAACCGGGTGATCGCCGAGACCGGCGCCGGGCAGCACGGGGTGGCGACGGCCACCGCCTGCGCATTGCTCGGCCTGGAGTGCGTGATCTACATGGGCGCGGTCGATACCGCGCGCCAGGCGCTCAACGTGGCGCGGATGCGGCTGTTGGGCGCCGAGGTCGTCTCGGTCGACTCGGGTTCGCAAACGTTGAAGGACGCCATCAACGAGGCGTTCCGGGATTGGGTCACCAACGCCGACAACACGTACTACTGCTTCGGCACCGCGGCGGGCCCGCACCCCTTCCCGACGATGGTCCGCGATTTCCAGCGCATCATCGGGCTGGAGGCGCGCGCACAGATCCAGACGAAGGTCGGCCGGTTGCCCGACGCCGTCACCGCCTGCGTCGGCGGCGGGTCCAATGCGATCGGCATCTTCCACGCCTTCATCGACGACCCGGGCGTGCGGCTGATCGGCTACGAGGCGGCGGGCGACGGCGTCGAAACCGGAAGGCACGCGGCGACATTCACCGGCGGGTCACCGGGGGCCTTCCAGGGGTCGTTCTCTTATCTGCTGCAGGACGAGGACGGCCAGACGATCGAATCACATTCGATTTCAGCGGGTTTGGACTACCCCGGAGTAGGTCCGGAGCATGCGTGGCTGCGCGAGACCGGGCGCGCCGAATACCGGCCGATCACCGACGCCGAGGCAATGGACGCGTTTGGGCTGCTGTGCCGGACCGAGGGCATCATCCCGGCCATCGAGTCCGCTCACGCCGTCGCCGGTGCCCTCAAACTCGGCCACGAATTGGGCAGCGGCGCAATCATTCTGGTGAACCTGTCGGGCCGCGGTGACAAGGACGTCGAGACGGCCGCGAAATGGTTCGGCCTGATGGACGAGAAATGACGGTAGAGCAGAGTCAAGCCAGCAGGCTGGCACCGCTTTTCGACGCGTGCCGGTCCGAAAACCGTGCCGCGCTGATCGGCTACCTGCCCACGGGCTATCCCGACGTGCGGACTTCGGTGGACGCGATGATCGCCCTGGTCGAATCGGGTTGTGACCTCATCGAGGTCGGGGTGCCTTATTCCGATCCCGGGATGGACGGCCCGACGATCGCCCGGGCTACCGAGGCCGCGTTGCGCGAGGGAGTGCGCGTGCGTGACACGTTGGCCGCGGTCGAGGCGATCAGCACGGCGGGCGGTCGTGCGGTGGTCATGACGTATTGGAACCCGGTGCTGCGCTACGGGATTGATGCGTTCGCACGGGACCTCGCGTCGGCAGGCGGACACGGTCTCATCACGCCGGACCTGATCCCCGATGAAGCCCACGAGTGGATGACCGCGTCCGAGGAGCACCGGCTGGATCGCATTTTTCTGGTGGCACCCTCGTCGACGCCGGAGCGGCTGGTGAGCACGGTCGAGGCATCGCGGGGATTCGTCTACGCGGCCTCGACGATGGGCGTGACCGGGGCACGCGACGCGGTGTCGAACGCCGCCCCCGAATTGGTCAGCAGGGTCAAAGCGGTGTCTGACATCCCCGTCGGCGTCGGCCTCGGCGTGCGATCGCGTGAGCAGGCCGCACAGATCGGCAGTTACGCCGACGGCGTCATCGTCGGTTCGGCCTTGGTATCGGCACTCGCCGACGGTCTGCCGAGCTTGCGTGCGTTGACCCAGGAATTGGCCGAAGGTGTGCGAGTGTCGTCATCATGACGATGTTGCCCACGTATTTCCCCAGCCCTCCGCAAGGTGTCTGGCACCTGGGTCCGTTGCCGATTCGCGCGTACGCGCTGTTCATCATCACCGGGATCGTGGTCGCGCTGATTATCGGCGATCGGCGCTGGGCGGCTCGCGGCGGGCAGCGCGGGGTGATCTACGACATCGCGCTGTGGGTGGTGCCGTTCGGTTTGATTGGCGGCCGGCTGTATCACCTGGCCACCGATTGGCGGACGTATTGGGGCCCGGGCGGTGCCGGGTTCGGCGCGGCGTTCCGCATTTGGGACGGCGGGCTGGGCATCTGGGGTGCGGTGGCCCTCGGCGTGCTCGGAGCATGGATCGGTTGCCGGCGGCTGGGAATTCCGTTGCCGGCCTTCCTCGATTCGGTCGCCCCGGGCATCATCTTGGCGCAGGCGATCGGTCGGCTCGGGAACTACTTCAACCAGGAGCTTTACGGTAGGGAGACCACGCTGCCGTGGGGCCTGGAAATCTTCTATCGCCGCGATCCTTCGGGATACATCGACCCGCATTCACTCGACGGCGTGTCGACCGGACAGCTCGCGGTCGTGGTGCAACCGACGTTTCTGTACGAATTGCTCTGGAACGTCCTGGTTTTCGCCATCCTGATCTACATCGACCGGCGTTACCAGATCGGTCACGGACGGCTCTTTGCCGCCTACGTCGCGCTCTACTGTGTCGGGCGCTTCTGGGTCGAGCTGCTGCGTGACGATACCGCCACCCACATCGCCGGCATCCGGATCAACTCGTTTACATCGACTTTCGTGTTCATCGGCGCCGTCGTCTACATCGTTCTGGCACCGAAGGGCCGCGAAGATCCCGAGAGTTTGCGCGGCAAGGCTCACCCGGACGACGCGGAATCCGAGGCCGAAGCCGAACCGACGGAGGAACTCGCCGGTGTCGCGGCGGCTTCGACCGTAGCGGCGACCACGGCCAGTGCAGACGACGACGCCGCCGACCCGGCGGGTTCGGGAGCGTCAGTCGAAACGGCGACGCTCGAGAAGCCGGACGGCGAGGAGTCGGAGGCAGAGGCGGTAGCGGCGGAGGAACCCCAAGCCGACGAGCCTGAAGAGGCTGCGGAACCCGAACCCGAACCCGAAGCCGAATCCGACGAGCCTGAAGAGGCTGCGGAACCCGAACCCGAACCCGAAGCCGAAGAGCCTGTGGAGGTGAAGGCGGAAGAAGCCGAAGCCGTTGAAGCCGACGAGCCGGAAGTCGGCGAGGCAGAGCCGGAGACTGTAGAGGCCGAGGAACCCGAAGAGTCTGAAGAGGCGACGGTCGAGGAACCTGAGGGCGAGCAGCCGCAAGCCGAAGAACCGGGGATCGAAGAGGCAATAGCGGAGGCGCAGGAGCCGGAGGCCGCTGAGGCGCAAGAGCCCGAGGCGCAGGAGCCGGAGGCCGCTGAGGCGCAAGAGCCTGAGGCGCAGGAGACGGCAGAAGACGCACCCGAGGCGCAGGCCGGCGAACCGGGAGAGGATGCCGTCGAAGCGGCGGAAACCGACGCGAGCGAGCCGGAGTCGACCCCGCCCGTCGACGAGGAACCCGTGGCTGAGCAGCCTGCGTCGGAGACCATGCCCAGCACGGACGACCAGCAAACTCGGCGCCGCTGGGCGCTGCGCCGCCGCACCCGGCGCCCCGGCAGCTAGCAAACGACTCGTCGAGGCTGGGGTACACCCAGTTCATCTGGCATGCTGAACACCGTGACCGAACCGTCGTGGGGCAGTGCCCCGGACCCCGGCGCACCGCCTCCGCAGCCGTCGGGATATCCACCGCCGTACCCGCAATACCAGCCGTATCCCGGGGCCGCCGGATACGACCCGTCGGCACCCTACGGCCGTCACCCGGTGACGGGGCTGCCGTACTCGGACAAGTCGAAAACCATCGCCGGTCTGCTGCAGCTGCTCAGCCTGGTCGGCATCGGCGGCATCGGCCGCTTCTACATCGGCGACACCGGCATCGGTGTGGCACAACTGCTTCTGGGCTTGTGCGGAATCGGTTTGATCTGGAGCATCATCGACGCGGTCCTGATCCTGACCGACAAGGTCAACGACCCGCAGGGCCGGCCACTGCGCGATGGAACCTGATTCGGCCTCCCGCGCGGGAGTCCAGCGTCACCGCCACGGCCGCTATATCGCTGCCGGCACCGGCGTCCTGTTCGCCGGGGCACTCGGCTATGTCGGATCCGTCGACCCGCACAACGCGAACTCGGCCTACCCGCTCTGCCCGTTCAAGTGGCTCACCGGCTGGAACTGCCCGTTCTGCGGCGGGCTGCGCATGACGCATGACCTGCTGCACGGCCACCTGGCGGCCAGCATCAACGACAACGTTTTCGTGCTCGTCGGCCTGCCGGTCTTGGCCGTCTGGCTGCTGGTCCGATGGCGGCAGGGCCGGCGCGGGCTACCGATCGCGGCGGTGATCACGATCACGGTCGCCGCGATCGCGTGGACGGTGCTGCGCAATATGCCGGGGTTTCCGCTGGTCCCGACCATGCTCAGCGGGTAGGCGGCCGCAAAATCGCCGGTTCGCCCGTGGTGACCATTTTCCGGTGGCTCAACGCGCGGCTACCTTCGGGTCACCCCGACAGCCGACGGCACGACTAAGCTGATCGGCGTGAGTAGACGCGGGAAGATCGTCTGCACCCTTGGCCCTGCAACCCAATCGGACGAGTTGACTCTGGCGCTGGTAGAGGCCGGAATGGACGTCGCCCGAATGAACTTCAGCCACGGCGACTATGCCGACCACAAGGCGGCATACGAGCGGGTACGTGCCGCCTCGGATGCCACCGGGCGCGCTGTCGGTGTGCTCGCCGACCTGCAAGGCCCGAAGATCAGGCTCGGGCGTTTCGCCACCGGCTCGACTTACTGGGCCGACGGCGAAACGATCCGCATCACCGTCGAGAACTGCGAAGGAACCCACGACCGGGTATCGACCACCTACAAGACGTTGTCGAAGGACGCCGCGGTCGGCGACCGGGTCCTGGTCGATGACGGCAAGGTCGGCCTGGTCGTCGCAGCCATCGACGGCGACGACGTCGTCTGCACCGTGGTCGAGGGCGGCCCGGTCAGCAACAACAAGGGCATGTCGCTGCCCGGGATGAACGTGTCCGCACCGGCCCTGTCGGACAAGGACATCGACGATCTCACCTTCGCCTTGGACCTGGGCGTCGACCTGGTCGCGCTGTCGTTCGTGCGTTCCCCGTCGGATGTCGAACTCGTGCACGAGGTGATGGATCGGATCGGCCGCCGGGTACCGGTGATCGCGAAACTGGAGAAGCCGGAAGCCGTCGACAACCTCGAGGCGATCGTGCTGGCCTTCGACGGCATCATGGTGGCGCGCGGCGACCTCGGCGTCGAGCTTCCGCTGGAAGAGGTTCCGCTGGTGCAGAAGCGAGCCATTCAGATGGCCCGCGAGAACGCCAAGCCCGTCATCGTCGCCACCCAGATGCTTGAGTCGATGATCGAGAGCTCCCGGCCCACCCGCGCCGAGGCCTCCGACGTCGCCAACGCCGTGCTCGACGGTGCCGACGCGGTAATGCTGTCCGGGGAGACCTCGGTCGGCAAGTACCCGCTGGCCGCCGTCCGCACCATGGCCCGCATCGTGACCGCGGTCGAGGACAACTCCACGGCCGCGCCGCCGCTGACCCACGTGCCGCGCACCAAACGCGGGGTGATCTCGTATGCCGCCCGCGACATCGGCGAGCGGCTCGACGCCAAGGCGCTGGTCGCGTTCACCCAGTCCGGCGACACCGTGAAGCGGCTGGCACGCCTGCACACGCCGCTGCCGCTGCTCGCGTTCACCGCGTGGCCCGAGGTGCGCAGCCAGCTGGCCATGACGTGGGGCACCGAGACGTTCATCGTCCCCATCATGGATTCCACCGACGAGATGATCCGTCAGGCCGACAAATCGCTGCTCGAGCTGGGCCGATACAAGCGGGGAGACCTGGTGGTGATCGTCGCCGGTGCGCCACCTGGCACAGTAGGGTCCACCAACCTGATCCACGTCCACCGCATCGGGGAGGACGACCTCTAAGCGCAAGGAGAGCCCGTGCCGGCCGGCTTCGAGTCTGACGGAGAGCCGAATACCGATTGCTCGCCTGATTTTCAGGAACTGCTGGCGGTCCTGGACCTCAATCGCGCGGGCGACGACCTGTTCCTCGGGTCGCATCCCAGCAAGAACCCGATGCGAACGTTCGGTGGACAGCTGATGGCGCAATCGTTCGTCGCCAGCAGCCGCAGCCTGGTCCGGGAGGACTTGCCGCCCAGTGCGCTGTCGGTGCATTTCATCAACGGCGGCGACACCGGCAAGGACATCGAATTCCACGTCTCCCGGTTGCGCGACGAGCGGCGCTTCGCCAACCGGCGCGTCGATGCGGTACAGGACGGGGTGTTGTTGTCCTCGGCGATGATCACCTATATGTCCGGGGGCCCCGGTCTGGAGCATGCGGTCCAACCACCTCAAGTCGGCGCCGCAGACGCGCAGCCGCCCCTGGGTGACCTGTTGCGCGGCTACGAGGAGACCGTCCCGCACTTCGTCAACGCGCTGCAGCCGATCGAATGGCGCTACACCAACGATCCCGCGTGGGTGATGCGGGACAAGGGTGAGCGGCTGCCGCACAATCGGGTGTGGCTCAAGGCGTTGGGCGTGGTGCCCGACGATCCGGTGCTGCACACCGCGACGATGGTGTACTCCTCGGACACCACGGTGCTGGATTCGGTCATCACCACCCACGGGCTGTCCTGGGGCTTCGACCGCATTTTCGCCGCGTCGGCCAATCATTCGGTGTGGTTTCACCGGCAGGTCGACTTCAACGATTGGGTGCTGTATTCGACGTCGTCGCCGGTGGCCGCGGATTCCCGCGGTCTGGGCACCGGCCATTTCTTTGATCGTTTCGGCCACATCGTCGCCACGGTGGCGCAAGAGGGTGTGCTGAAGTACTTTCCGTCGCCTAACCGATAACGGTTATCGAATAGTTACCGGGCATCCGTCCGATTTCGGTTCTGCGGGGCCGCAATCGAGCGTAACTTCGATTGAGCCGGGTATTCGATGGGACAGCGCTACGCCCATCGGGAGGTGAACTATGAAGGGCTCGTCAGCAGATCTTCTCCCCACCCTGCGCGCGCGCGAACGTGTTGTGGTTCACGTCGATTCGCTCGCAGCGCGCTGTATCGGCGCCCTGGCCCTGTTGTGCGCCGGGTGCTGGCTGGTAGCGATCGTCGTCCATCATCGCTATCAGCCGCAATGGCATTACTCCGATCGGCTGGGCTGGTCGTTGACGGTACTGGCCGCGGTGGCGTTGATCGCCCGCGGAATTTTCCTGGGCCGCCCCGTGACGACCATGCATGCGGCCATGGCCGCGCTGTGCGTGGTGGCGGGCCTGGGCTCACATGTGGTGGGGTTCGACCTGATTGGTGACGTGCTGATCGCCGCCTCGGGGTTGGTGCTGATGTGGCCCACCTCATCTCATCCGCAACCCGAAAATCTGGCGCGGGCATGGGCATTGATCAACGCCACCACCGACGACCCGCTGGCCCCGTTCGCGATGCAAACGGGCAAGAGCTATCACTTCACCGCCGACGGCACCGCCGCGCTGGCCTACCGGACCCGGCTGGGGTTTGCGGTAGTGGGTGGCGACCCGATCGGTGACGAGACCCAATTCCCGGAACTGATAGCCGATTTCGCCGCGATGTGTCACGCCCACGGTTGGCGCATCGCGGTAATGGGATGTAGCGAGCGCCGGCTCGCGCTGTGGCATGATCGCGCGGTGGTGCGGCAATCGCTGCACGCGGTGCCGATCGGCCGCGATGTCGTCGTCGAGGTGTCCGGTTTCGACATGGTCGGCCGCAAGTTCCGCAACCTGCGTCAGGCGGTGCAGCGCACCCACAACGCCGGCATCACCACGGAAATCGTTGCGGAGCAAGAACTAGACGACCAGCTGCGGGCCGAGTTGATCGATGTCGTTCGCGCATCGCCCAGCGGGGCGCACGCCGATCGCGGCTTCCACATGAACCTCGACGGCGTGCTGGAGGGCCGATTCCCCGGGATATACCTGATTATCGCCAGGGACGCCCAAGGGCGGGTCCAGGGCTTTCATCGATATGCAACGGCGGGGGGTGGCAGCGAGATCACCCTTGATGTGCCGTGGCGCCGGCGCGGCGCGCCCAACGGGATCGACGAGCGGCTCAGCGTCGACATGATCATGACCGGTAAAGAGGCTGGTGCCCAACGGGTTTCGCTGTCTTTTGCAGCGTTCCCGGAGATCTTCGACGACGAGGATCGCGGCTGGCTGCAATGGGTGTTCTACCGGTTGATCCATCTGCTCGACCCGTTGATCGCGCTCGAGTCGCTGTACCGGTACGTGCACAAGTTCCATGCGCTGGACGCCCGCCGCTATGCGTTGATATCACTGACGCAGCTGATGCCGCTGGCATTCGCCTTGCTGACACTGGAATTCACGCCACGCCGGCGCCACCTACGGCGCGGTGGTTAACGCGTGCTTCACGATTCTCACCACGCTCGCTAGTAGCGGTACTTGGCGATCGGGAGCCCATCCTGATCGTCGTCACTGTCGGACACCAACGCCGGCACCATTTCGCTGGTGACCAATCCCTGGCATTGGGTCAATTCGTCTACGACGTCGAAGGATTCGGCAATGTTGGCCGGGGTGTCGATGATCACCGTAACCACCGGAACGTCGCGGGTGACCGAGAATAGTTTGTCGCCGTGGGGTTGGTGATCGCCGTGGAAGCCCCAGATTCCGCGTATCGCGGTCGCACCGTCGGGTGCTTTCTGTTTGCGAAGCTGGTAGATCAGCCCCCGGTGAATCGGCATGCGGTTGTGGACAGCCGATTCGGAGGTATAGATCATCAACTTCTGCCACAGTGGTAGGCCATGTTCATCGGTTCCCGGCAAAGCGTGTGGTCGCTTGAGCAATTCGCCGTCGCGCTTGCAAACACGAACTCGTTCAACAGTAATCAGCGGCCGCCGAAGCAATCCGCCGATCTCGGGCAACACCCGCCCGATCAGGTGGCCAGAGCCGACGGCAACGATCATCATCGGGACGTCGGGGTTGCGGCTGAAAAATTTGGCGCGTTGGCGATGTCCGTGGGAGGTGCCGTCGATGCCCAGGAATACCGACGCGCCGGCCAGTCCGCGCCGGTGCATCAGCTCGCAGATCGCGATGAATGCGGGCACTCCGTATACGCGTTCCTTACGCCCTACATAGACAGTCAGCTTGATGGCTTCATTCAACTCGTCTGGCAACTCGACGGGCATGATGTCCTCGCGCAACAACCGGGCGCGTTCCAGGGTAACCAGGCCTCGTTGTTTGATGGTTAACGTGTCGTCCAACAGTGCTTCGATCTTTGATCTGGCGTCGACGGCTTCCACGACCACGGGTGGGTCTTCAGAGAGTGTCAAAGACTCATCGGTTCTAAGGTGACGGCCTGTACCGAAGCCGCCAATGCCACGAAGCACGACGCTGCTGGAAATGCGCTGTTGTTCAAACAATTTGAGCAGTGAATCGGAGACAAACCCATCGCCGGTCCGTCGGCGCTCAGCTACATAGACGGTAAGCTTCAGGCAGTCTTCATCCATGGCTGCTCCTCGACGTCGGCGAGCAGCAAGTTCCACAACCACTCGCTGCGTGGACGTGATGGGTGACCATGTGATGCCGACGGGTGGGGCGAAGGTTCTGTGGCCGGTATTCGCGGCAGGTGTTCTGACCGAACAGGAAGCTCCAGTAGGCAAGCGGTCGTTGGCGTTTCACCGATCTACGCAATGGAGTCCTCAATTCTCGCTTTTGATGGGCCCTTCTGAGCTGACATGGGCAGCTCGTGTGTCCCTGACTCAGGGTGTTGGACCGCATCATGACAAAGCCACACGGTCAACTCCGCCTGCCAGTGAAGCCACCTGGAAATATCCTGTGCATCAGTGATGTTCCTGCCGAGTCCGCGCGCAGTTCGGGTTCGGCAACTCCGTCGCTGCGGGACAGCTGGTTGGGCGACGTAGCAGTCGCTCGTCGACAGTTCAGAGGAGAGGACGCCGGCTGTGAGTATCGGCGACTTCTGCCGGCAATCTCCTGCACAGCAACGGTTTAGGTTGTGACCGCCCATGAGTGAGTTCTACGGTCGATATATCCAGTCGTGGAAGCATGAATTGCGCTGTCGAGTTCAGCGCATCACGGCGGTGGGGCTCGCCACATCGGTAATGTCTTTGATGTGGTCCCCATCGTGGGTCGTCGGCCGGTACACACAAGACTGTGTTGTCCCCGCCCGCCTCGTCAACCATTTGGAAAATGCCAACCGGCCGCGCGGTAGCTGGAAAGTTACTGTACATCGGCGCCTTGGCGTTGCGGTCCGATCGCAAGTCGGATTGACTGTCAAACAATCACATCAGACGAGTTTTTAAGGTTGCATCGCCATGCCGGTGCGACCAGGCGGTGGGGCTCGCCATAACTGCGCGTCACGTAATCGACGGCCAACGGTCCCTGCGGAGCAGATCGGAAATCGTCTGGGCGACCGTCCAGTCGAATACGACGCAAAGGACCGTACGTGGCCGTTGAATATTGCGCGATATCCACGATCGACATCACTGGATCCGGTAGCCCAGCCGCCTCGGCGGCTTCTGCGGATTCAGCTGATGCCAGACCAGTGTGCCCGGGTGTGCTCCTGCACGTATCGCCCGATAAGCTAGATCCAGACGAGTTGAGCTGTAAGGCAGACGATTTCGGGTACTCGTGGCGACGCAGGGTCAGGGTACGTGCCGACGGGCCGAGGACAGATCGGCGGGTGCGGACGAGGAGGGCGTGCGCGTCTGAACGGCATCGTCCTAGCACTTGCGGGTCACCGCTGCGGGGCTCCGGGGCGATCACTTACCTGACAGAGCGGGCGGTGTCTGGCGACGGTCCGTTACCCATCGGGCACTTGGGCAACATAGAAGCGTCGTTCGTCTGATCGAGGCCCAATGAATTGCTAATAAGTCCAACGCATTCCGCTTCCCCACCTGCGGCTGGGTCCGTAGTGACGCCAACTCTCATCCGTGAAAGGTTGTACCGCATGGCGCGAATGCGCATCGCAGATTGGAATGTAGAGGACGCCGAGACATGGTATGGCGGCAACCACGCCATCGCGTCGCGCAACCTGCTGTGGCAAATCGTGAATGTGCATATCAGCTTTTCGGTTTGGTACCTCTGGTCGGTGATGGTGCTGTTCATGCCGGAGTCCATCTACGGTTTCTCGACCGGTGACAAACTATTGGTGGACGCGACGGCGTCACTGGTTGGCGCACTTGCGCGCATCCCTTATTCGATGGCCGCCAACTGGTTCGGCGGCCGCACCTGGACGACTTTCTCAACGCTGGTGCTTCTCATACCCACCGCGGGTACCATCATCTTGCTGGCTAATCCCGGCCTGCCGCTGTGGCCATACCTAGTGTGCGCTGCCTTCACGGGTCTGGGCGGCGGCAACTACTCAGCGTCGCTCGCCAAGGTGGACGGGTTGTTTCCGCAGCGGCTCAAGGGTTTTGCGTTGGGGCTCACCGGTGGCATGGCTAACCTGGGGTCTGCGGCGATCCAGGCCGTCGGGCTCATAGCGCTCGCCACCGCGGGCCATGCGGCGCCCTATTGGGTGTGTGCGATCTATCTGGTGCTGCTGGCCTTCGGCGGGGCTGGCGCCGCGCTGTTCATGGACGACATCGTCGCGCATCGGAATGGATTGTCCCTAACCAACGTGCGTGCAGTTCTCTCGGTGCCTGACACCTGGGCACTGTCCTTCCTCTATCTATGTGCGTCGGGGTCGTTCCTGGGTTTTGCCTTCGCGTTCGGCCAGGTCCTGCAGCACAACTTCATCGCCGGTGGACAAACTCATGCGCAGGCGTCGTTGCACGCCGCCGAAATCGCCTTTATCGGTCCCCTGCTGGGATCGTTGGCGCGCATGATCAGCGGCAAGGTGAGCGATCGCTTCGGTGGCGGTCGCGTGGCTTTGAGTGTCTTCCTGGGCGCGATAGTGGCCGGCGGATTGCTTGTCGCGGTGAGCACACATGACGATCACGTCCGCGGCCGCGGTGATGCTGTGACAGCACTAACGATGACGGGCTACATCGTGGGCTTCATGGCGCTCTTCATCTTCTGCGGCGCCGGGAAAGGCCCGGTGTACAAGCTGATTCCGGCAGTTTTTGAAGTGCGCAGCCGCGATCTTGACCTAAGCGACCCCGAACGTGGCAATTGGGCGCGGGTCAGGTCGGGAGCGTTGATCGGCGTTGCGGGTGCGTTCGGGGGACTGGGTGGTGTGGGGATCAATCTGGCGCTGCGGCAGTCGTATTCGAGCGCCGGCACTGCGACACCAGCGTTATGGATCTTCTTGATGTGCTACGTGGCGGCGGCGTTGCTGACCTGGACGCGATATGTGCGGCCGCGGAGAACGCCGGTGTCAATCAACATACCGACGCCATCCATTGCAGGGGAGTCGGTCAAGACGTGACTGACCCGGCGAGGGGGTCATCTGGAGTTTCTGAGTAATGGCACGAGTCGTGGAGTAATCGGAGGGCGAAGAAGATGGCAGACGGAAAGACTCAACTGGTTGGCGAGTCTTCAGGCATCCCAGATCTGGCTGAGGTGACAGCTATCGCCGTCGAAGCAGGAAAGCTGATTCTGACCTATCGCCACAATTTTCGCAGCGCAGAAAAGGGCGATCACGACAACGACACGTCACCGGTCACTGATGCCGACTTGGCAGCAAACCAATATATAGCCAAGCATCTGAAGCTTTTAGATGCCGGGATACCAATAGTTTCGGAAGAGTCGGAACTTCCCGACTATGAGGTCCGAAAGCAGTGGCATCGATTCTGGCTGGTTGATCCCCTGGACGGGACTAAAGAGTTCGTACGCGGCAGCGGTGAGTTCACTGTCAACATAGCCCTCATCGAGAATGGAGAGCCGGTTGCCGGGGTGGTCTATGTCCCGGAGAAAGACCTCCTCTACTATGCAGAAAAGGGACGTGGAAGCTGGAAACAGGTGGGGGAACACCCACCCGTCAGAATATTTTCTTCGCTGCCGGATCTCGCTAGAGGTATCACGGTCGTCGAGAGTAAATCGCATCCGTCCCCGGAGCTGAACTTCTACTTGAAGGATTTTCTTGTCAAAGATCGTCTCGCGGCGGGGAGTTCGCTGAAATTCTGTCTTGTTGCGGAGGGCCTTGCTGATATTTACCCACGGTTGAATCCCACGATGGAGTGGGACGTGGCGGCAGGCGATTGTATCTACCGAAACTCGCTCAGGAAGGCTCAGCGTAAATCATCGATAACCTACAACAAGCCTGAGTTGAAGAATGAGGGATTTGTGTTGGGCTTCATGTAGCCGCACGGTTCCAGCACCTACGGCTACGCCTTTTCCTGTGCTCTGGCGAAACCGCTCATAATCCGGAGCATAACTAAATAATAACCAGCAATTAGGTAGATGAAGTACAGCTCACTGTAAGGTAAGGTGCCGATAATTAAAATCACAATGAGTAAAAGTCTATGCAGGCGGCTACCAGCGTCGGATGCCATGGGGACCGACCCGCTCGGCAACAGCTCCGGCTTAGGTGTTTCGTTTCCGCTGCCGCGGAACCTTTCATCCCGCCAACTCCAAAATCAAATGAGTGCGGCGCAGCTTTGGGGCCGCGGCACGATTAGAAATATCAATGCAAACTCCTGGGCGCATAAGTCCGAATGCGGTCGGTATTGAGGATGGAACATGACTTCTAATGTTGCTTGGCACGACCACAGAGTTTCGCGGGACGAGAGAGAAAGCTTAAATGGCCACCCGGGTCGTGTTATCTGGCTGACCGGGCTCAGCGCCAGCGGTAAGAGTACGGTCGCTAATCTCGTTGACCAAAAACTCTATGAGCGGGGGGTGCACAGCTTCCTATTGGATGGTGACAACGTTCGGTGCGAACTCAATGCCAGTCCTGATCTTCTTGAAGAACGCCACGGTGAGGACTTCGCTAAGCGCTTCGGCCTCGGATTCGGGGCCGAAGACCGTAAGGAAAACATTCGACGGATTGGAGCGGTATCCAAGCTATTTTGCGAAGCAGGCATCGTGACATTGACGGCTTTCATCAGTCCGTACCGACGCGATCGTGATGCGGTTCGCGCTACTTTTGCCGTTGGCGATTTCATCGAGATATTTATTGACACTCCGATCGAGGTGTGTGAGCAGCGTGATCCTAAAGGTCTCTACAAGAAAGTGCACGCGAGAGCCATCAAGGGATTCACCGGTATTGACGCTCCTTACGAGGCCCCGCTGAAGCCGGAGTTGCATCTGGATGGGGCAAACAAGAGTGCTGATTCGTTAGCGGACGAAGTGATCTCTTACCTAGAGAAAATAGGTATCACCCGGACAATCGGCCATCGTCAAACCGAAAAGAAAGCTGTCGTCATCTAGGGGATTCGTTAACTCACATGTTTGAAGTTTGCAAATAAGTTCAACGCTAAACGCGAAGTGTCGAAATTTCGAATAGAAAGGTGGTTTGTATGACAAAACAACTGATTGCTCCGACAAGAGTTCTGCGGGACTACCTGTCCGACTCTTCGGTATGGGCGGATTTCCTGGCGCAGGGCGGCTTCGTCGAGGGGGACATCGTGGTTGCCGACCCGTTCAAGGCCGGCACGACCTGGACCCAGCGCATCGTCCAGCAGATATTGCACAACGGGGTCGAGAATGAAGGTGGACTCTCAGACACTTCACCTTGGCTCGATTCCAGCTGGGGCAACCATGCCGGCATGCTGAACGTGCTCAAGCAACAGCGCGAAGCTGGTAACCGACGAGTGATGAAGTCCCATCTGCCTGCCGATGCCCTGCCTATCGGCCCGGAGGCGCGCTATGTGTTCGTCGGCAGGAACGGCAAAGACTTGGGGATCAGCTTCCACAACTACCTCTACAACTTTTCTGAATCGACGATGTCGGCGATCAACCGGATCCACGCCGAGTGGTCGGGAGACTCGACTCCGCTCGTGATTCCCGAGGACATGCAGGCATTCTTCGATTTGTGGCTCGACACGGGCGGTTACGGTTGCTGCGACCTGCTCGACATCATGCAGTCGTGGTGGAAGCTCCGAGACGAGCCCAACGTATTGCTGCTGCACTATCAGCAGTTGAAGGATGACTTGGCAGGTCAAATCGTCCGCCTCGCAGAATTCTTCGGCATTGATCCCGCGTCGCTACGTATGGATGACATCGTCAAACACAGTTCGTTCGAGTACATGAGTGGCCGCGCCGAGAAGATGGCGCCGTTCAACGGCGAGCACATGTCCAGTGCCAAAGCCTTCTTCCACAAAGGGCCCAAGCGCGATTACCGCAGCGAACTGACGCCGGCGCAGGCCGAGCGCTTCGATCGCGTGGCCCTGGAAAAACTGGGTGCGGAATGTGCCCAGTGGCTGGAGACGGGTCAAGTTCCGGTCACGAGCTAACTGCCGCTGCACCGTTGCGAAGTGAGGTGGGCTTCGCAACGGTGCAACAGCCGAAATACGCCGCAAATTAGTCGATTTGGAGATTGTCTGCACAACCGTTAGTCCGAATCTGGTAGAGCGACTGTGGACTGGGCTCATTGATACGGCGGGAGGCGGGGAGGAGGTATAGATGACAATCGATTTCGGGATGCTTCCGCCGGAGATCACCTCCGGTCGCATTTACGCGGTCCCGGGAACGAGGCCGATGCTGGCCTTGGCGGGAGGTTGGGAGGACTTGGCCGCAGAGCTGGATCCAGTTGCTTCTTTCTATTCGTCGGCGGTGTCGGCGTTGACGTTTGGATGGCGCGGTCCGACGTCGGCAGCGATGGCTGCGCCCGTCGTACCGTATGCGGGTTGGTTCAGCGCTACCACAGGCCAGGCCGAACAGACTGCCAGCCAACCGAGAGCCGCCGCTGCTGCTGCCTGAAGTCACGGAGCGGTTCATCGCGGAGTCGCCACAATGAAATTTCCAGTTCCCCGCATCGAAATTTGAGGATCGATGACTCGTGCAGCTCTCACGCCCCGCGATCGTATGGCAATGGAAGCCGCCGCGGTGCTGTACGTCGTCGCAATCGCGGCGGTGGCACAGCACAGCGGTTGGCATTATCTACTTTTCCCTGCACTTGCCGCGCTTTCAGCTGACGTCTTGACGCGACCGTGGGGGAAATGGGCCAGTCAACCCGGACGGGTGATTATCACGCCCACCATTGGTGCTGGTATCGGCACAATGTTCGCACGACAATTCGGTTATGGGGTTGTCGCGGTATGTGTCGTCACTGCACTATGTTTGATTCTGCTGTTCGCGCTCAAATCGAATATTGCGCCCACGATCGCCGCCGGGATGCTTCCGCTCGTTTTGGATATCACCAGCGGGCGTTATCCGATATTGGTCATGGTAGGGCTGTCCGCGTTGATCATCGTGTTTTTGCCGTGGCGCTGGTGTTATCGCAATAGGTACTGCGCCGTGCTCGAAGATGCCACTGACGGGATCGATGACGTGCTTGAAACACCGCCGGTCGGATACCGGTGGGTTGTACCATTCGCGCTGTTCGTTGTGCTCATGGCCTTGTGTGCGACAGCATTTGGCCTTCGCCTCCTGCTTATTCCACCACTTGTCGTCATCGCATACGAGATGTTTTCCAATCCCACATCATGTCCGTGGGCCCGCAAGCCAGTCGCATTTCCGATTGCATGCTTTCTGACCTCCTCCGTAGGTTGCCTGGCTGTGAGCCTTCTGGGAATCGGTGGTCTTGCGGCCGGATGTAGCATGACGGCCGGCATAATGATTCTTCGCCTTCTGCAAATTCACATGCCTCCGGCGCTGGCAATCGGGATCCTGCCCTTGATCATCAATTCCCCCGGCTTGAAATACCCTGTCGCCGTGACCGTCGGGACAGTGGCTCTAACGCTCAGCTTTCTGATTTACCGACGATGGTGTCGGCACCGGCCGCTGGCCGAAACGATGTCCTGATAACACGAGGAGTGCCTGGTGTCGAACAGTGAATTAACCGCAGTAATTATGACCCTGTTGCTACTTGTGGGTTTGGCCCAACTTCTAGGGTATCTTTTCATGAAGCTTCGCCAACCTAAAGTGGTTGGTGAAATTTTGGCCGGTATCGTATTGGGTCCCGCGCTGCTCGGCCGGCTGCCCGTTATCGCGCACACCTTCGACAGCGCCAGGCATGCCAATCACATCCTGACGTTCGTGTATTGGCTTGGCCTGTTGCTGCTGATGTTTGTTTCCGGCGCCGAGACGCAGCAGTTGTTCGGCCGGGGCGAACGACGCTCGGTGAGTTGGCTTGTCGTCGTCGGGACAGGAATCCCGTTCATGCTCGGCTTGATCTTCGGCCCACATTTGATTAGCCCGAGTTTGGCTGGTCCGCATGGCAATCGCGTCTCGCTCATCATCATTCTCGCGGTCGGTATCGCCGTCACCTCGGTGCCGGTGGTTTCGAAGATCTTCGCTGACCTGGAAATTCTGGACACCCGGTTCGCGCGGCTCGTTCTCGGTGTCGCTGTGCTCGAGGATATCGTCCTGTGGCTGGCGCTGGCTGTTGCGACGTCAGTCGCAGCGCACGCGTCTTTGAATGCGGAGCAACTCACGGTGCACCTGATAGTGACCCTGGCGTATTTCCTGTTGGGCCTCACGCTCGTCCCGCGGATCGTCAAACGCATCAATGTGGCTCGTTGGAATACTTTCGCGCAACATTCACCCACCGGCTATGCGATCGGGGTCCTGCTCGCGTATTGCGCGGTTGCCGGAGCACTCGACGTCAACCTCGTCTTCGCCGCATTTCTTGCCGGCTTCGCAGTTGTGGACAAGCAGCACAACGTTTTCGCCGACGCGCTCGACGCAATCAGTAAAGTATCGTTCGCCTTTTTTGTGCCGATCTACTTCGCGGTCGTCGGGTTGAAATTGGATCTCATCCGGGGCCTCTCGGTGCCCATGATCGTCATCTTTATCCTTGCGACGTGCGCGGTCAAAGTACTGGCGGTATCACTCGCAGGACGCTTTGCGGGATTTCGGGGACTCGATTTGGTCAACCTTGGTATCACCACGAACGCCCGTGGCGGTCCGGGAATTGTTCTGGCCAGCGTTGCATTCGACGCCGGCATCATCAGCTCAAAGTTCTACACCACGCTCGTGGTCGCGGCGGTCCTCACTTCGCAGTTTGCCGGCGCGTGGCTCGACTATGTCTTGCGTAAGGGTTGGCCATTGCTGAAATCCGACGTAGTCGAGGATGCCGCGGACATTCCGAGCGAGGGTGCGACGGCGGCCTGATTCGCGGGTGCCGGAAAAAGGCCGCGGTCGCGGCGACTGATGGAGGCGCGAGGTGGCAGTGACGGGCGACAACGTACTGATCGTGCACTGGCACGAACTGGGGCGTCCGACAGCCGCGCTGCCGGCCGGCTCGTAGCAGTCCCGCGGGCAGGGGCGAGTGGCTCCGCCTGCGAATACCAGTGGGCCATGCACGTCACCATCTGCGCTTACCCGATGTGCAGCTCGGAACAGCGCACTGCCGTGGGCAGGTGGTGCGTGGCCACCACAACCGTTCGCTCGCTGCTGATCAGCCCGGACGCCGGGGCCAGCAGATCGGTCAAAATCCGTTCGGCGTCAACCGCATCGAGATGTTCGGTGGGCTCGTCGAGCAGCACAATGCGGGCCGGCGACAGCATCGCCCGGGCCAGCAGCAGCCTGCGTCGCTGACCCGCCGAGACCGCTTGCGCGCCGCCGGTCAGCACCGTCGACAGTCCCTCGGGAAGACTTGCGAGCCAGTCACCGAGGCCGACCGCGTCCAGCGCTGCTCGCAGTTCGTCGTCGTCGCAGTCGCCGCGGGCGACCAGGAGGTTGTCTCGAACCGTGGTGGCAAAGATATGCGCGTCCTCGGCGAAAAAGCAGACCGCGCTGGGCAATTCATGCTCGTCGAACCGGCTCACCTCAGTTCCGTTCAACATCGCGTGGCCGTGCAGTGGCGCCACCAGCCCAGCCAGTGTCATCAGCAGCGTCGTTTTCCCGGCGCCACTGGCGCCGGTGACGGCCAACCGTGCGCCCGGCTCGAGGTCGACGGTCACCCGGTGCGACAACGCCTGCGTGTGGCCGGATCGCACGTCGGCCGACAACCTCGCGGTGCCGGCCGGTATCGGCGCGGGGGATTCGGATTCGGCCTTGCGGACCGACGGCGCCAGATCGAGCAGACGGCGCGCGGCGATCCGTGAACGCGTCAACTGAATGGCGGCCCCGGGTAGGGGAGTCATCGCCTCGAATGCGGACAGCGGCAACAACATCAAGACCGCCAAGGTGGTCGGGGCCACCGCGGGTGCGAGCCCGATGCCGGCGACGACCGCGCCGAGCACGCTGGCTCCGACCGCGGCGGTCGGCATGGCCTCGGCCAGGGCGGCCGGCCTGGCGGCCGCGTCCAGCGCATCACTCCAGCGGAGCTGGCGACGATGTGATTCTGCGATGACGCCGGGCAGGACGCCGGCGACACGAAGCTCGGGCGCGTGCTCGAGGGCGATCATTGCCGCGGTGTCGCGCTCCGAATGATATTGACGGGCAACCTCTTCCTGCGTGGCCGCCGCCCTGCCCGCCAGCAGGGGAGCCAGCACGCCGGCGATCAGCAGGCAAATCGCCAGCACCGCCCCGGCCGCCGGCGAGATCACCGCGACCGCGACCGTTGCGGCCACCGCTAACACGGATGCGACACCGATCGGGATCAGGGCGCGCACCAGGACGTCGGCGAGTTCGTCGACATCTGCGCCGACGCGCGCCACCAGCTCACCGCTGTGCAGCCGGACGGCCACCGCGGCGGGTCCGTGCGCCAGCCGGTGATAGATCTGGGACCGCGCGGAGCCGGCCGCGCGCAGCGCGGTGTCGTGGGTGACCAGTCGCTCACAGTAGTGCAGCACGCCGCGCGAGATCGCCAACAGGCGCACCGCGACGACCGCGACCGACAAGTCGAGGATGGGCGGCATCTGCCAGGCCCGCGTGATGAGCCAGGCTGACACCCCGGCCAAGGCCAGCGCGCTGCCCAGCGACAGCACTCCCAACGCGATGGCGGCCAGGATGCGGGGCAGCCGCGGCCGCAACAGACTTGACGCCGCAACGAGCGGATCAGACTCGCGCACAACGCACCTCGCCGTCCGAAACCACCTCGACCACGTGGTCACCGATTGCCACGACGGGTTGCCGGTGGCCGACGACCACGACGGTCGACCCCGCGCGTGACCGCTCCACAATGGCCCGCAGCACCCGCTGCTCGGTGGTGGCATCCAAGTGGGCGGTGGGCTCGTCGAGCAGCAGCACCGGAGCCGGTGAGCCGAGCGCGCGGGCCAAGCCCAGCCGCTGGCGCTGTCCCAGCGACAGCCCCGCGCCGTCGCGCCCCAGCACGGTCTCCAGCCCGTCCGGCAGCTCAGCCAGAACCGAATCGAATCCTGCTGCCGCGCAGGCATGTTCGGGGTCCTTCAGCTCGCCGAACAGGGCCAGGTTGTCGCGGACCGTGCCGGGGACCAGCACCGGGCGCTGCGGCAGCCAGGACAGTTGTCGCCACCACGCGCTGCGCTCCAACTCCGCGACGTCGACCCCGTCGACCAGGACCCGACCGGATGAGGGCATCGTGAGTCCCGCGATGGTTTGCAGCGTGGTGCTCTTGCCGGCGCCGTTGTGCCCGGTCAGCACCGTCACGCGGCCCGGCGGGATCACCGCCGTCAGCTCGCAGGGCGAATTGCCGTCTCGGCCGGCGACACTGAGCTGCTCGAGCCGGATCTCCGTCCCGCTCGCGACCACCGTTCGGTCGCGCTGTGCGGCCACGGGGTAATCGCCGATCAGCGCGAACGCCTCGTCGGCGGCGGTCCGGCCGTCTTGAGCGGCATGGAATTCCACGCCGATGCGGCGCAGCGGCCAGTACACGTCGGGTGCCAGCAGCAGCACGGTCAATCCGGTGCTCAGCGTCATCTCGCCGACCACCAGGCGCAGACCAATAGCGACCGCGATCAGCGCGACGCCCAAGGTGGCCAGCAATTCGAGGACCAACGCCGACAGGAATGCGATGCGCAGCGTCGCCATCGCCGAGCGGCGATGAGCCGCAGCGAGTTCGGCGATGCGATGCTCGGGCCCCGAAGCGCGGCCCAACGCCCGCAGCGTGGGGATGCCCGCGATCAGGTCCAGCAGCCGGCCCTGCAGCGTGGTCATGGCGGCCAGCGCGGCCGCGGATCGCTCCGCTGTCGCGAGCCCGATCAGCACCATGAAAATCGGTATCAGCGGCAGCGTGATCACCACGATCGCCGTCGACTTCAGGTCATAGAGCGCGATCACGGCCACGGTCGCCGGAGTCAGGATCGCGGCAAGCAGCAAGGTGGGCACGTAACCGGTGAAATACGGACGTAAGCCGTCCAGGCCGCGGGTTACCACAACCGCGGCCGCATCTCGCTGCGCGTCGAGTTCGTTGGGTTGCCGGGCGGTGACCGCCGTCAGCACCTGATCGTTGAGATCGGCGATCACCGCGCTGGCGCCGCGCTGGCCCAGGCGCGCCTGCCACCAATGCGTCACCGTGCGAACGACCCACAGCGCCAACAGGATCGACAGCGGTCCCAGCCAGCCCCGCAGGCCATGAGCCGAGGGATCGGTGATGATTTTCGCGACGATGCCGGCCAGCACGATCGCCGATCCGATCGCACAGCCGGAGATCACCACTCCGCAGCTCACCGTGGCGACCAGGTAGCGACGCAACGCGCTCGATGCCCGCCACAGTCGCGGGTCCAGGGGGGCCCGGGAGGTGCGTGTGCTCAGGACGGACGCCTTGCCAGCCCGATCGACGGAGGTATCCGGTCAGTCGAAATCCGTTGCCGGAAAACCCAATACGTCCAAGCCTGGTACGCGACCGTCAGTGGGGCGAAGAATGCGGTCACCCACGTCATGATCCTCAGTGTGTAAGACGTCGACGACGCGTTGTAGATCGTCAGGCTCCACTGCTTGTTCAGCGTGGAGGGCACCAAATTGGGATACAGCACGCCGAACAACAGAATCACCACCGCCGTCACAACCAGTGCGGTGCTGGCGAACGCCCAGCCGTCGGACGCCCGGCGCCACACCAGCGCCACCGCGGCAAGCTGTGCGACGACCGCCACCGCCAGCACCAGCCAGGTCCAGTCCTTGCCGTACGCCAGCTGCGTCCAGAGCCCAAAGGCGCCAACGAGTCCCGTGACCGGTAGTGACAGTTGTTTGGCGAATCGGTGCGCGTCGTCGCGGATCGCGCCCGCCGTCTTCAACGCGACGAACACCGCGCCGTAGAACAAGAACAGCCCGGCGGTGGCCACCCCGCCCAGCAGTGTGTAGGCGTTGAGCACGTCGCCGATGGAAAGCTGGACGTGGCCGTTAGCGTCCACCGGCAGGCCGCGCACCAGGATCGCGAACGCGACACCCCAGAGCACCGCGGGCAGCCAGGACCCCGCCGCAATCCCGAAATCGGCCAGGGTACGCCATTTTGTGTCGTCGATCTTGCCGCGCCACTCGATCGCCACGGCTCGCACGATCATGCCGAACAGGATCGCCAGCAGCGGCAGGTAGAGGGTGGAGAACACCGTCGCGTACCACCCGGGAAACGCGGCGAACATCCCGGCGCCGGCGGTGATCAGCCAGACCTCGTTGCCGTCCCACACCGGGCCGATCGTGTTCAGTGCCGTGCGCCGGTGGACTTCCGGATCGCCGCTGCTTACCCGAGCGAACGGCTCCATCAGCATTCCCACGCCGAAGTCGAAACCCTCCAGGATGAAGAAACCCAGGAACAGTACGGCGATGATGCCGAACCACAACTCTTGCAGCGCCATTGGTCAACTCCTTCCCGGGTTAGTAGGCGAACGACAGCGGGGCCACTTCGTCATCGCCGGGTGCTTTCGGCGGTGCGGGTTCCGCATCGTGTTCCATCGGCCCCTCGGCGACGTAGCGCTTCAGCAGCCAGAACCAGATGACCGCGAGCACCGCGTAGACAAGGGTGAATGTCACCAACGAGGTGACGACCATGCCGGACGCGTGATCCGATACGCCTTGGCCGACCGTCAGCCGGACCTGCTGATCGCCGGTCGGATTCGGCACCACAATCCATGGCTGGCGGCCCATTTCGGTGAACACCCATCCGGCGCTGTTGGCCAGGAACGGGGTGGGGATGGTCAGTAGCGCGAACCAGGAGTACCACGATTGGGTGGGAGTGCGGCCGCCACGGGTCAGCCATAAGGTGGCCAGCGCGAACAACACCGGGATCGCCATCAACCCGATCATCATGCGGAACGACCAGTAGGTGACGAAGAGGTTGGGCCGGTAGTCATTTGGCCCGAACTTGCGCTGAGAGTCCTGCTGGATGTTGCGCACGCCCTGCAGGGTCACGCCGGTGAATTTGCTCTCCGCCAGGAATGGCAAGACGTAGGGCACCTGGATCACGCGGGTGATGCTGTCGCAGTTGTTGTGCGAGCCCACCGTCAGGATCGAGAAGTCCGGATCGGTTTCGGTGTTGCACAACGATTCCGCCGATGCCATTTTCATCGGCTGCTGCTGGAACATCAACTTGCCCTGCTGGTCACCGGTGAAGAACAGCCCGACGGTGGCCAACAGTGCCACCCAGCACCCGAGGATCGCCGCGGGTCGAAACACGGTGCCGAGATCGACATTGCCTGTCTTTTGTGCGCGAATCAGCCACCAGGCGCTCACCGCGGCGATGAAGGTGCCGGCGGTCAGCAGCGAGCCGTTGACCGCGTGTGAAAAGGCCGCGCGGGCAGTGTTATTGCTGAGGAACGCCCCGATGCTGTCCAGCTCGGCGCGCTTGGTCGCCGGGTTGTAGTGCGCCCCAACCGGATGCTGCATGAACGAATTCGCCGAGATGATGAAGAACGCGGACACGTTGACGGAGATCGCGACGATCCAGATGCAGGCCAGGTGCACCAGTCGCGGCAACCTGCTCCAGCCGAAGATCCACAAGCCCAGGAAGGTGGATTCGAAGAAAAAGGCGGCCAGGCCTTCCATCGCGAGTGGGGCGCCGAAGATGTCGCCGACGAACCGCGAGTATTCGCTCCAGTTCATGCCGAACTGAAACTCCTGCACGATCCCGGTCGCCACCCCGATCGCGAAGTTGATCAAGAGCAGCTTGCCGAAGAACTTGGTCAGGCGGTACCAGGCGGTGTTACCGGTGGCCACCCAGACGGTCTGCATGACGGCCACCAACGGGGCCAGACCGATCGTGAGCGGCACAAAGATGAAGTGGTAGACGGTGGTGATACCGAACTGCCACCGCGAAATGTCGACGACATTCATCCGTCATCTCCCGTGACTGCAGCGTTCTACGACACAGTGTAGTAGTTAGGCGCTTCCGGCGCCATTCCCGAGTTCTTTAGAGGCCTTGCGGATTCCGAACGACGCGATCACTTCGAAGACGCCGATGACGGCCAGCCAAATGCCGACGACGATCGCCAGCGTGATGATCGACGCGAACGGAGAGGCCAGTACGACAACGCCGGCGATCAGTGTGATCACGCCGACGAAAATCGACCAGCCGCGTCCCGGCAACGTCGGATCGCTGATCGCGGAAACCGTTGTGGCAACTCCGCGGAAGACGAATCCGATGCCAATCCAGATGGCCAGCAACAGGACCGCGTATCCCTGGCCGAAGTGGCGAAATGCCAGCACGGCCAGGATCAACGATGCGGCGCCGCTGACGAACAGCAGGATGCGACTGCCCGCCGAAACATGCAGGCTGAAAGCGAATACGACTTGCGCGACACCGGTAATCAGCAGATAGAAACCGAAAGCGATCGCCGCGGCCAGGACGGAGATTCCCGGCCACGCCAGTACCAGGGCACCGAGGATCAGCGTCAGGACGCCCGATATCAGCGTGGATTTCCACAGATGCGGCAACATGCTTGGAACAGAGCTGGGCTGCATAGCCTCACTGTGGCACAACCGCGCAGCCGAAAATAGGGGCTTTAGACCGTGGCGCCGTGCGTCGTTCGCGGTTCCTCGGCCGTCATTTCACCGGGTTCGGCCGCGGCCGGCTTGCGGTCGATCAGGTACCAGGTGTGCATCACGCCTTTACCTTTGACCTCGATGCGGCCACGCTCGCGCAACACGAACTCGTCCTTCAGGCGCTCGTACACGTCCTCGGGCACTTGAATCTGACCCACCGAGTCCGTCGCTTCCATCCGGGCCGCGACATTGACCGCGTCGCCCCACACGTCGTAGAAGAAGCGTCGCGATCCCACGACACCCGCGACCACGGTGCCCGTCGCGAAGCCCACTCGTAGCGGCACCGAAAGACCTTGTGCATCTTTGATTTTCGCGGCGGCCGCGACCATGTCGAGGGCAAAGTCGGCCAGTGCTTGCACGTGGTCGGGCCGGGGCCGCGGGACTCCGCTGACGACCATGTAGGAGTCCCCGCTGACTTTGATTTTCTCCAGCCCGTGCTTGTCCACCAATTCGTCGAAAGCGCTGTAGACGCGGTCGAGGAACTTGACGAGGTCGCATGGCGCGGTTGAGCTGGCGCGCTCGGTGAAACCGACCATGTCGGCGAACAGCACCGACGCCTCTTCGTATCGGTCGGCGATCACATTGCGCTCGGGTTCTTTGAGCCGGTCCGCGACGCTGGTCGGCAACATGTTGGCCAACAAGGCTTCCGATCGCTCGTACTCCGACTCCATGACGGCTTCGGCGCGCTTGGTGTCGCGCAGCGCGAACCACACCGTCACCACCGCCATTGTGCAGGCCGAGATCGTCGTGATGACAAAGCTCGTCCGCTCGGCCCAGGGCTCTTCGAGCCCGGTCGAGCGGGGGACCAGGAACTGCAGGGTGATCACCAGCCCGGCGCCGATGCCTGCCAGCAGCGCGGCCAGGCCGATTCGTTCGATGCCGAGCTGCAACACCACCAGGCTCGCGTTGGCGATGTAGTAGTACTGGACGCCGGAGCCCGTGCCGACCTCCCAGCAGATGGCGAAGATGACCAGATACGCCGAGACGATGTAGGTCAGCGGCGCAACCAATTCCCCGAAGCGGTGCAGCCACGGGACGGTGAGAAAGATCATCGCGGCGACCAGGGTGATCACCTGGGTTTGCTGTGCAAAGGATCCGGCCCAGATGCCCAGGATCCCGAAGAGCAGGCTGACGACCACCGCCATCATCGCGTTGATGTTGAGCACCCGGGCGCGACGGTCGTGGCTATCCGCGTAGTGCTCCTTGCGGGCGCGATTCTCGGCCCGCACCGCCGCTTTGCAGTCCGGTCGCGCCGAGCCATCTGAGGAGTTTGGCGGGGCCCCGCATTTCCTAGGCACCACGTTAAGAGCGTAACCGTTTGCCAGGGCATTCCCCAACGCTGCGGTGAGCTAACTGTGGCCGGGTGCCCCGGCCGACGGCGCACCGCGCAAGTGGATGTGCTTGTCACGAAGGCGGCCCGATCGATGCCCCGTGGGCGGCTTCGTCGGCAACGCGGGCAGGTGGGCGACATGCACCGCTCCGGCGTGGGTTCGGACCACGACCGGCATGGTCGCCATGGTGGCCGACACCCGGGCTTCGCGCTTCGCTTGTTCCCGGGCGATGAACAGCACGTCGAGCGGGTACCACAGGCCGACCCAGGCCACCACGAGGAACACGCCGTTGCCGAGGAGTTCGCTCGCGACTTCGCCCACCATCGGGCGCGTGAAGAGGTATGACAGCCCGATGCCGACCACGAACAGCACCGAGCCGCTGATCAGCGATCGCATTCCCTGGCGCCAAATCAGGTCGTGCTGCCGGTTGGCCCGGCGCACGGATAACTCGCCGTAGCGGCGGACCGACGCCACCAAATTCTCGGCCTCGTCCTGCGAGCATTCTCCGGCGATGTCGAGCACGATGCGCTGAATGCGGGAGTGCCTCTTTTGGGCCAGTAGTAATTCGACGAGTTCGTCGATGCCGCTGTCGATTCGGTGCGCGCCGGATAACAGAGCTCGCGGGTCGACGGCGAACAATTCGGTGGGATCGTCCAATTCAATGACGATGTCCGCCAACGGTTCCTGGCGATCGCGTCGCAGGTCCACGCCACAACCTCCCACACGAGAAGGCACCGCTTGTCACGGCACGCCCGAATACTACTGAGGTCGGGTTATGTAACCTGGGGTTTGACTAAATATGTTGGTGCACAGGCGATCCCGGTTGTCGACCGGCGGCCCGTGACATGACTATCCACCCCTGCGGAACAGGGGTGGATAGTCGCCGAGCCTAAATGCTGATGCAGGATCCGCCGGGAATGCAGAAGCTTCCGCATCCCGAAGTGGTGAGCGGGGTCAGCACGATAACGATGGCAACAAACAGTTTGCTAAAACGCGACACGACAAACTCCATTCTGAGTGAACGGGGCAAAGCGTGCTTACTGTACGTCTGTTGAACAAGCGAACAACGTGTCGCGAACCAAGCGTGTTGCTTTCGGGATTGACGCGTTATTGCGGCGTTGCGCAAACGCGATCTTGGCTCCGGTCTGCACCGGGTCAGGCATGGTGCCCTCGGTGAGATTCGAACTCACACTGGACGGGTTTTGAATCCGTTTCCTCTGCCAGTTGGGATACGAGGGCCTACTTGGTGTTTACCTTTTGCGGCCTCCCACCATAGAGGATCGGTGCCGTCGTTCGCTCTCACCGCCCCCGATGTCGCTGGTTGTCGCGATCCACGAGAGAATGTCCGTCATGACAGGCCCCAAGACCGACACCGACGCCGCTGTGCCGCGCCGGGTCCTGATCGCGGAAGACGAAGCGCTGATCCGAATGGACTTGGCCGAGATGCTGCGAGAGGAGGGCTACGACATCGTCGGCGAGGCCGGCGACGGCCAGGAAGCCGTTGAGCTGGCCGAGCTTCATAAGCCCGACCTCGTGATCATGGATGTGAAGATGCCGCGCCGTGACGGCATCGACGCCGCGTCCGAGATAGCCAGCAAACGCATCGCGCCGATCGTGGTGCTGACCGCGTTCAGCCAGCGCGACCTCGTCGAACGGGCGCGCGACGCCGGCGCGATGGCGTACCTGGTGAAGCCGTTCACGATCAGCGATCTGATCCCGGCCATCGAGCTGGCCGTCAGTCGCTTCAGCGAGATCACCGAGCTGGAACGCGAAGTCGCGACGCTGTCGGATCGGCTGGAGACACGCAAGGTCGTCGAGCGCGCCAAGGGCCTGCTGCAGTCCAAGCAGGGCATGACCGAGCCCGAGGCGTTCAAGTGGATTCAGCGGGCCGCCATGGATCGGCGGACCACGATGAAGCGGGTGGCCGAGGTCGTGCTGGAAACCCTCGGCGGCGAGTCCGACGAGGAGTCCAGCTAGCCGCTCGGGACCCCGGTGCCGTCGAGTGAGCGGGGACGGCGGCGAGTGTGCCGCCGCGGCGTTGAGTGTGCGCTCAGGGCGGCGGCATGCCGCGACACCCGCTCTTAGCGCACACCGAAAACCCTGGACGCACACCCGACGAGACGGGCATAGGGCTGACGAGCCCTAGCGGGCCACGATCACCGACGAACCGTGGCCGAACAGGCCCTGATTCGCGGTGACGCCGACCGTGGCGTTCTCCACCTGCCGGCCGGTGGCCTGGCCACGCAGCTGCCAGGTCAGCTCGCAGACCTGGGCGATCGCCTGAGCAGGAATGGCCTCACCGAAGCAGGCCAGGCCGCCGGACGGGTTGACCGGCACCCGACCGCCGATGGCGGTGGCGCCGCTGCGCAGCAGCTGCTCGGCCTCACCCTTGGGGCACAGCCCCAGGTGCTCGTACCAGTCGAGTTCCAGCGCGGTGGACAGGTCGTAGACCTCGGCCAGGCTGACGTCCTCGGGTCCGATGCCTGCTTCGGCGTAGGCCGCGTCGAGAATCTGATCCTTGAACACCCGCTCGGGTCCGGGCACCACGGCGGTGGAATCCGTTGCGATGTCCGGCAATTCGGGCAGATGCTGCGGGTACTGCGGTGTCACCGTGCTGACCGCGCGCACCGAGGGCACACCGTCGAGCGAGCCGAGATGCTTGCGCGCGAAGTCCGCACTCGCCACGATCAGCGCCGCGGCGCCGTCGGAGGTGGCGCAGATGTCGAGCTGCCGCAGCGGGTCGGAGACCACCGGGCTGGCCAGCACGTCCTCGACCGAAGATTCCTTGCGGTAGCGGGCATTCGGGTTCTGCAGGCCGTGCTGCGAGTTCTTGACCTTCACCTGAGCGAAGTCCTCCGACGTCGCCTCGTACAGGTCCATCCGCCGGCGTGCGAGCAGCGCGAAGTACACCGGGTTCATCGCGCCGATCAGGTGGAACCGCTGCCAGTCGGGGTCGTTCTTGCGTTCGCCGCCGACCGGCGCGAACGCCCCCTTCGGCGTGGTGTCGGCCCCGATCACCAGCGCGACGTCGCAGAACCCGGCCAGAATGTGGGCCCGTGCGCTCTGCAGCGCCTGCGATCCGCTGGCGCAGGCGGCATAGCTCGAGCTGACCGGCACACCGTTCCAGCCGAGCTTCTGCGCGAAGGTCGACCCGGCGATGAAGCCCGGGTAGCCGTTGCGGATCGTGTCCGCGCCGGCGACCAGCTGGATCTGCCGCCAGTCCAGCCCGGCTTCGGCCAGCGCGGCGCGCGCGGCGACGACGCCGTACTCGGTGAAGTCGCGGCCCCATTTGCCCCAGGGGTGCATGCCGGCGCCGAGGATGTAGAGCGGTTCGGGTGTGCTCGTCGTCATTATCGGCGCTCCTCCTCATCGCTGCGTTCTGCATCGTCGCCGCCGGATGCGATCCTCCACGCGTGCACGATGCGCTCGACACCGTCGTCGTCGGTGAACAGCGGCATGGTCGTCAGTTCCATCTGCATGCCGACCTTCAGGTCGGCGGCCAGCGTGCCCTCGACCACCTTGCCCAGCACGATGATTCCCTCGTCGGCCAGCTCCACCGCGGCGATCGCGAACGGCTCGAAGGGATCCGCGGCGGGGTACGGCGCGGGCGGCGGATACCGGTTTTCGGTGTAGCTCCACAGCGTTCCGCGGGTCGACAGCGGGACGGGGTCCAGGCTGTCGCTGGCGCAGGCCGGGTTGGGGCAGTTGTTCTCCCGCGGCGGGAAGACATACGTCCCGCACGCTGGGCACTTGCTGCCGATCAGATGGGTAATTCCGGCCCCGTCAGTGGTCGAGTCGGTGGCGAACCACCCGTCGATCGCGGGTTGTGTACTGGTGACCTCTGGCACTGGGCCAGACTACCCAGCTCAAACACAAAACTGAAACGTGTTGCAGTTCCGCCGGGGCGGGTGACTCGTCACAGCGGATGCCTAGAGTGAAAGCCGTGCCCGTCGCGACCACAATTCCCAGCCAGGAACAGACCAAGCCGACACTGATGTTGCTGGACGGCAATTCGCTGGCCTTTCGGGCGTTCTACGCGCTGCCCGCGGAGAACTTCAAGACCCGCGGCGGCCTGACCACCAACGCGGTCTACGGCTTCACCGCCATGCTGATCAACCTGCTGCGCGACGAGGCGCCGACGCACATCGCCGCGGCGTTCGACGTCTCGCGTCAGACGTTCCGGCTGGAGCGCTACCCGGAGTACAAGGCCGGCCGGTCGGAGACGCCCGACGAGTTCCGCGGCCAGATCGACATCACCAAGGAAGTGCTGGGCGCACTGGGCATCACGGTGCTCGCCGAGCCCGGATTCGAAGCCGACGACCTGATCGCGACGCTGGCCACCCAGGCGGAGAACGAGGGCTACCGGGTCCTGGTGGTCACCGGCGACCGTGACTCCTTGCAACTGGTCAGCGACGACGTGACGGTGCTCTATCCGCGCAAGGGAGTGAGCGAGCTCACCCGCTTCACTCCGGAGGCGGTCGTCGAGAAGTACGGGCTGACACCTGCGCAGTACCCCGACTTCGCCGCCCTGCGGGGCGATCCCAGCGACAACCTGCCCGGCATCCCGGGCGTGGGGGAGAAGACCGCGTCCAAGTGGATCGTCGAGTACGGGTCGCTGCAGGGCCTGGTCGACAACGTCGACTCGGTGCGCGGCAAGGTCGGCGACGCGCTGCGGACCCACCTGGCCAACGTCATCCGCAACCGCGAGCTCACCGACCTCGTCAAGGATGTGCCGCTGGCGCAGACCCCGGACACGCTGCGGATGCTGCCGTGGGATCGCGACCAGATCCACCGGCTCTTCGACGACCTCGAGTTCCGGGTTCTGCGCGACCGGCTGTTCGAAACCCTGGCCTCGGTGGACCCCGAAGTCGACGAGGGATTCGATGTTCGCGGCGGCGCGCTCGAACCCGGTCAGCTGGCCGTGTGGCTGGCCGAACACAGCTCCGGCAAGCGGTTCGGCCTGGCCGTCGTCGGCACCCACCTGGCCTACGACGCCGACGCCACCGCGCTGGCGATCGTGTCCGCCGACGGCGAGGGCCGCTACATCGACACCTCGGCGCTGGATCCCGACGACGAGGCGGCACTGGCGTCCTGGCTGGCCGATCCCGGCCCGCCCAAGGCGCTGCACGAAGCCAAGCTGGCGATGCACGACCTCGCCGGGCGGGGCTGGACGTTAAACGGTGTCACCTCCGACACCGCGCTGGCGGCCTACCTGGTGCGGCCCGGGCAGCGCAGCTTCTCCCTCGACGACCTGTCGCTGCGTTATCTGCGCCGCGAACTGCGCGCGGAAACAGCTGAGCAGCAACAGCTTTCGCTTCTCGACGATTCCGAAGGCGTGGACGACCAGGCGGTGCAGACGCTGATCCTGCGCGCCGTGGCGGTGCTGGACCTGGCCGATGCGCTGGACGAGGAGCTGGCCCGGATCAACTCCACCGCACTGCTCGAAGGCATGGAGCTGCCGGTGCAACGCGTGCTGGCCGGGCTCGAGCACGTCGGCATCGCGGTGGATCTGCCGAAACTGTCCGAGCTGCAAAGTGATTTCGCGCACCAGATCCGCGACGCGGCCGAAGCGGCCTACGAGGTGATCGGCAAGCAGATCAACCTGGGCTCGCCAAAGCAGTTGCAGACGGTGCTCTTCGACGAGCTGGGCATGCCGAAGACCAAGCGCACCAAGACCGGCTACACCACCGACGCGGACGCCCTGCAGTCGCTGTTCGACAAGACCGGCCATCCGTTCCTGCAGCATCTGCTGGCCCACCGGGACGCCACCCGGCTCAAGGTCACCGTCGACGGGCTGCTGAATTCGGTGGCCTCCGACGGACGTATCCACACGACGTTCAACCAGACCATTGCCGCGACGGGCCGGTTGTCGTCGACCGAGCCGAATCTGCAGAACATTCCGATCCGCACCGAGGCGGGCCGGCGCATCCGCGACGCGTTCGTGGTCGGTGACGGTTACGCGGAGCTGATGACCGCCGACTACAGCCAGATCGAGATGCGGATCATGGCGCATCTGTCGCAGGACGCAGGCCTGATCGAGGCGTTCAACACCGGCGAAGACCTGCACTCCTTCGTCGCCTCTCGGGCCTTCGGAGTGCCGATCGAGGAAGTCACCCCCGAGCTGCGCCGTCGGGTCAAGGCGATGTCTTACGGGCTGGCCTACGGATTGAGCGCCTACGGATTGGCCGCCCAGCTCAAGATCTCCACCGAAGAAGCCAAAGAGCAGATGGACCAATACTTCGCCCGATTCGGCGGCATCCGCGACTACCTGCGCGACGTCGTCGAACAGGCCCGCAAGGACGGTTACACCTCCACGGTGTTCGGCCGCCGGCGCTACCTGCCCGAGCTGGACAGCAGTAACCGCAACGTGCGCGAGGCCGCCGAACGGGCGGCACTCAACGCGCCGATTCAGGGCAGCGCGGCCGACATCATCAAGGTCGCGATGATCGAGGTCGACAAGGCGATCAAAGAGGCCGGGCTCAAATCCCGAATGTTGTTGCAGGTACACGACGAATTGCTGTTCGAGATCGCGCCCGGCGAGCGGGAACAGGTCGAGAAGCTGGCGCGCGACAAGATGGGTTCCGCCTACTCGCTGGACGTCCCGCTGGAGGTTTCCGTCGGCTACGGCCGTTCCTGGGACGCCGCCGCGCACTAGAAGCGCTCACCAGAAGAAGGAGTGGCATGAACGCCGCCTGGATCATCCCTTTCATCATCCTGGGCGGTGCGCTTCAGACCTGTGGTGCCGCCATGAACGGCCAGCTCTACAAGCACATGATCAACCCATGGCTGGCGTCGGCGATTTCGTTCGCGGTCATCACCGTTTTCTTCATCGCCGCGTTCCTGCTGATGCCGAAGCCGCTGCCCACCGCCCGGGACATCGCGTCGATGCCGTGGTGGGCCGTGATCGGTGGACTGGTCGGAGCGGTCCAGGTCTATGCCGGCCTCACCCTGGTCAACCGGGTCGGAGCCGGCACCTTCATGGCCTTCACCGTCACGTCGGCGCTCATCATGTCGTTGCTTCTCGACCATTTCGGCTGGTTACGGCTGGATCATCATCCGATCACGTTGCCGCGGGCCCTGGGCGGCGTGCTGATGGTGGGCGGAGTGGTGCTGATCGCCAAGTTCTGACAAGGCGAAATGGCGCACCAGCCGTCCCCGCGCAGGCCCGGCGAGTATTCGGGACCGGCATGATGACAACAATCGACGTCAAAGTCGGGGTTGCGCGAAGGGTGCCGCAGGCCGAATATTAGGCGTGGCCCGACGTGGCGCGCCGGTCGAGTTTGTCCAGCGTGTGCCCTGTCGAGTAGCCTTATCAGTTAAATCCCAGTTTTATCCCTACGACCCAACCTGTCCGGAGCACCCCAACAATATGCCGAGTCCCGCCGTCACCTCGCCGCAAGTAGCCGTCAACGACATTGGCTCGAGCGAGGACTTTCTCGCCGCAATAGACAAAACGATCAAGTACTTCAACGATGGCGACATCGTCGAAGGCACGATCGTCAAAGTGGACCGGGACGAGGTGCTCCTCGATATCGGCTACAAGACCGAAGGGGTCATCCCCGCCCGCGAACTCTCCATCAAGCACGATGTCGACCCGAACGAGGTCGTTACCGTGGGCGATGAGGTAGAGGCCCTTGTTCTCACCAAGGAGGACAAAGAAGGCCGTCTGATCCTGTCCAAGAAGCGCGCGCAGTACGAGCGCGCCTGGGGCACCATCGAAGCGCTCAAGGAAAAGGACGAGGCCGTCAAGGGCACCGTCATCGAGGTCGTCAAGGGCGGCCTGATCCTCGACATCGGCCTGCGCGGCTTCCTGCCCGCCTCGCTGGTCGAGATGCGCCGGGTGCGCGATCTGCAGCCCTACATCGGCAAGGAGATCGAAGCCAAGATCATCGAGCTGGACAAGAACCGCAACAACGTGGTGCTGAGCCGCCGCGCCTGGCTGGAGCAGACCCAGTCCGAGGTGCGCAGCGAGTTCCTCAACCAGCTGCAGAAGGGCACCATCCGCAAGGGTGTGGTGTCGTCGATCGTCAACTTCGGCGCGTTCGTCGATCTCGGTGGTGTCGACGGTCTGGTGCACGTTTCCGAATTGTCTTGGAAGCACATCGATCACCCGTCCGAGGTCGTCCAGGTCGGCGACGAGGTCACCGTCGAGGTGCTCGACGTCGATATGGACCGCGAGCGGGTTTCGTTGTCGCTCAAGGCGACTCAGGAAGATCCGTGGCGCCACTTCGCCCGCACCCACGCCATCGGTCAGATCGTTCCCGGCAAGGTGACCAAGCTGGTGCCGTTCGGCGCGTTCGTGCGTGTCGAGGAGGGCATCGAAGGCCTGGTGCACATCTCGGAGTTGGCCGAGCGCCACGTCGAGGTGCCCGACCAGGTGGTCGCCGTCGGCGACGACGCGATGGTCAAGGTCATCGACATCGACCTGGAGCGCCGCCGAATTTCGTTGTCGCTCAAGCAGGCCAACGAGGACTACACCGACGAGTTCGACCCCGCCAAGTACGGCATGGCCGACAGCTACGACGAGCAGGGCAACTACATCTTCCCCGAGGGCTTCGACTCCGAAACCAACGAGTGGATCGAAGGCTTCGACGCTCAGCGCAACGAGTGGGAGGCCCGCTACGCCGAGGCCGAGCGCCGGCACAAGATGCACACCGCGCAGATGGAGAAGTTCGCCGCTGCCGAAGCCGCCGGGCACGCCGACAGCGATCACGCGCCGGGCAACGGTGCGTCCTCGCAGAAGGAGGCGGGCGGCTCGCTCGCCAGCGACGCTCAGCTGGCCGCGCTGCGCGAAAAGCTCGCCGGCAACGCCTAACTCTCGATGCTGCGCATCGGGTTGACCGGTGGCATCGGCGCCGGGAAATCGGCGCTGTCCGCCACGTTCGCGCAATGCGGTGGGATCATCGTCGACGGCGACGTCATCTCCCGGGAGGTTGTCCAGCCGGGCACCCCGGGGTTGGCGTCGCTCGTCGAGGCGTTCGGTGAGGACATCCTGCAGCCGGACGGATCGTTGGATCGTCCGGCGTTGGCCGCCAAGGCTTTTGCCGACGACGAGGCTCGCCAGAAGCTGAATTCGATTGTTCATCCGCTGGTGGGCAAGCGGCGCGAGGAGATCATCGCCTCGGTCCCGGAGGATTCGGTTGTCGTCGAGGACATTCCGCTGCTGGTGGAATCCGGTATGGCGCCGCTGTTTCCGTTGGTGATCATCGTGCACGCCGATGTGGAACTACGGGTGCGCCGGCTGGTCGAGCAGCGCGGCATGTCCGAGGACGATGCCCGGGCCCGGATCGCGGCTCAGGCCAACGACGAGCAGCGTGAGGCCGTCGCCGACATCTGGCTGGATAACTCCGGCAGTCAAGAGGATTTGGTCAAGCGGGCCCATGAGGTGTGGAACGACCGGATTGTGCCGTTCGCGCACAATCTGGCCGAGCGGCGGTTCGTTCGTGCACCGGCGCGCGTGGTGCCGGCCGATCCGACCTGGCCGGACCAGGCGCGCCGCATCGTCAACCGGCTGGCGGCGTCCTGCGGCCATAAGGCGTTGCGTGTCGACCACATTGGATCGACCGCGGTGCCGGAGTTCGACGCCAAGGACGTGATCGACATCCAGATCACCGTCGAATCCCTCGCGGTGGCAGATGAACTCACCGACGCCTTGCTCACGGCTGGTTACCCGCGCATCGAGCATATCGAGCAGGACGACGTCAAGGCCGATGCGCGCAGCACGGTCAGCGATTACGACCACAGCGACGATCCGACACTGTGGCGCAAGCGCATTCATGCTTCGGCCGATCCTGGGCGCCCCACCAATGTGCACATCAGAGTGGCCGGCTGGCCCAATCAGCAGTTCGCGTTGCTGTTCGTCGACTGGCTGGCCGCCAACCCCGAGGAACGGGCTGATTACCTGGCCGTCAAACACGAGGCCGAAAAGCCCGCCGACGGTGACACGGCGATCTACGTCGAGGCCAAGGAGCCATGGTTTGCCGACGCCTACCGCCGGGCCTGGGAGTGGGCGGATTTCACCGGCTGGCGGCCGTAGCTGCTACGTCGGCAGCGGTGCTCCACATTGCAGCGCACCGTTATTGGGGTCGGAATTGCCGGGTGTGGGCCGGACCATTTGGTCGGCCTGAACGAAAACGGTGTCGTCGACGTCGATCTCGCAGTGCACGTTCGCCGCGTAGGGGAAGTGCAGCACGATCCGCAGGCCGGCCTGGGCCGGGTCGGGCAACACGGTGTTGGCCTCGAACGCGTTGCCCGGCATCGACGGAAGGTTCGTGGTGTTGGTCTGGCCGCCGTTGGTGACAAAGGTGGCCTGACTGCCGGTCGTCAGGGCGTCGATCCTGGCGCGATAGGTGATGTTGTGCAGGTCGGCATGGGCCGTTACGGGAATCAGCTGCGAGCCGATGACGCTGACCGCGACCACCGGCATAGACCAGCGCTTACGAGGGGTCATAGCTGCAGAGATTACGCCCAGCCGCTAACGCTGGCAGTTCGGGCACCACAACGACATCCGGCCGCCCACCCGGCGCTGGCACAGGCGCGTCCCGCAGCGCGGGCACGCCGGATCTGGTTCGTCACGCACCCTGGTCAGCCATCGGGGCAGTCCCGGCACCCGGCCGTGCCGGACGGCGGTGCGCAACACCTGGGTCATCGCGGTATGCAGGCGCTTCACCTCGCCGGCCGCGAGCCCGGCGACCGGGTGGGTCGGTCGCAACCTGGCCCGCCAGCAGATTTCGTCGGTCAGCAGATTGCCCAGGCCGGCAATCACCGACTGGTCCATCAGTGTCGGCTTCAACTGGCCGTGCCGTGCGCCGAGCACGTCGCGAAAGACCCTCAGGCTCATGCCCAGCGCGTCGGGACCCTGCCGGCCGAGTATCTCCGCGAGATCGTCGTCGTTGTCGGCCAGCCACACCCCGCGCAGTTTGCGCAGGTCCGCGTAGCGCAGTTCGCCTTTGTCGAGCGAGATCACCAGGCGTTCGTACTTCTCACGCTCGGTCCCGGCGTCGGCGAAGTACGGGTGCCCGGTCATACCACTGTGGATAACCAGCGTCGGGCCGTCGGTGGGCAGTATCAGCCACTTGCCGTGGCGACGCGGTGTGCGGAAGCGGTGCCCGTCGAGGCGGCGGCCGAGTGCCGCGGCAGATGTGTTGCGCAGAATGCCGGGGTCGCGGACCTGCACGCGCTGAATACGGCGGCGGGGCAAGGTGTTTGCCAACTCGCGCCGGAACCCCTCGACGTCGGGTAGTTCAGGCACGCAGCTTCGCCAACCGCTCTCGCGGTCCGGTCAGTGAACGGGCGTGCCGGTACATGTCTGCCCACGGATCGCCTTGGCCGCTCAGTCGTTTGGGCAGGTCGCGGATGGTGAACCGGTCCGCTCGCAGGCCGCGTGTGTCCAGTTCGTCCCACTCCAGCGGAGTTGCCACCGGGGCGGTGGGTCGAGCTCGGACCGAATACGGCGCAACAGCAGTCTGCGCGTAGGCATTTCGCATGATGTCGAGGTATACCCGGTCGCCGCGCTTGTCCTTTCGGGCTTCCACGGTGCGGTGTGCGTCGTCGTCGGCCACGACGACTTCGGCGACGTCCCGGGCGAACTGCCGAGCGGTATCGAAGTCGGCTTCGGGCCGCAGCGGCACCACGACGTGCAGTCCGCGCGATCCGGTGGTCTGCACATAGCGTGCCAATCCCAGGTCGTCCAGCACGTCGGCCATCGCGCGGGCGGTCGCGCGCACCACCGCGAAGTCGGTGTCCGACGGATCGAGGTCGAAAACCAATCGGTCCGGATGGTGTAGCCGATCTTTGCGCGACTGCCAGATATGTAGCGTGATGCAGCTCTGGTTGGCCAGCCAGCGCAGGGCTTCCGGGCGTTCGACCAGTGGGTGCACCAGGGTGCCGCCTTCCTTGGCGACTTCGACGCCGGGCATCCACTCTGGCAGGGTGTCAGCGAAATCTTGTTGTACGAAACCTGTTTCACCAATCCCACGGGGAAACCTCTGCACGGTCACCGCGCGGCCCTTAAGGTGCGGGAGCATCGCGTCGGCCACTTCGCCGTAGTAGTCGGCCAGCTCCCGCTTGGTGGTACCGGTCTCGGGGAACAAGACGCGATCCGGATGGGTGATCTCGACGTCAATGCGTGGCATCAGTGTGTCTCCCGTACCACATCGCCGGGGTCCTTATCGGTCCGTAGTCCCTGGTAACGCGGATGGCGCAGCTTGCCGTCGCGCGTCCACTCAGTAAACCCGATCTGGGCCACCAACTCCGGACGCACCCACTGGGCGCCGTTTTGGCGCACCAACCCTCGGGTGAACGGCGGAGTGTCCTGCTCGATCGGCGAGAGCCGCTGGTGCAGGCTGCGCAGCGTGGCCTCGTCGAAGCCGGTGCCGACTTTGCCGGCATAGACGAGGTCGCTGCCGTCGTAGTAGCCGATCAGCAACGCGCCCAACTCGATTCGGCTACCGCTCGGACTGGTGTAACCGCCGACGACGAATTCCTGGTCGCGAACGCACTTGAACTTCAGCCAATTCTTCGAGCGGCCGCTTTCGTAGGTAGAGTCGGCCAGCTTGGCGATCACTCCTTCGTCGCCGCGCCGGCATGCGGCCTGGTAGGCGGCGAGGCCATCGCCGACGCGGTGGGCGGTGTTGCGCAACGGATCACCGAAGGTGATCGCCTCGCGCAACAATCGTTTACGCCACGTCAGCGACAGCTCGGTGGTGCACTTGCCGTCGAGGTGCAGCAGGTCGAAAAGGTAGTAGTAGACCCGGATTCGCGACGCCCGGGCCACGTCCGGATCGGTGATGCCCAGCCGTCCCTGCAACCTGGCAAAGCTGGTACGGCGTCCCTGGAACGCCACAACCTCACCGTCCACCACGAATCGGGTGGTCTGCTGCGCGGCGAGCGCGTCGACGAGCTCCGGGTAGGTTCCGTTGAGCGGCTGGCGATTTCGTGACAGCAGCCGGATGCGGTCACCGTCGCGAAACGCCAGGCAACGCATGCCGTCGAACTTGCGCTCGAAGATCCAGTTCGGGTCGGAGAATCTCTTATCGGTCAGGGTGGCCAGCGTCGGAGCTCGCCAGTCCGGCACCGACTCGTCGCGCAACGCTTCGCGCACCGAGTCGGGCAGGCCGGCGAGATCGGTCATGGCGATTCATCCAGGTCGTCCAGGGTGCGGCCGGACAACACCGACTCGGGTCGACTCTTCACCGGCTGGCGGCGAGGGTCGGCACCCTCGTCTTTGCGTTTGATCAGCAGCCAGGTCTCGTCCGCGCCGTCACGAACCCTGGTAAGGGTGAAACCGCCGGTCAGCTTCTCGCCCCGCAAATGGAACGAAAGATGGCCGCGATCCAGGCATTCGGCCATCTCGTATCCGGTCGCATTGGTGTAGCTGCCCCGGTCCCAGACGATCACCGGGCCGGCGCCGTACTCGCCCTCGGGGATCACGCCTTCGAATTCCGCGTAGTCCAGCGGGTGATCCTCGGTCCGGCGTGCCAGCCGCCGGTCTCTGGGGTTCGCGGACGGCCCGTTGGCGATCACCCAGGAGACGAGCACGCCCCGGATCTCCAGGCGCAGGTCGTAGTGGTCGCTGCGGGCGGCGTGGTGCTGGATCACGAAGGACGGCTCGGTCGTGCCGGTACGACGTCGACGCCCCAGCCGCCCGCGCGGTTCTGGGCTGCGCCGGAAGCGCCGTTTACGCCGGTACTCACTCAAAGGCATACCGCAGAGTTACCCCGGTGCCCGCTGCGAAAACTGGCGCCGCGGGCGCCAGGTGAGTTCGATGCCGTCACCGCCCAGCCAGCGCTGCAGGTCATAGCCGTTGCGGGCCAGCCCCTCGACGGCGTGCACGGCGCGACGCACCGCTTGGTCGGCAATCTCGGGAGCCAGCAGGCCGTGCCGGACGGCATCGAGCAGCTCATCGACATCGGCCAACGCCGCGCCGGAGCCGGTGCGCACCTCGATATCGAGGTAGTGGTCCTCCGCGGTCCACACGTCGGGGCCGGGCACATATTCGCCCACGTCCAGGTAGTAGTCGTGGTCACGCTCATGGCCCGGGTTGAAGTGGAACACCGTGGCGCGCAATCCCAGTGACGGCAACAGCCACGATTCCAGGTAGTGGAACTGGGCCCGGCCCGGGGTCGGCCGGGCGATATAGAGCCCCCACGGGTGCACCGCATACTCGTCGACCGCCCGCACAATGCCTTTGGGATCGGTGTTGGTGCGGGCGCGCAGGTCGAACGTTTCGTGCTTCGGAGGGTGGATGGCGTCACCTTACCGGGATAGCGGCCCTCAGCGTCGCAGCCGGATCTTCCACCGGACGAAACCGAGATAACACAACGACAGGCCGCCGAGCATGCCCATGTCGAACAGCCAGGTTTTCACCGTGTGCTGCCAGAAGCGGTCCTGGGAGAGCAGCGAATCCGGCACCAGGTGCCGCAGGTCGACCGTCGCGGCCGCCGCGGCGTAACCCCAGCGCGCCGGCATCACGAACGACAGCTGATCGAGCCCGAGCCGCCCGGTCACCGGGACCATGCCACCGCACAGCACCAGCTGCGCCATCACGGCCACCACGAACAACGGCATGATCTGCTCGCTGGAGCGGACCAGCGACGAAATCGCCAGGCCGAGAATGGCCGACGCGACGCAGGTCGCCGCGACGGTCGCGAACAGCTCGACGGTGGCCGCGACGGCACCGTGCCCCAGCAGCAGGCCGCCTCGCGTCGGGGCGCTCTTGCCGATCACCACGATCGCGGTGATGATCGCCGACTGCACGATCGCGAACCCGCAAAAGACCGCGGTCTTGGCCAGCAGGTAAGCGGTCGTGGACAGACCTACGGCCTGCTCGCGCTGGAAGATGGCGCGCTCGCCGACCAGGTCGCGGATCGTCAGCGCGGTGCCCATGAACGCCGCGGCGGGCATCAGCAGGGCCAGGATCTGGGCGGCTTCGTCGGGTGTGCCCGCGTTTGTCCCGGGCAGATGGAATCCGTTCGAGCCCGGAACGGTGAGCGACAGCGAACCCAGGATGAACGGCAACAGCGCCAGGAAGACGAAGTAGGCGCGGTCGGCGACGACCAGGCGGATCTGCCGGCGCGCGATCGTCGAGATCTGGCGCCGCACGCTGGTATGGACCGGCTCGCCCAGTGCTGCGGGCTCATCGTCCCTGGCCGCCACCGGTTTCCGGCGCTGGGCCTCGCTGCGTTCCAGAAAGCGCCGGTTGGCCTCCTCGGGATCGGCGCCCACCTTGGTGAAGATCTTGGCCCAGTTGGTGGTGCCCATCGCCGGACCGATCTGGTCCGGCGGGCCGCAGTAGGCCGTCTTGCCGCCCGGCGCCACCAACAGCAGCTGGTCGCACAGTTCGAGGTAGGACAGCATGTGCGTCACCACGATCACCACGCGACCGGCGTCGGCCAGCTGGCGCAGCATCATCATGACCTGGTGGTCGAGCGCGGGATCCAGGCCCGACGTCGGCTCGTCCAGGATCAGCAGCGACGGACCGGTCAGCAATTCCAGCGCCACCGAGGCGCGTTTGCGCTGGCCGCCCGACAGCTTGTCGACTCGGGTTTCGGCGTGTTTGGTCAGGTCGAGTTCCTCGAGCACCTGCGTGACGACCTTGGCGCGGTCGGCTTTGCTGGTATCAGGTGGCAGCCGCAGTTCGGCGGCATAGCCCAGCGCCTGGTTCACGGTCAGCTGACGATGCACGACGTCGTCCTGCGGCACCATGCCGATCCTGCTGCGCAGGGACGCATATTCGGCGTGAATGTTGTGGCCCTCGAACGTGGCTGACCCGGAGCTGGGCGTGGTGTAGCCGGCGATCAGCCGGGCCAGCGTGCTCTTCCCGGCGCCGGATCCGCCGATGACGGCGGTCAATGTCCCGGGACGGGCGGTCAGCGAGTTGTTGTCCAGCAGCTGTTTGCCGTTGTCGACGACGTACTTGACGTCGCGCACCTCGAGGCCGCCGGAACGGGTCGCGGCCTCGCTCAGCTTGGTCAGGGTGCCGTCGCGCACCACCAGGTCGACGTTGCCGATGGTGACCACGTCGTCGTCGCTCAGGATGGCCGAGCCGACCCGGGTGCCATTGACGAAGGTTCCGTTGATGCTGTTGTCCCGGATCTCCAGGCCCAGCGACGTCGGCACCAACGTGGCGTGCTGGCGCGAGGCCAGGACGTCCGACACGACGATGTCGTTCTCGGGGGCGCGCCCGATCGTCATCGCGCCGGCGGTACCCGCGGCCGACGACGAACGCGGTGAGAGCAACTTCACAAACCGTGTCGCGAGGTTGGACACGTCGGCGGTCTTGGCGTCGATCACGGTGGACTGGGCGGGCGGTGCCTCGTCCACCGGGGCCGGCGTGCGCAATGATTCGGCGTTGACGACGGTGAGTTCCTCGGGAGGTGTCGCGCGCGGCGGCGGTGGCATCCGTGGCGGAGCCTTACGCGGATGTGTGCCGGGATGCCTTGGCGGGCCCGGCATTTGAGGTTGCGAACGCCGGAGTGGCTGGCGCGGCGGCGGGACTGGCTGCGACGTGGTGGTCGCAGCGTCGGGCATCGCGGACCAGGCGATGGTGGGCGGGCCCGAATCCGGATTCGGCCTGGCCCGGGGCGGCCGGTTGGAGTGGGCTTGTTGCGGTCCGATGGCGAAGGTCAGCCGGGGTCCCTGGGGATTTCCGACGTGGATGCTCTGGCCGTCGTGCAGGTCGACGACCGGCATCCGATAGCCGTTGACGTATGTCCCGTTCAGCGACCCGTTGTCGATTGCCAGCCAGCGGCCTTGGTCGAAGCGCAGGATCAGGTGCGCCCGGGATATCCGCGGGTCGGCGATGCGCAGATCGGCGTGCTGATCGCGTCCGACGATCACTTCTTGGCCTGCGGCGAAGGTTCGTTGAGACCCGTCGTGCCGAATCGTCAGGACAGGAGGGGCGGGTCGATTCACTACTCAAGTATCGGTGCACGGAGTCAGTGCCTCCCATTGGACTGGCCTGTGACTTAGCTTTGTCTCCTCCGCCGGCTTCATAGCTGGCTCATAGCGTCTAACGGCCTTTCGCCTATCCGGGTGCGGCAGGATGCGAGACGGGGAGTTGTGCCGACGCGCGCACGAATGCTGACTAACGAGGGGGCCATCACACATGGACGAGCTGAAGCGCCCGACCCGGCGCCTCGGCAGCGGCCGGCGGCTGCTGACTAATCCGCGACAGGCCCGTGCGGCACTACGCGCCGGATTTCATCCGCGGCCGTCAATGACCGTCGCCCACCTGTTTCGCCGCGTCCCCCCGTCGATTCCGGACCCCGACCCCCAGCTCGCCGTCGAGCAGGTCAGCGGCTCACGCCCGGCGATGGTCAATGGCGCATCGTTTGCGGGCTACACCATCCTGCGACCGCTGGGCGCCGGGGGGATGGCCGAGGTGTATCTGGCTCTGCATCCGCGGTTGCCGCGTCGCGACGTGATCAAAGTCCTCGCCGAGGCCGTCACCGCGGACAGCGAATTCCGCGAAAGGTTCAACCGGGAAGCCGATCTCGCTGCCACGCTGTGGCACCCGCACATCGTCGGCGTCCACGATCGCGGCGAGTTCGACGGTCAGCTCTGGATCTCGATGGATTACGTCGAGGGCACCGACGCATCCCGGCTGGTGAAAGAGCGCTACTGCGAAGGGATGCCGATCGAGCAGGTGTGCGCGATTCTGCAAGCCGTCGCGGGCGCACTGGATTACGCGCACGATCGCGGCCTGCTGCACCGCGACGTCAAACCCGCCAACATCCTGCTCACCCATCCCGGTGATGACGACCAGCGAATCCTGTTGGCGGACTTCGGTGTAGCGCGACACCTGGGTAACATCAGCGGGATCACCGAGACCAACGTCGCCGTCGGCACGGTCGCTTACGCGGCGCCCGAGCAGTTGACCGGATCGAACATCGATGGGCGTGCCGACCAATATGCGTTGGCCGCCACCGCATTTCATCTCCTCACCGGCGCTCCACCGTTCCAGCATGCCAATCCGATCGCGGTGATCAGTCAGCATCTGCACGAGGATCCGCCCCGGCTCAGCGATTACCGCCCGGACCTGGCCTACCTGGACGACCTGTTCTTCAAAGCTCTTGGCAAGCAACCCGCGGAGCGCTTCGAGCGCTGTCGCGCATTCGCCGCCGCCGTCGCCGAACGGGTCGACGCCGTCGCGGAAACCGTGCGGGACGCCGACGGCATCGTCTTGCCGCACCACCGGCGGGGCGCTCGTGGCCTCGTTTCGGCTGCCTACCATAGGTTTTCGTCACGGGCTCGCTGGTCGGCCGCGCTGGTGTGCGCGGTGCTGATCGCCGTCGCGGCAACCTGGTCGACGCTGTACTCCTTCGCGCCGGCAAGTCCGCAGCCCAATCCCGCGTTGGCCTCGCGACCGTCCGCGCCCGCCGCCAGCGTCGCGCCAAGGCCCGGGGGACCGGTGCTCGACGGCACCTACCAACTGACCTACGACCGGACCAAGCGGACCACCAACGGTGTCCCGATCCGCCACGACGGCTCCGCCACAAACTGGTGGGCGTTCCGCTCCGTGTGCACTACCAACGGGTGCGCGGCCAGCGGAACGAAGCTCGACGACAACAACCATCAAGTGGCCAGCACTGCCGACGGCGGCGAGACCGACACCTGGCGTTACCTGGGCGGGTATTGGCAGGGCGCGCCGCAGCAGGAGCGCGTCGGGTGCCGCCAGCCCAATGGGCAAGTCAGGGCGACGCAACAGGAGACCGTCGCCTGGTCGTTGGCGCCGCAACCGGACGGCACGCTGCGGGGCACCGAAACCGAAACGGTGCTGAGCAACGAGTGCGCCGCGCAGGGCGCCGTGGTGCGGGTCCCGGTGGTGGCGACCCGGGTCGGTGGCGTGCCGGCGGGCGTCACGGTGGCCGATCCCAATCAGGTGATCAGCACCTCGACCACCCCCGCACACCCGGCGCCGGCCGTGCTCGGCGGGTTGTGCACCGACGTCGACAAGCTCGCCTACGACCCGACCAGCAATCAGCAGGTCGTGTGCGAAGGCAACACCTGGGACAAGGCGCCGATCGCGACCGGGGTGCACGCTGCGGGCAGCTCATGCGACCTACCCGATGTCCCGGTGTTCGCGATGTCCACGTCGAACGACGGTTATCTGCTGCAGTGCGACCCGGTCACCCGGATGTGGACCCGGCACTGAGGTTCTGGCGCGCCGGAGTCGTGGTTCCCCACGGTGCCTGTGTGACGGGTGTGGTTCAGTGATCTGACTGACTTTCGCTGCGTGACAGTCGGCCTAAACTTTCGCTCATGGAGCAGTTGCGTGTGGACACCGCGGCTCTGCAAGCGATGGCCAGTCGGTGGGGCGCTTCGGCGGGCCAGTTAGGCGGGATGACAGCTCCGGCGGGGCTCGGGCTGTCATGTCAAGCCAGCGCCGTGGCGATTAGCGCCGCCCACGCTGACGTCGGTGCTTTCGCATCCGCGCTGGCTGCACGGATTAGTACCCGCGCAACTGGCGTCTCCGCAGCCGATACTCGCTACGTCGCCAACGAATCACACTCGGCCAACGCGATCGAGGCTGTCGCCCCGCCGGTGATAGGCGTGTAGATGGCCGCGGTCGCCGGCTTTCCCGGCCTCTCGCAGCTGCTGACTTGGCCGACGCAACATCTCACGGATGGCGCCGCGCATTGGGAGGCTGTCGGCGAACAGAGCTATGGTTTGGCTCAACAGACTTGGCGGGACGCGCTATCGATCGATTGGCAGGGGGAAGGCGCCGACGCGATGCGCGCCGCAGCCCACGCCGATTTGTCAACCACCAGCGCGGCTGTCGACCAGCTGCAAGTGGCGGCCAAAGTGGCCCGCAGCGGCGCCTCCGAACTGTATGCGGGGCGCTCGCGGATGCGGTACGTGGACGAGGATGCTCGTGCGGCAGGTTTCGTTGTGGGAGAGGATCTTTCAGTCACCGATCGCTCGGCTGGTGGGTCGGCCGCGCAACGAGCTGCCCGTCAAGTCCAGGCGCAAGCCTTGGCAGCCGATATCCGCCAACGCGCTGCGGAACTTGTCGCGCTCGATCAACAGGTTGCTGGCAAAGTTACGGCGGCCATCGCCGGGGTCCGCGATACCTTCCCGCCAGATCCGGAGTCCCATGCGCCTCCAAAAGACGGACACATCCAAGCAGTCGATAACCACACCTTCAAAGAAGCCCCTCCACCGCCACCTGGACCGCCGGGCAACCCGTTCGCGGGCTGGACCGAGGAGCAAAAGGCTCAGGTGGCAGCGGAGATTGCCCACGGTCATGCCTTGGAACACTTTCCGGGAAAATCACCACAAGACCTGGCTAGGTGGATATACGACGCTATGAATGACCCGACTACTCGAGTTGGCACGAGCACGAAATCGGGCGGATTAGCCCTTCTTCGAGATGGCCAGGTGATTTTTATCAATCCGCAAGATGGGGATTACGGAACTGCGTTCGTCCCCAAACCACTTCCCGGCGACTCGTGGCGGACCCCGTCCGAATACTTTGAGCGGAACACCAGAGTGTTTGAGCCCCTACCGCCTCCCACACCAGGGCGTTTACCGCCGCTCACGCCAGGAGAAATGGCACCTCCTAGTCCCGGGTCACCGACAGCACCCGCAGCACGGCCCGCGGCCCCCGCACCAGTCGAGACGCCTCAGGTGCCGAAGCCGTCGCCGCCCGTAAAAGGTGGCTCAGGCTTTGGCGGCGGACCCGCGACGCCTTTCGGACCGAGATTGGTCGAGCCGCCCCATGCCGGTCATCACCACCCGCCAGTGCTTGGTGATATGGACCCTGACCCATGGGATCACGGGGAGTGAACTACGGCTGGGAAGTTGAGGTCCCGGACGACGCTAGAGTCCGGGCGGATACTGGCGCCCCTGCTGATCAGCGCGGACTTTCTCCCAGTAGAGATTTTCTTCCTCAATGTCCGCGGCGGTGCGGGTGCGCCCCCCGTCGGGAAACAATAACTTTGCGCGCATGCGCCCGCCGATCTTGCGGCGGTGCTGTAGGCCGCGCAACAAGCTCACCGCTTCGCTGTCTGAGAACCCGGTGACGGTCGCGAAGTCCAAGCCCGCGCCGACCAGGCCGCTGGCCCAGGTGATTTCGGTTATAAATAGTGCTCGGGCCCAGTCCAGGTCTGTGAGCGACTCGCCATCGGTCACTGCCCGCTTAAGCCGGACAGTGAGGTGGCCGAACTCATCCCACGTCGACAACCCGAGTACCTGAAACGGAAACGGCGCGTCCGCTGCCGACAACGCCCATTGCTCCAGAGCCTGCTGGATGAATTCGCGTTCTCGATCGGTGAGATCGACTGCCACCAACTCGGAAGGATCCGTCATCGAAGTGATTCTAAAGCCAGCGTCGTGGCATTTCGTGCGTGTCCCACCGGTGGCCAGCACTATTGGCGGATTCCGCCGGACTAGATCAGATTCAGGTGGCGTGGTGTGCGCGGCTTACAGTCCAGGCGGATACTGCCGGCCCTGCTGCTCGCGGATTATTCGTTCGCTCTCGCGCTTCCGCTCCTCGACGGGGCGGAACCGCCCGCGACCGGGGAACAGGATGTCAGCATTGTCGATCCCGCCGATTTTCCGCTGCAGCCCACGAAGCAAAGCCAGTCCTTCGGCGTCGGAAAACCCTGTGACGATGGAAAAATCGAGTGCCGCCCCAACGAGGCCACTGGCCCAGGACGATTCGGTTAGATATAGCACCCGCGCCCCGTCAAGTGAAGTCAGCGACTGCCCTTCGGTCACAGCGCGAGCTAGACGCCCTGTTAGTTGGTCGAACTCATCCCAATTCGACTATCCCAGCACCTCGTTTGGGAATGGCTTCCACGCCGCCGAGTTCTGCCACTCATGCAGCGCATGCCAAACGAACTCGCGTTCTCTGTCGGTGAGATCGACTGCTACCAACTCCGAAGAATCCGTCATCGAATCGATCCTAAGACCGGCGTCGACACAACTTGTCGGTGCACGCCTCTACCCTGGGGACATGGCCTTTGCCACTGAGCACCCCGTCGTCGCGCATTCGGAGTACCGCGCGGTCGAACAGGTCGTGCGCGCGGGTGGCCGGTTCGAAGTGGTCAGCCCGCATGATCCCGCCGGTGACCAGCCCGCCGCCATCGACGAGCTGGAGCGACGGATTCGGGCAGGGGAGCGTGACGTGGTGCTGCTCGGGGCCACCGGCACCGGAAAGTCGGCCACCACCGCCTGGCTGATCGAGCGCCTGCAACGGCCCACCCTGGTGATGGCGCCGAACAAGACGCTGGCCGCCCAGCTGGCTAATGAGCTGCGAGAGATGTTGCCGCACAACGCAGTCGAGTACTTCGTCTCGTACTACGACTACTACCAGCCGGAGGCGTACATCGCTCAGACCGACACCTACATCGAGAAGGACAGCTCGATCAACGACGACGTCGAGCGGTTGCGGCACTCCGCTACGTCGTCGCTGCTGTCCCGTCGCGACGTGGTCGTGGTGGCGTCGGTGTCGTGCATCTACGGCCTGGGCACGCCGCAGTCCTACCTCGACCGCTCGGTCGAGCTGCGGGTCGGCACCGAGGTGCCCCGCGACGGGCTGTTGCGGTTGCTGGTGGACGTGCAGTACACCCGCAATGACCTGTCCTTCACCCGCGGCTCGTTTCGGGTGCGCGGCGACACCGTCGAGATCATCCCGTCGTACGAAGAACTCGCGGTGCGCATCGAGTTCTTCGGCGACGAAATCGAGGCGCTCTACTACCTGCACCCGTTGACCGGCGACGTAGTCCGTCAGGTCGACTCGCTGCGGATCTTTCCGGCCACCCACTACGTCGCGGGTCCGGAGCGGATGGCGCAGGCGATCTCGACCATCGAGCAGGAACTCGAGGAGCGACTCGCCGAATTCGAGAGCCAGGGCAAGCTGCTCGAGGCCCAGCGGCTGCGGATGCGCACCAACTACGACATCGAGATGATGCGGCAGGTCGGGTTCTGTTCCGGCATCGAGAACTACTCGCGCCACATCGACGGCCGGGGCGCCGGCTCGCCTCCGGCGACGCTGCTGGACTACTTCCCGGAGGACTTCCTGCTGGTCATCGACGAGTCGCACGTCACCGTGCCGCAGATCGGCGGCATGTACGAGGGCGACATGTCGCGCAAACGCAACCTCGTCGAGTACGGATTCCGGTTGCCGTCGGCGGTCGACAACCGCCCGCTGACCTGGGAGGAATTCGCCGACCGGATCGGGCAGACGGTGTACCTGTCGGCCACCCCGGGGCCCTATGAGCTCGGCCAGGCCGCCGGCGAGTTCGTCGAGCAGGTGATTCGACCGACCGGCCTGGTGGACCCGAAGGTCGTGGTCAAGCCGACCAAGGGGCAGATCGACGACCTGATCGGAGAGATCCGCAAGCGGGCCGAGGCCGACGAGCGGGTGCTGGTGACGACCCTGACCAAAAAGATGGCCGAAGACCTCACCGACTACCTGTTGGAGATGGGCATCCGGGTGCGCTACCTGCACTCCGAGGTGGATACGCTGCGCCGGGTGGAGCTGCTGCGCCAGCTGCGGCTCGGCGACTACGACGTGCTGGTCGGCATCAACCTGCTGCGCGAGGGTCTGGACCTGCCCGAGGTGTCGCTGGTGTCGATCCTCGACGCCGACAAGGAAGGCTTCCTGCGGTCGGCGCGCAGCCTGATCCAGACCATCGGCCGCGCCGCCCGCAACGTCTCCGGCGAGGTCCACATGTACGCCGACAAGATGACCGACTCGATGACGGAGGCCATCGACGAGACCGAGCGGCGGCGCGCCAAGCAGATCGCCTACAACGAGGCCAACGGCATCGACCCGCAGCCGCTGCGCAAGAAGATCGCCGACATCCTCGACCAGGTCTACCGCGAGGCCGACGACTCCGAAAACGTCCAGATCGGCGGGTCGGGCCGCAACGCGTCGCGCGGCCGGCGCGCGCAGGGGGAGCCCGGTCGCGCCGTGAGCGCGGGCATCATCGAGGGCCGCGATACCGCCAGCATGCCCCGCGCCGAATTGGCCGACCTGATCAAGGACCTCACCGCGCAGATGATGGCCGCGGCCCGCGACCTCCAATTCGAACTGGCAGCCCGGTTCCGTGACGAGATCGCCGACCTCAAAAAGGAACTGCGCGGAATGGACGCCGCCGGTCTGAAGTGACCCGCGGCGCCTAATACGGTGTAGGGGTGGCGAATACGACGAGCGAGACCGGCAGCTGGCGCCAACTGCTGGGCGGCTATCTCGGAACGTCGACCGTGCTGGCCGGTGGTGTTCTGCTGTACGCCACCACCGAGTTTCTGACCGCCAGCCTGCTCCCGAGCACCGTCGCCGAAATCGGCGGCAGCCGGCTGTACGCGTGGGTGATCACCCTGTACCTGGTCGGTTCCGTCGTCGCGGCCGCCACCGTGAACACACTGCGACTGCGCATAGGTGCGCGCTCGTCATTCCTTTGGGGCTTGGCCGTCTTCGGCGTCGCGAGCATCGTATGCGCGCTGGCGCCGAACATGGAGGTATTGATCGGCGGACGCACCCTGCAGGGCGTGGCCGGTGGCCTGTTGGCCGGCCTGGGCTATTCGCTGATCAACACCGCCCTCCCGCGCTCGCTGTGGACTCGCGGCTCGGCGCTAGTGTCGGCGATGTGGGGGGTAGCAACCCTGATCGGGCCGGCGATAGGCGGCCTTTTTGCCCAATTTGGATTGTGGCGGTGGGCATTTGGTGCCATCGCCATTCTCGCCGCGCTGATGGCGGTGCTGGTGCCGCGGGTTCTCACCAACGCTGACATCGGCCCGGGCGAGCAGACGGTGATTACCAAGGTGCCGGTGCTGTCCCTGCTGCTGATGGGTGCCGCCGCGCTGGCGGTCAGCGTTGCGGAGTTGCCGCGCAACGTCTTTGCGATGGTGGGCCTGGTGGTCGCTGGTGTGGTGCTGATCATTGTATTCGTGCTGGCCGACTGCCGGATGTACGCAAAAGCATTGCCGCCCAGCGTGTTTAAGCGCGGTCCGCTGAAATGGATCTACCTGACGATGGCGGTGCAGATGGCCGCCGTCATGGTCGACACCTATGTGCCGTTGTTCGGTCAGCGGTTGGCCCATCTGACGCCGGTCGCTGCGGGATTCCTGGGGGCCGTGCTGGCCATGGGGTGGACCATCGCCGAGCTCTCCAGCGCCTCGCTGGTTGACCCTCGCATCGTCGACCGGGTGATCGCGGTGGCGCCGCTGGTGATGGCGTCGGGTCTGGCCCTGGCCGCGATAACTCAGCGTGCTGACGCACCGGCGGGGGTCGTCATGGTCTGGGCGGTGGGATTCCTGATCGCCGGTATCGGGATGGGGATGACGTGGCCGCATCTCTCGATGCGTGCGATGGACGCCGTCGACGATCCGTCCGAGGGCGGCGCGGCGGCCGCGGCGATCAATACCGTCCAACTGATCTCCGCGGCCTTCGGGGCCGGGCTAGCGGGCGTGGTCGTCAACAACGCTGCGGGCGGGGACCTCGCGGCGGCCCGATCGCTATATGCCGCCATCGCCGTGCTAGCGGCGTCGGCCGTCCTCGCGTCCACTTTTGCCAGCCGGCGCGATCGTCACGCACCGCACTGATGCTTTGCTGACGAAACTGGGGATTGGCACCATACGGTGTACCAGTGACCGTCACCAAGGATGAGACCGGTAGTTGGCGCGAGCTGTTCGGCGAGCACCTCGGGATGTCCACTGTTCTGGCGGGCGGCGTTCTGCTGTACTCCACCAACGAATTTCTCACCGTCAGCATGCTTCCGAGCATCATCGCCGACATTGGCGGAGCGCGGCTGTTTTCCTGGGCGACGACGCTGTATCTGATCGGCTCCGTCGTCTCCGCCTCGACCGTCCACCCGATCCTGCAGCGCATCGGGGCGCGACGGGCCTACCTGATCGGGCTCAGCGTGTTTGCCCTCGCCAGCGTGGTGAACGCGCTGGCGCCGAGCATGGCGGTTCTTGTCGCCGGGCGCACCTTGCGAGGTTTGTCCGGCGGACTGTTGGCCGGTTTGGGCTACGCACTGATCAATACCGCCCTCCCGCGCTCGCTGTGGACCCGCGGCTCGGCGCTGGTGTCCGCGATGTGGGGAGTATCGACGCTGATCGGCCCGGTGGCGGGCGGGCTCTTCGCCCAACTCGGGCTGTGGCGGTGGGGGCATACCGCGACAGGCATCGGGGCCGTGCTGATGACGGTGGTGGTGCTGACCGTTATGGAGCCCGGCCACGTCGTCCACAATCCGCTGACGCCGGTCCGCAAGGTGCCCATCTGGTCGCTGCTGCTGATGGCTTCGGCGGCATTGACCGTCAGCATCGCGGCGCTTCCGCATCACCTGGTGCAGAACCTGGGGTTGCTGCTCGCCGCCGGGCTGCTGGTCTTTGTCTTCGTCGTCGTCGACGGGCGAATGCCGGTAGCGGTGTTGCCGCGCAGCGTATTTGGGCCGGGGCCGGCCAAGTGGATCTTCATCGTCATGGCGGTGGAGATGGCCGCCGCGATGGCCAATATCTATGTGCCGCTGTTCGGCCAGAAATTGGCTGACCTGAGCCCGGTGGAGTCCGGGTTTCTCGCTGCGGCGCTGGCCACCGGGTGGACCGGCAGCGAGATCATCAGCGCTTCACTGACCGACCGACGCGTGATCCGGCGCCTCGTCGTCGCCGGTCCGTTGGTGATGGCCGCGGGCCTGGCGCTGGCGGCGGTGACCCAGCGCGCGTACGCCCCGCTCGGGTTTGTCGCGCTGTGGGCGCTCGCGCTGCTGATCACCGGGGCCGGTATCGGGATCGCCTGGCCGCACCTGGTGGTTCGTGCGATGGATTCCGACGACCCGGAGCAAAGCAGTGCGGCGGCTGCGGCGATCAACACCGTCCAGCTGGTCTCCGCGGCGTTCGGGGGCGGGTTGGCGGGCGTGGTGGTCAACCTGAATGAGGCCGACGATGCCGCGGCGGCCCGCGCGTTGTATCTCGTTTTCGCGGTGCTGGCCGCAAGCGGCGTGGTGGCGTCGTATCGCGCCGCCCGCGACGACCGCTACACCTAGTCCACCTCGTCCTCGGCGCGCAGGACGGCCAGTACGCCGTCGATTTCGGCGAAAGTGCTTGGCGCCGTTCCCATTTGCGCGACAGAGAGGGTCGAGTTCGGTGCGTCACCACCCAGCAGTGCAGCGCTTCTTGCCCGGTGACGGAATTTTCATTCCTGGTCAGCGGGTGGATTTGACGACCTGCGAGTAGTGGAACTGCCAGCGCTCGACGATGTGGAAGCCCAGGTAGCTGGGGAATTTATACGCCGGCGTGCGGCCGAATGCGCCCGGCGGCAACGACTGCCCGGACTGATGATCGGGGAACGAGTTGTCGTAGTTGGTGATCGTCCACAGCGTGGTGCACTTGTTGATCTTGGCCGTAGTCAGCCACACCGCGACGTGGCCGTCCCACAGCGAACCGACCTTGGGACCGTACACCCCGCGCTCGACGTCGATCAGCGATCGAAACGCGGCGGGCCGGGTGGCCAGCAGTGCGCGGATCGGGCCGGGCCGCCAGGGCACCGTGTTGTCGGCCAGCAGGCAGTCGCCGGGAGCGGCATGCGAGCTGATCAGGTCGGCAACCTGGCTGTAGTCCCAGCCTTCCTTGGCGTACGGCCAGCGTTGCACGAACAGGTAGTCGGGCACCGCGGCAACCGCGAACAGCAGCACCACACCGACGATGGCCCACCGCCGTCGCGCCACCGTGACGATGCAGAGCGCCAGCAGCACGGCCATCGCGGGTGTGGTCAGGATCAGGTAGCGGGGAAAGTACATCGGCTCGCCGATCGCCGAATAGACCACGACGGCGGTGGTGGGCAACACGATCCACACGACGCAGATGGTCAACAGGCGACGCACGTCGCCGCCTGGGCCGGGCGCACCGAACCGTCGGGCGACGATCGCGGCCACCAAGATCACCCCGCTGAGCACCGCGAACGGAACGCTGTGGTCGAAATACTGCCGCTGGATGATGTCGAAGGCGTAGTGCCAGCTGACCGGGAACAGCCAGTTGACCTGAAATGCCTGACCGTGCGCGAACAGGATGAACGGCGTCATCACGCCCAGCGCGACGGCCGTGCTGGCCGCCCACCAGATGACCGGCGACTTCCGGGATCCCTTGGGCGCCAGCAGCGGCAGCATCACCGCGTAGACACCCACCAGCAGCACCAGGTTGAGGCTCAGCAGGATCGACACCATCAGCGCTACGGCGTAACCCACCCACAGAGCACGCCGATTGCGCCGTACCGCGGTGACCAGCAATACGGTCAACCAGATCGCCGCGGCCACCGACATGGCATACGGGCGTGCCTCGATACCAGCCCAGGTGGTGCGCGGCAGGATGGCGAAGACGACGCCCGCGCACACCGCGGTGCCGCGTCCCGGGATGAATTGCCTGGTGAATACGACGACACCGGCGGTAGCCACCCCGATCGCCAGCGCGCTGGGAACTCGCGACCAGAACTCGGTCGGCGGAAAGATGGCGAACCACCCGTGCATCACCAGGTAGTACAGGCCGTGCACGGCATCGATGTGGCCCAGCAGTCGCCACAGTTCGGGCAAAGTTCGGCTCGCCGCGGCCGAGATCGTGGCTCCTTCGTCGAACCACAGCGAAGGCCGACACGCCCAGGCGCCGCTGATGACGGCAGCCAGCACGGCGATCGCGCACGGGTCGAGCAACCTGCCCCGCGCGGGCCCGGTCCCGGACTCGGCGTTGACATCCGGGGAGCGCTGCTCGAGGGCGGACGTAGCCATGATGCCTGTCACTGTAAGGCGCACCCGATCGACCTGGTCATCAGCGGTACGCCCGGTCGGCCCGGGATATCCGGGCATCCCGGACGGACCGCCCGTGCCGGGTCCGCGGTTTCCGGAAAGCGCCGCCACGCAAGGCCTTCCGGCCGGGGCGGAGACCTTCCATGGCCTCATTATCAAGAATCGAGGCCGTTGCTGCAGCGTGGCGCGGTAAATGCAGTCTTGCGCCACACCACTTCGGTGTGGGTAATCTGACCCATCCAGATCGGACAACGCGCTACTGTCTTGAGGTTGGCCTGGCAAACGATCCTGGGAGGGTAAATGTCCGCTTATCGGACCGTGGTGGTCGGCACTGACGGCTCGGACTCATCGTTGCGTGCCGTCGAACGGGCGGCAACCATCGCCGGGGCGGATGCCAAGCTGATCGTCGCGTCGGCGTATCTGCCGCAGCACCAGGACGGCCGGGCCGCCGACGTGCTGAAGGACGAGAGCTACAAGGTTTCGGGCACCGCCCCGATCTACGCGATCTTGCAGGACGCCAAGGAGCGGGCGCACAAGGCCGGTGCCAAGAACGTCGAGGAGCGCCCGATCGTCGGCGCCCCCGTTGACGCCCTGGTCAGCCTGGCCGAAGACGTGAAGGCCGACCTCCTGGTCGTCGGTAACGTGGGCCTGAGCACGATCGCGGGCCGCTTGCTCGGCTCGGTGCCGGCCAACGTGTCACGTCGGGCCAAGGTCGACGTGTTGATCGTGCACACCACGTCCTGACGGACGGGTTCTTCGCTACTCCGCGGATCCCCTGGCCCCCAAGGCCAGGGACCGCATCAGCACATCGCGCTCCAGCGCCAAGTCCGAAATCTGTTTGCGCAGCTCGTTGATCTCGTATCGAGCCGGCGTCCCGCGATCGGCTGGCGTCGCACCGCGCTGGGACGCCGCGCCGGCGCGGGTGGCCGCGAACCCACCGCCCGCCGCGCCGCCGCCGCCTGCCGCCGCGGCCATCAAGCTGCCCGGCAGCAACGCGCCGGCGCCCGGACCGAGGCCGAGGGCAAATTCAGCCCATGTCGACCCAGGTCGTCAGGGCTAGAGCCCCAGCGACGGACACGGCCAGTAGGACCACATCGAAAGGGCGAAGCCGCGGAGATTCTGCAGCGCCGATCCGAATCTCGCGAGCGATAAGGAAAAGCGGGACCGTCACACTGATGGCGACGAAGAATCCGCCGACAATGTAGAGCCAGACGTATCGCACTCCGTATTTCCTGGCTTCGACAACCATAAGGATGACGACGGACACGCTGAGCATCAGCACGTCGGCGGTGATGTTGCGCGACGCACCGTTGACCTTGGTGTCCTGCCAGAAGGTGCCGAAGAAGGCGGCGCCGCTGTGTGTGTAAGCGACGGTCTGGCTCCATGTCGCAACAAGCGCCAAGAGCGCGATTAGCGCGTACACGGCGCACAACACTTTGCGAGCCAGGGGCATCGATGCGGGTTGAACCGTCTCGGTCGGTGTCATGGACACACCGTAGGGGAAACACGAATGCTAGCTGGTGGGGATTGACCAGATAATGATCCCGGCCCAGGACAGCTGCGGGGCATCCGACGCCGCTCGTGCTCGGCAGCTGAGGATGCGCAGTCTGCCGTTTTCGCGCGTCCGTCGATCTAGGCCAGGCGTACGCGTCGTCGCACAGCATCAGCAAGCGTGACGTGGGAGGTTCCGCAGTCGACGGTGGCAGCGGTTCGCCGGAAGACGGGCAGGGAGCTCATAGCAGTTGTGATGCACCGAAGCTAACCCCAGTAGAAGCGAATTGCGAAGAGCTGCAATGGAAGTGGTACGTGTTGTGGGGTGCACATATGTCGGGGCTTTCGCGCCCCACGCAGCCCATTACCAGCCTCGCTCGCGCCATTCGCTCAGATGCGGGCGCTCGGCGCCCAGCACCGTGTCGTCGCCGTGGCCCGGATAGACGACGGTGGAATCGTCATACACCTCGAACACCCGGCTGGTGACGTCGTCGAGCAGCTGGGCGAAGTCGCCCTCCTGCCACGTCTTTCCCACCCCGCCGGGGAAGAGGCAGTCGCCGGTGAACAACTGCGTGACGCCGCCCGTCGCCGGGCCGTCGAGCGCCAGCGCGACCGACCCCGGGGTGTGGCCGCGCAAGTGGATCACGTGGAACGTCAGCTTGCCGATCTGCACGGTGTCGCCGTTAGCCAGAAACCGATCCGGCTTGACCGGCAGCGGTTCGGCGTCGATCTCGTGGGCGGCGGTCGGCGCGCCGGTGGCGGCGGCGACGGCCTCCAGCGCCTGCCAGTGATCGAAGTGCTGATGGCTGGTCACGATCAGCGACACCTTCGGGGCGTAGGTTTCGACCAGGTCGATCAGCACGTCCGCGTCGTTGGCGGCGTCGATCAGCAGCGTTTCCCCGGTCTCGGAACATGTCACCAGGTAGGCGTTGTTGTCCATCGGGCCGACCGACGCCTTGACGATGGTGGCCCCGGGCAGGGTGCGACGGGCGGCGTTACCAGGCTCGACGTGTCCGGTGTAGTTGTCGTCCACGGTCGTCACGCGCGCCACTCCTCGGTCCCGGCGTGCGCCGGGACATCGTCGCCGGCGCGGGTCATAACGGCCACGTTACTGCTCCGTCGGCTGGGATGGGTGTCTTGTCGGTGGGGGCACCTAGCATGGAATGCGCCGTGCGCAGTAACCGCCGTCAGGCGAGCAAAGACTCAGTGAGAGGGGCAGCGTGGCTGACCGCCTAATCGTCAAGGGTGCCCGTGAGCACAACCTGCGCGGTGTCGATCTCGACCTGCCGCGCGACTCGTTGATCGTCTTCACCGGGTTGTCCGGATCGGGCAAGTCGTCCCTGGCTTTCGACACCATCTTTGCCGAGGGCCAGCGCCGTTACGTGGAGTCGCTGTCGGCCTACGCGCGTCAATTCCTGGGGCAGATGGACAAGCCGGACGTCGACTTCATCGAGGGTCTGTCGCCGGCGGTGTCCATCGACCAGAAGTCGACGAACCGCAACCCCCGGTCGACCGTCGGCACCATCACCGAGGTCTACGACTACCTGCGGTTGCTCTACGCGCGCGCCGGTACCCCGCACTGCCCGATCTGCGGCGAGCGGATCGCCCGCCAGACCCCGCAGCAAATCGTCGATCAGGTGCTGGCGATGGAGGAGGGCACCCGCTTCCTGGTGCTGGCGCCGGTGGTCCGCACCCGCAAGGGCGAGTTCGCCGACCTCTTCGACAAGCTCAACGCGCAGGGCTACAGCCGGGTGCGGGTCGACGGCGTGGTGCACCCGCTGTCCGATCCGCCGAAGCTGAAAAAGCAGGAGAAGCACGACATCGAGGTGGTGGTGGATCGCCTCACCGTCAAGACCGCCGCCAAGCAGCGCCTCACCGACTCGGTGGAGACCGCGCTGAACCTGGCCGACGGCATTGTGGTGCTGGAATTCCCCGACGACCGCGACGAGCACGACCACCCGCGCGAGCAACGCTTCTCCGAGAAGCTGGCCTGCCCCAACGGGCATCCGCTGGCCGTCGACGACCTGGAACCCCGTTCGTTCTCCTTCAACTCGCCCTACGGCGCCTGCCCCGAATGCGTGGGACTGGGCATCCGCAAAGAGGTCGACCCCGACCTGGTGGTGCCCGACCCGGAGCGCACCCTGGCCGAGGGCGCGGTGGCACCGTGGTCGGCCGGCCACACCGCGGAGTACTTCACCCGGATGATGGCCGGGCTCGGCGAGGAGCTGGGATTCGACGTCGACACCCCGTGGCGCAAGCTTCCGGCCAAGGCCCGCAAGGCGATCCTCGAGGGTTCCGACCATCAGGTGCACGTACGGTACCGCAACCGGTACGGCCGAACCCGTTCGTACTACGCCGATTTCGAAGGTGTGCTGGCGTTCCTGCAGCGCAAGATGGAACAGACCGAGTCCGAGCAGATGAAGGAACGCTACGAGGGCTTCATGCGCGACGTGCCCTGCCCGGTGTGTGAGGGGACGCGGCTGAAGCCCGAGATCCTCGCGGTGTCGCTGACGGGAGGCTCTGGGGGCGACCGGGGCGCCAAGTCCATCGCCGAGGTCTGCGAGCTGTCCATCTCCGACTGTGCCGACTTCCTCAACGCGCTCACCCTCGGCGCGCGTGAGCAGGCGATCGCGGGGCAGGTGCTCAAGGAGATCCAGTCGCGGCTGGGCTTTCTGCTCGACGTCGGACTGGAGTACCTGTCACTGTCCCGGGCAGCGGCCACGCTGTCCGGCGGTGAGGCCCAACGCATTCGGCTGGCCACCCAGATCGGTTCCGGTCTGGTCGGTGTGCTGTACGTGCTCGACGAGCCGTCGATCGGGCTGCATCAGCGCGACAACCGTCGTCTCATCGAAACACTCACGCGTCTGCGGGCTTTGGGTAACACGCTGATTGTCGTCGAGCACGACGAGGACACCATCGCGCATGCCGACTGGATCGTCGACATCGGGCCCGGCGCCGGCGAGCACGGCGGCAAGATCGTGCACAGCGGGACCTACCAGGAGCTGCTGAGCAACCAGGACTCGATCACCGGGGCGTACCTGTCGGGCCGGGAAAGCATTGCCACACCGAAACATCGGCGTGCCGTCGACAAGAAGCGTCAGCTCACCGTCGTCGGGGCGCGCGAGCACAACCTGCGCGACATCGACGTGTCGTTCCCGCTCGGCGTGCTGACCTCGGTGACCGGCGTGTCCGGCTCGGGCAAGTCGACGTTGGTCAACGACATCCTGGCGGCAGTGCTGGCCAACCGACTCAACGGGGCCCGGCAGGTCCCGGGTCGGCATACCCGCGTCAACGGAATTGACCAGCTGGACAAGCTCGTTCGCGTCGACCAGTCGCCGATCGGGCGCACGCCGCGGTCCAACCCGGCCACCTACACCGGGGTGTTCGACAAGATCCGCACGTTGTTCGCCGCGACTACCGAGGCGAAAGTCCGTGGCTACCAACCGGGCCGGTTCTCGTTCAACGTCAAGGGCGGCCGCTGCGAGGCATGCACCGGGGACGGCACGATCAAGATCGAGATGAACTTCCTGCCCGACGTCTATGTGCCGTGCGAGGTGTGCCAGGGCGCCCGGTACAACCGGGAAACCCTTGAGGTGCATTACAAGGGCAAGACCATCTCCGAAGTGCTGGACATGTCGATCGAGGAGGCCGCCGACTTCTTCGAACCGATCAGCGGCATTCACCGCTATCTGCGCACGCTGGTCGACGTCGGCCTCGGCTACGTCCGGCTCGGTCAGCCCGCACCGACGCTGTCCGGTGGTGAGGCGCAGCGGGTCAAGCTTGCCTCCGAACTGCAGAAGCGTTCGACCGGGCGCACGATCTACATCCTCGACGAGCCGACCACCGGGTTGCATTTCGACGACATCCGCAAGCTGCTCAATGTGATCAACGGCCTTGTGGACAAGGGCAATACGGTCGTCGTGATCGAGCACAATCTGGACGTGATCAAAACCGCGGACTGGATCGTCGACATGGGCCCCGAGGGTGGCGCCGAAGGCGGAACCGTTGTCGCCCAAGGCACTCCGGAGGACGTCGCCGCGGTGCCCGAAAGCTACACCGGTAAGTTTCTCGCCGAGGTGGTCGGGCGCAGTGCGCCGTCGGTGGCCAAGCCGCGGCCCAGCAGGCGGCGCAAAGTCAGCGTCTGAGTCGTTGCCGCTTGGCGCCGAACATGACAGGCGCTAGCTCGGCGGGCTGTGCAACCGGACCAACCGCGTGGTACTGCTCTCATCGAGGTCGACGAGCTCGGAGCGAGACCGCAGGAAGTCGCTGAACGATTTGAAGCCCAACGCCTTCTCGCTGAACGACGGGTCCATCCGCTTCATCTGGGCCTTGACCGCGGAATTATGGAGCCACTCGGTGTCGTCCTTTTCCTGGCTTATGCGCAGTGCCCGTTCGAGCAACCCGGTGGCGGCGGCCTGAGCATCGGCAAGTGGCTGTTCGTCGTCGGACTCGGGCGTGTCCTGCCGTCGGCCGCGTTTCTTATCATCGACGGATTGCACTGCAGCAGTGGGTATTCCGGGTAGTGCATCGTAGGTGACGAACTCGTCGCAGGCGGCGGCCAGCGATCGGCTGCTGGCACCGGCCACCCCGATCCCGACGACGTATCGGCCGAGGCGCTTGCACCGCTGCGCCAATGCGATGTAATCCGAATCGCCACCGACGATCACCACGTGCGTCAGATCGGGCAACCGGAACATATCCTCGACCGCGTCGACGGCTAGCCGGATGTCGGCGCCGTTCTTGCCGTAAGCGGCGGCCGGAAAGAGTTGAACGAGATCGACGGCGCGGCCGACCAGCTGACCGTGATAGGCGGCGTTGACGTCCGCGGACCAGTCCGCGTAGGCGCGGGTGAGCACGAGTGTGCCAAACGACGACGCGAAGTCGATGATGGCGCCGACGTCGACGGTCGCGGACTGCAGCCGGTCCGTCTCGAGCCCCTTGGCTTTGTCCTTCTGGAATGAGTTGCGCCCGTGCACCTGGTCGTACCGGGAGATCACGATGTTGTCGAAGTCGAGGTAGACCGCGACGCGGGTGGTGCCAGATTCGGTCATCCTGCGTTCACCCGTCCAGCGTTTCAATAGCAGCCATCCGGTCATGGTGCGCCACCGTGTCCGGCCCATCAAGCCCGGGCCGTGTAACGTACTGGTTGTCCAGACTTGAACCAAGCCCACGTCGTTTTGGTTCGGGAGGCCCTTCTTTTCGTCGCAATGATGGATCTGATGGGCTTCGCGGTCGGCGACGGCCGCCACTAACTCTTCGCCGAGGCTACGAATAGCCTTGGAGTGTAAATCAATTGGGCGCAGACAGCCGCCCAGCAATGTATCGCGATGAAGCCGTCGCGGGAGCGGTTCCGGTTGCCGACAGGCGCCGGCCGCACATACCGGCTGCGCCGCACAGCTTTGCCCTAACCGAAAGGAAAGTCATGGCGATCAGCAATATCGCCGCTTTCGCTCACCTGACCGGCGCCGAGATCGAGGCACTGGCCGCCGAGCTGGATGCGATCCGGGCGGACGTCGAGGAGTCCCTCGGCGAGCGCGATGCGCGTTACATCCGGCGCACCATCGCCGCACAGCGTGTTGTCGAGGCGGCCGGCCGACTGATGCTGGCCGGTAGTTCGAAACGCTTCGCGTGGTGGGCGGGAACGGTGACCCTCGCGTTGGCCAAGATCATCGAGAACATGGAGATCGGCCACAACGTCATGCACGGCCAGTGGAACTGGATGAACGACTCCGAGATCCACTCGTCAACGTGGGAGTGGGACATGATTGGCGTGTCGAAACACTGGCGGTCAACCCACAACTATCAGCACCACAAATACACCAACATCGTCGGGATGGACGACGATGTCGGCTACGCACTCCTGCGAGTCACTCGTGACCAGCCGTGGAAGCCGTACAACATCGGCAACCTGGTTTTCAACGCGGTTCTGGCGTTCGGATTCGAGTGGGGAATTGGCTTCCAGCCCATCGAATTCGGCAAATTGCTCAGGGCCGGCCCGGACCGTGATACGACCGCGCTGCAGATACGGGAGTCGGCGGTCAAGGCGGGGCGCCAGGCGGTCAAGGACTATCTCGCGTTCCCGGGGCTCACCTCGCTTTCGCCCGCGGCGAGCTACAAGTCGACGCTGAAGGCGAATCTCGTGGCCAATGTGATCCGCAACCTCTGGGCCGACGCGGTGATCTTCTGTGGGCATTTCCCGGATGGCGCAGAAAAGTTCACCAAGACCGACATGATCGGCGAGTCACGAGGGCACTGGTATCTGCGCCAGATGCTGGGCAGTGCCAATTTTGACGCCGGCCCAGTACTGCGGTTCATGAGTGGCAACCTGTGCTACCAAATCGAGCATCACTTGTACCCCGATCTGCCGAGCAACCGGTTGCGCGAGATTGCGGTGCGAGTGCGCGAGCTCTGCGACAGGTACGATTTGCCTTACACCACAGGCTCATTCCTGGTGCAATGCGGCGAGACCTGGCGCACCATCGCGAAATTGTCACTGCCGGACCGCTACTTGCGCGATACCGCCGACAACGCAGCGGAGACGCGCAGCGAGCGGATGTTCGCTGGACTGGCGCCGGGTTTCGCCGGCACCGATCCAGCGACCGGCCGTCGCCGCGGCCTCAAGACAGCGCTCGCAGTGGTCCGACGATGGCGTCGGCGTGCTGTGGTCGAACCCCAAGGGTTGACCGCGACAGTTGCCGGGCCGCCGGACTGGGACGAGATCCGTTCCGTCCCAAGGGGTGCTGCGCTGAAAGGTTAGACGGCGGTCACTTGCACGGCCTTGGGGCCTTTGGGCCCCTGGTTGACCTCGAATTGCACTCGTTGATTCTCCTCAAGGGAACGGTAACCGCCGCCCTGGATCTCGGAGTGATGGACGAACACATCGTTGGTGCCGTCGTCCGGTGCGATAAAGCCGAAGCCCTTGTCGCTGTTAAACCATTTCACAGTTCCCTGTGTCATTCTTTTTCTCTCTTTTCAACTGGCTGCAATGAGGATGCATCCATGATTCGGGTCCGGCCGTGGTGTGCGCAGGTAAAGCCGCACGTCAACAGCGGTCGGTGGAATTCGACGGGCTATCGATTCAACGATTTTTCGTCAGGGTTTGGGAGGAAGACTCAGCAGACATCACGGCCCTTCAATGGGGGCCTGTATGGTCCCAATTTTTCCAGTGTACGCCACGTTCGGGCCAGCGGCTTTCGCCGGCGTCCCGGCGCCCTAGCGCCCGGGCGTCCAATCCAGCGCTGACTCGGCGGCAGATGCGTTCAACGCACCACCAGAACTCACTGCGCGCCGAGGAGCCATTTGCCGTAACACACTGGCATTCTTCGGTTGTGCTGACGCCGCGACCTCACCGAGAAAGTCCTTCGCCTGGTCCCCCGAACAGGAAGGCGACAGGACAAAAAGAACGGCGTCGCGAGACCTGGTCCCCTTCAGATAAATGGTGTCGCTGAAAACCAGCCGGTAGGGGTCGAGTGAGACCGTTTCATTGCGGTGGATCACTCGCGACGGGGCGGGCAACCATGCGGTCGGGTCGTAGACGACTCGGCGCACCCGGTCCAGCCATAAGTTGAACACCGTAACGAGGTCGGGTAGCTCTGCGCTCAGGTCTAGGCTTTTCGGCCACCACACGCCGTCTACGGCGCCCTGCGTGAGGTCGCGTTCGCACAGTGTCAATCGGTTGGGGCTGGAGGGAACCGGCGAAACGTGCGCCACAGTGACGCTCCCGTCTACGAATTTTGTCATCGCAGACGGCTACCCGAGGAGGCAGTGCTCGACAAACCCACGACACCACGAGCATAACTCCCTCACGTCCATGGACAAGGCGCGAATCGCCGCAAGGTCGCGAGGTGTGCTCGGCACCGGTTTCCCGGCGTGACTTCGATTCCGGCTGCCGAATAGCGCTAATCGCTGGAAGTGATTGTCGCGCACAGCAATCCAGAACGAATGCCGGTCTCAGCGCAGTTGCGGATGCTCGCTCGGTGTCTGTTTCCCAGGTATCAGAGGATAGAAACCAGCTGATCGATCGAATCCCCGGGCAAGTCACCGTCGACGACGGCGGTCACCAGCAGCTTGGTGAGTGTGATCGCGCCCTTGTGGTTATCGAGGAACGCGGTGTCGGAGGCATCGCGGCCCGTGGCGATGCGGACCAAGGTTTGTCGCGGCGCTAACAGCGTCGCATCGACGACTCGCCACTGTCCCCGGACGAAAGCCTCGGCCACCGCATGGAAGTCCATGGGCGACAAGCCGGGTGCGTACACCGATACCAGGCGGGCGGGGACCTTGACCGCTCGAAGCAGTGCCACGACCAGGTGCGCGAAGTCGCGGCACACACCTTTGCCCGCCAGCAGCGTCTCCACCGCGCCGTCAATCGGATCGCTGGAGCCGGGCACATAGTTCAGCCTGGTACCCACCCACGAACTCACGTGCTCCAGCAGCGTTGCCGAATCGTGGTAATTACCGAATTCGGTTGCGGCAAAACCATAGAACTTGTCGGCCTCGGCATAGCGGCTGGGTCGCAGATACATCGACTGGTCGTATTCGGTCACCGGCGCGGGGCTGGTCTGGCCCACTACGGTTGCCGAGTAGTCGACCTTCAACGTGCCGGTCGCCGCATCGAACTTGTGGATACGGTTTCCGTGCACACCGCTGATTTCCAATGGGTGAACCTGTTCCCCGTTCAGGACGAAGCGCAGCGACTCGAAGACCTGCGCGAGTGGATGCGGTGCAACGGCGACTTGAAACTCCAACGTCGTGGCCGCAGTGATCTCGACTTCGAGTTCTACGCCCACGTCTCGTCTCATAAGCCAATACTGCGCCAGTGGCCATGGATGCGCCAATCGCGTCTGCCGCCGGTCAGGTCCTCCGGCGCGCTGTTCGCTTGCACCGCAACGGTTTAGCCGCGCATCCGTGTCGCCATGTCGTTGGCGATCTGCCGGGGTTGGTTGATGATTCCGGGCGCGCAGCCGTTGACGTCGAGAACCACATTGGAGACCGCGGACAGCACGTGCTGGCACGCCACCGGGCTGTTGGCCAACGTGTGCTGCAGGGCGATGTCCGGCGGATTGCCGCTGACCTCCCGGAAGGTCCACTCAGACGTGACCCCCTTGTTGACCTGGGTCACGGTTCGGCCGGCGCAGCTTCGCCAGGCATCGACCTGCGCCGCCACAAATGTCTGGGCCTGGTTGGCTGACGCGAAAATCACAGCGCCCTGCACCACGACGTAACCGGGGTCGCTCTGCGGCTTCTCCAGCAGCTGGGCAAGCATCGCGGTATAGCCGCTGCCTTTGTAGGTCTTGGTTTGAAAGCCGATGAGTGCTCCCAGGCATTTGTCATCCGACAATGTGCTGTCGGGGCCGTGGTCTGCCATCTCTGTGACGCTGTGGTCGACGATCATTCCGGTGGTGCCCATCAGAACGTTGACCAGGTCGATCGGCGCCAGGATTGAATTCAGTTGTGCGGGAGTAACTGTCGGTGCAGCGCTGGTAGGCGCGGTGGTCGGTGTCACGGTGGTGGTGACGGCGGTGGTGGTGCTGAGCGCGGTGTCGGGATGCGACGCGCCGGGCTTGCGCACGGCCGCCCAGATCCCGGTGCCGGCAACGGCCGCGACGACGACCGCGATCGCGGCGATCATCAGCCCCAGCCTGCGCTTGGGTGGCGGGGCCGGGGTCCAGGGTGGCGGGTTGGCGACCCAGGTCGGGGGCATGGTTGCCGGTTGGGTCCATGGTTGCGGCGGCGGGGCGAAGTGCTGGCTGTGGTGGATCAGGTCGGTCGCCCGGTCCTGGTCACGGGTGCTGAGCGCGTGCAAGGCGGCCTGCGCCAGATCGCCGGCGGTGACATACCGGTCCTCGGGGTTCTTGGCCATACCGCGGGCGATGACCCCGTCGAATGCTGCCGGGACTGCCGGGTTTCGCTGACTGGGCCGCGGGATCGGCTCCATCATGTGCGCGGCCATCAGGCTGCTGAGGCTGTCGGTCTGGAAAGGCGTTGCGCCCGTGAGGCATTCGTACAGCAGGCAGGCCAGTGCGTAGATGTCGACTCGGTAGGTGGGGTCCTGCTTGCCGAACCGCTCCGGTGCCATGTAGTTCCAACTGCCCACGGCGGCACCGGTTTTGGTGACCCGCTGATCGGTGGCAGCGGCGGCGATGCCGAAGTCGACCAGGTAGGCGAAGTCGCCCTCGGTGAGCAGAATGTTCTCCGGCTTGATGTCGCGATGGATGACACCCGAGCGGTGCGCGGCATCGAGCGCGGACGCGATTTGCTCGACGATGGCGACGGCGCGCGGCGGGGGCAGCGGCCCGCTGCGGCGCAGCACCGAGCCGACGTCCTCGCCCTCGATGAACCGCATGTCGATGAACAGCTGACCGTCGATCTCGCCGTAGTCGTGGATCGGCACGATGTGCGGTTCGGCCAGCCGTCCCGCGGTCTGCGCCTCCCGTTGCATGCGCCGGCGGAAGACGTCGTCGGAGCTCACTTGCGCGGACACCAGCTTCAGCGCCACCACCCGGTCTTTGACGGAGTCGTAGGCCTCGTAGACCTCGCCCATCCCGCCGCGGCCCAGCAGTCGGCGCAGCTGGTAGTGCCCGAACCGGCTACCAACGCGCGTTTCACTCATCGATGTCCCCCCGGCGTCAAGCCAACAGCCCTACTGCTCATCCGCGCGCATCGACTCCCGGATCTGTGCCAACCGTTCGGCCGCGGCGCGCTGGCGCTCCTCGTATTGCTCGTCGACGGGCGGGGATTCGGCGTCGAGTTCCGCGTCGCCCAGGGACGCCGCGTAGCGGGTTTCGATCTTCTCACGCACCGAGTCGAAGGTCGGTACACCCGCGCTGTCGTACCCGGGATCGGGTGCGGGGTTTGCTGGTTCGTCGGGCATGTTGCCACGCTACTGCGGCGTGGCTGCGTCCTGCCGCTGGCGCTCGAGATAACGCACCATTTGCTCCCAATAGACCAGGGTGAGCGACATTTGCAGGCTGGTGGCGACCGCCGCGAGCAGCAACCGATGGCGGCGGGCGGCTACCAGCGCGACCAGTGCCGTCACCGAGGTCAGCCCGCTGACCACGGTGGCACCGTCGAGGGGACGCCGGCTGATCCACAATTCCTCGCCGAGCATCGCCCGGGTCGACCAACCGTGCAGTTGCCGGGGCTTGCCGAAGACGAACGGATTGGCCGCCATCCACACCGCGAGCCAGACCGCGTGCCTGCGCCGCCGTGTCCAGGCCGGCACCAGGATCAACGGCGCGCTGGCCCAACGCGTCCACGCACTCCAGGGGTTGCAGTGCCGGGCGAACAGCGCCCGCCGCAGCCGCGCAATAGACGCCACCGGCAGTTACCTTGGCGCGGTGTTGGCGTGCTGGGCCGGGACCACCACCGGCGCGACCGGAGTCGCCTCGCCAGGCGACGTGCCGGGCAACGGAGCCCGCGGCACGCCGGGCGTGCCCAGCTGGCCGGCCAGCCACGGCAGCGCGGCCGCGAAGGCCCGATCGGCGAATGGCCAGTCGTGCCTACCCGGCTGGGGGAGCACCGCGCAGTCGATGCCATTGGCACGGCCGAGCGCACACAGTGAATAGGCGGCCGCGGTCTGGTCGCTCGGGTTGGCGGCGGCATCGCGCTGCGCCAGCCGCAGTGCCGCGGTGTCCGCGATCGCGTGCGTGGCAGGCCGGTCGTCCGACGAGATCGCGAACCAGCCGGACACGTCGTGATACCGGCCGTGCCGGTTGATCACCGTGCTCGGGTCGAACGACGCCCACGCGTCAGCGTTTCCGCCGAACAGCCGGCTGATGGTTTGCGCCTTGTTGCCGGCGTTGGGGAAGAAGTCGCCGGCGACGTCGACGAACGCGCTGAACATGTCCGGGTGCATGACGGTCAAGTCCACCGCGCAGGTGCCGCCCATGGACCAGCCCGTCACGCCCCAGTTGGCCCGGTCCCCGCTGACGCCGAAGCTGGTAACCATATAGGGGACAACATCTTTGGTGAGGTGATCGGCAGCGTTGCCGCGGATGCCGTTGACGCATTCGGTGTCGTTGTTGAAAGCCCCGCCGGAATCCACGAACACCAGCACCGGGGCTTGGCCGTGGTGGGCCGAGGCGAAGTCGTCGATCGTCTTGATCGCATTGCCCGCCCGCGTCCAGTCGGCCGGGGTATTGAACTGCCCGCCGATCATCATCACCGTCGGCAGCGCCGGCGGCGGGCTGGTCGCGAACCATTCGGGCGGCAGGTACACCAGCTCGCCGCGGTGCTTGAAGTGCGAGGCGGACGACGGGATCACCACCGGCACGACACTGCCGTGCGCCGGCCGAGTTCCCTTGGCGGCCATCGCGGTAACGGTCGCCCGATCGGTCTGGTCGGGCAGCGGGCCGGAGGTGAACTGACCCCACGCGGCCTGCACGGTGGGGAAGTAGCCCACCCACAGATTGAGCATCAGCGCGACGCACAGCAGGCACAGCGGTACCGAGACCAGCGCCGCGCCGCGCCGCCAGCCCGGAGCGCCGCGCCAGCCCAGCAGCAGCACCGCTGCGGCCATGCCGGCGACCGCGGTCCACAACCACAGCGCGGCCGGCGCGGGTTCCTCAGACAGACCCTGATCGACGACGTACCAATGCGTTCCGTACGCCACGGCAACACCGGTCGCGGCCGCCAGGGGCAGGCAGACCGTCCGCCAGCGCTGGGAACGCCAGCCGACAGCCAGCGTCAGCACCAGCGCGGTGACGACCTGGACCGTGAGCGGCACCCAGCCGTGCATCAGGGAAGTATGGCTACTTGCCAACAACTGTCCGGTGGCATCCGGCGCCGGCGGTGTCACGCGATCCATTGTGATCGATTGTTAACCATCCCGGAACATCTTCAACCGATGTTCCCGGCGCCGCCGTCGCGCAGGCCCCGATAACTGGGCTAATGCGGCTTGGCCAGCGGAAATGGCAGTGTCTCGCGGATGCTGCGTCCAGTTATGAGCATCACGAGCCGATCGATACCCATCCCGAGCCCGCCGGTGGGCGGCATCGCGTATTCCATGGCCTGCAGGAAGTCCTCGTCGAGCTCCATGGCTTCGGGGTCACCGCCGGCGGCCAGCAGCGACTGCGCAAGCAGCCGGCGGCGCTGCTCCACCGGATCGGTGAGCTCGCTGTAGGCGGTGCCCAGCTCGACACCCCAGGCCACCAGGTCCCACCGCTCGGCGACGCCGGGCTGGCTGCGGTGTGGCCGGGTCAGCGGTGACACCGACGTCGGAAAGTCGATGTAGAACGTCGGCGCCTCGGTCCTGCCCTCGACCAGGTGCTCGTAGAGCTCCAGCACCACTGCGCCGGCGTCCCAGTGATCCCGATACGGAATGCGGGCGCGGTCGGACAGCTTGCGCAACGCGCTCAGCGACGTGTTGGGGTTGATGCGTTCGCCGAGTGCGTCGGAGACCGCGTCGTGCACGGTCTTCACCGGCCACTCCCCGGAAATGTCGACCGGCTCGAGTCGGCCGTCGTCGTGCGGGTGCGGCCGCAGCACGGTCTGTGTGCCGTTGGCCGCCTCGGCGGCGTTCTGGATGAGCTCGCGGCAGCCGTCGATCCACACCCGGTAGTCGGCATGTGCCTGGTAGGCCTCCAGCAGCGTGAACTCTGGGTTGTGGCTGAAGTCGACACCTTCGTTACGGAAGGCCCGGCCCAGTTCGAACACTCGCTCCACGCCGCCGACGCACAACCGCTTCAGATACAGCTCGGGCGCGATGCGCAGAAACAGGTCCATGTCGTAGGTGTTGATATGCGTGACGAACGGGCGGGCCGCGGCCCCGCCGTGAATCGGCTGCAGGATCGGGGTTTCCACCTCGATGAAGTCCTTGGCGAACAACGTTTCCCGCACCGAACGCAGCACGCTGCTGCGGGCCATCACCAGATTGCGTGACTCGGCATTGACCGCCAGGTCGACATAGCGGGTGCGCACCCGCGCTTCCGGATCGGTCAGCCCTTTCCACTTATTGGGCAACGGCCGCAAGCACTTCCCGACCATTCGCCAGTCGCTGACGATCAATGAGCGGGTTCCGCGCTTGCTGAATCCCATGTGCCCGGTCATCTCGACCAGGTCGCCGAGGTCGATGGCCGCGGTGAAATCGGCGGTCCGGCCGGACTCCAGGCGCGAATTGTCCAGCAGCACTTGCATTTCGCCCGACCAGTCACGCAGTTCGGCGAACAGCACGCCGCCGAAGTCGCGGATTCGCAAGATCCGGCCCGCTACCGAAACCGTGTCCTGGTCGTCGCTGTCGAGGGCGCGCGCGATGGTGTGGCTGGGCGCAGATCCCACCGGGTAGGCGTCAATTCCATTGCGCTGCAGCGTTCTCAGCTTGGTTAGGCGGACCCGTACCTGTTCGGGTAGCCGTCGCCGGTACTCCTCGGAGTCGACTTCGTCGCCCCGCTTGAGCCCACTGACGTCGGGAGTCGATCCGTCTTCGTGCAGCAACCCCGATTCCGCGAGCCTGGCCGGCACGGCCGAGTGGTGCCCGGTGTGTACCTTGTCGCGCCGGCTGAACGGCAACACCAGGAAGCCTTCGGCCATGGCCGAGGCGACACCTACCCGCGGGATCAGCCGGGCGTCTTCGTAGCAGGCGTAGCGGGGAACCCATTCGGGTTGGTACTTCATGTTGGAGCGGTACAGCGTCTCCAGCTGCCACCATCGGGAGAAGAACAGCAGCAGCCCCCGCCACAGCCGCGCGATCGGGCCGGCGCCGAGTTGCGCGCCCTGCTCGAACGCCGATCGGAACATCGCGAAGTTCAGCGAAACACGGTTGATACCAAGCCCTTCGGCGTTCAGGGCAAGTTCGCTGACCATGAATTCGTTGGTGCCGTTGGGCGAGTTGGGGGAGCGGCGCATCACATCCAGGGAGACCCCGGTGCTTCCCCATGGCACCAGCGACAGCATCGCGACCACCTGCTCGTCCCGATCCAGTGCCTCGACCAGCAGGCACTCCCCGTCGGCGGGATCACCCAGTCGACCCAGCGCCATGGAAAACCCGCGCTCGGACTGGGTGTCGCGCCAGGCGTTGGCGCGTGCGATCGTCTCGGCCATCTCCTCGGCGCTGATGTCGCGGTGCCGGCGGATGCGGACCGTCAGCCCGGCCCGGCGGGCCCGCGTCACGGCCTGACGCACCCCGCGCATGTCCGGGCCGGACAGCTTGAAATCGGCGGTCCGCAGAATGGCCTCGTCGCCGAGCTCGAGCGCATTGAGGCCGCGCTCCCGATACGACTGGGCTCCTTGGGAACTGGCGCCCATCACGCCGGGTGCCCAGCCGTAGGTCTTGCACAGCCCCAGCCATGCCTCGACGGCTTGCGACCAGGCCCGGGGGTCACCGACCGGATCGCCACTGGCCAGGCAGACGCCCACCTCGACTCGGTAGGTGATCGCGGCGCGGCCGCTATGGGCGAACACCACCGACTTGTCGCGTCGGGTGGCGAAGTAGCCGAGTGAATCGTTCTTCCCGTACAGCTCGAGCAGTCCGCGGATCGCGGACTCGTCCTCGCCGGTGAGCGCGTTGTCGGCGCGCTGGGATTGGAACAGCACGATCGCCGCCGCGATCAGGGCGAGCGCGCCGAACAACCCGAAGATCGCATTGAGCAGAACATGCGGTTTGCCGGTGAACAGGTCGGGGTCGGCCAGCGCGAACCCCACGACCCGGTTGGCCACGTAGCCCAGCCGATCCTGCCGGGCCAGCGATCCGGGAAAGAGCTCGACCAGACCCCAGGACAACAGGATTCCGATCACGTCCCCGACGACCAGGACGGCGGCCGCTTTGAACAGCGCCGCCCGGCGCACCTTGGCCCAGAACTCCCGATAACTCAACAGCAGCAGGACGATCACGACGATATGCATCGCGAACCCGAGGTTCTCGCCGAACGTTTCGGCGGCGGTGTTGTCGCCGGCGGCGATGTCGGCGGCATTCCAGAATGCGGCCAGCACCATTTGGCCGAGCAGCACCCACCATGCGATGCGTTTGCGGGCGGTCAGCGCCGCCGCCAGCAGCGCCAGCACGAACGACCACGCGATGCTGGTGTCCGGGAAGTTGAACAGGTAGTCGTTGATGAATTCCCGCGGGCCCTTGATCAACCACCGGATCAGGGGTGACACGCTGCCGATCAGGGACAGGGTGGCGATGACGCCGACGGTCCAGCCGGCCGCCGCCGGTACCCACCGGTACCGGGAATTCGACCGGCTGCCCGAACGAGGCCCCGAAGCAGCAGAAGCGAGAGTCACAGACCGCGAGGATAAGCCTTTAAACCGTGAAATGCCTGGCGAAGCGCCAATCAGGTCGAGACTAGTTATCGGTCTCGGGCCCGGCGCGATCGCTCGGTTCCGGACGCCCGCCCGGGGTGGTCTCCGGCAGCTGAAATGCAGGGAGACGCCCGATGGCTGCTAGACTTGCTCCGCGACCATCCCGGCTTTGGCCTGGGACAGTTAAGTGGAGTCCCACTCCCACCGCTAGCCGCGAAGTATTTCAAGGCGTAGCGGTCCGGTCACCGGCACCGCAAGGTGCCTGTTTCGCGCACGGCGCGAACGGCCTGAATGCGTTTCGGCCGTGATCGGTCGGCATTGGGCCCTGCTTCTGCAGGGCTTTTTTGCTGATGGTGTGGCGTTTCCACCACTGAATCCCGACGGGCCCGAGTCACCGGTCGTTGCGAGACGACGAAAAGCCCAACAAGGGAGGCCCCATCAGCACTGAGACCCGCGTCAACGAGCGCATCCGCGTACCTGAAGTCCGACTGATCGGCCCAGGGGGGGAGCAGGTAGGCATCGTGCGCATCGAAGACGCATTGCGCGTCGCCGCGGACGCCGATCTCGACCTCGTCGAAGTCGCCCCGAACGCCAGGCCGCCGGTCTGCAAGATCATGGACTACGGCAAGTTCAAGTACGAGGCGGCGCAAAAGGCGCGCGAATCCCGCCGGAACCAACAGCAGACCGTGGTCAAAGAGCAAAAGCTGCGACCCAAGATCGACGATCACGATTACGAGACCAAGAAGGGCCACGTAATCCGCTTCCTGGAGGCGGGATCGAAGGTGAAGGTCACCATCATGTTCCGCGGACGCGAGCAGTCCAGGCCCGAGCTGGGCTACCGATTGCTGCAGCGTCTGGGCGCGGACGTCGCCGAGTACGGATTCGTCGAAACGTCGGCCAAGCAGGACGGCCGCAACATGACGATGGTGCTGGCACCGCACCGCGGCGCGAAAACCCGTGCCAAAGCGCAGCACCCGGATGACCCGAGACCCGCGCCGGAGCCGGCCGCCGACGAGACCGGCGACGACGCAGCTGCACCGAACTGACCTGACAGCCAAACCGCGAACACAGTAAGAACCAGAGGAAACATGCCCAAGGCCAAGTCCCACAGCGGGGCGAGCAAGCGATTCCGGCGTACCGGGACCGGCAAGATCGTCCGCCAGAAAGTCAATCGTCGACACCTGCTCGAGCACAAGCCGAGCAAGCGCACCCGGCGGCTCGACGGCCGCACCGAGGTTGCGGCCAACGACACCAAGCGTGTCAACGCGATGCTGAACGGCTGACCTCAGCCACACCGAGAGCCGGCCGGGCAGACACCGAACCCGGCACGGCACCTAAGACCAGTTACGTCTGAACGAGAGTAGGAACATCCATGGCACGCGTGAAGCGGGCAGTCAACGCCCACAAGAAGAGGCGCAGCGTCCTGACGGCCTCGAAAGGCTATCGCGGCCAGCGGTCACGGCTCTACCGCAAAGCCAAAGAGCAGCAACTGCATTCGTTGCAGTACGCGTACCGCGACCGCCGCGCCCGCAAGGGTGAGTTCCGCAAGCTGTGGATCTCGCGGATCAACGCGGCGGCCCGCGCCAACGACATCACCTACAACCGGCTGATCCATGGCCTCAAGGCCGCCGGCGTGGAAGTCGACCGCAAAAACCTTGCCGACATCGCGATCACCGATCCGGCCGCGTTCACCGCGCTGGTCGATGTCGCCCGGGCGGCATTGCCCAAGGACGTCAACGCGCCCTCCGGAGAAGCTGCTTAACCCCGGTGCTCACCGAGCGCTCGGCCCGGGTGGCCGCGGCGGTCAAATTGCATCGCCACATCGTGCGGCGACGGGCGAACCAGTTCCTGGCCGAAGGCCAAAATCTGGTTGAGGCCGCGTCGTCGCGCGGCTTGGTCCGCGAGGTGTTCGTCACCGAACTGGCCGCGCAGCGGCACGCGACCCTGCTGGCCGCCCAGCAAGGTCCGGTCCACGTGGTCACCGATCGTGCCGCAAAAGCCTTGTCCGACACCGTTACTCCGGCGGGGCTGGTCGCGGTCTGCGACATGCCGGCAACCGGACTGCAGCAGGCGCTGGCCGGCTCACCGCGGCTGGTCGCCGTTGCCGTCGAGATCAGCGAGCCGGGCAACGCGGGCACGCTGATCCGTCTCGCCGACGCCATGGGCGCTGCGGCGGTGATTCTCGCGGGGCACAGCGTCGACCCCTACAACGGCAAGTGCCTGCGTGCGTCGGCCGGCAGCATCTTCTCGCTTCCGGTCGTCGCCGCCCCTGATGTCGACGCGGTGCTGGGCGCGGTGCGCGCCGCCGGACTCCAGGCGCTGGCCACCACCGTCGACGGCGGGACGCGGCTGGACGAGGCCGACGAGCTGCTGAGCAGGCCGACGGCATGGCTGTTCGGCCCCGAATCGCACGGCTTGCCCGAGGAGATCACCGACCAGGCGGACCATCGCGTGCGCATCCCGATGTCGGGCGGCGCCGAGAGCCTGAATGTGGCTGCCGCCGCAGCGATTTGCCTGTACCAGAGCGCCCAGGCGTTGGGCGTGCTGCAGGGTTTCTAAGCGGCCCTTTTGCGCCCACCGGCGGGGCGCAGCCCGGCCAGCGAGAGCGTGGTGTGCACCAGCGACCCGGCCCGCTCGATCAGCGATTTAGTGCGAAGGGAACCCGGGGGGCAATAGTGCATCGGCAGCCCGCGGCGGTCCCGTGGCGGCGCCATGAACTCGGGTGCCTCGACCAGCGGCGCATCGAGCGGAACCCGGCCCTCGGCGCGGCGGTAGGCGGCCAGCGCCCGCGGATGCAGCCGGATCTCGTCGGGCACCGCCAGGAACGCCAGCGCGATCAGCTTGCCGAACACCCGCAGCAGGATTTCGTCGCCCGGCGTCCAGCGCATGCCCGCCTTCTCGCGCACCGCCGGCTCGAATAACCCGGCCGCGATCCAGCGCTGCCCGGCGACCAACGGCTTGAAGATCTGGTCCCAGATCGGCGTGGGCATCAGGACGAACTTCGGCTTCGGGATGCGGATCCGGAAGATGTCCAGGGTCGCCTGATTGATCTCCAGCTCGTCGCGGCAGACCCGGTCCCAGTACTCCTGAAATTCCTCCCAGGACCCCGGCACCGGCCGCATGCTCATGCCGTACATCCGGTACCACTGCACGTGCTCGTCGAACAGCTGGCGCTTCTCGGCCTCGGTCAGGCCGCCGCAAAAGTATTCGGCGACCTTGACGATGAGCATGAAGAAGGTGGCGTGCGCCCAGTAGAAGGTCTCCGGGTTCAGTGCATGGTAGCGACGACCTTCGGCATCAATCCCCTTGATGGTGTCGTGGTAGTGCTTGATCTGCTCGCCCGTCAGGGGCGCGCGATCGCCGTCGTAGACCACGCCCATGATCGGGTACACCGACCGGGCCACCCGCTGCAGCGGCTCGCGCAGCAGGATCGAATGCTCCTCGACGCCAGCGCCGAGCTGCGGGTACATGTTCTGGATCGCCCCGATCCAGACGCCCATCATCCCGGTGCGCAGGTCGCCAAAGTACTTCCAGGTAAGGGAATCTGGCCCAAGAGGATCAGCGGGTGTGGTCGATGCGGTTGTCATCACGACCTCCTACTTGCGCAGTGAGCTCACGATAACTCTGACAACGCGTGTTGTCCGCGTTTCGGCGCGCGCCACGCGAAGCCGTTACCGAGATTCCACGCACGCGTGGCAGCGTCGTGATCAGTCAGTTTGATGCGATGTGTGACACAAACCGGACAGGCGTCATTGCCCGGCTTCCCCGAAACTACTTACCCTTGCCAGGTGGAACTCGCGCCGCGCGATCCGGATCCGGGCGAGTCCTATGAAGAGGACTCGGATTCGGTGACGACGGTGACGCCTCCCGGCTCCACCTTTTCCTCGGGACGACCTCCGGTGTCGAAAGACACCGCGATCCAGTGGTGGCAGACCGCCAATCGCAGCCCGGGCGCGGTGGCCTTCATCCGGCGGGCGCGGCGGATGTTGCCGGGCGATCCCGAATTCGGCGATCCGCTGTCGACGGCGGGCGATGGCGGCCCGCGGGCGGCGGCCCGCGCCGCCGATCGGCTGCTGGGGGATCGCGACGCGGTGTCGCGCGAAGTCAGTCTCGGCGTGCTGCAGGTCTGGCAGGCACTGACCGAAGCGGTGTCGCGCCGGCCGGCGAAGCCGGAGGTGACGCTCGTCTTCACCGACCTGGTCGGCTTCTCGACGTGGTCGCTGCAGGCCGGTGACGATGCGGCGCTCACGTTGTTGCGCCAGGTGGCCCGCGCGGTGGAGCCGCCGTTGCTCGATGCCGGCGGCCACATCGTCAAGCGGATGGGCGACGGCATCATGGCGGTGTTCCGGCGTCCAGACGTCGCGGTGCGGGCCGTGGTCGAGGCCGATGCCGCGATGCGGGAGGTCGAGGTGGGTGGCTATCGCCCCCGGATGCGGGTCGGGATCCACACCGGGCGGCCGCAGCGGCTGGCCGCCGATTGGCTCGGTGTCGACGTCAATATCGCCGCTCGCGTGATGGATCGTGCCACCAAGGGCGGCATCATGATCTCGGGTGCGGCGCTGGATCTGATCCCGCAGAACGAGCTGGACGCCTTGGGTGTCGTCGCTAAACGCGCACGTAAATCCATGTTTACGCCCAAGACCCCGGGCATCCCGCCGGACTTGGCGATATACCGCCTGGAATACTATTAGCGAAGTCACAGCGTCCCATCACGAGGACGAAACAATTTAGCCCTCATAATGGATTCAATGCTTGGGGGATTCCTTTCCCGGCTCGGCCGGATCCGTTTCACCGTGGGGTATGCCGCGGTGCTGCTTGCCGTGAGCTGCGCCATCCTGATGCTCGGCCAGCATGCGCACGACGTCATCGTCGCGCGTGCCAGCACCAACCTGCACAATCTGGCGCACGGACACATCGGCACCCTGCTGGGCAGCGCGCTGGTCGTCGACGCCGGTCCGCTGTGGTTCTGGTTGCCGTTCCTGACCTGCCTGCTGGCGCTGGCTGAGCTGCATCTGCAGACCATCCGGTTGGTGATCGCGTTCGTAGTCGGTCACATCGGCGCGACGTTGGTGGTGGCCGCCGCGCTCGCCTCCGCGGTCGAGTTCGGCTGGCTGCCGATTTCGATCTCGCGGGCCAGCGACGTCGGGATGAGCTATGGCGCCCTGGCGGTGCTCGGCGCGATGACGGCCGCGATACCGCAGCGGTGGCGTCCGGCGTGGATCGGCTGGTGGATCTCGGCGGGCCTGGCCTCGGCGATCATCGGTGCCGACTTCACCGACGCGGGGCACACCGTCGCCGTGATCCTGGGCGTGCTGGTGTCGGCCCGGTTCCGTCAACCGATCCGCTGGACGCCGGTGCTGATCGCGATGCTGGTGGCGTCGTCCGGGTTCGGCTTCCTGGTCCTGGCTCACCATTGGGGAACGATGGCCGCGGCTCCGGTCGTCGGGTCCCTCGGCGCCTTCGTGGCGTACAAGCTCGCCCAGCTCAGGGCGTCGCGCAACACAGCGCCGGTCTCGGCGGCAGACGCCGGAGAAGCGCCCACCGCGCTGCAGCCGGCCCTGGTCGGCTAATCCATCGCTGCCCGGCGAAGCGCGTTCAATTCACCAGGCTCGGTCACATATGATCGGCACTCGACCCGTGCCTGTTTTTCAGCACCGCGCGCTGGCAATACGGGCAGCCCCTACCGCCTCGTCAGCAAGGAGAGTGTCGCCGCGTGGGTGATCAACCCGTCGACCTGTCGCCGGAAGCGTTGGCCGAGGCCGTCGATGCCGCCCGCGGGGCTTTGGCCGGCGCCGGCAGTCTGGAAGCGCTGGCGCAGATCAAGACCGAGCACCTCGGCGACCGTTCGCCGATCGCACTGGCGAGACAGTCGCTGGGCGCGCTGCCCAAGGAGGAGCGCTCCGAGGCCGGCAAGCGCGTCAACACCGCTCGCGGCGAGGTGCAAAGTGCCTACGACGAACGGCTGGCGGTGCTGCGTGCCGAGCGCGACGCGGCCGTGCTGGTCGCCGAAAGCATCGACGTCACACTGCCCTCGACCCGCCAACCTCCCGGCGCCCGGCACCCGATCACGATCCTGGCCGAACACGTCGCGGACACCTTCATCGCGATGGGGTGGGAACTGGCCGAGGGGCCCGAGGTCGAAACCGAGCAGTTCAACTTCGACGCCCTGAACTTCCCGCCCGACCACCCGGCGCGCAGCGAGCAGGACACCTTCTACGTCGCGCCGGATGATTCCCGCCAGCTGCTGCGCACCCATACCTCGCCTGTTCAGGTGCGCACGCTGCTAGAGCGCGAACTACCGGTCTACATCGTCTCGATCGGCCGCACCTTCCGCACCGACGAACTCGACTCCACCCACACGCCGGTGTTCCACCAAGTCGAGGGCCTCGCCGTGGACCGCGGCCTGTCGATGGCGCACCTGCGCGGGACCCTGGATGCGTTCGCGCGCGCGGAGTTCGGCCCCGAGGCGCGCACCCGGATCCGGCCGCACTTCTTCCCGTTCACCGAGCCCTCCGCCGAGGTCGACGTGTGGTTCGTCGGCAAGAAGGGGGGTGCCGGCTGGGTCGAATGGGGCGGCTGCGGCATGGTTCATCCAAATGTGTTGCGCGCCGCCGGGATTGATCCCGAGGTCTACTCGGGCTTCGCATTCGGGATGGGCCTGGAGCGCACCCTGCAGTTCCGCAACGGCATCCCCGACATGCGCGACATGGTCGAAGGTGACATCCGGTTCTCGCTGCCGTTCGGGGTGGGGCTGTAATGCGTATTCCGTATAGCTGGCTGCGTGAGGTGGTTGCCGCTGGGGCGCCGGGCTGGGATGTCGCCGCCGCCGATCTCGAGCAGACGCTGGTGCGCATCGGCCACGAGGTCGAGGAAGTCCTCACCCTGGGCCCGGTCGAAGGTCCATTGACCGTGGGCCGGGTGACCGCGATCGAGGAGCTCACCGAATTCAAGAAGCCGATCCGCGCTTGCCTGGTCGATGTCGGCGAGGGTGATGATCGTGGAATCATCTGCGGCGCAACCAACTTCGCAGTGGGTGATCTGGTGCTGGTGGCGCTGCCCGGCACCACGCTGCCCGGCGGGTTCGCGATCACCGCCCGCAAAACCTACGGCCGTAGCTCCGATGGAATGATCTGCTCGGCGTCCGAACTCGGCTTGGGCTCAGACCATTCCGGAATTCTGGTGCTGCCGCCGGGAACCGCCGAACCCGGTGCCGGCGGCGCCGAGGTGCTCGGGCTGGACGACGTGGTCTTCAACCTGGCCATCACGCCGGACCGCGGCTACTGCATGTCGGTGCGCGGCCTGGCCCGCGAGATCGCCTGCGCCTACGACCTGAATTTCGTCGACCCGGCATCCGAAAGCGCCGTCAAGCCACTGCCGGCCGACGGCGAGGCGTGGCCGCTGACCGTGCAGGCCGAGACCGGTGTGCAGCGGTTCGCGCTGCGCCCGGTCACCGGCATCGATCCGGCCGCGGTCTCACCATGGTGGCTGCAGCGCCGGCTGTTGCTGTCCGGCATCCGCGCGATGTCCCCGGCCGTGGACGTGACGAACTACGTGATGCTCGAACTTGGCCACCCGATGCACGCCCACGACCGCAACCGCATCACCGGGGGCTTCAAGGTGCGCTTCGCTCAGCCCGGCGAGACCGTCGTCACGCTGGATGACATTGAGCGCAAACTCGATCCGGCTGATGTGCTGATCGTCGACGACGTCGCGACGACGGCGATCGGCGGCGTGATGGGCGCGGCGAGCACCGAGGTGCGCGACGACTCCACCGACGTGCTGTTGGAAGCCGCGGTGTGGGATCCGGCCGCCATTTCGCGCACCCAGCGGCGACTGCACCTGCCAAGCGAGGCCGCGCGTCGCTACGAGCGCGCCGTCGACCCGGCCATTTCGGTGGCCGCGTTGGACCGCTGTGCTGCGCTGCTGGCCGACATCACCGGCGCAGAAGTATCGCCGACCCTGACCGATTGGCGCGGGGATCCGCCCCGCGACGACTGGTCGCAGCCGGCGATCTCGATTGCCGCCGACCTGCCGGACCGTTTCGCCGGTGTGGCGTACGCCGCGGGTACGACGACCCGGCGGTTGGCCCAAATCGGTGCCGCGGTAACCGAAAACGGTGACACGCTGATCGTGACCCCGCCGAGCTGGCGGCCCGACCTGCTGCAGCCTGCCGACCTCGTCGAGGAGGTGCTGCGGCTCGAGGGCCTCGAGGTCATTCCGTCGCTGCTGCCGCCGGCGCCGGCCGGGCGCGGCCTGACGCGGGTGCAAAAGCGCCGCCGCGCGATCGGGAAGTCGCTCGCGCAGTCCGGGTATGTCGAGATCCTGCCGACCCCGTTCTTGCCGGCCGGTGTGTTCGACCTGTGGGGCCTACCGGCCGACGATCCGCGGCGCACCGCGACACGGGTGCTCAACCCGCTAGACGCCGACCGCCCGGAGCTGGCCACCACGCTGCTGCCGGGATTACTGGAAGCGTTGGGGCGCAACGTATCCCGGGGCCTGGTCGACGTAGCGCTGTATGCGATCGCGCAGGTGGTGCGGCCGACCGAGCAGACCCGCGGCGTCGAGTTGATCCCGGTCCACCGCCGGCCCACCGACGCCGAGATCGCGACGCTGGACACATCGCTGCCCCGCCAGCCCCAGCACGTCGCCGCGGTGCTGGCCGGGCTGCGCGAACCCCGGGGCCCGTGGGGCCCCGGCCGCGCCGCCGACGCCGCCGACGCCCTGGAGGCGGTGCGAATCATCGCGCGCGCCAGCGGAATCGACGTCACCTTGCGTGCGGCGCAGTACCTGCCATGGCATCCCGGCCGCTGCGCCGAGGTTGTCGTCGCCGACACCGTCATCGGCCACGCGGGTCAACTGCATCCGGCGGTCATCGAGCGGTCGGGGCTGCCGAAGGGGACCTGCGCCCTGGAGCTCGACCTCGACGCGCTGCCGATCAGCGAGCTGTTGCCGGCGCCCAGGGTGTCACCGTTCCCGGCCGTCTTCCAGGACGTCAGCCTGGTGGTGGCCGCCGACGTACCGGCCCAGGCGGTGGCCGACGCGGTGCGCGAGGGAGCCGGCGAGCTGCTGGAAGACATGCAGCTGTTCGACGTGTTCACCGGCCCGCAGATCGGCGAGAATCGCAAGTCGCTGACCTTCGCGCTGCGGTTCCGCGCCCCGGACCGCACGCTGACCGAGGACGACGCCAGCGCGGCCCGCGACGCCGCGGTGCGCCGCGCCGCCGAGGCCGTCGGCGCCGAAATGCGCGCCTAGGCTTCAGCTTTGGCTGACGGCCGCCCGCAGTTGCTCGCCGGGTAGTCGCCACAACACGGTGCCCGGGGCGGCGGTGGCGGTGGCCGCGCGGGTCGCGCCTGGCCGCAACACGGCGACCTCGCCGAAGATCCGGCCCGGGCCCAGCGCGCGAATGCGTTCGCCGGCCCGCTCGAAATCGACGCGCCCGTCGACGATGAAGTACGCGTCGCGGGCGGGGTCGTTCTCGCCGAAGACGACGGTGGCGGTGTCATATCCCTCGGTGGTCGCCGAGGCCGCCAGGTCGCGGATGGTCTCTGCGGGCAGCGCGGCCAGCAGTGGTGCACTCGCCAGCGCGGCGTCGCGGCCGTTCGCGGTCGCGGGCATGTTCGCTTGTCGCTCGGCGGACGCCGCGTCGATGGTCTGACCCGTCGGGTCAAAGCCGGTCAGCACCGTCAGGAACGCCCGTCGCGGGAGCACCCACAGCCGGCACCCCGACGTCGCGCGCACGGTAGCGCTGCGGGTGGTGTCGTGCAGCAGGGCGAGCTCGCCGAAGAAATCGCCCGCGGTCAGCGAGCGGACGTGGCGCCCGTCGACGCATACGTCGAGGGTGCCGGACTCCACGATGTAGAAGGAGTCGCCGTACTCACCTTGGTAAGTGACGACCTCGCCGCCGCCGACCTCTTCGCGGTAGATCTGAGTGGCGATCCGTTCCCGCAACACGTTGGTCAGCGGAGCGAACAGTTCGATCTCGTCGAGGGCACCCACCCGCTCACGGGTCGCCGCGACCCTGGCGTCGGTGCGCAGCAACGAGCGCGCGACCGCCAGCATGGCCAACACCGTCAGCACGGCCAGGGCCAGCAGGCTGATGCGCAACGACCAGCCCTGGGTCACGCGTGTGGTGGCCCACGCGCCCGCGGCCATCGCGAACTGGCTCAGGCCTTCCACCGCGCCCAGCACCCGCCCACCCGCGGACAGCGGGATCAGACTTTGGATCTGCACCTGGCCAGCCATCATCACCAGGGCACTCCCGGCGCCGAACGCGACGGTGGAGGCCAGCACGACGGCATAGTGCGGGGCGGCCGCCATCAGCGTCAGCGCGAGGGCCATGACGGCCCCGGCGACGACGAACCACGGGCCCAGCCGGCGCTTGCCGATCGCACCGAGTCCCAACCCGCCGAGCAATCCGCCGCCGGCGATCAGGGCGGTCAGCACGCCGGGACCGGCCTTGCCCCAGTGCAGGAGGTCGATCGCCAACGGCACGACGAAAACTTCGCTCGCGGCCAGCATCAGGAACGCCAGCGCAGTCATGACGACGATCGAACGCACGTGGGGTCCGGCGACGGTGCGGACCCCTTTGGCGGTTTCGCTCAGCGCATGCCGGGGACCGTTGCCGGTGGCGCCGTGCAGGCGCTCCGCGAGGTCCACCCGCACGGCCATCACCGCGGCCACGGCACCCAGCGCGAAGACGGCGGAGACGCTGAGCGCCGCGGCGGGTGACGTGGACGCCAGCATCAGGCCGCCCGTGACCGGCCCGATCAGGATGCCCATCTTGTCGGTGGTGCCCAGTGCCGCATGCGCGCGAACCAGGTCCTGGGGTCGCTGGGTGATGGACGGCAGCAGCGCCGCGGTCGTCGGCCGCACGAACATGGTGGTGGTGCCCTCGACCCCGATCACCGCGACCAGGATGGACACCGCCGGGAAGAATGCCGCCGAGATCGCCGTGACCACAATCGAGACCAAGCGCATCGCAAACACCCCGGTGAGGATGCGTTCGTGGGGGTACTTGTCGATGACGTAGCCCAGCGTCGGCGACAGCAGCGCGGCCGGCAGCACGGCGGCGACGCTGATGGCCCCGACCGCGCCCACCCCGGAGAGGGTGAACGCGTACACCGTCGTGACGGTGTACCACATCCACTCGGCGACCGTCGCCAGCAAGCGCCCCACCACGAGCCGGCGCAGCTTGGGGTTCCGCGACACGGACTCCGGGGTCGGCAGGCGCACCCATCCCAGATACCCGCGCCGAGTAACGCCAACGTTCACGACAAGCGAAGACGAGACGCGAGTTGCAGGCCCCGCGACGAGGCAACGACCGGTTGTCGTGCCCGAACCCATGGCAGCTGAGTATGAATTTGCAATGATTCGCATAACCATGCAGAATCGACGAAATGGCCGACGTAATAAGGGTGGCGGTTGCCGGTGCCAGCGGTTATGCCGGCGGGGAGATTCTGCGCCTGCTGCTCGGGCACCCCGCCTATGCCGATGGTCGGCTCACGATCGGCTCGGTGACCGCTGCGGCGAGCGCAGGCAGCGCGCTGGGCGAGCACCACCCGCATCTCACACCGCTGGCTCAGCGGGTGGTCGAGCCCACCGAGCTCGACGTGCTGCGCGGACATGACGTGGTCTTCGTGGGCTTGCCGCACGGACATTCGGCGGCGCTGGCCGAACAGCTCGGCCCCGAGACGCTGGTGATCGACTGCGGTGCGGACTTCCGGCTCACCGATCCCGCCGCGTGGGAACGGTTCTACGGATCCCCGCATGCGGGCAGTTGGCCCTACGGCCTGCCGGAGTTGCCCGGCGCCCGGGAGCGGCTGCGCGGCACCCGCCGCGTCGCGGTGCCGGGTTGCTATCCGACCGCGGCGTTGCTGGCATTGCTGCCGGCGGTGGCCGAGGACCTGGTCGAACCGGCCGTCACGGTGGTCGCGGTCAGCGGCACCTCAGGAGCGGGGCGCGCCGCCAAACCCGACCTGCTCGGCTCCGAGGTGATCGGGTCGGCGCGGGCCTACAACATCGCCGGCGCTCACCGGCACACGCCCGAGATCGCTCAGGGGCTGCGGGCCGTCACCGATCGCGACGTCACGGTGTCGTTCACCCCGGTGCTGATCCCCACCTCCCGCGGCATCCTGGCCACCTGCACCGCGCGCACCAAGGCGCCACTGTCGCAGGTGCGGGCGGCATACGAAAAGGCTTACGACGGCGAACCTTTCATCTACCTGATGCCCGAGGGACAGCTGCCCCGCACCGGCTCGGTGATCGGCAGCAACGCCGCGCACGTCGCCGTCGCGGTCGACGAGGACGCCGAGACGCTCGTTGCGATCGCCGCGATCGACAACCTGGTCAAGGGGACCGGCGGCGCCGCCGTGCAGTCGATGAACCTGGCGCTGGGTTGGCCGGAGACCCAAGGACTTTCGGTGGTCGGGGTGGCGCCATGACTGACGTCGTTCCCGAAGAGCCCACCGAGGCATCCGCTGCGCGGCTGGTGCGCACCCAGGGCGTCACCGCGGCCGCCGGCTTCCGGGCGGCCGGAATCGCCGCCGGGATCAAGGCTTCCGGTGCACGCGACCTCGCGCTGGTGTTCAACGAAGGACCCGACTACGCGGCCGCCGGGGTGTTCACCCGCAACCAGGTCAAGGCCGCGCCGGTGCTGTGGACTCAGCAGGTGCTCACCACCGGCCGTTTGCGTGCGGTGATCCTCAACTCCGGCGGTGCCAACGCCTGCACCGGGCCCGGCGGTTTCCAGGACACGCACGCCACCGCGGAGGCGGTCGCTCGCGCATTGTCGGACTGGGGAACCGAGACCGGGGCCGTGGAGATCGCCGTGTGCTCCACCGGGCTGATCGGCGACCGGCTGCCGATGGACAAGGTGCTCGACGGTGTCACGCACATCGTGCACGAGATGCACGGCGGGCTCAGCGGTGGCGACGAGGCCGCCCAGGCGATCATGACCACTGACACGGTGCCGAAAAAGGTTGCGCTGCACCATCAAAGCAATTGGACGGTCGGTGGGATGGCCAAGGGAGCGGGCATGCTCGCGCCCTCACTGGCCACCATGTTGTGTGTACTGACCACCGACGCGGTCGCCGACTCCGCGGCACTCGACCACGCACTGCGCGCCGCGACCGCGCGCACCTTCGATCGGCTCGACATCGACGGCTGCTGCTCCACCAACGACACCGTGCTGCTGCTGGCCTCCGGCGCCAGCGGGATCACGCCGTCTCAGGCCGAGCTCGACGACGCCGTGCGGCAGGTCTGCGACGACCTGTGTCGTCAGCTGCAAGCCGACGCCGAGGGGGTGACCAAGCGCGTCACCGTGACGGTGACCGGCGCGTCCTGCGAGGCCGACGCCGTGACGGCCGCCCGCGCGGTCGCCCGCGACAGCCTGGTCAAGACGGCGATGTTCGGTTCGGACCCCAACTGGGGCCGGGTGGTGGCCGCCGTCGGCCTGGCGCCGGGGGTGTTCGTGGATCCCGATCGAATCACCGTGTCTTTCAACGGGTTTACCGTCTGCCTCAACGGGACCGGGGCGCCGGGCTCACGCGACGTGGATCTGTCCGGGACCGATATCGACGTCATCGTCGACCTCGGCCTCGGCGACGGCGAAGCGTCGATCCGGACCACCGACCTGTCGCATGCCTACGTCGAAGAGAACTCGGCCTACAGCACATGACGGCGAACATCAGCACCGACGAACTGTCCACTCAAGTCAAAGCACAAGTGCTCGCCGAAGCACTGCCCTGGCTCATCCAGTTGCACGGCAAGATCGTCGTGGTCAAATACGGCGGCAACGCGATGACCGACGAGTCGCTGCGTCAGGCCTTCGCCGCCGACATGGCGTTCCTGCGCAACTGCGGAATCCATCCCGTCGTCGTGCACGGCGGCGGCCCGCAGATCACCGCGATGCTGCGCCGGCTCGGCATCGACAAGGGTGACTTCAAAGGCGGATTCCGGGTCACCACACCGGAAGTGCTCGACGTGGCCCGGATGGTGCTGTTCGGACAGGTCGGCCGGGAACTCGTCAACCTGATCAACGCCTACGGACCCTATGCCGTCGGCATCACCGGCGAAGACGCCCAGCTGTTCACGGCGGTGCGGCGCAGCGTCACCGTCGACGGCGTGGCCACTGACATCGGCCTGGTGGGTGACGTCGATAAGGTCAACACCGCCGCGGTGCTGGATCTTATTGCGGCGCGGCGTATTCCGGTGGTATCGACGCTGGCGCCCGACGCCGAGGGTGTGGTGCACAACATCAACGCCGACACCGCCGCGGCCGCGCTGGCCGAGGCGCTGGGTGCCGAAAAGCTGTTGATGCTCACCGATGTCGAAGGCCTGTACACCAGCTGGCCGGACCGCGATTCGCTGGTCAGCGAAATCGACACCGCCACATTGGCGCAACTGCTACCCAGTTTGGAGGCGGGCATGATCCCGAAGGTCGAAGCGTGTCTGCGGGCGGTCACCGCGGGCGTGCCCAGCGCACATGTCATCGACGGCAGGGTCAAGCACTGCGTGCTGGTCGAGCTGTTCACCCACGCCGGGACCGGCACCAAGGTGGTGGCGGCGTGAGGACCTTTCCTGTCGCCGAGCGTCACGCCAGCGTGGCGTTGGGCGCCGAAAGCCACGCTGGCGTGACATTCGGGAAGGTGGTGGCGGCGTGAGTAACACTGACACCATGCGGCAGCGGTGGGAAGCCGTGATGATGAACAACTACGGCACCCCGGCGATCGCGCTGGCCAGTGGCGAGGGCGCGGTGGTTACCGACGTGGACGGCAAGAGCTACCTGGACCTGCTCGCCGGCATCGCGGTCAACGTGCTCGGCCACGGCCACCCGGCCGTCATTGAGGCGGTCACGCAACAGCTCTCGACGCTGGGGCACACGTCGAACCTGTATGCCACCGAACCCGGCGTCGCGCTGGCCGAAGAACTGGTAGCCCTGCTGGGAGCCGACGCCACCACCCGGGTGTTCTTCTGTAACTCGGGCACCGAAGCCAACGAGATGGCGTTCAAGATGTCGCGGCTCACCGGCCGCACCAATCTGGTTGCCGCGCAAGAGGGTTTCCACGGCCGAACGATGGGCTCGCTGGCGCTCACGGGCCAGCCGGCCAAGCAGGCGCCGTTCGAGCCGTTGCCCGGCGACATCACGCACGTGCCTTACGGTGACGCCGATGCGCTGGCGGCCGCCGTCGACGACCAGACCGCGGCGGTATTCCTGGAGCCGATCATGGGGGAGAGCGGCGTCGTCGTCCCGCCCCCGGGCTACCTGGCCGCGGCCCGCGAGATCACCGCACGACACGGCGCCCTGCTGGTGCTCGACGAGGTGCAGACCGGAATCGGGCGGACCGGAGCCTTTTTCGCCCACCAGCACGACGGCATCACCCCCGATGTGGTAACGCTGGCCAAGGGGCTCGGCGGGGGGCTGCCGATCGGAGCGGTGCTGGCCATCGGGCCTGCGGCCGACCTGCTGACCCCCGGCCTGCACGGCAGCACGTTCGGCGGCAACCCGGTGTGCACCGCCGCCGCGCGCGCGGTGCTGCGGGTGCTGGTCGACGACGACCTGGTCCGGCACGCCGAGGATCTGGGAAAGACGTTGCGCCACGGCATCGAAGCGCTGGGCCACCCGCTGATCGACCACACCCGAGGCCGCGGGTTGTTGTGCGGCGTGGTGCTGGCCGCGCCGAAGGCCAAGGAGGTGGAGGCCGCCGCGCGGGAGGCCGGATTCCTGGTCAATGCCACCGGAGCTGACGTCATCCGGTTGGCGCCGCCGCTGGTGATCACCGAGGCCCAGATCGACAGCTTCCTCACCGCGCTGCCCGCGATCCTCGACAAGGCCGCGGCGTGAGGCACTTCCTGCGCGACGACGACCTGTCTCCGGCCGAACAGGCCGAGGTCCTTGAGCTGGCCGCCGAGCTGAAGAAGAACCCGTTCAGTCGTCGCCCGCTCGACGGGCCGCGCGGGGTCGCGGTGTTGTTCGACAAGAACTCCACCCGGACGCGCTTCTCCTTCGAGGTGGGTATCGCGCAGCTGGGCGGACACCCCGTCGTCGTCGACAGCAGCAACACCCAGCTGGGCCGCGACGAGACGTTGCAGGACACCGCGCGGGTGCTGTCCCGCTACGTCGACGCGATCGTGTGGCGGACCTTCGGGCAGGACCGGCTGGAGGCGATGGCCTCCACCGCGACGGTGCCGGTGGTCAACGCGCTCTCGGACGAGTTCCACCCCTGCCAGGTGCTGGCCGATCTGCAGACCATCGCCGAGCACAAAGGGTCGCTGAGCGGGTTGTCGCTGTCCTACTTCGGCGACGGTGCCAACAACATGGCGCATTCCCTGATGCTCGGCGGGGTCACCGCCGGAATGCATGTGACGATCGCGGCGCCGGAGGGCTTCACGCCGGATCCGGCCGTGCTGGCCGCCGCCGAGCAGCGCGCCGCGGTGACCGGCGCTTCGGTCACCGTGAGCGGCGACGCCGACGCGGCCGCCGCGGGTGCCGACGTCTTGGTGACCGACACCTGGACGTCGATGGGCCAGGAAGCCGATGGGCTGGACCGGGTAAAACCGTTTCGGCCATTCCAGATCAACGCCCGCTTGCTGGGGCTGGCGAAGCCGGAAGCCATTGTGCTGCACTGCCTTCCGGCCCACCGCGGCGACGAGATCACCGACGAGGTGATGGACGGGCCGGCCAGCGTCGTCTTCGACGAGGCCGAAAACCGGCTGCACGCCCAGAAGGCGCTGCTGGTGTGGTTGCTGGAGCGGTCGCGATGACGCGCAGCAAGGCCACCGCCGACATCACCCGGGCCGGGCGTCAGGCCCGCATCGTCGCGATCCTGTCGTCCTCGTCGATCAGCAGCCAGAGCGAGCTGGCGGCCAGGCTCGCCGACGAGGGCATCGAGGTCACCCAGGCCACGCTGTCGCGCGATCTCGAAGAGCTCGGCGCGGTGAAGCTGCGCGGCGCCGACGGCGGCGTCGGCGTCTACGTCGTCCCGGAGGACGGCAGTCCGGTGCGGGGCGTCTCCGGCGGCACCGCGCGCTTGTCGCGACTGCTGAGCGAGCTGCTGGTGTCCACCGATGCCAGCGCGAACCTCGCGGTGCTGCGCACTCCGCCGGGCGCGGCTGACTATTTGGCCAGCGCAATCGATCGCGCGGCGTTACCGTACGTCGTCGGCACCATCGCCGGAGACGACACTCTGTTCGTGGCCGCTCGGGAACCGATGACCGGCGCCGAGCTGGCCCGAACTTTAGAAAACCTCAAGTAAATCTAGGAGATTGATTCATGTCAGAGCGCGTCATCCTGGCGTATTCCGGCGGTCTGGACACCTCGGTGGCCATCAGCTGGATAGGCAAGGAGACCGGCCGCGAGGTCGTAGCGGTTGCAATCGACCTCGGCCAGGGCGGCGAGGACATGGAACTCGTGCGCCAGCGGGCGCTGGACTGCGGTGCGGTCGAAGCGGTCGTCGTCGACGCCCGTGACGAGTTCGCCGAGGGCTACTGCCTGCCGACGGTGCTGAACAATGCGCTGTACATGGACCGCTACCCGCTGGTGTCCGCGATCAGCCGGCCGCTGATCGCCAAGCATCTGGTCGCGGCGGCTCGCGAGTACGGCGGCAGCATCGTCGCACACGGCTGCACCGGCAAGGGCAACGACCAGGTCCGCTTCGAGGTCGGATTCGGTTCGCTGGCACCGGATTTGGAGGTGCTCGCGCCGGTCCGTGACTACGCGTGGACACGCGAGAAGGCGATCGCGTTCGCCGAGGAGAACGCGATCCCGATCAACGTCACCAAGCGCTCACCGTTCTCCATCGACCAGAACGTATGGGGTCGCGCGGTGGAAACCGGCTTCCTGGAACACCTTTGGAACGCGCCCACCAAGGACGTGTACGACTACACCGAAGACCCGACCCTCAACTGGAGCACGCCCGACGAGGTGATCGTCGGCTTCGAGCGGGGCGTCCCCGTGTCGATCGACGGCAAACCGGTGTCGGTGCTCGAGGCGATCGTGGAGCTCAATCGACGGGCCGGCGCCCAGGGGGTCGGGCGCCTCGACGTCGTCGAGGACCGCCTGGTGGGCATCAAGAGTCGCGAGATCTACGAGGCGCCCGGCGCGATGGTGTTGATCACCGCGCACGCCGAGCTCGAACATGTCACCCTCGAGCGCGAATTGGGCCGATTCAAGCGCCACACCGACCAGCGCTGGGCCGAGTTGGTCTACGACGGGCTGTGGTTCTCGCCGCTGAAGGTCGCCCTGGACAGTTTCGTCGCCAAGACCCAGGAGCATGTGTCAGGCGAAATACGAATGGTGTTGCACGGCGGGCACATTGCGGTCAACGGCCGGCGTAGCTCGGAATCGCTCTACGACTTCAACCTGGCCACCTACGACGAGGGCGACAGCTTCGACCAGTCGGCGGCCAAGGGCTTCGTCTACGTGCACGGATTGTCGTCCAAGCTGTCGGCCCGCCGAGACCTGGCCGCCGAGGCGTGAGTGTGAATTTCACGCCGAGACACGCCGTCGAACCGTCGCAGGGTTCACACTCGCCGCGGCGTGAGGGCGGAGTGAGCGCCCGGTGACCACCAACGAGGGATCCCTGTGGGGCGGACGGTTCGCCGACGGCCCGTCGGATGCACTGGTCGCGCTGAGTAAGTCGACGCACTTCGACTGGGTGCTGGCGCCCTACGACATCACCGCGTCGCGCGCGCACACCATCGTGCTGTTCCGGGCCGGACTGCTCACCGAGGAACAGCGCGACGGGCTGCTGGCCGGCCTGGACAGCCTGGCCGCAGACATCGCCGACGGCAGTTTCGGCCCGCTGGTCACCGACGAGGACGTGCACGGCGCGCTGGAGCGTGGACTGATCGACCGGGTCGGCCCCGAGCTGGGCGGACGGCTGCGGGCCGGGCGGTCGCGTAACGACCAGGTGGCCACGCTGTTCCGGATGTGGCTTCGCGACGCGATCCGCCGCGTCGCCGCCGGCGTGCTGGACGTCGTCGCTGCGTTGGCCGTCCAGGCCGACGCCCATCCGACGGCGATCATGCCGGGCAAGACGCATATGCAGTCCGCCCAGCCGATCCTGCTGGCCCATCACCTGCTCGCGCATGCCCACCCGCTGCTGCGCGACGTGGACCGCCTCGCCGACTTCGACAAACGCGCGGCGGTGTCGCCGTACGGCTCGGGAGCGCTGGCCGGCTCGTCGCTGGGCCTGGATCCGGACGCGATAGCCGCGGACCTGGGTTTCGCCACCGCCGCCGCCAATTCCGTCGACGCGACGGCCGCCCGCGACTTTGCCGCCGAGGCGGCGTTCATCTTCGCGATGATCGGAGTCGACCTGTCCCGGCTCGCCGAGGACATCATCATCTGGAGCTCGACCGAGTTCGGCTACGTCACGCTGCACGACTCCTGGTCGACCGGCAGCTCGATCATGCCGCAGAAGAAAAACCCCGACATCGCCGAGCTGGCCCGCGGCAAGTCGGGGCGGCTGATCGGGAACCTGGCCGGGCTGCTGGCCACGCTGAAGGCACAGCCGCTGGCCTACAACCGCGACCTGCAGGAAGACAAGGAACCGGTGTTCGATTCGGTCGCCCAGCTGGAGCTGCTGCTGCCGGCGATGGCCGGGCTGGTCGGCAGCTTGACGTTCCACGTCGAGCGGATGGCGGCGCTGGCCCCGGCCGGCTACACCCTGGCCACCGATATCGCGGAGTGGCTGGTGCGGCAGGGGGTGCCGTTCCGGTCCGCGCACGAGGCCGCGGGTGCGGCCGTACGCACGGCCGAAGGCCGCGGTGTCGGCCTCGAGGAGCTGACCGACGACGAACTGGCGGCCATCAGCCCCACCTTGCGGCCCGACGTCCGCGAGGTGCTGACCGTCGAGGGCTCGGTGTCCTCCCGCGACGCCCGCGGTGGCACCGCGCCCGACCGGGTCGCCGACCAGCTACGCGATGTCCTGGAAAGCTGCGCGGAGCTGCGGTCGCGGCTGGCCGCGCAGATCGAGAGATGACTTACCCCGCGTAACCGCGGTTTGCTGTGGCCATTCTCTCAGGTCAGAGCCGTATTGCGGCGGTGCTGGCACAAAAGGAATAAACTTGCTGCTCGTAACCACAGGCTTGAACCCGTCGACCTGCATGTTCGTCACCAAGGGGTGGGACCAATGAGCGTCATCGCAGGAGTTTTCGGTGCGTTGCCGCCGTATCGCTATTCCCAGCGAGAGCTCACCGAGTTCTTCCTCAGCATTCCCGGCTTCGAGGACTACGAGGACATCGTTCGGCAGCTGCACACCAGCGCCAAGGTCAACAGCCGCCATCTGGTCATCCCGCTGGAGCGTTATCCCCGGCTGACCGACTTCGGCGTCGCGAATCAGATCTACATCGACAATGCCGTTGAGCTGGGCAGTGAGGCGCTTGCCGGCGCGCTCGACGATGCCGGCCTGCAGCCACGCGACGTCGACGTGCTGTTCACGACGACGGTCACCGGACTCGCGATCCCGTCCATCGACGCCCGGATCGCCGGGCGGCTCGGGCTGCGCGACGACGTGCGGCGGGTGCCGCTGTTCGGCCTGGGCTGCGTGGCCGGGGCGGCCGGTGTGGCCCGGCTGAACGACTATCTGCGCGGCGACCCGGACGGCGTGGCGGCCCTGATCTCGGTCGAGCTCTGCTCTTTGACCTACCCGGGGTACAAGCCCTCGCTGGCCGGTCTGGTCGGCAGCGCCCTGTTTGCTGACGGGGCCGCATCCGTGGTTGCCGTCGGCGCGGACCGCGCGGCGCAGATCGGGGCCGGCGGCCCGGACGTCCTGGATTCGCGCAGCCATCTCTACCCCGATTCGCTGCGCACCATGGGCTACGACGTCGGCACCGAAGGGTTCGAGCTGGTGCTGTCCAAGGACGTCGCGGCCGTGGTCGAGCAGTACATCGAGGACGACGTCACCGGCTTCCTGGGGGCGCATGGCCTGACCGCGACCGATGTCGGCGCCTTCGTCAGTCACCCCGGCGGTCCGAAGGTCATCGAGGCGATCACCGCGGCACTCAGCCTGCCGCCGGACGCCCTGGAACTCACCTGGCGATCGCTCGGCGAGATCGGCAACCTCTCGTCGGCGTCGGTGCTGCACGTGCTGCGTGACACCATCGCCAAGAAACCGCCCAGCGGAAGCCCGGGTCTGATGCTCGCGATGGGGCCCGGCTTCTGCTCGGAGCTCGTCTTGCTGCGCTGGCACTGATGCGGGCGTATGGATCCTGGCTCGTCTCGTAGCCCCATGAATAGCACTCCTGATGAGCTGGTCAAGGCGCTGCGTGCGTCGCTCAAGGAAAACGAGCGGCTGAAGCGGGAGAACCGCGATTACCTGGCCTTGCTCACCAAGGAAGCGTCCGAGCCGGTTGCCATCGTCGGGATGGCCTGCCGATATCCGGGCGGGGTGGACTCACCGGAAGCCCTGTGGGAGATGGTCGCCGAGGGCCGCGACGTCGTCACGGACTTTCCGGCCGACCGCGGTTGGGATCTGGCCGAGCTGTTCGACCCCGACCCGGACGCGACCGGCAAGTCGTACAACCGCTGCGGCGGATTCCTTTCCGGCGTCGCCGATTTCGACGCCGCGTTCTTCGGGATCGCGCCGAGTGAGGCGCTGGCGATGGATCCTCAGCAACGTCTGCTGCTCGAGGTGTCGTGGGAGGCGTTGGAGCGGGCCGGAATTGACCCGATCACGCTGAGGGGATCGGCCACGGGCGTGTTCGTCGGTATCTTCCACGGTTCGTATGGCGGTCAGGGCCGCGTCCCGGGGGATCTGGAGCGGTACGGCTTGCGCGGTTCGACGCTCAGTGTCGCGTCGGGCCGGGTGGCGTATTCGCTGGGCCTGGAGGGCCCGGCGGTATCGGTGGACACGGCGTGCTCGTCGTCGTTGGTGGCGTTGCATCTGGCAGCACGTTCGCTGCGCTCGGGTGAGTGCGATGCGGCGCTGGTCGGCGGCGTGACCGTGATGGCCACCCCTGCGATGTTTGTGGAGTTCAGCCGTCAGCGGGCGCTGTCTGTCGATGGTCGGTGCAAGGCCTATGCCGGTGCGGCCGACGGAACCGGCTTCTCCGAGGGCGTCGGCGCGCTGGTGCTGGAGCGGCTGGCCGACGCGCGGCGCCTGGGTCACCGGGTGTTGGCCGTGGTGCGCGGTTCCGCGGTCAATCAGGACGGCGCGTCCAACGGGCTGGCGACCCCCAACGGGCCGGCGCAGCAGCGGGTGATCCGGGCGGCGCTGGCCAGTGCCCGGTTGGCCACGGCGGACGTGGATGTGGTGGAGGGCCACGGGACCGGCACCACGCTGGGCGATCCCATCGAAGCCCAGGCGATCTTGGCGACCTACGGCCAGGACCGGCCGGCCGATCGGCCGTTGTGGCTTGGCTCGATCAAGTCCAACATGGGCCACACGTCGGCGGCGGCGGGAGTGGCCGGGGTGATCAAGATGGTGCAGGCGATGCGGCACGGTGTGATGCCCAAGACGCTGCACGTGGATGTGCCTACGCCGCATGTGGATTGGTCGGCGGGTGCGGTGTCGTTGCTGACCGAGCAGCGGGCGTGGCCTGCGCTGGATCGGCCGCGTCGCGCGGGGGTGTCGTCGTTCGGGATCAGCGGCACCAATGCGCACGTGATCCTGGAGCAGTCTCCGGTGGTGGAAAGCGTTGCGGCTGAACGCGACATGCCGGCAGCTCCATGGGTGTTGTCTGCGCGGTCGCCCGAGGCGCTGGCGGGTCAGGCGCGGCGACTGCTGGCACATGTGCAGGCAGATCCGCGGCTCGGCATTGCCGACGTGGGGTGGTCGCTGTCGTCGACCCGTTCGGTGTTCGACCATCGGGCCGTGGTCGTCGGTGCCCGCGACGAGCTGATGGCCGGGCTGGCCGGCCTGGCGGCCGGGGAGCCGGGCGCCAACGTCGTGACGGGGCGCGCACAGGCCGTCGGCAAGACGGTGTTCGTATTTCCCGGTCAAGGCTCGCAGTGGGTCGGCATGGGAGCCCAATTACTCGACACCGCACCGGTATTCGCCGAGCAGCTGAATCGGTGCGAGAAGGCGCTCGGCGAGTACGTGCAGTGGTCCCTGATCGATGTGATCCGCGGCGCGGCGGGTGCCCCGGGGCTGGATCGGGTCGACGTCGTGCAGCCGGTGCTGTGGGCGATGATGGTGTCGCTGGCCGAATTATGGCGCTCGATGGGTGTGCGGCCCGACGCGGTCATCGGCCACTCGCAGGGCGAGATCGCGGCAGCCTATGTGGCCGGTGCGCTGTCGCTGGAGGATGCGGCCCGCGTGGTGGCGCTGCGTAGCCGGTTGCTGGTGCAACTGTCCGGGGCCGGGGGCATGGTCTCGCTGGCGTGCGGCCAGGACCAGGCGCACGAGCTGTTGGCGCCCGCCGGTGATCGCCTGAATATCGCTGCGGTGAACGGTGTTTCGGCCGTCGTCGTCTCCGGAGAGGTCGACGCCCTCGAGGAGTTGATGCGCCGCTGTGAGGGTGCCGGTGTGCGTGCCCGCCGGATCGACGTCGACTATGCCTCGCATTCGGCGCAGGTCGACGCGATTCGTGAACCACTTGCGCAGGCCCTGGGCGGCATTGAGCCCCGATCCTGCGCGGTCACCTTTTTCTCCACCGTCACCGGTGAGCCCCTCGACACCGCCGGGCTGGACGCCGATTACTGGTACCGCAGCATCCGCCAGACCGTGCAATTCGCGGCTGCGGTGCGCACCGCCAGCGACGCCGGCTTCCGGGTGTTCATCGAATCCAGCCCGCATCCGGTGTTGGTTGCCGGCATCGAGGGCAGCGTCGCCGACGATGCCGTGGTCATTCCGTCGCTGGGCCGCGACGATGGGGGGCTGGACCGGTTCTGGTTGTCCGCGGGACAGGCGCACGTCGCCGGTGTGACGGTGGATTGGCGCCCCGTGTTCTCCGGCGCCCACCAGGTGCCGTTGCCGACCTACGCATTCCAGGGCCGACGATTCTGGTTGCCCCCGATGGGCATTGGTGGCGGCGATCCCGCTGGATTGGGATTGGCCGGAGCCGAGCACGGCTTGCTGAGCGCCGTGGTGCAGCGGCCCGATTCCGGCGGCGTGGTGCTGACCGGCCGACTGTCGCTGGCCGCGCAGCCGTGGCTGGCCGATCACGCGGTGGCCGGGGTGGTGTTGTTCCCCGGCGCCGGGTTCGTGGAGTTGGCGTTGCGGGCTGGCGATGAGGTCGGCTGCTCGGTGGTCGAGGAGCTGACCCTGTCCTCCCCGCTGCTGTTGCCAGCGTCGGACAGCGTCGCGGTGCAGGTCGTGGTCGGGCCCGCGGGCAGCTCGGGCCGCCGGACCGTATCGGTGTATTCCCTTGGCATGCAACCTGATTCCGAATGGGCGCTGCACGCCGAGGGTGCGTTGCGCGGCGCGGACAATGCGGGCGCGAACTTGTCGGTATGGCCACCGGTCGGGGCGACGGCAGTGGACGTCGCCGATGCGTACGAGCAACTGAACCGGCGGGGCTACGAATACGGTCCGGCGTTCCAAGGCTTACAAGCCCTGTGGCGCCTCGGCAATGAGGTCTTCGCTGAAGTCGCTGTGCCCGAGGTCGCCGGGATGCGGGTCGACGGTTTCGGAATCCATCCGGTGCTGGTCGATGCCGCGTTGCATGCAATGGGCGTGGTCGGCGACCAGGCCGAGACCATGCTGCCGTTCTCCTGGCAGGGCGTGTGTTTGCATGCCGCCGGCGCGTCCCGGGCGCGGGTGCGGATCGCCCCGGTCGGGGTGAGTGCGGTGTCGGTGGACCTGGCCGACGGAACGGGCTTGCCGGTGTTGTCGGTGCGCGAGCTGGTGGTTCGGCCGATCTCGGTCGGTGCGCTGTCGGCCGCATTGGCCGCGGCCGCCGGTGGCGGTGGCGGAGTGTACGAACTCGCCTGGTCGCCGGTTGCCCTGGAGTCCAATGCTGTTGGTGGACAAGATGTTACGGTGTGGGAGCCGAGCCCGGGCGCTGCGGTCGAGTCGGTGTATGCGGCCACCCATGAGGCGTTGGGTGTGTTGCAGTCGTGGCTGGCCGGTAGCGATGCGGGGCCGTTGGTTGTGCGCACTCACGGCGCGGTGGGGCTGGCCGGCGAGGATGTCACGAATTTGGCGGGTGCGGCGGTGTGGGGGTTGGTGCGTTCGGCGCAGGCCGAGCAGCCGGGCCGGGTGCTGCTGGTCGATACCGACGGATCGTTGGACGTCGCCGAGTTGATTGCCTGCGGCGAACCGCAATTGGTGGTGCGTTCCGGCGTCGCGCACGCGGCGCGGCTGATCCCGTCCCGGTCGGTCTCGACGTTGCCGGCGGGGCAGTGGCGGATGAGCGTGGGTGGCGGCGGCACCCTGGAAGATCTCGTGGTGCGCCCGCTTGCGCGCGCGGAGCTGGCCGCGGGGCAGGTGCGGGTGGCGGTCGCCGCGGTCGGGGTGAACTTCCGGGATGTGTTGGTGGCGTTGGGCATGTATCCCGGTGGCGGCGAACTCGGCGTCGAGGGCGCCGGCGTGATCGTCGAGACTGGTCCGGGAGTTCAGGGGCTGGCCGTCGGCGATGCGGTAATGGGGTTGCTGGGGGTGGTCGGATCCGAGGCCGTGGTGGATGCGCGGCTGGTGACCACGGTGCCGGCCGGATGGTCGCTGCCGCAGGCCGCCAGCGTGCCGGTGGTGTTCTTGACCGCTCTGTACGGATTTTCCGAGCTCGCCGGGCTGAAAGCCGGCGAAAAGGTGTTGGTGCACGCCGCCACCGGCGGGGTCGGCATGGCGGCCGTGCAGCTGGCCCGGCATTGGGGTGCCGAGGTGTTTGTCACGGCCAGTCGGGGCAAGTGGGATACGTTGCGGGCGATGGGTTTTGACGACGACCACATCGGCGACACGCGAACCGTGGATTTCGAGGAGAAGTTCCTGGCCACCACCGGCGGTGCCGGGGTGGATGTGGTGCTCAACTCGCTGGCCGGGGAGTTTCTGGACGCCTCGCTGCGCCTGCTGGTCGGCGGCGGACGGTTCATCGAGATGGGCAAGACCGACCTTCGCGACCCGGCATCGATGGCACCGGGCGTGCTGTACCGCGCCTTCGACCTGATCGAGGCCGGCCCCGACCTCACCGCCTCGATGCTGTCCGACCTGATCGAACTCTTCGACCTCGGCGTACTGAAGCCGTTGCCGGTCAAGACCTTTGACGTGCGTTGCGCCACGGCGGCGTATCGCTTCGTCAGCCAGGCCCGCCACACCGGCAAGGTGGTGCTGACGCTGCCCGACGGCCCGGGCGACTCGGTCCTCACCGGGGCCGGCGGCGGGCTGGCCGGTGGCAGCGTGCTGATCAGCGGCGGTACCGGGATGGCCGGCTCGGCGGTGGCCGCGCACCTGGTGGCGCGCTACGGGGTGGCCCATGTCGTGTTGGCCAGCCGCACCGGGGCCGATGGCCAGGGCGTGCCGGAGTTGGTGGATCGACTCACGGCTGCTGGGGCGCAGGTGTCGGTGGTGGCCTGCGACGTCGCGGATCGAGATGCGTTGGCGGCGTTAATCACCGGGTTGCCGGCGCGGTACCCGCTCAAGGGCGTATTCCATGCTGCCGGGGTGCTCGATGACGGGCTGATCGCGTCGCTGACACCGGGTCGAGTGGACACGGTGTTGCGGGCCA
>NZ_JBGGKR010000012.1:0-216974 GCF_041287235.1 Mycobacterium sp. pR1184 | reverse complement strand
GCGATCGAAATTCTCATCCAATCTGGGGCAATGCAGGTCAGACTAGTAAATGTGCCCCAGATTCAATGAGAACGGACAGAGATCAAATTCGCCGGCGTGGCGCGTCCCGGTTGACCGGTTGATCACATCGCCATACACCAGATCTGCGGAGTCGTGTTCGTAAATGAAAGCCGCCACCCGGGCCAGCGTGTCGGGTTCGTACAGAACGTCGTCAGCACCCAGGAAAAGCATCCAGGAACCAGTTGCCATGTCAACTCCGCGATTCATCGCGTCGTAAGGCCCGTCATCGGGACCGGAATGAATCACCAGGCGCGTATCTAGCTCGGAGGCAAACGTTTTCGCGATGTCCAGGGTGCCATCCGTGGAACCACCGTCGACCAAGACCACCTCGAAGTCATTCCACGTTTGGCGAACGATGCTTCGGAGGCAGGCGTCAAGCGTCGCCGCAACATGGAACGTCGGAACGATGATGGAAAACATCGGCGCAGTCATGGCGCTAGCCCCTCAATCAATCGTTCTGCCGGAAAAAGATACCGTCCGCCTGCAACATTTGGCCATCCCGCGGATCCACAAAGCACGGCAACAAACCCGTTAGGGTAAACCCCATGGAATATACGAGATCAAGCGCTTGGTTGATAAGCATTCCGCCCTCGTACAACGGCAGGAACGACAACTCGAGTTGCAGGCCGGCGCAGCGATCGTTGATCGTTGATTCGCCGCCGGCGAGAACGTGCTGCTCGAATCCTTGGACGTCAATTTTGAGAAAAACCTTGTCATTCGGCCTTAAAGTTTCCGACGCCACCGCATCCAGTCGATGTATTGGCACCTCTTCGGTACCAACATAGTTTGCCGGTGGGTATGCGTCCCGATGGCTCTTCAGCATCGGCAAGACAGAGCTACTCTCGCCAGCATTGCCTGCAACGTTTACGGTTATCGTTCCATCGGTATCTCCCAGCGCGCAACGTCGGATATCCCATAGCGGATCCTTTGATGCGTTGCTCTGAAGCCGCGAAAATGGTTCCGACAGGGGCTCGAATGAGATCAATCGACCTGGAAACCCTGCCTTGCGGAGACCGGCGGCATATTGTCCCGAGTTAGCGCCGATATCAAATACGACATTTACTTGGTGGGATTCAAGATGCCTGACGAATTGTCGTTTTAGATCCCGGTCAGAATAGGAACGTGACAGCTGAAGTGCGACGCCACGTGCGATCAAGCCGGCCCGACTCAGTAATTCCATTCTGCGACACTAACACGCGAATATGTCAGACGAATAGATTCCCCGACAACGGAACCATCGATGTCATTTCCGCACCGCACCGGCGTTGGCGCGATACCACGCCACCGTTGCCTCGATGCCCTCTCGCAGCGTGATCCGGGGCAGCCAGCCTGCCTCACGCAACACCGAGATGTCGAGCACCTTGCGGGGGGTACCGTCGGGTTTCGTTGAGTCCCACCGTGTTTCGCCTGTATAGCCGACTGCTGCTGCGACCATTTCGGCGATCTCCCTGATGGTGTGGTCGATACCGGTTCCGACGTTGACGTGCTCCGGATTATCGAAGTTTTCCAGCAGGTGCAGGCACGCACTCGCGAGATCGTCGACATGCAGCAATTCGCGCCGCGGCGTTCCAGTCCCCCAGTTCGTCACCTGCGCCGCACCAGTGGATTTGGCTTCCTCATACCTCTGGATGAGCGCCGGCAACAGATGCGAGTTCGTCGGCGAAAAGTTGTCACCGGGCCCGTACAGATTGGTGGGCATCGCCGAGATCCAGGCCAGCCCATGCTGTCGCCGCACCGCCTGGACCTGAAGGATGCCGGCGATCTTGGCGATCGCGTAAGCATCGTTGGTCGGCTCCAGGGGACCGGTGAGCAGTGCGGACTCTTTGATCGGTTGCGGAGCGAATTTCGGGTATATGCAGGAAGACCCGAGGAACAGCAGCCGCGGCACCCGCGCGGTGACGGCAGCATCGAGCAGATTGACCTGGATCTGTAGGTTTTCGGACAGGAAATCAGCCGGATAGGTGTTGTTCGCCATGATGCCGCCGACCCGCGCTGCCGCGTCGATCACCAGCTGGGGGCGGACGCTCAGGATGAAGTCAAAGGTCGCGGCCCGATCGGTCAGGTCGAGTTCGGCGTGCGACCGCACCACGATATTGGTGAAGCCCGCTGCCTGGAGGCCGCGCAACAAAGCGGATCCGACCAGACCGCGGTGTCCTGCAATGTAAACGGGTGCTGTCCGGTCGAGGACGGCGGCTGATGTACCCATCCCCCCGCTCAGCCCCAACCCGCTAGGGCCGGCTTGTCGATCCAGGGCTTGCCGTCGCACGCCAATGCCGCCATGTCCGCGTCCACCATGATGCGGGCGAGCTCCCCCGTGTGGACGGATGCCTTCCAGCCGAGCGACTGGGCAGCTTTGGTTGCATCGCCGATCAGCGAATCCACTTCGGTGGGGCGCAGATAGCGCTCGTCGAACTTCACATACTGCTCCCAGTCGAGGCCGGCGTGCTCGAATGCGGCCTGAACGAACTCGCGCACGCTGTACCCGCGCCCGGTCGCGAGAACGAAGTCATCGGGTTCAGCGGCCTGCAGCATCCGCCACATTCCCTCGACGTACTCGGGTGCGTAGCCCCAGTCGCGAACGGCATCAAGGTTGCCCAAATATAGATCCTCCTGCACGCCGGCTTTGATGCGAGCAACCGCCCGGGTGATTTTTCGAGTCACGAATGTTTCACCACGCCTTGGTGATTCGTGATTGAACAGGATGCCGTTGACCGCAAACATCCCGTAAGCCTCGCGATAATTGCGCGTCACCCAGTATGAGTAGACCTTTGCCGCACCGTACGGTGAGCGCGGATAGAACGGCGTTTGCTCGTTCTGAGGTGGCGGTGACGCGCCAAACATTTCCGAGGACGACGCCTGATAAAACCGGCAATCCACTTTGGATAGGCGAACGGCATCAAGCAGGCGCATCGATCCCATGCCGGTGGTGTCACCAGTGTGCACCGGTTCGTCGAAACTGACCCGGACATGCGACTGGGCCGCGAGGTTGTACACCTCATCGGGCTCTATGGTGCTCAGCAAAGTCACCAGGCGGGTGCCATCGGTGAGGTCGCCGTAGTGCAGGAACAATCGCGCGCCCGCTTGATGGGGATCGACATACAGATGATCGATCCGTGACGTGTTGAAGGTCGAAGCCCGGCGGATCAATCCGTGTACTTCATATCCCTTGGCCAGCAGCAGTTCGGCGAGATATGAACCGTCTTGCCCGGTGATTCCGGTTATGAGCGCTCGCTTCACTGAATTCCCACTTCTGTCTGTGCATACTCGTCACCACACGCCCGGCGTCCCACCATCGCGGCCGTCTCACTCCGCGTTGTGCTGCACCAGCGGGACGTCGCTTCGCTTCATACCAGATGTCGAAGCTCGACGCACTCAGATCCCGAGGTCACGCGCGAACCCACCGCTGCCTGGCGGCGACGTGGTTTGGGCGCGCGGGCAAAGTAATCCGCCGCGTGCTGGTTGCCAACGTAACCGGTCTGACCAGTGACGGTGTGCGCGACACGACGGCGTCAAGATGGACCCGCAACCTCGCCCTGCGGTACCCAGAGTCGCGTCCCTCGGGACGAAGCATGGGCTAGACTCCCCCGCATGGCGAACGATTTCGTCCCTGACATGCCCTCGGTGCGCCGTGGCGCTGAGCGCTGGATGTGCTCCCTCGCGCAGACCGAAAGAACCTCGCCGGTGGCAGCCGTAACGGCACGTTGTATCGCTGACGGCAGTCTATAGCCCGGGGACCCGACTCACAGCGATGATTCACAGGTTCTGCGTCAGCCACACGAAGCCTTTATTGCCCGACAGTTGGTATGACGACTGCATCGCACTTGGCGATTTCCAACCCGACTCCGCATCCCATGTAAGCCAACTTGATCAGTTTTGGCACGAGGCTCGACCGATGATCTACGGTAGCGCCGGAACGTATGTCCTCCCGATCGCAATCGAGAAATTTGCCGGCGCTTCCGAGCTCATTGAAATTTGTTCCTACAGAAAAAGAATCCTACCTTCGCCGGAAGGAATAGAATCCGCAGTATATGGCGGGATGAGAGAGCTGGACTTCGGGACATTTGAAAAAGCGACCGAATTATCAGTATTCACACCTAAACCTGGCCTGGAATTTCTAGTTGCCGCACCTTTATTTCTCGGCAAATCGGCGGTCGAGCATTATGTGCGGGAGCAAGTAATTGACCGGAGAGATGTTCTTGACTACACGTCGATAGCGATTGAGCTCGGCGTACTGGATTCCGACTCTGCATCAGAATTCTTGGCCACAAAATATTGCGTTCCCGGAGGCGTTGAACTCGGGATATTCCCGAAGTCGTGGATAACACTTCAGCTGTCAAAAATGGAGCTTATTGGCAGGCGGTTCCTGTGTCTTCACGGTGATCGCGTACGAAAATATAAGATGCGTAAAGTACGGACGGTCGCATTTCTCGCCGAGTGTCTTGGGTCTTTTCTCCTCCTTGGTCATCTCAAAGAACAATATTCAAACAACATTCCTGCCGATATATTTGGGTATTTGATTGTGGGAGTAGAAGGTAACTCAAGATACTCCCTTGGAGTAGGGTAACTCGAGCTACGCCCCTTGGATAGGGGTTGACGTCGCAGGAGACACTCAGGAGGGTTTGATTGAGAGCGCTCATCTGCGGCATTTCAGGCCAGGACGGCGCGTATTTGGCGCGCCTGCTCCTCGACAAGGACTACGAGGTCTTCGGCACGTCGCGCGACGCACAGATTGGTACCTTCGCGAACCTGACGCGCCTGGGAATCCGCGACCGCGTGAACTTGGAATCCATGGCCACCAATGACTTTCGCAGCGTGCTAAATGTACTGCGTGAGACCGACCCCGAAGAGATCTACAATCTGGCCGGACAAAGCTCGGTTGGCCTGTCGTTCGAGCAACCGGTGGAGACCCTCGAGAGTGTCGCACTCGGAACGATCAATCTGCTCGAAGCGATCCGGTTCCTCGATAAGCCCATTCGGTTCTATAGTGCCGGCTCGAGCGAATGCTTCGGGGACACCACGGGTGGCGCGGCGAATGAAGAGACGCCATTTCGTCCTCGCAGCCCTTACGCCGTGGCAAAGAGTACCGCGTATTGGCTCGTCGCGAATTACCGGTCCGCCTATGGACTACACGCCAGTACCGGCATTCTGTTCAACCACGAATCCCCGTTGCGACCCGAGCGCTTTGTCACGAAAAAAATAGTCGCGGCGGCGGTCCGCATTGCTGGGGGCGATAGGTCGCGTCTTACCCTGGGCAATATCGAGATCAAACGAGATTGGGGATGGGCACCTGAGTACGTCGATGCGATGTGGCGAATGTTGCAGCAGCCCAAGGGGTCTGACTTCGTGATAGCCACAGGCGCGAGTCATACTCTCGAGGAGTTCGCGGCGACTGCGTTCAGCCAGGTGGGGCTCGACTGGCGCGAGCATACGGATCTCTCCAACGCTCTGAAACGTCCTTCGGATCTCGCCGAAGGACGCGGCGACGCCTCTCGGGCTCAGGAAATCCTCGGGTGGTCAGCCACTTACCAGATGAGCGACGTTATCAAGGCCATGGTCGAGGCCGAGTCCGATCGGACAGAGCGCCCATGAAAGTCGCCTTCGACCACCAAATCTTCTCCTTCCAGCCGTACGGGGGGGTTTCTCGCTATTTCTTCGAACTGGCTAATCGTCTACCCGGCAACGGCGCGACAGAGGTTTCCGTTGTAGCCCCCTGGCACGTCAATAAGTACCTCGCGGAATCCGGCCGCCACTTCACCCGCGGCAGGTACGTGAACATACCGCCGTATACGATCGGCGGAATATCGGTTATTCCCATGGCAAATCAGCTCGTCGCACCGTGGTCGTGGCGGGGAACGAACGCCGACATCGTGCACGAGACCTACTTCTCCCCCAAGCCCGTCGGTAAGGGCCGGCGCCGCGTCGTGACGGTGTACGACATGATCCACGAGCTACTGCCCGCAGAATTTCCCGACGCCAAACGGATGACCGCAGCCAAACGCGCCGCGGTCGATCGGGCCGACCATGTGATCTGCATTTCTGAGAACACGCAGCGGGACCTCGTGCGCATCTACGACGTCGACCCGGAAAAAACGAGCGTCGTCCACCTCGGCTACTCAATGACCGCAAGCGCCAACGCCACAACGACGCAGGAAGATCGCCAGAAGACCGCGCCCTTCTTTCTCTATGTGGGAAATCGCCGGGGCTACAAGAATTTCAGCGCCCTGCTGGCGGCTTACGCCAGCTCCCCCACATTGCGCGAATTCGAGTTGATTGCATTCGGCGGGCCTCCGCTGCTGCCCGGCGAGCAAGAAGAGATCAAAGCACTGGGGATTGCCGATCGGGTCCGATATGAATCCGGATCAGATCAAAAGCTGGCTGCCCGTTACCGGGCGGCCGCCGCGTTCGTCTGTCCCTCCAAATACGAGGGATTCGGGCTTCCCCCGCTCGAGGCAATGGGTCATGGCTGCCCGGTCGTGTGCAGCAATGGCGGCTCGATTCCCGAAGTAGTTGGCGACGCGGGCATCTATTTCGACCCGAACGATCACGAAGAGTTGCGGGCGGCTCTCGAACGTGTGGCTACGACGGAGGAATTGCAGGCGGATCTCCGCGCACGGGGATATACGCGCACAGCCGCGTTTCCCTGGGACAAGTGCGCGGCCGATACGGCACAAATCTATCGACAAATCATCTGATCGCATTCATTTGTCGACTGTTGTTAACGAGCCCGCCATGCTGAGCCCAAATCGCTAGCTGTATCAAAGGGATTCTCGGCGAGTAGGTTGGCGCGAACGCGATTAATATCGGCTAGTGCGCGTTGATCTTCGCTACCTGGCAAACCACCATGAAGATCACAAACCAGCCACGCTATGCTCGATCATGGGGCGATCTGATCGAGCCTCCCCCGCGACGCACTCAGCCGCAACGACATTGGCTGCCAACAGCGTAGTCCTGCGTTAAGCTGAATCACGGGCAACTCAACACGCAAATGAGGGTGTGGCAATTGTGAGACTTGTTCTGAACCTTTCTCCCTCGGCTCTCCGTCATCCATTTCGTGGTCGACGCAAAATGCTAAGGACGCTAGGACCAGATCTTGCATCAATGACCACTTGGCCGGCGGACACCGAGCTTCAGGGTGAATTGACTGAGGCATCCAATCACAGTCAGGGGATAGGTAAATTAACGCACTACTTGCCGATCTACGACTCCACAATCGATCGAACAAAGCCAGTCCACATGTTGAAGATCGGCAGCTTCTACACGGACTCGGTACGGATGTGGCAAGAGTATCTCCATCCCGACTCGCATATTGTAGGTGTCGACACTAACGCGAAACTTTTGAAGATCGCAAATCCGAAAGGCATTCATGCCCGCATCGCCGGTGAAGAAGAAAGTGAAGACTTTTTGAAAGAAGTGGCCACTGAATTTGGCCCGTTCGACATTATTGTGGACACCGGTAATCACACGAGCTCTCACATGGTGGAGTCCTTCCGTTGTTTGTTCGCGAATTTTTTGAGCGATGAAGGCGTCTACATCGTCGAAGACGTTTTCTGCGACTATCGAAAGTTCTATCGCGATAGCCGCACCTCATTCATCGACTTCGTCAGGGCGTTGATCGATGCTATGCACGCTCACTACCAGGTCACTACCAGCGATACCAACTTTCAACTCGGGCATGCGGATCGAATCCCGGAAGTTTTAGTGCCAGCGATTACACCGATTTTGGGTGCTATTGAGATTTACGATTCCCTTGTGGTTGTGCGCCGTGCCGCCCGCGGCCTGACGCGAGGCACCCACCGGACCTAAGTAGCGAGCCAGACGCGCCGTGGCACAGTGAACTAGGTGCGGCGCTGTAGACCCGGAAGTAGCCGACGGAGCTGTCGAGAGGTACACCAATGAAAGCCGTACTGTTGGCCGGCGGGTTTGGTACCCGCCTCAGTGAAGAAACCGCGATCCGCCCCAAACCCATGGTGGAGATCGGCGGACGGCCGATCCTCTGGCACATCATGAAGCTCTACTCTCACCATGGTATTCACGATTTTGTGGTTTGTTGCGGTTACAAGGGATACGTGATCAAGGAATACTTCGCCAATTACTTCCTACACATGTCGGACGTCACTTTCGATATGTCCGCAAACAAGATGGAAGTCCACCGGCACCACGCCGAACCCTGGCGAGTGACGCTGGTGGATACGGGTGAGAGCACGCTGACAGGCGGGCGCCTCAAGCGAGTGGAGTCCTATATCCGGGATGATGAGGCATTCTGCTTTACGTATGGTGACGGGCTCAGCGACGTGAACATCGGCGCAAGCATCGAATTCCACCGCCAGCACGGCCGCCACGCGACGGTCACCGCGGTGCTCCCGCCGGGTCGCTACGGGGCCATCGAGTGCGACGGCAACCGGGTCACGGGGTTCTCCGAGAAACCGCGTGGCGATGGCGGCCTCATCAACGGTGGTTTTTTCGTCTTGTCTCCCGCGGTACTCGAGTACATTGAGGGCGACCAGACCTCGTGGGAAGGCCCACCCTTGGCTCGTCTCGCTGCCGACGGCGAAATGATGGCCTTTGAACATTCCGGCTTCTGGCAGCCCATGGACACGCTTCGGGACAAGAACATGCTCGAAGAACTCTGGATTAGTGGCGAAGCGCCGTGGAAGTGCTGGCGTTGAACGCTTTCGAGACTGCCTATCGTGGCCGGCGCGTCCTGGTTACCGGTCATACGGGTTTCAAGGGCAGTTGGCTGTGTCTGTGGCTACATACGCTGGGTGCCGAGGTTGTTGGGCTCGCCTTGGACCCGCCGTCCGAGCCCAGCCACTGGGACCTCTTGAAGCTGACGATCCAGGACCATCGCCTCGACATCCGCGACGAAGCGGCCGTCCGCGGGGTTTTCGCCACCGCCAGGCCCCAGATCGTATTCCATTTGGCGGCACAGCCTTTGGTTCGTCGCTCCTACCGCGAGCCGATCAACACGTGGGCCACCAATGTGATGGGCACCGCGCATGTACTCGAGGCCGCCCGCCAATCACCGGACGTGCGTGCCATCGTCGTCGTCACGACCGACAAGTGCTACGAAAACCGCGAGTGGCCCTGGGCGTACCGAGAACGAGACCGCCTGGGAGGCCACGACCCCTACAGCGCGTCCAAGGCCGGCGCCGAGTTGGTGGCCGCGAGCTATCGGACCGCGTTTCTGCACCAGCCGTCGGCACCGCTGCTCGCAACGGCCCGGGGCGGCAACGTAATTGGCGGCGGTGATTGGTCCGAGGACCGGTTGATTCCGGACCTGGTGCGTTCGGTTGCCGCCGGGGAGCCGCTCGTCATTCGCTCGCCGCACGCCACGCGACCCTGGCAGCACGTATTGGATTGCCTCAGCGGCTATCTGCTGCTGGGTCAGCGACTCCTCGCCGGCGATGCTGACTGCGCCGAGGCGTGGAACTTTGGACCGGACGGCGAAGGAAACCGGACCGTCGATCGGGTGCTCCACGATCTGGCGCAGACCTGGCCGCAACTGCGCTGGCAAGTGACATCCGCTCCTCAGCCGCACGAGGCGGGTTTGTTGCAACTCGACAGCGCCAAGGCGAGGATGCAGTTGGGGTGGCGTCCGGTGTGGAAGCTCGAGCAGGCAATCCATCACACGGCCAACTGGTATCGGCTCCTGATGGAATCGGGTGCACTGCCGAGCACCGACGAACTTGCGGCCTACGTCGCCGATGCGGCCAGCGCGGGATTGGGTTGGGCGACAACATGAAAATCCTCGATACGCCGCTGACCGGCCTCAAGATTGCGCGGTCGGTGCCGCACCGGGATGCCCGCGGCGCCTTCATCCGCCTCTTCTGCGCCGAGGAATTGCGGCCCGTGCTGGGTCAGCGCCAGATCGTGCAGATCAATCACTCCCGAACCAGCAGCGTCGGCGCCGTGCGCGGCATGCATTTCCAGCACCCGCCGCACGCGGAGATGAAAATGATCCGGTGCCTTCGCGGACGGGTCGTGGACGTCGCGGTCGACGTACGCGCCGGATCCCCAACGTTCTTGCAGTGGCACGCCCAGGAACTAGCCCAGGACGACGCCCACATGCTCGTCATCCCTGAGGGTTTCGCGCATGGTTTCCAGGTCTTGGAGCCCGATAGCGAGTTACTCTACCTGCACACCGCGTTCTATAACCCGCCCTCCGAAGGCGGGCTACGGCACGACGATCCGCGGCTCGCCATTACCTGGCCATTGCCGCCGCAAGACCTGTCGCCCCGTGACCTTTCCCATCCGCTAATAAGTGCCAATTTCACCGGAGTCGCGTTATGAAATGCCGACACTGCGGCATCGCGTTGGAGCACAGCTTTGTGGACTTGGGCTTTGCGCCCCCCTCGAATGCCTATGTCTACGCCGAGGAGCTGTCCAATCCCGAGGTGCACTACCCACTGCGGGTGAAGGTGTGCCACCGCTGCTGGTTAGTGCAGACCGAGGACTACGCACAGGCTGAGGACCTGTTCAGCGCCGACTACGCCTACTTCTCCAGCACTTCGAGCAGTTGGCTCGAACACGCGGCCGGTTACGCACGCATGATCACCGACCGGCTACATCTTGGGCCCGACAGTTTCGTAATCGAGGTGGCCTCGAACGATGGCTACCTTCTGAAAAACTTTGTGGCAGCGAGAATTCCCTGCCTGGGAATCGAGCCAACGGCGAGCACGGCCGCGGCAGCCGAGGCGCTGGGCATCCCCGTCATGCGGGAGTTCTTCGGCGAAGCGCTGGGGCGCCAACTGAAGGATGAAGGACGGTCGGCGGATCTGATCGCGGGCAACAATGTGTACGCGCACGTGCCCGACATCAACGACTTCACCCGAGGCTTGGTTGCCGCGCTCAAACCCGATGGCACTGTCACACTTGAATTTCCGCACCTTGTGCCATTGATCGAGCAGACCCAATTCGACACGATCTACCACGAGCACTTCTCCTACCTGTCACTCACCACGGTGGCCAGCATCTTTACCGAGGCCGGCTTGCGCGTGTGGGACGTCGAGGAACTGCCTACCCACGGCCATAGCCTGCGGGTGTATGGGTGCCACACCGAGGCGGCGATCGTCACAACGGAGCGTGTCGCGGCGGTGCTCGCGCGCGAAGAAGAGTTCGGGGTGAGTCGGCTGGAGACCTACACCGAGTTCCAGAAGCGTGCCGACCGGGCGAAGGACGACCTGGTGGCCTTCCTGATCGAGCAGAAGCGTGCCGGCCGACGAGTGGCTGCCTACGGGGCGGCGGCGAAAGGCAATACCTTGCTGAACTACGCCGGTGTCAGGCCCGACTTGTTGCCTTACGTGTGTGATGCCGCACCATCCAAGCAAGGGAAATTCCTGCCGGGAAGCCATATTCCGATCCGAGCGCCCGAGGCGCTGTGGGAAAATTCGCCAAACTACGTGGTGATCCTGCCCAGGAACATCGCTAAAGAAGTGCGGACGCAGCTCAAAGATCTTGCCGAGGGAGGCGCGATTTTCGTGACGGCGGTTCCTGAATTGAGCTTCCTGTGAAGCCCCGTATCGCGTACACCAAGCCATCGATCACCGATCTCGAGGTGCGCTACGCCACCGATGCCGCCGCCAACGGCTGGAGCGAGCAGTGCTATGCATACATCGGCCGCTTCGAGATCTCGTACAAGGAGCATCTCGGTATCAAGCACGCGATCGCCGCCGCAGCGCCGATCGTGCCCCTGGGGGCCAAGCCCTTCCTCGTCGACATCCTCGCCTGGCCATGACTGTCGCCGTGACCGGTGCTACCGGCTTTGTCGGCCGGCAGGTGCTCAGGGTGTTGCTCGATCGCGGCCAGCGCGTACGGGCCGTGGTTCGCGACGGCAGCGAACTACCCACATCGGTGGATGTGGCCACAGTGAATGACCTGTTCACGACGGACATCTCCGACTTGTCTGAACTGTTGGCCGACTCGGACACACTTATTCATCTGGCCTGGTACGCCGAGCCCGGCAAATATCTACAATCCCCACAGAACATTGAATGCCTCACCGGCACAATGAAACTGGCCAAGGCATTTCGCGAAGCCGGGGGTAAAAGATTCGTCGGTATCGGCACCTGCGCTGAGTACGACACCGCAGCAGGCGTGCTAGCCACTACCACCCCACTGGCACCCACCACCCTGTACGCGGCGTGCAAGGCGTCGGCCTACATGACGCTGAGCCACTACTTTGATGTCGGCAGCTTCGCATGGTGCCGGATCTTCTATTTGTATGGCGAGGGTGAAGATGAGCGTCGCCTAGTTCCCTATGTGCGCCGGCAACTCACTGCGGGTGAAGAGGTCCTGCTGTCGCGTGGGGACCAGGTCAGGGACTTCATGGACGTGAAAGACGCAGCCCGCATGATCGTGGACACCGCGCTGGGTGACCGCCACGGCGCCGTCAACATCTGTTCAGGGCAAGGAATTACAATACGCGAACTCGTGGAAAGCATAGCCGACGAGTACGGGCGTAACGATTTGCTACGTTTCGGCGCCAAGCCTGACAATGCCTTTGATCCTCCGAAAGTCGTTGGTGTGCAATGAAAGAGATGGCGACATGGGAATGACAGGCATGCGCGTCGTAATCACCCAGGCTATCTTGACGACTAGCGAAGACTGAAGCTAATTTGATGGTCGGTGCACACAAGGAGCAGAACGATAACCGTTGCCTCACAGCTCTTTCGTGTGCCATCTCATGGAGTGGCGCATAATGCCTCGAAGCTACGATTACTCCACACCAAGACTTGCTTGAACCCCACGACCGCCGTGACGCTGATTGCCGTCATAGCTGCGGTGGCGTTGACGACCCCGAGCAACACTTGGGCAGCTTTCTCTGCTGCGGATTCGGCCACGGCTTGTGATCGGTGTTGTGAGGGGATCACCGGCTGCACCAATGACACCGAGATGGACAGCGACGACGGCTTTGGTGCGTCACTACCGGCTCGAATCACCGGTGTCTCGGGCAAGACACTGAAAATCGACACAAGTATCATCCTCTGCGGCGGGCTCGGCTCTCGACTCCGCTTGAGCTGGGCGCTTGAATCACCTTTAGGAGCATGAACGTGACCGAACACACTCAGACAGAACATCAGCGGAGCGTGGTCGAGAATGTGGAGGCTCTCGCCAAAGACCAAGAAATCGCCCGCCTGTCTTCCGAATGGACCGACCGAAGCGTTACGCGCCGCTACACCTACAACTTCGAGTGGCTCGGTCGGCCGATCATCCAATTACCGCAGGACATGGTCTGCCTGCAGGAGTTGATTTGGAGGGTTCAGCCAAGTGTGATCGTCGAGACGGGAATCGCGCATGGAGGTTCGTTAATCCTTAGCGCTTCCATGCTCATGCTTCTCGACATGTGTGACGCGATCATCAATGACACAACTCTTGACGTTCGGGCTCCCAAACGGCAAGTCATCGGCGTCGATATCGAGATACGGCCTCATAATCGGGCTGCGATAGAAGAACACCCGACGTATCGATACATTACGATGATCGAAGGGTCCAGCATTGACGCGAACATAATTCAACAGGTTCACGATTTGGCGCGCGGCGATGGTCCCGTGCTCGTCTGCCTCGACAGCAACCACACGCACGAGCATGTCCTTGCTGAATTGTCGGCCTATGCACCTCTTGTCACGCCGAATAGTTATTGCGTGGTGTTCGATACCGTTATCGAGGACTTGGGTGCGGACAAGTACCCAGACCGGCCGTGGGGTCCAGGTAACAACCCGAAGACGGCAGTCTGGGAATTTCTCAAATCGCATTCCGAGTTCGAGATTGACCGCAAAATTCCGCAAAAATTGCAATTAACCATGGCGCCCGACGGGTATCTGCGCCGCCTGCCCTAAGGCCGCCAACGGAATTGGGACAGTAGGACCGATCTTCCCAAACGGTCGGGGGAGCGCACTGGTTTGCGTACTGCCAGGGTCGCACCAACCGCGCGACGGCAAACGGCGAACGCCTCTAAGGGCCATTATCCGGTCGGTGTCCGAGGCAAACCACCGCCGAACTTCGCCCGGGGGCCGACGCACCGGACATAATGGCCTCGGGCGTCGCTGACCGCACGAACCGGAAAGGGAGGATTCGTCGTGAAATTTGCTCTGGCGAGCTACGGCACCCGCGGCGATATTGAACCCAGCACCGCCGTGGGCCGCGAACTGCAGCGTCGAGGGCATGAGGTCCGGTTGGCCGTCCCGCCCAACCTGGTAGGTCTCGTCGAGTCGGCCGGTCTTGATGTGGTCCCTTACGGACCGGATCAGCAGCAAGGGTTCTGGGACGTGGATTTCCTCGGCAAGTTCTGGAAGGTCCGGGAGGTGATCGACTCGTGGCGCCGTACTCAGGACCTACTGCAAATTTCGTTGGGCGAGATGAGCGCGACGCTGGTGGCGCTTGCCGACGGAGCCGATCTAATGTTCACCGGCCCTGGTTTCCCCCAGGTGCCCGCCAATGTCGCGGAATATCACGGTATTCCGCTGGCAACCATGCATTACTTTCCGATGCTGCCCAACGGTCAGCTCTCACCAGGCGTTCCGGCACCGCTGGTACGTACCGCGATGAAAATGCTGGATTGGCCGCAACGGTTCGTGACGAAGAAGGCCGAGGACGCACAACGCCGGGCGCTGGGGCTGCCGAAGGCAACCGGTCCCGCACCGCGACGGATCACCGCACGCGGATCGCTAGAAATCCAGGCCTACGACCAGGTGTGCTTCCCGGGGCTGGCATCCGAGTGGGCTAAATGGGGGGATCAACGGCCGTTCGTCGGCACGCTGACGATCGAGATGGCGACGGACGCCGACGAGGACGTCGCATCGTGGATCGCCGCCGGACCGCCGCCGATTTTCTTCGGCTTCGGAAGCACCACCGTCAAATCCCCCGCCGCAACAGTCGAGATGATCGGCTCGGCCTGTGCGCAGCTGGGCGAACGCGCACTGGTGTGCTCCGGCTGGAGCGACTTCAGCGACGTGCCAGAGTCCGACCACGTCAAGGTGGTTGGCCCGGTGAACTATGGGACGGTATTTCCGGCCTGCCGCGCCGTCGTGCACCACAGCGGCGCCGGCACCACAGCTGCCGGGTTGCGCGCCGGGGTCCCTACGCTCAGCCTGTGGAGCTTAGGCGATCAGAGGATCTGGGCCGGCCAGGTCAAACGACTAAAGGTGGGCACCGCGCGGCCGTTTTCGGCGACTACGCAAGAAACACTAGTAAAGGACCTGCGCGAGATCCTCGCCCCCGACTATGTCAGCCGAGCCCGCGACATCGCCACCAGGATGACCAAACCCGCCGAAAGCGCCGCCAAGACAGCCGATCTCCTCGAGAATTTCGCCCGCGTACCGGCCGCGAAGAACTAGCTGATGAAATTTGCCCTGGCGAGCTACGGAACGCGCGGCGATGTCGAGCCGCCCGCTGCCGTCGGCCGCGAACTGCAGCGCCGAGGACACGAGGTGGCCCTGGCGGTCCCGCCGGGATTGCTGGACTTCACCGAGGACGTGGGGCTGACGGCCGTGGCGTATGGGCCGCCGATCGAGGAATTCCTGGACGAGGATTTCCTGCGCAGCATGTGGACGGATTTCTTCCGCAGCGCGTGGACGATCACCGGGCCGATCAACGTGGTGCGCAAGGTCTGGGAGCCCATCATTGTGCACTGGGCTCAGGTGAGTTCGACGCTGATGTCGCTGGCAGACGGGGCCGACCTGCTGTCCACCGGCATCAATTTCGAGCAGGCCGCCGCCAATGTGGCCGAGCACTACGACATTCCGTTGGCCACCCTGCATCACTTCCCGATGCGGGCCAACGGCCAACTGGTACCGACCATGCCGGCGCCGCTGGTCCGCTCCTCGATGACGGCGATCGAATGGCTGTTTTGGCGTACGACGAAGAAGGTCGAGGACGAGCAGCGCCGCGCACTGGGCCTGCCGAACGCGACGGCTCGCTCACAGCGTCGCATCGCCGACCGGGGATGCCTGGAAATCCAGGGCTACGACGAGGTGTGCTATCCGGGGCTCGCCGCCGAATGGGCGAAATGGGACGGCCGCAGACCCTTTGTCGGTGCGCTGACAATGGAATTGGCCACCGATGCCGACGACGGGGTCACGTCGTGGATCGCTGCGGGCACGCCCCCGATCTGCTTCAGTTCGGGCAGCATCCCGGTCGAGTCTCCGACCGAACTGGTGGACATGATCGGCACGACGTGCGCGCAGCTGAGTGAGCGAGCGTTGGTGTGTTTCGGCGGCACCGACTTCACCGACGTGCCGCATCCCGACCACGTCAAGTTGGTGGGCCCGGTCAACTACGCCACGATTTTCCCGAGCTGCCGTGCAGTGGTTCACCACGGTGGCTCGGGCACCTCCGCCGCGAGCATGCGCGCGGGGATTCCCACGCTGATCCTGTGGAGTTCGGCCGACCAGCCGTACTGGGGAGCCCAGGTGAAACGACTGAAGGTCGGTGCTGCCCGGCGCTTTTCGTCTGCCACGCAGGAAACGCTGGTCGCGGATCTACGTGAGATTCTGGCCCCGCAATACGCCACCCGCGCCCGCGCACTCGCGACCCGAATGACCAAACCCGCCGAAAGCGTCGCCCGCGCTGCCGATCTTCTAGAAGATGCCGCCCGCAGAAATGCGTCCGCCTGAGCGCGTTACCGTGCCGGCTTGATCAGCACGCCCTGTCCGGTGGGCAGCGCACAGATCACCACACCGAATTCTGCCGCCAACGCATCCATCGCGGCACGCTGCTCGTCACGCCCCCGATTCGCGTAGTCGTCGAGGAGCACAAAGGCACCCGGCGTCAGCCGTGGCCAAAAATGGCGCAGCGCCGCGACTTCGGGTGGCGCACAGTTCATGTCGATGTGTAGGTAGGCAACCGTCTGCGCTTCGACCTGGTCGAGGGTTTCCGGAACCGCACCCACGATGATGCGCTGGTTTTTCCACTGGGCGAAATTGGCGCGGACACCCTCGACTCCGCTGACATACATGCCGTTGCGCAGCTTCAACTGGCTTCGCTCATACTCACCGGACTCGCGTTCGGCCTCTGTGACGAAGCGCGAATCGATTCCGGCGAACGTGTCGAGCAGATAGAACGTTTTGCCCAGGCTGTCCCAGTCGAGGTACTCCATGATGGCGCTGCTCAAGAACCCATAGCTGACGCCACACTCGACGAAATCGCCGTCCAGCAGGCTCGCGCTCTTGGCCGCCCAGAGCCCGACGTGTACCCGCCACTGCCACTGATACCAGTCCTGGTCGGGCAGCGCACGCGCGCCACGTTTGTAGGCGCGCTGGAAGGCGGGGTCGTCCAGGAAGGCGTCGTTGTGGAAGCTGATCAGGCCGTCACTTGCGTAGACGTCGGGTAGTACCTTGCGCGCGAGCCAATACTCACCGCGCACCCACCACATCAGCAGGCGAGTCTTGACGTCCAGACCGTTGGCCACGGCGGCAACCATAACATTGGCGTCTACCTTAGCTCCGGCGTATGGGATGGGTTCACCGCCAACTTGGTTGACCAATTGCGTTGCACTGGATAGCGCAAACACGTTCTTGGGCATGGGTTTACGGCGAACGGCGATTGCCGTTCGTTGATTGGGAAGCTGCTAGGGCCGCGTGGTGGTTACGGCTTGCGCCACAGCACACCGGTGCCGTCGATTTCCTCGATTTCAGCGGTTATTCCGTGCTTCTCACGGTAGTCGGCCACCGCTTGCTCGCACGCTTTCAGGGCATAGTAGTCGTCAATGATGCAAAACCCGCCGGACGTCAACCGCGGATAGAGCGCATCGAGGGCCTGAATCGTCGACTCGTACAGATCGCCGTCGAGCCTTAGCACCGCAATCTGCTCGATCGGTGCATCGGCCAACGTGTCCTTGAACCAGCCGGGGACAAAATCGACCTGCTCGTCGAGCAACCCATAGCGTTCGAAATTGGCCTTGACCTGCTCCTGCGAGACTCCGAGGATGCTCGCGTGCCGGTGCAGCTTGATTCCTTTATCGGCTTGGTAATTCGCCGTATCCGGCGGAGGTACGCCGGCGAACGAATCGCACAACCACACCTTGCGCGTCCGATCTCCGTACGCCGATAGAACCGCGCGCATCAAAATCGAAGCGCCGCCACGCCATACGCCGCACTCGACCAGATCGCCGGGAACGCCGTCGGTGAGCACCGTCTCGACACACTTCTGCAAGCTGGTGAGTCGCTGCATGCCGATCATCGTCAACGCGTCCGCCGGCCAGTCCAGGCCCCGGTCCCGCGCATAAGCGTTGAACGGGTATTTACGCACCAGCATGAAGTTGCGGGCGTTGAAAATCGGCCGCCCCAGCCGGTACCACCCGACCGGCACCAACTCATCCTGACCATATCGGGTGAGGTCGCGACGGAGCAGGTCAAGGTACGCCGACCGTGCGTCGGTATCAGTCACGGTCAAACGGCCCTCTTCTCGCATACCACTACTCCCAATCATGGAGCCTAGACGCCGTTCGACGTCACCAACGCGTTCCACAGTCTTCCGCCAACTCCCCCGCTCAACCGGTCCGATCCCCGACAAGGGCCCGAGACCGTACCAACCCCCACAGCATGTTAACTGAGTAGCAGGCACCTGGCCGCCGAATCGAGGTGTGAAGTGCGACTTCGGCCGCCTACTCGAACGCACCCGCATCGCGGGAGCGGCACCGAGGCGCCCGCCGATCACGCAAAACGGCCCGAATGGGCGAAGCTTTCCAGCAGATCTGCCGCGCGCGTGACACTGTCCTCGGCCGACGTCATATGGGTTGCGAGCGCCCGCGCCTTGGCAGCGCATTCCGGCGTGAGGATCTGCCGCAGGTCCTCGATCAGCGTGTCCTTGGTGGTGAGCGAAAACTTCCGGGCCGCACCCACTTTCAGGCGTCTGAGGTGGCCACCCCAGAACGGCTGATCGCCCGCCGTCCACAGGATCAGCGTGGGGACCCCGGCGCGCAGGCCCGCGGCCGTGGTGCCGGAGCCGCCGTGATGCACCACCGCACGGCAACTGGGGAAGACTTTCGCGTAATTCACCGCGCCGACCACCTTGACGTGATCGAAATGCGGTACCTCGCTGAAGTCTGCCCAACCGGCGCAGATCAAGGCCCGCTCGCCTAACTGCTCGCAGGCCGCGGCGATCATCTCGACGGTGTCAGCCGGGGTTTCACTGACCGGCATGCTGCCGAAGCCAAAGCAGATCGGCGGCGTTCCGGCGTTCGCCCACGCCACGACATCGTCGTCGATATCTGTGGTGAGTCCCATCGTCAAGGCCCCGACAAACGGGCGGCGCTCGCCCCATTTCGCCCACTCGGCGGCCAGCCCGGGGAAACACACCTGGTCGTAGGCCTGCAGTTCCAAGGACCCGCGTTGGGCAATCCGCTTGGGCGAGGCGCAGGTGGTCTTCGGCAGGCCGAGCTTACGCCGCTGGGCGTCCTCTGCCTTCTTGTTCATCCGCCAGACCATCCAGTCATACGCGGCCATACCGGTGCGTACCAGTGGGGCCGGCAGGTTCGGGATGAGCTGGCCGTTGGGCCGCATCGGGATGTAATGCAGCACCGCCAAAGGGATGTCGTAGTACTCGGCGACGTTGGTCGCGAGGTCCTGGTACAGCTGGCCGGTGAAGAGCACGTCCGCCCCGGCCGTCAGCGCCGTCAGGGTCTCGCTCATATCCGTCCAGGACCGCAGCACGGGCTCCCACGCTTCGCGCACCAAGTCGATCGGACCCTTGATGGTCCAGAACGTGCGGCGGAACCTCGACCAGAAGTTGCGCAGGAACTCGTCGTCCCAGAACGCCTGCATATCCGGTCCGTAGGCGACCGCCTCAAGTCCGGCCGTCTCGGCCAGGCCAAGGAGATTGGGCGGGATGGCCATGCGAACTTCGTGGCCTCTGCGCAACAGTTCGCGCCCAGCAGCCAGCGAGGGCTCGACATCCCCCCGGGTTCCGTAACATGCCAGAGCAAATTTCATCGCGAGGCTAGACCTATCACTTCCCGTCGACCTAGGCAAGCCCAGGCGAGCGCGTTTACTCCTGGTTCACGTCGGCTTTTGGCTGTCCCGAACAGCCGCAAATTTGCCGTTGCCGCGAACGCGTCAGCGTTCGTCGGTAATGAGTTCGGATCGATTATCAGACACCGTGATCGGAAGGCTAATCGTTGTCGGCAAACTTGATATTCAAAGACGGCGAGCCGCGAATGAAAGCGCAGCGAAGAAATTCTGGCGAATGAAGCAGAACGCAGGCGATTGCCCCCGCGTAATTCGCGGCTCCATCCCGGATTACGCAAGGTGCTTCGCGCGGGCAAAGTCTTCCACCAGATCTGCCGCGGCGCTGACGCTGTCGGCGGGTTTGGTCATCCGGGTGGCAAGCTCGCGGGCTCTCGTCGCGTATTCCGGGTCAAGGATGCGGCGCAGATCCGCGACCAGTGATTCGCGGTTGGTGCTCGAGAAACGACGGGTGGTCCCCACTTTCAGCTTTTTGAGCTGGGATCCCCAGATTGTTTGGTTGGGGTCCATCGAAAGAATCAACGTGGGAACGCCCGCCCGCATGCTTGCCGCCGTCGTGCCCGAGCCGCCGTGGTGCACGACGGCGCGGCAGGCGGGAAAGACCTTCGCGTAGTTCACCGCGCCCACCACCTTGACGTGGTCGGGAAGCGCAACGCCGCTGAAGTCGCTCCAGCCGGCGCACACCAGTGCCCGCTCACCCAACTCCGCGCAGGCCGAACTGATCATCTCGATCGTGTCGGCCGGAGATTCCACCGCCATGCTGCCGAAACCAAAGCAGATAGGCGGTGTGCCGGCGGTGATCCAGGACACGACCTCGTCGTCGACCTCAGTCGTCAGCTCCATCGTCAGCGTGCCGACGAACGGTCGCTGGCCGTTCCACTTCGCCCATTCGTCCGCCAGCCCGGGAAAGCACGCCTCGTCGTAGGCCTGGATTTCCAGGGATTGACGCCGGGCGATGCGTCCCGGGGAAGGTCCGGTTGCCTTGGGCAGTCCGAGTTCGCGGCGCTGCGTGTCTTCGACCTTCTTGTTCAGCCGCCAGCAGAACCAGTCGAACGCCGTCATCGAGTAACGGGCCAGCGGCGGCGGCAGGAACGATACGACCTGGTTGTTGGGCCGCATCGGGACGTGATGCAACGTAACCAGCGGAAGGTCGTAGTACTCCGCGACATTGGCGGCGGTTTCCTGGTAACTCAGCCCGGCGAACAGCAGGTCAGCACCCTCGGCCAGCGACACCAGCGTCGTGTTCATCTGGGTCCAGCACTCGTCGCTGAGCTCCCACATCTCGTGCCACAGCCGTCTCAGCTGCCGGACCCGCCAGAACCTGCTGAAGAAGGACGTCCACAGGTTGCGATACACGTCCAGCCAGGTCCGCGTGTCCAACCCGTAGGAGACCGCGGGAAGACCGGCCGTCTCGACGAATCCCATCAGGTCGGGCGCGACGGCCATTTGCACGTCGTGACCTCTGCGCTGCAGTTCGCGTGCGATAACGAGGGAGGGCTCGACATCGCCTCGAGTTCCGTAATTCGCCAGCACGAATTTCATTGCGAAATCAGGCCTTTAGGTTTGTGTGGCGTTATGGCTTGCGCCAGAGCACGCCGGTGCCGTCGATTTCTTCGATCTTGGCGGATATCCCATGCTTGTCGCGGTAGTCGGCCACCGCCTGCTCGCACGCTTTCAGGGCGTGGTAGTCGTCGATGATGCAGTAGCCGCCGGACGACAAGCGCGGGTAAAGGGCGTCGAGGGCCTGAATCGTCGATTCATACAGATCGCCGTCGAGTCGCAAGACCGAAATCTGCTCGATCGGAGCGTCTGCCAGCGTGTCCTTGAACCAGCCGGGGATAAACCGGACCTGATCATCGAGCAAACCATAGCGCTCGAAATTCGCCCGGACTTCCGCCTCCGGAACGCCAAGGATCTTCGCGTGGCGGTGCAGCTTGATCCCTTTGTCGGCCTTGTAGTTCGCGGTGTCCGGGGGCGGTACACCGGCGAACGAATCGCACAGCCACACCGTGCGGGTCCGGTCGCCATACGCCGAAAGCACCGCGCGCATCAAGATCGAAGCGCCGCCGCGCCATACGCCGCACTCGACCAAGTCGCCGGGAACCCCGTCGGCCAGCACCGTCTCGACACAGTGCTGCAGGCTGGTCAGCCGCTGCATGCCGATCATCGTCAAGGCATCCGTCGGCCAATCCAGGCCGAGGTCCCGCGCATGCTGGTTGAACGGGTATCTGCGCACCAGCATGAAATTGCGGCTGTTGAACAGCGGCCGCCCCAAGCGGTACCACCCGACCGGCACCAGTTGATCCTGACCGTATCTGGTGAGGTCACGACGGAGCAGGTCGAGATACGCCGATCGCGAATCGCATTCAGTCGCGGTCAAATCTGCCCCCAATTTCCCATACCTTTAACTCCCATGTGTCAACCGGTTGTTCAGCCTAGACGCCCGCCGAGGGCGCCAACGCGTTTCGCGGTTTTCCCGCAGGCCGCCGAGGCGAAACCAGCCACCACCGAGGTAGTCGCGACGTCGGCGTCCACGCCCCCAGCTAACGGCCCCGCAGCGTGTGGAGTCTACCGTCAATCGTCGGTCGAACTAGCGCGTCCGCTCGAGCTTGCCCAGACCGGTGATCTCGAGACTGACCGACTTCCGCGACCCGGCCGCGCTGAGCAGGAAAATCACGTCACCTATCGGAGCACCAAACCAAAATCGCCAGAACGGCTTTCGTAAGAACTTCACGGCGAAGCTGCCCTCGCCGATCAGCCAATACACCGGTATCGCGACCATGCGGTAGAAGATGCGTTTCCAACGGGCGGTGACCATCTCGAGATTCATCTCCATCATCTCGAGACCCCACGCCCGGTATTGCCATTCCAGCTGATAGCGAGACTGAAACTCGAAGAACGCCCGCATTTCGCCGTTGGTGACGAGGTACTCGTCGAAGACCAGGATCGACCCCGCAACGAAGTGCTCCTTGCACGTCTCCAACGCGTGCAGGCAACTCTCATAGGTATCCAGGTCCATGTGAAAGAGCCTGATCGGCGCATTCGGCCGGTCGGCCAAAAACGGCGCGAGCGTGTCGTAGGTGCTGCCCTTGATGAACTGGACTTTACGGCCGAGGGCGTCGGGCACGCCGTCGTGGAAAGTGACTCCGGTGTCTTGCATGAACCGTTGCGCAAACGGATCCGACAAGGAGAACGTTCCGCGCTTGACGACATGGTCCTCGAGTTTCCAGTCCTCAACCAGACCCTCGAAGCTGTCGAAGCCGTAAACCATTCGGTCGCTGGCATCGGATATCAGCCTCGTCGACCAGCCGATCCAGACGCCGAGGTCGAGGATCAGTTCGTCGGAGTCGCCCAGGGCCGGCCCGGCCAAGCCGGACGCCTCATTCAGCAATGTGTGATTTCGAATTCGGCGCCGCCGCAAATCTTTCATGCTCCGGCGAACGAAATCACCGTAGGCGTCGTCATAAATCGTCGTGTCCCGCGCATATAAATTGGGAATGTAGCGATCCCGCCCCGGACGAACAATGCGTGCGCCTACCAGCAACACCAGGAGTACACCGATCGGGATGAGGAGAGCCGGCACGAAATAGCATGCCGCAGCTACGACGAGCGCAGTGCCAAAGAGCACCGCTTTCCACAGACGATGAACAGCCGTCCGCTCCACGTCTCGCCTGTCAACCCCAACGCCCACCGGTTCACCTCCCTGTTCTGGCTAGACTAAGGCGAATCGCGTCAAGTTATTGAATGAACCACACGATTGCTCGTAAGTCACCCCGAGCGCGTAGCGAACCCGACTTCGCCACGTCCGAGCCGACCGGCGCGTCTGATCTTCGACCCCGGGCGACATCAGCGGCAATCACAGAGTGCGGTGCGTGCCCAGGTCGTCACCAACCACGCCACAGGACGACCGGCGCCGCTAATTCCGCCCGGCACGTTCCGCTACCGCGCGGTGCGAATCGAGGGTGTGATCGGTTGCGGCGGAACGGGATTCGCGTTGCCGGCCGATCCATTCCAGCAGTTTCTGCAAACCATCGTCGAGCGTCCATTTCGGGCGCCAATCCAGCGCTTCTTTCGCGGGCTCGACGTCGCAGCTCGCGGCACGCACATCGCCGTCGCGGAATTTCGATACGACGACCGGTTCGGGGGCACCGCAAACGGCGCTAATCGTTTGTGCCAGCTCATGAATCGTCGTCGGGGTACCTGATCCGATGTCCAGGCAGCGTTGCTCGGGCGCGGGTTGCTGCACTGCCGCGAACAACGCGTCGACAACGTCGTCAATGTATACGAAGTCGCGCACAATCCGACCGTCTTCGTAGACCTCCAGCGAATGACCTTCGCGGGCCAATCGCGCGAACAACGCGACTATTCCGGTGTACGAATTGGTCAACGACTGGCCCGGCCCATAAACGTTCTGTAACCGCAGCACACTGACATTCGTGTCGTGTGCGGCGGCCCAGGCCGCCAATGTGTGCTCCTGGGCGAGCTTGGTCGCCGCGTAGACATTGGTGGGTCGAGGCTCGGTTCGGCCCGCGCAGCTGGGCAGCGGCACCGCGGGCTCACCCGTCGGGCTTTGCGGATCCCAGTTGCCCGCCACCAGTTGCGCGTGGCTGCGCGGGCGCGGATAGAAGATGTGTCCGCCGCTCTGCCAAGCGCCCTCGCCGTAGACGGCCCTGGACGACGCCAGCACAAGCTGATCGGGCACGAATCCCGCCCGGCTCAAGCCGTCGAGAAGTTGGGTGGTGCCCACTACGTTGACCGAACCATGGCGCGTCGCCTCGGAGAGCGACTGCGCTGTTCCCGTCTCGGCAGCCAAGTGGACGATCTGCGAAGGACAGAACAACCGGAGCACGGCATCCCAGTCGGGGGCGTGGGTGACGTCGCCGGTGAACAACCGCACCGATGCCGGCACGTCGATCGGCTGCCCCGGGGCATGCACCTGTGGGTGCAATACGTCCATCACCGCGACCTCGTAACCGGCCTCGACGAGACGGCGCGACAGCGCAGACCCGATAAATCCAGCTCCACCAGTGATAAGCACGGATTGTGACAAGAGCCGAGGTCTCCCGTTCGTCAATGGGTCTGGTCGATCATATCGAGGAGCATCCTCCGGCTAGTGGCATTCGCGATTTAGGTCCGCAGCGACCACGCGGCCGGCAGCGGAGGTGGCGCCGGTTCGATGTCATCGGACTGGTCATCGCGGATCGTGAACCGCTTCGTAATGCTTGCAGGACAAGCTTTTTCGTCGACCTGGCAAACCGCTAGGCCCAGGTGCCCCGGCGCCCGTGTGCCATCGCGACAAGCTCCATCATCGGTATTGCGATCGACGGGCGCAGGAACCGGTAGAGGGGTTTCTTGGAAAGAGCGCGGAAATCCTCGAAGGCCGCGCACAACTCGTCGCTGGCGCGATACGACTCGAAAATGCGATCGAGTGCGGCGGTGTCCAGCGGCTCGTCGTGCGCGGCCTCGCAGAGCGTGTTGTAGACGGTGGACATCCAGTCCGCGCCGAGCCCTTTCACGTGTCCGGAGTGTCGCTGGCGCCGCAGATCATCGGTGAGAAACTCCTCGATTGCGTCCTCTTGCTGCGTGTTCAGGTCGATGTCGAGCGTGGTGGCTCCGCTTTACTTCCCGGCGCCAGTTGTCCAGAAAGGCGGAGTAGTCGACGAACACGCGCGGCAGGCCGCGCGTGTAGCGCTCCGCCAGAAGGCTGTATTTCAACCACAGGGCCCCCGAGAGCTCTCGCGAGACTTGCCAGGTCGCCGCGACAGACGAGATGACCTCCATCGGGTGTCGGACCGCGATCACGACCCCCACCTGGAAACCGGACCGTCGTGCGGCCTCGAACCACAGCGGGGACAGCGTGGTTATCCGGGGTTCCTTGATCACCAGTAACGGCGCGACGGGCAGCTTGGTCAGATAGGCCTCGATCTTGCCGATGCAGGCGGCCCTCTCCTTGGCGTCGAGCGTCTCGCTGTCCATCGACCACAGTGACGGGTCGAACCAGGCGGTGTGGTGGCGATGAAAAATGGTCTCGTTGATGGCGATGGCCTTGCGCGGTTCCCAATAGCCGCGCGGGTTGCCTGCGTCGGCGCCCAACATCCCGGCGGGCAACACACCACCGGAGAGGGAAAGAACACGGGTCAGCGCCGACGTCCCGGACCGTTGCGGCCCTAATACGAAAAGGACGACCCCGCGATGCGCGTTCGTGGCCTTGCGCGCGCCCTTGACCCCGCCGTCCGTCGCGGTCACGAACACGACTCCAAGCCTGCTACGCAAGCCGTCCCACCCTGGTCGATCCGCCCAGCGGGATAGCGGCGCGGCGCCCCAACCCCGTGTATTGAGTCGTAACATCGACTTTCGATCATTACCGAAACTAATTTACGCGACTGCAGGGAAATCGCCACTTGAGCGGCGGTCGTGTCACTGGCGGTTCGCACGGGAAAGCCTTTCGTTCGGCCCCCTACCTCGCGGTTCGTTGGCTGGTAACCGGGTGTTCACCATCGAGGGTTGCCCGATTTTACCGCCGCATCCGAAGTTACGCGCGGAAACCAGACTCAGCCAGCAACTGCGCCCTGCTCGCTGAACGGCGCCCCGAACTCGGTGATCGGCCGGAAACCGCGCTTGCGGGCCTTGCCGACACCCGCCCGCAGCAAGTTGCCCAGCGTGGCCACGCCAGAGTGATCCAGCACCAGGAAGGGCGACAGTAGCCGGTTGTGCACGAATGCGAATGCCAGCCCCGACGCCGGGTCAGCCCACCCGAACGATCCGCCCATTCCGACATGTCCGAAGCCCGGCACCACATTGCCGAACGGCACGGTGTGATAGCCGAGGTGGAATGACAAGGGCACCATGATGTTTCGGTCCCGCTTCAGGCTGCGCCGCCCAGTCAGCCCGGCGACGATCTCCGGCGACAAGAAGCGGGTGCCGTCGATCTCACCGTTGTTGGCAATAGCGCCGTACATCCGCGCCAACCCGCGAGCCGTAGCCACCCCGTTGGCCGCCGGCATCTCGGCGTCCAGCAACGGAATATCGCCCTGCACGGCAGCCATGACGCCACGGAAGTACAGCGAGCGGAATCCGCCCGAGAACTCGGTGGCGACCTTGCGCGCCACGTAGCCGATGACGGGGTTGCCAATGACGTTCTGCGGCATGATGATCTCCGCGACCCTGGTCGGCGCGCCGGCCGGTGGCCGCCCCAGGTGCAAGCCGTCGGTGCCCAGTGGCTCGGCCAGTTCCTCGCGGATCAGCGTGCGCATGCCCTTGCCGGTGACGGCGCGGGCCAGGCCGGACATCAGCCAGCCGAAGGTCAGGGCGTGGTAGGCAGGTTTGCCCAGCAACCGTCCGGGCGGCGCCGCGGCCAGCCGCTCTTCCATGACCAGGTGATCCAGCAGGTCGTCCTGGGTGGCGCCACGCAAGCCCGACAGACCGCCGCGGTGTCTCATCACCTCGCGGACGGTGAGCGTGGACTTTCCGTTGGCAGCGAACTCACGCCAGTACTCGGCGACGGGCGCTTCGTAGTCGATCAGTCCCCGATCGGCGAGCCGGTGGATGACCGTCGCGGCCATCCCCTTGGTCGCCGAGAAAACCATCGGAGCCCGGTCGGCGGTCCAGGGCACCTTGCCCGCCCGGTCCGACCAGCCCGTCCACACGTCCACAACCGGTTGGCCGTCGAGGTAGACCGCCAGCGCTCCACCGCCGAAGCGGCGACCGGGGAACAGGCTCGAAAAGCCGCGTACAACGCAGGAAAAGTTTGGGTCCACCGCACCGAACACACGATGACCTGCGTCAAGGCCATCGCGGGAGGGGTTCGTGCGGCGATCGACCCCGTTGTCTACCGTCACGATTTTGAATTTACTTCGGATCGGCCCGACTGAGGCGCAAACACGGATTAATTTACCTTTCCGTTAGCGCGACGCCGCGTCTAGTATTTGCTGGGCCGCCAGCGCGGGGGTAAGCTCGCCGGCTTTGACCTGCCGCTCCAGCTCGGCACGCATCTTGCGCACCGCCGGGTTGGACAGCACCCGGTCCAGGACCGTGTCGCGGACCATCTGCCAGGTCCAGTCGACTTGCTGCTCGCGCCGGCGGGCTTCGAACTCCCCGGCCTCGGTGAGCACCTGGCGGTGACGCTCGACGGTGTCCCACATCTCGGCCAGCCCACTCCCCTCCACCGCGCTCATCGTGAGAACCGGTGGCCGCCATAGGGTTTCGCGCGGATAGATCAGCCTGATCGCCGACGACAGCTCCCGGGCGGCCTTGCGCGCCTCCGGCAGGTGCTCGCCGTCGGCCTTGTTGACCACGACGATGTCGGCCAGTTCCAGCACGCCCTTTTTGATGCCTTGCAGCTGGTCGCCGGTGCGGGCCAGGGTCAGCAGAACGAAGGTGTCGACCATGTTGGCCACGGCCACCTCGGACTGGCCCACGCCGACGGTTTCGATCAGGATCACGTCGAAACCCGCCGCCTCCAGCAGGACGACAGTCTCCCGAGTCGCCTTTGCTACACCACCCAAAGTCCCCGATGTCGGCGATGGCCGGATGTAGGCGTCGGGGTGCGCCGCCAACCGCGACATCCGGGTCTTGTCGCCGAGGATCGAGCCGCCGGTCCGCGTCGAGGAGGGATCGACCGCCAGGACCGCGACCTTGTGGCCGCGTTCGATCAGGTGCATGCCCAGCGCCTCGATGGTGGTGGACTTTCCGACCCCGGGCACCCCGGTGATACCCACTCGATGGGCATTCCCGGAGTCGGGCAGCAATTCCAACAGCAACTGCTGGGCCCGCTCGCGATGGTCCGCCCGGGTGGATTCCAGCATCGTGATGGCTCGTGGCAGCGCCGCACGATCGCCGCTGCGAATAGCCTGGGCCAGTTTGTCGACGGTCTCGTTGCTCTTGGATGTCATCGAGCCCGCCAGCAAAAGGTGCGATACGACGATTTGCCCGCCTCTGAGCGACAATTCGCCCGCAAGAGGCCAGGGCACTTAGTCTGTCGGCCGGGTTGTCGCTCAGAGGCGGGCAAAGTCAGTGTCTTCCCGCGTGGAGACCAATGGGGTTGATGTGGCCACTGCGATGCGCCCTAGCCGAGGTCGTAGCCCAACCGCTCGGCGAGCTTGTGCAGCAAGCCGATTGCGGCGTCGGCGATCACCGTGCCGGGCGGGAAGATGGCCGCCGCGCCCGCCTGGTAAAGCTCGTCGAAGTCGCCGGGCGGGATCACGCCACCGACCACGATCATGATGTCGGGCCGGCCTGCTTGGGCGAGCGCGTCGCGCAGCGCGGGAACCAGGGTCAGGTGTCCGGCGGCCAGCGAGGACACTCCGACCACGTGTACGTCGTTGTCGGCGGCCTGGCGGGCCACTTCCTCCGGTGTCGAGAACAACGATCCGACGTCCACGTCGAAGCCGATGTCGGCGAATGCCGTCGCGATCACCTTCTGTCCGCGATCGTGGCCGTCCTGGCCCATCTTGGCCACCAGGATCCGGGGCCGGCGGCCGTCGGCCTCGGCGAACTTCTCGACTAGTTCGGTGGCGATTGCCATGTTCGGAGCCTTTCCGGCTTCGTCGCGGTAGACGCCGGCGATCGTACGGATCTCCGCCTGGTGGCGGCCGTACACCTTCTCCAGCGCGTCCGAGATCTCCCCGACCGTGGCCTTGGCCCGCGCGGCGTTGATCGCCAGCGCCAGCAGGTTGTTGCCCAGGCCGTCTTCACCGGCACGGCCGTGAGCGGCGGCGGCCCGGGACAAATCGGCCAGCGCGGCCTCGACGGCCTGCGAATCCCGGTTCGCCCGTAGGTCTTTCAACTTCGCCAGCTGTTCGGCGCGCACCCGACTGTTTTCGACCTTGAGGACCTCGACCTCCTGGTCCTCCTCGACCTGATACTTGTTGATGCCCACCACGGGCTGGATGCCCGAGTCGATCCGGGCCTGGGTGCGTGCGGCGGCCTCCTCGATGCGCAGCTTGGGAATGCCGTCGTCGATGGCCTGGGCCATACCGCCGTGCTCGGCGACCTCGGCGATGTGGGCCCGCGCGCGCTGCGCGAGCTGATGGGTCAGCCACTCGACGTAATAAGAGCCGCCCCATGGGTCGATCGGCCGCGTGGTGCCAGACTCCTGCTGCAGCAGTAGCTGGGTGTTACGAGCGATCCGCGCGGAGAAGTCGGTGGGCAACGCCAGCGCCTCGTCGAGGGCGTTGGTGTGCAGCGACTGGGTGTGGCCCTGGGTCGCGGCCATCGCCTCGATACAGGTCCGGGCGACATTGTTGAACGCGTCCTGCGCGGTCAGCGACCAGCCCGAGGTCTGCGAGTGTGTGCGCAGTGAAAGCGATTTCGCGCTCTTGGGGTTGAACTGGCTGACCAGTTCGCTCCACAGCAACCGGCCCGCGCGCAGTTTGGCGACCTCCATGAAGAAGTTCATCCCGATGCCCCAGAAGAAGGACAGCCGCGGCGCGAACTTGTCGATGTCCAGGTCGGCGTCCAGCCCGGCCTTGATGTAGTCCACACCGTCGGCCAGCGTGTAGGCCAGCTCCAAATCCGCTGTGGCACCGGCTTCTTGGATGTGGTAGCCGGAGATGGAGATGGAGTTGAACTTCGGCATCTTGGCGCTGGTGTATCCGAAGATGTCGGAGATGATGCGCATCGACGGCTTGGGCGGATAGATGTAGGTGTTGCGCACCATGAACTCTTTGAGGATGTCGTTCTGGATGGTGCCGGCCAGCTTCTCCGGCGGCACCCCCTGCTCCTCTGCGGCCACCACGTACAGCGCCAGGATCGGCAGCACGGCACCGTTCATGGTCATCGACACCGACACCGACGACAGGTCGATGCCGTCGAACAGCTGTCGCATGTCCAGGATGGAATCGATTGCTACACCGGCCATTCCGACGTCACCCTGAACACGGGGATGATCGGAGTCGTATCCGCGGTGGGTGGCCAGGTCGAACGCCACCGACAGGCCCTTCTGGCCGGCGGCCAGGTTGCGGCGGTAGAACGCGTTGGACTCCGCGGCGGTGGAGAAGCCGGCGTATTGGCGGATTGTCCACGGCTGGTTGACATACATCGTCGGGTAGGGACCGCGCACGAACGGCGGTTCACCGGGGAAGCTGTTCAGCGGATAGCCGTCGGCCTCGACGGCCGCACGGTCGGCCCCGATGTAAACCGGTTTGACCGCGATGTCTTCCGGCGTATGCCACACCAACTGATCCGGCGTATACAAGTGCGCCGCGGCGGCCGCGGCGACATGCTCGTCCACGGCCGCTTCGGTGGGCCGCTCCCCCTCGCGGTCGCCGCGCAGCGGGATGTCGGCGAAGCTGCCGATCACAGGAGTCGACGTCGTCATCGTGTCACGCCCCCAACCGAGTGAGCAGATCCGAAAGGGCTTCGATCGCATTGATTTTGGCCGTCAGGTATTCGTCGGGCCGGTGCTCGGGATCGGTATCGGCGACCGCCTTTTCCGCTCCGGCCAAGTAGATCCGCGACACTCCGGCGTTGCGTGCCGCGTCGACGATCGCGGCCGCCTCGGTCGCGTAGCGCTTGTCGGTGCCGCAGATCACCGCCGCGGCAGGCGATCCCGCATCGGACGCGGCCGCGGCGACCCCATCTGCGTCGAGGGTTCCCGGGTTGACCGCCTCGATGCCGCCCGCCGCCAGCAGGTTCGCCGCGAACGTGGTGCGGATGTTGTGCTCGGCCAGCGGGCCCAGCGGAAGCAGCAACGCCTTGGGCCGGGCATTGGTGCGGGCCAGGAAGGCATCCGAGCGGTCGCGCAGCGCCTCGAATCCCGCGGCGTAGCGCTGCAAGTTTCCGACGTCGGGTTGACCGATCGAATCACTTTGCGGCAGTGCAGGTTCGGACAGGTTCGGGAATTCGTTGACGCCGGTGACCGCGGTGCGGCGATGCGCGATGTCGTCGGCGCGCTCTGCGGCGATGTCGGCGATCTGATCGGCGATGTAGTCACGAGCGTCGACGAATCCGCCGCGGCCCTCGATGGCCTGGAAGTGTTCCCAGGCGCCCTCGGCGATGCGCTGCGTGAGGTCTTCGACGAACCACGACCCACCGGCGGGGTCCAGCACCCGGCCGACGTGCGACTCCTCCAGCAGCAGCAGCTGGGTGTTGCGCGCGATGCGCCGCGCGAAGCTTCGCGCCGTACCGGGAAAACCGCCCGGGATCGCGATGTCGAACGGGAACACGAGCACGGTGTCGACGCCGCCGACACCGGCGCCGAACGCGGCCAGCGTGCAGCGCAGCATGTTCACCCAGGGATCGCGCTGGGTCATCATCGGCAGCGACGTCTCCGCGTGCACGATCGCCCGGCCGGCATCCGGCTCCCCCACGACCTCGGCGACTCGCGCCCACAGTTGGCGCACGGCACGCATTTTGGCGATCGTCATGAACTGGTCGTCGTCGGCGGCGAACCGGAAGCTGATCTGGCCCAGCGCCCGGCGGACCGGCATCCCCGACTCCGTCAACACCCGCAGATAGGCCACCGCGGCGGCGACACTGGCCGCCAGCTCCCACGTCGCGTTGGCGCCGAGGTTATGGAACGCGGGCCCGTCGACGGTGATCGCCCGCACGCCGTGATCGACGGTCACCCGGGAAGCGACCGCGACGACGTCGTCGATCGTCGGCGCGGGGCGCCCACTGTGCGCCGCGGTCAGCGGGTCGGCACCCAGGTCCACCGAGAGGGTGGCGCGTTGGTCGGATTCGACCTCGTCCACCAGGGCCAGCATCGCGTCGGCTGCCGCCGCATAGTCCGCGCCGGCCTCGAGGATGATCGGCGCCATACTCAGGTAGACACCCGCGAGCAGCCCTTCGAGCTCCTGGGGAGCCACGCCGCCCGCCCCGACTCGCAACAGCAGCGCGCTGACCCCTTCACCGAGCGCGCCCAGCACGGCCGCGTTGGTTTCGGCGGCGGTGGCATCGGCGGACGGGAATGCCTCGACGACCTTCCAGCCGGACTTGACGTCACGGAGGGGGTCCGCGCCGCGCAGGTAGGGCCACTGGCCGGGCAGCGACGGCTCGGGCAGCTCGTCGAAGACGGTATAGAGCGGACGAACGGCGAATCCGTCGTAGGTCGGGGTGTCCAGCAGCTGCTCGGGTTCTTCCCCCAACTCGGCGGGTTCCTTGCGGGTGCTCTTGGCGAGCACACCGGCAACCGCGGTGCGCCACCGCTCGCGAACCTGTTCCAGGTCGGCGAGCTCGGGTACATCAATGGACACCGACTGCTCCTGTTTTCGCAGCTATTGGCAACGTTGCTTGAAGTTGCGGAGGACACGCGACTCGCTAATCAGGCTAATTGATTGGCCCCGCCGTCAAAAAACCGTGCGGTGGAATCGGTCGGCCCAAGTCGCCGGCGAAACACCAAGCCGGGGATACAAGTTATTCATATCCGGCCCGTAACGTTGAGTGGCGTGACGGGCCCCGCCACCGCCAAAACCACCAGTACGCTGCGCAGTCTCAGGCGCGCGCTGGCGTTGAGCGCACGCCAGCTGTCCCGGCCGCGCGCCATCGCGGCAGTGGTCGGTATCACAGCTGCGGTGGCCGTGGCGTTATGGATTCCGCTGCCCGGCGCGGTCCAGTTGCGCGATTGGGCCCAATCGCTGGGCCCGTGGTTCCCGCTGGCATTTCTGCTCGCGCACATCGTCGTCACGGTGGTGCCGGTGCCCCGCACGGCGTTCACCCTGGCCGCGGGTCTGCTGTTCGGGCCGGCCCTGGGCGTGGTGATCGCGGTGGTCGCCAGCACGGCGAGCGCGGTACTGGCGCTGGTGTTGGTGCGCGCCGCGGGATGGCGGCTGTCCCGGTTGGTCCGTCACCGGGCGATCCACCGGGCCGACGAGCGCCTGCGCGAGCGGGGCTGGGTGTCGGTCGTGTCGCTGCGGTTGATTCCGGTGCTGCCGTTTTCCGTCGTGAACTATGCCGCCGCCGCGTCCGCCGTCGGCATCCTGCCCTACACGCTGGCCACGCTGGCCGGCCTGCTGCCCGGAACCGCCGCGGTCGTGTTTCTGGGCGACGCGCTGGCCGGTCACCCCAGCCCGCTGCTGTTCGCAGTGTCGTTGGTCACCAGTGCGTTGGGGCTGACGGGGCTGGTCCTCGAGATACGTCATTACCGCCGGCACCACCGCCGCGCGCCGCATCCCGAGGAGCCCGCCTCCGAACCGGCCATTTTCAGCTAACTTCGCCGTTTTCTTGAGCGCGCTGCCGCTTGCCTGAAAGATCTGTTCAATGGAGCGGGTCTACGCGCAGCAGCTGGCGAGTTTCGCCGTGCAGCCGTCGCGAGCCGGTCTGCTCGTGCTCTTGCTCGGCGCGCTGGCGTCGGTGGCCGTCGCGGTGTTGTCCTTCCTGCTCGACCGGATCAAGCTGTATCGCGTGCCGGCCGGCAGCGTCCTCGCCTCACCGGTGCTGCGCTACCCGCCAATACCACGGCCGCGGCCGCACGCCTCGTGGGTGACGATCGGCGCGGCGCTCGCCGCCGTTGTGTGCATTACGGCCATCTGGCTGGCGCCCAAGAATTACGAGCACACCCTGGAACCGTCGGCGCCCGAGCTGACACCCATCGCCTTGCCCGCGTCCGCTGCCGCGGGACCGGGGGCAGGCATCTACGTCGAATACACCGACGGCTCCGGTGGAATGGGTTGCACCGCTGGGTTTTTGGTGCACACCAGCAGTGGGCAGGCCGGTGTTCTCACCGCGGGGCACTGCAATCGGTCCCGGCAACCGAGCAAGGTGGTGATGAACCTCGCCGGGATCCTCCCCTACGCGAAGCTGGGCACGTTCGTCCAGACCGTCAACGAGGGTGTCCACAACGAGCAGCACGACATCGGCCTGATCGTGCTCGACGGCGACAATGTCCCGCAGAGTCCGGCCATCGCCGCCGCGCTGCCGATCACGGGTGTCACCACCGACCTGTCGATCGGAGAGCAGCTGTGCAAGTACGGCATGAGCAGTGGCGAGGCCGAATGCGGCGCGATCCTCGACATCACCGAGAGCAAGGTCTCGTTCGCGGCGGGCGGCCAATGCGGTGATTCCGGCGGCCCCGTCTACCTCATCCGAAACGACGGCACCGCCACCGCGGTCGGCATCGACATTCGGGGCAGCAATCCCGCCAATCCCGTGGCCGGGTGCCTGGCCCCGGCCAAGTTCTCGGTTGCCGAACTGGTGCAGCCGTGGCTGGACCAATGGCATCTGACCGCCATGACCGCACCACCATCCGGACCGCGCTGAGCGGCCTCGAGACGACTCGGGAGCGACATGACGTCCGACGACAGCCACGCCGGCGCACCCGGTCGGCGCTTTTCCACGGCCGCGCTCGTCGCCGCCGGCTTGGCAGGTCTGATCGTCGGCGCGATCGCCGCCTTCGCGATCACCGGGCTGGTGTTCACGATCCGCGTCCAGCTGCCCCCGCCGCCGTATCCACCGCCGTTCTCGCAGACCTCCGGCTACCCCGCGCCCACGAGCGTGCCGCCGATGCCCCCGCGTCCCCCTGGCCCTCCGGAGGCCATTACGCCCCACGCGTTGCCGGCGCCGGTATCACCGTAGACCTAAGCAGCGGCCGCGGGAGAGCTTCAGCGGCGCAAGCACATTGGTACTCGGCAGTCGACTAGTTCTGATCCGGTCCCCGCACTGTCATCGCAGCGACCAGGGCCAGAAACACCGCGGCCGGCAGACCGTTGACGACCTTGTCGCGCACTCGCACGTGCGCGGCCACCGCCAGGGCGAAGTACAGCGTCAGCATCGCCGTCGTCAGCCTCGCCAGCGCGGGGAAACGGGTGACCGACAGCAAGCCGACGGCAGCCGCGGACTTCACCACCGGCAGCACGGGCCTGACGTTCTCCGGAAGTCCGACGTCATCTAGGACTTTCCTGATCGGGGCGATCTGGACACCGCACAACACCGCGTCGACGGCGTGAAAGGCACCCAGCGCCGTATACGTCTTCGGAGAAGTCAAAACGCTCATCCGGCAATCCTATTGGGTCAACTCGGGTGGCTGACCGTCGATGGGCTGGCGGGCTATCGCCTCGGCCTTGGCGACCGCCTGGGCGATCTTGGGGTCGGTCTCGGTGGAGAACCAATCGGCCACGTCGGCATCGTCCGCGGCGGCGGCGTGCTGGGGCACGTCCTCGACCGGCGACGGCTCGAACCGGAACACCCCGTCCTCGCCGGGCGTGCCCAGCAGTTTGGTGAAACCCTGCAGCGCCGCGCTGAAGTCGCTGGGCACCACCCACACCTTGTTGGCGCTGCCCTGCGCCATTTTCGGCAGCGTCTGCAGGTACTGGTAGGCCAGCATCTCCGGGGTGGGCCGGCCGGCCTTGATCGCCGCGAACGTCTTCTCGATCGCCTTGGCCTGGCCTTGCGCCTGCAGGTAAGCCGCGGCCCGCTCACCCTGAGCGCGCAGCATCCGGGATTGCCGGTCTGCCTCCGCGGCCAGGATCGCGGCCTGCTTGGCGCCCTCGGCGGCCAGGATCTGCGCCTGCTTGGCACCTTCGGCCTGCTTGATCGCCGCCTCCCGGGTGCCTTCGGCGGTCAAGATCATCGCCCGCTTCTCGCGGTCGGCCTTCATCTGCTTCTCCATCGAGGCCTGGATCGACGGCGGCGGGTCGATGCTGCGCAGCTCGACTCGCGCGACGCGCAGGCCCCACCGGCCCGTCGCCTCGTCGAGCACACCGCGCAGCTGCCCGTTGATCTGGTCGCGCGAGGTCAGGGTCTGCTCCAGCGTCATGCCGCCGACGACGTTGCGCAGCGTGGTCGTGGTGAGCTGCTCGACGCCGACGATGTAGTTGCTGATCTCGTAGACGGCCGCCTGCGGAACGGTGACCTGGAAATAGACCACGGTGTCGATGTTGAGCGTCAGGTTGTCCTCGGTGATCACGGGCTGCGGCGGGAACGACACCACTCGCTCGCGCAGATCGACCCGGGCCCGGACGCGATCGATGAACGGCACCAGCAGCGTCAGCTGCCCGCTGACCGTACGGCTGTACCGACCCAGACGCTCGATCACCGCGGCCTCGGCCTGCGGTATCAGCGCCACGGACTTGGCCACCACGATGATCGCAAAGACCACCAAGACGGCCAGCAACACCAAACCCGCAACCGCACCTTCCACCGGAGTTCCTTTCTCTCGCAGCGTCTTCGCAGCGTCTGTGCCGACCGATTAGTGCTTGAACACCACCGCCGTCGCACCGTCGATGTGCACGACGGTGACCGATTCGCCGGGCTCGTAGACATCGCCGTCGTTGAACGGGCGCGCCGTCCACACCTGGCCGTCGAGTTTCACCTGCCCCCCATCGCGGGCAACCCGATCGAGCACCAGCGCGCTCTTGCCCTCGAGCGCCTCGATGCCCGTCGGCAGCGACCTGGGAGTCATCCGCTGCCGCAATGCGGGCCGGACCAGCACGACGAGCAGGATTGAGACGACCAGGAACACCGCGCCGTCGGCCAGGATCGGCCAATCCGTGAACCACGCCGTGACCGAGGCGGCCAGCGCACCGCCGCCCAGCATCAACAGGAACATATCGCCCGTCAGCGCCTCGGCACCGGCAAGAGCCAGCGCGAAGATTAGCCAGCTCAGCGCGATCGCCATGCCGTCAGAATACGCGTGATCCGCCTTTGCCGGACCGAACAACTACACTGCGAGATCATGTGGTGTCCAAGTGTTTCACTGTCCGTGTGGGCTAATGCCTGGCTCGCCGGCAAGGCTGCGCCCGATGACGTATTGGACGCGTTATCCCTTTGGGCACCAAAGCAATCCGTTACCGCGTATGATGCGATCGCGGCCGGTCACACCGGACTGCCCTGGCCCGACATCCACGACGCCGGGACCGTGTCGTTGTTGCAGACGCTGCGCGCCGCGGTTGGCCGGCTGACGCTGCCGGGGACCACCGGTGCGCCGGGATCGCTGCACGGACGGATCAACGTGGTGTTGCCGATTCCCGGCGACGTGCGCGGCCTGGCCCCGGGGACGCAGTTCGAGCGCGACGCCATGGCCGCCGGTGAGGCGGTGATCATCGCCCACCCCGACGATCCGACGGCGGCGGTTGGCCTGGTCCCCGAGTTCTCCTACGCCGATCTCGACGATGAGGAGCCGGATTCACCGGAGTTGTGTGCGCTGGCCTGGACGGTGTACTCGCTGCCCGGCGCGCCGGTGTTCGACCACCACGAGCTGGGCGATGCCGAATACTCGCTGCGGTCGGCGGTGCGGTCAGCCGCCGACGCGCTCGGCGCGATGGGGTTGGGATCGACCAGCGACATCGACGATCCCCGTGGGCTCGTCGAGCAGCTACTGGAATCCACACGGCAACACCGGATTCCCGACCACGCCCCGTCACGTGCATTGCGGGTGCTGGAGAACGCCGCACACGTCGACGCGATCATCACGGTCAGCTCCGGGCTGAGCCGGACGTCCGATGCCGCTGCACCGGATCGCTTCGCGGCCCGCGTGGCCTCCGGACTGGAGCCGGTGGGCACCCAATCGTCGTCGGAGGCGCGGATCGCGGGCGACGCACTGCGACCGCTCAACGCCGTGGTGCGTTCGGCGCGGATGGCCGCGGTGAACGCGATCATGCAGTCGGCCTGGGCCGACTAACCGCCTTCTCGCGCAACGCAATGCGGCGGGCGGCATGCCGCTCCGTTGATGCTGCCCAGGCAGCCTGCCACCGGATCCGGACCGCTCACCCGCTCGGGGGCACGGCCGTACCGCAGTTCGTCGATCAGGTCGGCGGCGAGCTGCGCGAAACGCGGGTGGGCGTTGGGCGTCGAGGCCCGCACCAGCGCCACACCGGCCGCCTCGGCCTGACCCGCCAGCTCGTGATCGAGATCCCACACCACCTCGATGTGGTCGGCCACGAAACCGATCGGGCAGATGATGAACGACTGGGTGCCCGCCGCGGCCAGCGCCGTGAGATGGTCTGCGACATCGGGTTCCAGCCATGGCACCTGCGGCGGACCCGAGCGCGACTGCCAGGCCAGGTCGTACTCGGCGTACCCCGCGGCCGCCGCGACAAGGCTTGCGGCGTAAGCGACTTGGCGGCTGTACAGTCGCGGGCCGAGGCGCTCGTCGGCGGCCACCGGAATCGAGTGTGCGGTGAACACCAGACGCGCGCCGGCCTGTTGCTCGGCAGTCAGGGCGCCTGACGCGGCACCGATGGTATCGGCGAAGATCTGCACGAACCGCGGGTGATCGAAGTAAGGCCGCAGCTTGACCAACTCGGGCGCATCGGGGCCCGCGGCCTCCCGGGCCCGGGCGATGTCCTCGCTGTACTGCGAGCAGCTGGAATACCCGCTCCACGCCGACGTGGTGAACACCACGGCGCGGCGAACACCGTTGTCGCGCATGGTCTTAACCGTGTCTTCGACGTACGGCTCCCAGTTGCGGTTGCCGAAGTACACCGGCAGCTGAAGACCCCGCTGGGCCAGTTCGTATTCCAGCTGCATGACCAGCGCGCGGTTGATGGCGTTGATCGGTGACACGCCACCGAAATGCAGATAGTGCTCGGCGACGTCGTCGAGCCGTTCCGGCGGCACGTCGCGGCCCCGGGTGACGTTTTCCAGGAACGGCCGGACCTGCTCGGGGCCCTCTGGTCCGCCGAATGAAAGCAGCAGGACAGCGTCAAATTCCACGGAAATCCATTGCCGCCTAGAGCAATTGGGTGCTGGCGCCGCCGTCGGCGTAAATGACGGTGCCGGTGGTCGCAGGCAACCAGTCCGAAAGCAGCGCGCATACCGTCTTGGCGACCGGCGTCGGGTCCTTCATGTTCCAGCCGATCGGAGCGCGCTGGTCCCAGCCCTCCTCAAGCAGCTGCATCTGGGCGCCGGCCTCCTCGCCGAGAGCACCCCCGACGATCGCGCTCATCGCGAGCGTCCGGATCGGCCCGGCGGCAACCAGATTCGAGCGGACGCCGGACTTACCGGCCTCGCGAGCCACGAACCGGTTGACCGACTCGAGTGCGCTCTTGGCGACCGTCATCCAGTTGTACGCCGGCATCGCGCGGGTTGGGTCGAAGTCCATACCGACGATGGAGCCGCCCGAATTCATAATCGGCAGAACCGCTTTCGCCAGCGACGCGTAAGAGTAGGCCGAGATGTGGATGCCCTTGGACACGTCTTCGTATGGTGCGTCGAAGAACGGGTTGATGCCCATTCCCGTCTGCGGCATGAAGCCGATGGAGTGCACCACACCGTCGAGCTGGTTGCCTTCACCGATCTCGGCGGTCACCCGCTCGGCCAGGGTGTCCAGATGTTTTTCGTTCTGCACGTCGAGTTCGATCAGCGGCGCCTTCTCGGGCAGCCGATCGGCGATGCGCTGGATCAACCGCAACCGGTCGAACCCGGTGAGCACCAACTGCGCGCCGGCCTCCTGCGCCACCTTGGCGATGTGAAAGGCGATCGACGAGTCGGTGATGATCCCCGTGACGAGGATCCGCTTGCCTTCTAGTAGTCCTGACATCTCTTCTCTCGTCCGTCCTTCTGTACTCAGTGGCCCATGCCCATGCCGCCGTCAACCGGGATCACCGCACCGGCGATGTAGCTCGCATCCTCAGACGCCAGGAAGCTCACCGCCCCGGCGACCTCCTCGGCGGTGCCGACCCGCTTGGCCGGGATGAATTCCAGGGCGCCCTCCTGGATTCGCTCGTCGAGCGCGCGGGTCATCTCGGTGTCGATATAGCCGGGGGCCACCACGTTCGCGGTGACACCGGCCTTGGACAGCTCCCGGGAGATGGAGCGGGCCATGCCGATCAGACCGGCCTTGGCGGCAGCGTAGTTGGCCTGGTTGCCGATGCCCCAACTGCCCGACACCGAACCGATGAAGATGATGCGGCCGAATCGCTTGCGCTGCATGCTGCGCGACGCGCGCTGCGCCACCCGGAACGCCCCGGTGAGGTTGGCGTTGATGACCTCCTCGAACCGCTCCTCGGTCATCCGGATGAGGAATGCATCCTTGGAGATGCCGGCGTTGGATACCAGCACCTCGACCGGACCCTGGTGCTCCTCGACCTCTTTGAAGGCGCGGTCGACAGCTTCGTTGTCGGTGACATCGCACACGACGCCGAACAACCCCTCGGGTGCCCCGGAGCCGCGGTGTGTGACGGCCACCTTGTGGCCGTCGGCGGCCAGTCGCCGGGCAATTGCCAGACCGATCCCCCGGTTTCCGCCGGTCACCAAGACCGACCGGGATACGAATGGGGGTTTGCCGCCGGCGGTGGCGGACTCGGTGGCTACGTCAGTCACTCGGCCAACCTATCGTCTCGGTGTGGCAGAGCTCCAATCTGCCCCTTTTTGCAGCGCGACCGTAACGCCACCTCCCACTCGTGCCGCGAGCGTAAGCACACTGCGAAAAGCCGTGCTGAAATTAGCAATGTGCTTACGCTCGCGGCGGCGGGACCCCTCGGCGGGCACGGGCTTCCTTCGCGCGGCGGATGATGTCGTCCGGATGGTCCTCAGCGACGACTCGGACCACCAGCCATCCGTAACGTCGCTCAACCATTTCTATCCGGCGAATGTCCTTCACATACTGGCGCCGGTTCAACCGGTGCTGGTCACCGTCGTATTCAACGGCCACCTTGATGTCGTCCCAACCCAGGTCCAAATAAGCCTCCACCCAGCCCCATTCATTGCGGACTGCGATCTGCGTCTGCACCGGGGGAAATCCCGCACGGACCAACAGCAGGCGTAACCACGTTTCTTTCGGCGACTGCGAACCGGAATCGACCAGGGCGAGCGCTGCTCGCGCGGACTTCAATCCGCGGCGACCCCGGTAGCGATCGAGCAATGCGTCGACGTCTGGCATCTTGAGGTCAGCCGCCTGGGCGAGCGCGTCGATTGCAGCGACCGCAGCTCCCTGCGGGAGTCGACGTGCCAGATCAAGCGCGGTTCGAGCCGGAGTAGTGACGCGCATACCACCGATGACCTCGATCTCGTCGTCCTCAATCAGCTCCTCCCACACCTGCACTCCTGCGGTCGGATAGCGGTTCACATCGATGATTGCCGCGGGTAACGATGGATCAATCCACCTGGCGCCGTGTAGAGCTGACGCGGAATAGCCAGCGAGCACGCCGCGTCCTCGCGAACGCAACCAGCATGCTTTCGCCCGCATCACCGCTGTCAGCTCGGCACCCCGGAGCACATAGACGTCCTTGTGCAGTGCGACATAACGGCTACGCAGCACATAGGGCGTCAGGTTGCCCGCGGCCAGCGCGGCACTGCCCAGAAACGGGTCCGTCATGACCAGAAGTGTGCGCAGCAACACCGACAACGGTCGCGAGCGTAAGCGCATCGCGAAAATCCGCGATGAATCTCGCAGTGTGCTTACGCTCGCGGCAACAGTGGGCCGCGGCGACAGTGGGAAGCGGCGACAGCGACAGCGGCGGCAGCGGGGCTACGTCGGCAGCCGTCGGTTGATCAGCAAAGCCGCGAGCGCCGCCAGCGCCAGCACCAGCGCACCCAGTCGCAGCCAGCCCACGCTCGCGTCGCCCTTGATCGTCTCGTAGCCGATCTGCTGTTGCAGCGAGGCGTAGACCTGCTTGAGCTCCTGCAGGGTCGAGGCGTTGAACGAATTGCCGCCGGAGAGCTGGGCGACCTTCTTCAGCGTCTCGTCGTCGACCGGGACGGGCTGGCGCTGGTCGTTGATCTCGACGAAGCCGTACGGCGTGCCAAACGAGATCGTCGAGATCGGCACGCCCTGGTCCTTGGCGGTCCGCGCGGCGGTGAAGGCCCCCTTGGGGTTGTCCGGGTTCGTCGGCATCGTCTCCTTGCCGTCGGAGAACAGCACGATGCGGGCCGGGGGCGGCTTGTCGCCACCGCCGATGACCGCGCCGACCGTGGCGATGGCCTGCAGCGCGGTGAAGATCCCCTCCCCGGTGGCGGTGCGGTCGGCGAACTGCAGCTTGTCCAGCGCGACCTTGGTGGCCTCGCGGTTGGTCGTCGGCGACACCAGCACGGTCGCGGTCCCCGCGTAGGCGATCAGCCCGAGGTTGATGCCCGGGGTGAGCTCGTCGGCGAACTGCTTACCGGCCTCCTGCGCGGCGGCCATCCGGTTGGGTTCGACGTCGGTGGCACGCATCGACTGCGACACGTCGATCACCAACATCACCACCGCCCGGTTGCGCGGAATCCGCACGTCGTTCGTCGGTCCGGCCATCGCGACGGTCAATAGCACCAGCGATGCCACCAGCAGGATCGCCGGGAGGTGCCGCCACTTGGCGGGCCGTTTGGGGGCGACGCTTTCCAGCAGCTCCATGTTGGCGAACCGCAGCATGCGCCGCTGGCGGGCCAGCTGCATCAGCACATACAGCACGCCCAACCCGGCGACCACGAGCAGGAACAGGAACCACCATGCGTGAGCGAACCCGGACAGCGACATCGCGCCCAGCAACGGCAACGTCACTGGCGCCCCGCCATAGCCCCGCGCCGGCGGGACTCCACGAATCGGACGATGTCGGCGATCCAGTCGCGGTCGGTGCGCAGCGTCAAAACCGGTGCGTCGCAACCGCGTATCGTGCGGGCCACGTCGGCCCGATGCGCCGCCGCCGCCTTGGCGAAGTCGTCGCGCAGTTGCGCATCGACGGTGAATTCGCGGGTCACACCGGTCTCGGCGTCCTGCAGCACGACGTCGCCCACATCGGGCAGTTCGATATCGCGTGGGTCGAGCACCTCGATGGCCAGCACCTCGTGGCGGGCCGCGATCGCGCGCAGCGGGCGCATCCAGTTGATCGGCCCCAGGAAGTCACTGATGATCACGGCCATCCCGCGGCGGCGTTCCGGCCGGCGCAACGCGTCGATGGCAACCGCCAGGTCGCCGCGCACGCCCGTCGGCGCCTTGGGCATCGTCGCGATCGTGCGCAACAGCGTCTGCTCGTGCTGGCGCCCGGAGCGCGCCGGCACCCGAACCGTCGTCGCCCCGTTGGTGACGAGCGCACCGAGCCGATTACCGCCACCGCTGTTGAGGAACGTGATCGCGGCCGCGGCGGCCACTGCCAGGTCCCGCTTCTCGCAGACGGTGGTCCCGAAGTCGAGGCTGGCCGACATGTCGACCACCATCCAGGTTTCCAGCTCGCGATCGGCGATCATCTGCCGGACGTGCGGGTGAGTGGTGCGCGCGGTGACCGCCCAGTCCATCCGGCGCACGTCGTCGCCGGGCTGATACTCGCGCGACTCCCCCGGTTCTGAACCCGGTCCGGGGATCAGGCCGAGGTGGTCGCCGTGCAGGACACCGTCAAGCTTGCGCCGTACCGTCAGCTCGAGCGTGCGCAGCGCCGCCGACAATTTCGGGTCGTCGATCTGCCCGCGCTGAAACGACGGCGGGTGCAGAGCCGCGGGCTTGGCGGCGGGATTCGGATCGGTCACCGATTACTGGCCGCGCCCGCAGCCTGCATCACCGGCGGAACCGAATGCCCTTGCTGCGGAACGGCATTCACTTGCGGAAGGGAAACAGTCTGCAGGACCCTGTTGATGACGATCTCAGGCGAGATCTCGTCGGCCAGCGCGTCGTAGGTCAGCACCAGCCGGTGGCGCAGCACGTCGGGGATGACCTCGACGACGTCTTGCGGGATCACGTAGTCGCGGCCGCGGACCAACGCCAGCGAACGCGAGGCAGCGATGATGCCCAACGACGCGCGCGGAGATGCGCCGAACGAGATCCAGGTCTTGACGTCGTTCATGCCGAGTTGCTCGGGGTGGCGGGTGGCGGTGACCACGCGCACCACGTAGTCGACCAGCGCGTGGTGGACGAAGTTGTTGGCCGCGATGTCCTGTAGCCGCAGCAGGTCGTTGGTGTCCAGGATCTGCTTGGGCTGCGGCGGCTTGACGCCCATCCGGTAGATGATCTCGCGCTCTTCCTCGGGAGAGGGGTAGCCGACGTTGATCTTGAACAGGAAGCGGTCGCGCTGTGCCTCGGGCAGCTGGTAGACGCCCTCGTGCTCGATCGGGTTCTGCGTCGCCATCACCAGGAACGGGTTGGGCAGCGGGAATCGCTTACCACCGATGGACACCTGACGCTCGGCCATGACCTCCAGCAGCGCCGACTGCACCTTGGCGGGCGCACGGTTGATCTCGTCGGCGAGCAGGAAGTTGACCACGACCGGGCCGAGCTCGGTGTCGAATTCTTCCTTGCCCTGCCGGTAGATGCGGGTACCGATGATGTCGGTGGGCACCAGGTCGGGGGTGAACTGGATACGCGCGAACGTGCCGCCGACGACCTTCGCGAACGTTTCGACGGCCAGCGTCTTGGCGACGCCGGGCACACCTTCGAGCAGCACGTGACCCTTGGACAGCAGACCGACCAGCATCCGCTCGACGAGCTGGTCCTGGCCCACGATGATGCGCTTGACCTCGAAGATGGCCCGTTCCAGGGTGTGTACTTCGGCAGCCAATCCGTCGGCGCCACCTGACGGCGCCGCATGGGCTCCAGGGCCAGACTGCCCGCCCGGACCCGAGTAACCGCTGGCGCCCGGGGGCGGCCCACCTGCTGCTGTCATCTACATCTCTCTCTTCAGCTCAACCGACACAGCTCAATCAGACACATCTGCCACCACGACGAATGTCGCGGGTCAGCCTCGTGCCTTCGTCCAACTATTCCAGGCGCCTGGGATTCCGTCGACGCCACGGCCTCGCTGACGAGCCGCGATCCGACGGCACACCTGGGTCAGTACTCGATGATCCTAGTCAGGTACGGCGTCATACCGGCCTTGCGCACGGGGCTCACGGTCACTTTGCCCGCGCTTCCGGATGCCTCCAGCATCTGGCCGTTGCCCAGGTACATGGTGACGTGCTGGCCACCGCCCGGGCCGTAGAAGATCAGGTCACCGCGCCGGGCCTCGCTGGGCGGGATGTGCCGGCCGGCGTTGTACTGGTCACCGGAGAACCGCGGGATCAGCACCCCGACGCCGGCGAACCCGTAGCGCATCAGACCGGAGCAGTCGAACCCGGTGATGTTCGCACCGTCGTCGATTCCCTTGCTCGGCCCCTGCAGCGAGCCGCCGCCCCACGAATAGGGCACGCCCATCTGCGATCCCATCCGCTTGATCACGTACTCGATGGCCTGGCGGCCGTTCGCCCGCGGAATCTTGGCGCCCGGGTTGGTGGGCGTCGCGGAGGCGGCGGGGGCGGGATCACCCAGGATGTTGATTCCCAGCCCGCCGAGGAATTGCCTGCCCAGGTCCATCGTGGTCTGGGTGGCCTGCGCGGTGGCTTGCAGCGACGCGTTGGCGACGGCGAGCGGATCGCCCGGGGCGCCGGCGCTGATCGTCGCCGGCAGCGTCGGATCCCACGCTCCGGGATCGGCGTTGGCCGGGGCGGCGACAGACAACATCAGCCCGGTCACCAAAGTGGTGATCCAGGCCAAGTTGAACAGGCGAAATCGCTTGTGCCGCATAGCTCCTCGATTGGTAGTCATCCTCGTTTAATAGTCGATGTAGCGAACCACGTAGGGGGTCATGCCGCTGGTGCGCACGGGTGCGACGCGGACCTTCAAACCGATGTCGGGAGCCTCGAGCATCTGGCCTTGACCGAGGTAGATGGTCACGTGCTGGCTACCGCCCGGGCCGTAGAAGATGACGTCGCCGCGACGCATCTGAGACGACGGGATCTTGCGGCCCAGGTTGTACTGCGAACCCGAGTAGTGCGGCAGCTTGATGCCCACCCCGGCGAACGAGAACAGGACCAGGCCCGAGCAGTCGAATCCGGTGATCCCGGCGCCGGAGTCGATGCCCTTACTCGGGCCCGCCGCGTTGCCACCGCCCCAGGAGTAGGGCACGCCGATCTGCGACATGCCGCGACGGATCACGTATTCGGAGGCCTGCCGACCGTAGACGCGCGGGATGCGTCCACCCACGCCACCCGGGTTGGCGTTGGTGATCCCGGTGTCGTCGGGCTTGAGAATGCCGATCGACTGCAGGAAGCCCTTCCCCATCTGCGCGGTGACCTGCGTCGAGGTGGCCGAAATACCCAGCACCTGGTTGATCACCGCGACCGGGTCGCCCGGAACGTTGGCACTCGGCACCATCGGAAGCGTGGGATCCCAACCGTCCCAGTGCCGTCCGCCGGACGGGGCTTGCCCGGCCGGCGCTCCCGGATCCCAGCGGTCCCCCGTCGTCGGCGTGGCGCCACCCCCGGTCGACCAATGCGCGGACGCGAGTTGAGCCTGCTGAAGTTTGGCCTGAGCCTCGTCACGCTCAGCGGCCAGGCGGGTGATCTGCTCACGCTGTTCTTCGAACTTGTGCTTCGAGTTGGTCAGCGCGGCTACCGCGGCGTCCTGGCTGGATTTCGCGTCGGCAGCGGCCTTTTCGGCCTTCTGCTTGGCCAGCCGGGCCGCGGACTCCCTGTTCACCTGCTCGGTGCGAGCCCGCTGCAGGTTGTCCAGCACCGTCTGGGCACTGGCCGCCAGGGTCCTCGAGGCGCTTTCGGTCGCGATGATGTCCTCGGGGCTGCGTGCGGTCAGGTAACTTCCCGACGGACCGTTCATATAGGTGGCGGCGGCGAACGTGTTGAAACGACGTTGGGCGGCAGCGATTGCCGCGTTGGCATCCTTGACCGACTGTTGGCTGACCTCAAGATCGTGCTCGGCCGCGGTCACGTTGTCGCGGGCCGTCTCGACGTCGACCAGGGCCTTGTTGACGGCCTCCTGCTCGCCCTGGATTTCGGCGCTCAGGTCCTCCAGCCGCTGGTTGGCCTTGGCGACGTTGGCGATCAGCACACCGAGGCTGTCGGCGTTCGGATCAGCCTGCGCCAGACCGGGTGTGGTGACCAGCATGGCCACACACAGGACCGACGGAATGACCGGACGGACCAGCCTGGCGAACGGTCGCGCAGCAGAGCCCCGGCGTGTGCGTCTCATTCGACTTAGCTCCCCTTGGGCTCAACGCGGACGGCGGCGCCAGCCCCGATTTTCTCTATTAGCGCCAAAGACAACACGAGCATCATTTGCACCGTACGTCACAGTGGTTCGGGAAGATATGGTCGTCACAAATCGCAACCCTCTACGTGCGTTTAATGTGACCGAACGGTGACCTACGCGATTTGCCGCGCAGCGTCGCGAGTTCCCCCGGCCGAACCGGCCAGGGGCGGATGTGTGCGGTTAGGCGCCCTGGGCGGGCTCTTCGTCGGAAGGCGCCGCCCCGTCGACCGAGGTTGCTGACCGCCTCGCGCGCAATTGCAGGAAGCGGGCGCCGACGGCCGCGGCGAGCACGCCGATAAGCAGGAAAATGGTCAGGCCGGTCCACGGGAATTCGGGGGTTTGGAGCTCGTGCAAAAAGTGCTGCGACGAGACCACCGGATTGCCCGTCTTGGCGATGTCTTCGCCGGCCTCGAGCGTGACGCGCGGAAACTGCGTGCTGTAGGTGCCGACGAAGTTCGGGCTCAGCGTCAAGACCGTGGCGTCGTGATAGTCGGCGCCGACCACGGTGGAGATATCGCGCAGCGGCGTGTCATTCGGCGGGTTGTGGTCGAGTAACACGATTTTCAGGTTGATGCCGGAGGCACGCGCTTGATCGACAACGACGAGCAGGGCCGGCATGACGTCCGGTGGCGCGCTGACCCCGGACGCGGCTACCCGCGCCTTGATGGCCGCCATGTCGACGTCTTGCGGGATATAGGCAGGCAGCACCGGCCGCAGAAAGAAGGTGGTCTGCGGTAGTTCCTCGAACCAACCCTGCGCGGTCACTGTGTGCCTCCTCCCGCTGAACAGCCCAAGTGCTACAGGCACCGTACGCGAACAGTAGGGAAAAGGGGTTTCAACCCGGCCCCTGGCCGACCAGACTGAAAATTGATGTGCCGCTGTATTGCAGGACAAGCGTACTGTTAAAGTTGGCATGCACCGTCGACACGGCCCGTCGACGGAAGAACTAAATCCCAGGGAGTTGATGTGACCAGCAAAGAATCTGTGAACTCGTTCGGAGCCCGCGACACCCTGAAGGTCGGCGACAAGAGTTACCAGATCTACCGTCTCGACGCCGTGCCCAATACCGGGAAACTCCCCTACAGCCTGAAGGTTCTTGCCGAAAACCTGTTGCGCAACGAAGACGGCGCCAACATCACCAAGGACCACATCGAGGCGATCGCGAATTGGGATCCCAACGCGGAGCCCAGCATTGAGATCCAGTACACCCCTGCCCGCGTGGTCATGCAGGACTTCACCGGCGTGCCCTGCATCGTCGACCTGGCCACGATGCGCGAGGCCATCGGCGACCTGGGTGGCAAAGCGGAGAAGGTCAACCCGCTGGCGCCGGCCGACCTGGTGATCGACCACTCGGTGATCGCAGACCTGTTCGGCACCGCCGATGCCTTCGAGCGCAACGTCGAGATCGAGTACGAGCGCAACGGCGAGCGGTACCAGTTCCTGCGCTGGGGCCAGGGCGCCTTCGACGACTTCAAGGTCGTCCCGCCGGGCACCGGCATCGTGCACCAGGTGAACATCGAATATCTGGCCAGCGTTGTCATGACCCGCGACGGCGTGGCCTACCCCGACACCTGCGTGGGTACCGACTCGCACACCACGATGGTCAATGGCCTCGGCGTGCTCGGCTGGGGCGTGGGCGGCATCGAGGCCGAGGCCGCGATGTTGGGCCAGCCCGTCTCGATGCTGATCCCGCGCGTCGTTGGTTTCAAGCTGACCGGCGAGATTCAGCCGGGCGTGACCGCCACCGACGTCGTGCTCACCGTCACCGAGATGTTGCGTAAGCACGGAGTGGTCGGAAAGTTCGTCGAGTTCTACGGCAAGGGCGTGTCGGAAGTGCCGTTGGCCAACCGCGCCACGCTCGGCAACATGAGTCCCGAATTCGGTTCCACCGCAGCAATTTTCCCGATCGACGAGGAGACCATCTCCTACCTGAAGTTCACCGGCCGCAGCGATGAGCAGCTGGCACTGGTTGAGACCTACGCCAAAGAGCAGGGCATGTGGCACGACCCGACGCATGAGCCGGCGTTCTCCGAATACCTCGAGCTCGACCTCTCCACGGTGGTGCCGTCGATCGCCGGCCCCAAGCGCCCGCAGGACCGAATCCCGTTGTCGCACGCCAAGCCAACCTTCCGCGAGCAGATCCTCAGCTACGTCGACGGCGACGAGGACGGGCAGCAGGGCTACTCGAAACTGGACGAGGCGGTCGAGGAGACCTTCCCGGCCAGCGATCCGGGCGCAGTGTCGAACGGACACGCCGACGACGTTCCCCAAGTGCATTCGGCCGCAGCACATTCCAAGGGCCGCCCCAGCAACCCGGTGACGGTGCGCTCCGCCGAGCGTGGCGAATTCGTGCTCGACCACGGCGCGGTGGTGATCGCCGCGGTCACGTCGTGCACGAACACCTCCAACCCGGAGGTGATGCTGGGCGCCGCACTGTTGGCCCGCAACGCGGTCGAGAAGGGTCTGACTTCCAAGCCGTGGGTGAAGACCACGATGGCCCCCGGTTCCCAGGTCGTCAACGACTACTACGACAAGGCGGGCCTGTGGCCCTACCTGGAGAAGCTCGGCTTCTATCTGGTCGGCTACGGGTGCACCACGTGCATCGGCAACTCCGGGCCGCTGCCCGAAGAGATCTCGAAAGCCATTAACGACAACGATCTTTCGGTGACCGCGGTGCTCTCGGGCAACCGGAACTTCGAAGGCCGCATCAACCCGGACGTCAAGATGAACTACCTGGCGTCACCGCCGTTGGTGATGGCCTACGCGCTGGCCGGGACCATGGACTTCGACTTCGAGAGTCAGCCGCTCGGGGCAGATAAAGAAGGCAAGGATGTCTATTTGAAGGACATCTGGCCGTCGCAGAAAGACGTCTCCGACACCATCGCCTCGGCGATCAACTCCGAGATGTTCACCAAGAACTACGGCGACGTGTTCAAGGGCGACGAACGGTGGCGCAACCTGCCCACCCCGAGCGGCAACACCTTTGAGTGGAACGCGGATTCGACCTATGTGCGCAAGCCCCCGTACTTCGAGGGCATGCCCGCCGAACCCGAGCCGGTCAGCGACATCACCGGCGCCCGGGTGCTGGCGCTGCTGGGCGATTCGGTGACCACCGACCACATCTCCCCCGCCAGCAGCATCAAGCCGGGCACGCCGGCGGCGCAGTACCTCGACGAGCACGGCGTGGACCGCAAGGACTACAACTCCTTCGGGTCGCGACGCGGCAACCATGAGGTGATGATCCGCGGCACGTTCGCCAACATCCGGCTGCGCAACTTGCTGCTGGACGACGTGTCCGGCGGATATACCCGCGACTTCACCCAGGACGGTGGGCCGCAGGCCTTCATCTACGATGCGGCGCAAAACTATGCAGCACAAAACATTCCGTTGGTGGTGCTGGGCGGCAAGGAGTACGGGTCGGGCTCGTCGCGAGACTGGGCGGCCAAGGGAACACGGCTGCTGGGTGTGCGGGCGGTGATCGCCGAGTCGTTCGAGCGAATCCACCGCTCCAACCTGATCGGCATGGGCGTCATCCCGTTGCAGTTCCCCGAGGGCAAGACGGCCCAGGAGCTCGGGCTGGACGGCACCGAGGTCTTCGAGATCACCGGGATCGACGCGCTCAACGACGGCAAGACACCGAAGACGGTACACGTCAAGGCCGTCAAAGAAGCCGGCGGCGACGACGTCGAGTTCGACGCCGTGGTGCGCATCGACACCCCGGGTGAGGCCGACTACTACCGCAACGGCGGCATCTTGCAGTACGTGCTGCGCAACATGCTCAAGTCCGGCTAGTCCCGAGCCGACCAAAGCCCTGGCCAAATGCCAAAAGTCAGCGAGGACCATCTGGCGGCCCGGCGCCGCCAGATCCTCGATGGTGCTCGCCGTTGCTTCGCCGAACACGGCTACGACAGAGCCACGGTCCGGCGGCTGGAGCAGTCGATCGGGATGTCGCGCGGCGCGATCTTCCACCACTTCCGGGACAAGGACGCACTGTTCTTCGCGCTCGCGCACGAGGACGCCGAGCGGATGGCCGACGTCGCGTCACGCGAGGGGCTGATACAGGTGATGCGCGACATGCTCGCCGCACCCGAGCAGTTCGATTGGCTGGCCACCCGGTTGGAGATCGCGCGCAAGCTGCGCAACGACCCCGCGTTCAGCCGCGGATGGTCGGAGCGCTCCGCGGAACTGGCCGCCGCCACCCACGATCGACTGCAACGGCAGAAGGAAGCACAGCGGGTGCGCGACGACGTACCCGGTGACGTGTTGCAGTGCTACCTGGAACTGGTCCTGGACGGGTTGGTGGCCCGGCTGGCCTCCGGCGAAGATCCGCAGCGACTGTCCGCCGTTCTCGACCTGGTGGAGAACTCGGTGCGCCGCAACGATTCTGGGCCGCACGAGGCCTAAGCAAACGGCACTGCGCTGTTGCTCGCAGTGCCGTTGGTAAGGGCGATGCCCTAGAGGTCTAGCGGTGCCGAGCCGTGTGGTTGGGCCCGCCGCGGCTGCGCATCGTGGTACCCGACTCGCGCAGCATGCTGTGAATCGACCCGTACGACCTGCCGGTATTGGCAACGAGCGTCCGAATACTCGCCCCACCCTCGTAGGCGGTGCGCAGCTCGTCCAACAACTCGGTGCGCATCTCTTTAGACTTTGACACTGACCCCTCCACGCTTGAAACTCTGACCCAAGCACCAAGAGTAAGAACCAGTTGTCGTACGCGTGTCGATTTCGCCGAATTCGCGTGCAATGACTTATCGCGCCTCAGGCGAGCTCGATCAGATCCCGGTATTCCTCAGACCAATAGTCCTCGGTGCCGTCGGGCAGCAAGACAACGCGTTGCGGGTCCAGCGCTTCGGCCGCTCCGGGATCGTGTGTCACCAGCACCACCGCGCCTTGATAGCTGCGCAGCGCGTCGAGCACCTGTTCCCGCGACGCCGGATCGAGGTTGTTGGTCGGTTCGTCGAGCAGCAAGACGTTGGCCGTGGATGCCACCAGACCGGCCAACGCAAGTCGCGTCTTCTCGCCACCGGACAGGGTGCCGGCCGGCTGGTCGAGCTGCGGGCCGCTGAACATGAACGCGCCGAGTAGGCCGCGCAGGTCTTGTTCGCCCGACTCGGGTGCGGCATGGCGGATGTTCTCCCACACCGTCGCGTCGTTGTCGATGGTGTCGTGCTCCTGCGCGAAATAGCCCATCCGCAAACCGTGTCCGGGCTCCAGCCCTCCGGTGTCGGGCTTTTCGGTGCCGGCCAACAGGCGCAGCAGCGTCGTTTTGCCCGCACCGTTGAGTCCCAACACCACGACGCGCGAACCGCGGTCGATGGCCAGGTCCACGCCGGTGAAGACCTCGAGCGAGCCGTAGGACTTGCTCAACCCCTTGGCCACCAGCGGGGTGCGCCCGCAGGGAGCCGGCGTCGGGAACTTGATCCGGGCGATTTTGTCGGCGACGCGTTCGTCGTCGAGGGCAGCCATCATCCGATCGGCGCGACGCAACATGTTCTGCGCCGCAACGGCTTTGGTGGCCTTCGCGCCCAGCTTGGCGGCTTGCGAACGCAGCGCGGTGGCCTTGCGTTCGGCGTTGGCGCGTTCCCGGCGACGGCGTTGCTCGTCGGTGGCCCGGGCATCGAGGTACTTCTGCCAGGTCATGTTGTAGACGTCGGCCTCACCGCGCACGGCATCGAGAAACCACACCCGGTTGACGACGTCGGCGAGCAGTTCGACGTTGTGGCTGATGACCACCAGACCGCCGGTGTGGGACCGCAGGAAATCCCGCAGCCAGCCAATCGAATCCGCGTCAAGATGGTTGGTCGGCTCGTCGAGCAGCAAGGTGGTCGAGGAACCCGATCCGGCATCGGAGGCGGCGAACAGGATTCGCGCCAGCTCCACCCGCCGGCGCTGACCGCCGGACAGGGTGCGCAGCTGCTGCGTCATGACCCGTTCCGGCAGACCGAGACTCGCGCAGATCCGGCCTGCTTCGCTCTCGGCGCCGTAGCCGCCCAACGCGACGAACCGCTCCTCCAGCTGGCCGTACCGGCGGATCGCACGGTCGCGCGCCTCGTCGTCGGCGACCTCGGCCATCAACGCCTGCTGCTTTTCCAGGTCGGTGAGCAGCACGTCCAACCCGCGCGCCGAGAGCACCCGGTCGCGAGCCAACACGTCGAGGTCGCCCTCTTTGGGATCCTGTGGCAGGTAACCGATTTCGCCGGTGCGGACGACGGACCCGGCGTACGGTTCGCTTTCCCCGGCCAGGATGCGCAGGGTGGTGGTCTTGCCCGCGCCGTTGCGCCCGACCAGCCCGATGCGGTCGCCGGGCTGGATCCGAAGGTCGGGACCGTCGGGTGAGAGCAAGATGCGCGCACCAGCGCGGACCTCAAGGTCCGTAGCGGTGATCACGATCGCTCTCCTCTGGGCACGTTATTTCTCGTCGGTGAATACCGGGGGCCGCCGCTCTGCGCGCGCAGTAACCGCTTCTTCGAAGTTCGCGGTGAGCAGGCGGACGAAAAGCTGTCCCAAGCCTTCGGCTTGCATGTGCCCTTCCAGGCTACCGGCGTCCAGTCCACTCCACAGTGTGCGCTTGGTCAACTCGACTCCGGGCCGGGAGAACGCGGCGATCCGCGCGGCGATCGCGTAGCAGGTGTCCAGCAACTGGCCTTCGGGCACCTGACAGGACACCAGCCCGATACGCTCGGCCTCCTCGGCGGTCACGTCACGACCGGTGAGCATGATCTCGAACGCCCGCGACGCGCCGATGGCCCTGGGCAACAGGTAGGACAAACCCAGTTCGCTCGCGGTCAGACCGTTGTTGATGCCCGCGGCCCGGAAATAGGCGTTGGTGGAGGCCACCCGGATGTCGGCGGCCAGCGACAGGCACAAACCACCGCCGATGGCCGCGCCGTTGACCGCCGCGATGACCGGCTGGTGCATCCGCCGTAGCGCCAGAATGACGTCGTCGAGCAGCTCCATGGAGCGCAACGCATACGTCGGGCGGGTCAGCCCGTCAACGTTCGGCACCGTGCCCGCGGACTTGTGATCGGCACCGGAGGAGAATCCCCTGCCCGCCCCGGTCAGCACCACCACCCGCACGGAGTTGTCGTAGGTGACCTCTTCCAGGGCCGCCTTCAGCGGCACCATGACGTCGAACGCCATGGAATTCATCCGCTCGGGCCGATTGAGAGTGATCAAGGCCACGCCGGGCCGCGGGTGTTCAACGAGTACCAAACTCACCCGTGAACGGTATCGCGGACGTTGCTAGAGACCTATTCGGCGGCTTGGACCAAGCTTGGCTCAGGCCTGATCGGCTTGCGCCGCCTCGACGTCGAAGTCCCTGATTTGCTGCACCAAGTCTTCCAGCGCCGCCGGCGGCAGAGCACCCGGCTGATTGAACAGCAGTTTGCCCTTCTTGAAGGCCATCAGCGTCGGAATGGACCGAATCTGCGCGGCAGCGGCGAGCTGCTGTTCGGCTTCGGTGTCCACCTTGGCGTGGACGATGTCGGGGTGTTTCTCCGACGACGCCTGGAAAGTCGGCCCGAACTGGCGACAGGGCCCGCACCAGGAAGCCCAGAAGTCGACCAGCACGATGTCGTTGTTCTCGATGGTCGCGTTGAACTGCTCCGCAGTGAGATCCTGTGTTGTCACATTTCGCCTAACGCCGGGTACTGCTCGGATGTTCCCACGCGAATGTCGACCATTGGCGCACTCCCATACTGCTCCCGCCAGCGGCGATTGGCCAGCGCGACGGTGCGTACCGCAATGCCGGGACAGTGACGCGGGCCGATCTTCCCAATGAACAGTTGGGTTTTCGTGTGCGGGAGACCACGGTGAGTGCCCTGAGGTTACGGTTGCGGAGGTTTTCCCCGCTCGGACAGACTTAGGGCTGATGATCCGTCGCCGGACGGACCGGTTGAGGGAGATGTCTTGGGCCACTACATCGCCAACGTCCGTGATCTCGAGTTCAACATCTTCGAAGTTCTCGAGGTAGACGCAATACTCGGCGCCGGGCAGTACAGCGAGCTGGACGCCGACACGGTGCGGACCATCTTGTCCGAGGCCGCTCGCCTGGCCGAAGGGCCGGTCGCCGAGACTTTCGCGTTCGCCGACCGCAACCCACCGGTGTTCGATCCCAAAGAGCACACGATCAGCGTGGCGCCCGAGCTGGCCAAGACCGTGCAAGCGATCAAAGACGCCGAGTGGTGGCGCCTCGGTCTGGCCGAGGACATCGGTGGCATGCCCGCTCCGCCGCCGCTGGCCTGGGCGGTCAACGAGATGATCTTCTGCGCCAACCCGTCGGCAAGCTTCTTCTGTCTGGGTCCCTTTATGGCACAAGCACTTTGGGCCGAGGGCGACGAAGAGCAAAAGCGTTGGGCGGCAGAAGGAGTCGAACGCGGCTGGGCCGCGACGATGGTGCTCACCGAACCCGACGCGGGTTCCGATGTCGGCGCCGGCCGCAGCAAGGCCATTGAGCAACCGGACGGCACCTGGCACATCGAGGGCGTCAAGCGTTTCATCTCCGGCGGTGACGTCGGCGACACCGCCGACAACGTCTTCCATCTGGTGCTGGCCCGCCCGGAAGGTGCGGGCCCCGGCACCAAGGGGCTGAGCCTGTTCTACGTGCCCAACTACCTGTTCGACCCCGACACGTTCGAACTCGGGGCCCGCAACGGGGTTTACGTCACCGGGCTCGAACACAAGATGGGCATCAAGTCGTCGCCGACCTGCGAGGTGACGTTTGGCGCCACGGATGTGCCCGCGGTGGGTTATCTGGTCGGCGGCGTGCACAACGGGATCGCGCAGATGTTCACCGTGATCGAGCACGCGCGCATGACCATCGGCGTCAAGGCCGCCGGCACGCTTTCCACGGGTTACCTCAACGCGCTGGCCTACGCCAAGGAACGGGTTCAGGGCGCCGATCTGACTCAGATGACCGATAAGACCGCGCCGCGGGTCACGATCATGCACCACCCCGATGTGCGCCGCAGTCTGATGACCCAGAAGGCTTATGCCGAAGGACTGCGGGCGCTCTACATGTATGCCGCGGCGCATCAGGATGATGCACTGGCACAACAAGTTTCGGGCGCCGACCACGAAATGGCGCACCGTGTCGACGATCTGCTGCTGCCCATCGTCAAAGGCGTGAGCTCAGAGCGGGCCTACGAGATCCTGACCGAGTCGTTGCAGACGCTGGGCGGCTCGGGCTTCCTGCAGGACTACCCGCTGGAGCAGTACATCCGCGACTCCAAGATCGATTCGCTCTACGAGGGCACCACCGCGATCCAGGCCCTGGACTTCTTCTTCCGCAAGATCGTCCGCGACCACGGCGCGGCGCTGCAGTTCGTCACCGCTCAGATCAGCGACACCATCGACAACTGCGACGAGGCGTTGAAAGCGCAAGCGCAGGCCGTGCAAACCGCCCTCGACGAGGTCACGGCGATGACGGGGGCGTTGACCGGTTACCTGATGTCCGCGACGCAGCACCCGACCGAGATCTACAAGGTGGGCCTGGGTTCGGTGCGCTATCTGCTCGCGGTGGGCGACCTGCTGATCGGCTGGCGACTGCTGGTGCAGGCGGGCGTCGCGCACGCGGCGCTGGGCGACAATCCCGCCGAGAAGGACGTCGCGTTCTATCAGGGCAAGATCGCGACGTCGGCATTTTTCGGCAAGAACATGCTGCCGAAGCTGACCTCGCTGCGCCGCGTCATCGAATCCATCGACGACGACGTCATGCGTATTTCCGAAGAGGCGTTCTGATACTGGCCGTTACGGCGTCACGGGTCGGTTGACGTCGTTGAACCTGACGATCACCCGCTCGAGCGGTTTGACGCGCTCGGCTTTCGCCCGCTTGGCGTAGGTCCGGCGATCGGCCGGCGTGAGTTCGGCATCGTCGCTGAAAGCGCTGAGCAACGCGCGCGGGTACAGCCGCTCGACGAGCACGACGTTCATCTCGGCGCACAGCACCAGCGTCGTCGACACCAGATACAGGAACGCCAGCAACCCCAGCACCAACGCGAAAACACTGTTGGTGGCGCTCGCCGTCTTGACCGTGTGCTGGATATAGCCGGCGCCGAACCACTGCAGTATCTGCCAAATGAACGCTGCCGCAACGGCTCCCGGCAGCACCTGTCGGTAGCTGAGTTCCTTCGACGTGGTCACCTTGAAGGCCACCAGACAGATCACTGTGTTGACCGCCGCAGCGGTGAGCGTGACGCCGATCCTTCCGAAGACGCCCAATTCCTGAGTCGTCTGGGCGATCCCGGACAGCACGGTCGCCGCGATCACCGCCGAACCGAGCACGAACAGCAATCCGAAACTGCGCACGCGGGCCCGAAGCAGGTTGGGACGTTTGTTCTTCGGCACGGCCCACACCGAGTCCATGGCGTTTTGCACGGCTTGGCCGACGCCCAGCCCACCGTAGAGCGCACCCAGGATTCCGACCACCACGGCGACCGACCCCCCGCTGAGCCCTGCGGGCTGATGCAGCTGGCTGCCGATCACCGGGAACTGGCTCAACGTGCCGTGCAGCACCTGCTCCTGCAGGTCGGGGCGACCGGCGAGCACCACACCCAGACCCGTGGTCAACAACAACAGCATCGGAAACAGTGACACGAAGCCGTAGTAGGTGATCAGCGCGGCGAGATAGCCGCCTTGATCATCGAGATATTTGTAAATGACCGCGACGGTCACACTCACGCCGCGGTTCCGACGCTGCAAATCGTCCAGCCAGCCGACCATCGCCGATCACTCATCCCCCCACAAACCCAACTCGACATGAGATGAGCTGGGCATACCCCAAATCAGCGACGGCCAACCCCCGTGCGGCGGCGTGAACTCATAGCTGCGGCACAGCTGGATCCGGTAAACGTTGGGACCAACACCACGATTGGAGAAACGTTGATGGCTGCCAACGCTCATCGGTCTCGGCTCGCCCGGTTCGCCGTGTTCGCGCTCACCGGAGTCACCGCGGCATCCGTCGTGGCGTGTGGCTCGTCGCACACGGCCGCCCCGTCCTCGTCGACCGGCCCCACCAGTAGTGCGTCCGCACCCGCGACGTCTGCCCCGCCACCGGCCAGCGGCCACGCCCGGGTGCAGGGTCTGATCGCATCGGTGTCGGGAAACACCGCACAGGTCACCCAGGAAAAGGGCAACGCCGCAGTGGCTTTCACGACGTCGACCAAGGTCACCGAGGTCACCGCGGCGGCGCGCAGTGACGTCACCGCCGGAAGTTGCGTCGTCGTACGACCCGCGCATCGGGAATCCCAGCCGGATCAACCGCTCACCGCGGCGTCCGTGCGGGTGAGCCCCGCCGTCGACGGGAAATGCCCGTCGGGCAACGCCCCCGGCGGATCGACCACGCCCCCGCCGGGCGCTGGGGCCAAGAACCCGCCGGTGCGGGGTACCGTCGCGTCCGTCGCGGGTAACACGATCACCGTCACCGGCGCCGGTTCGCAGACCCCGGTCACGGTCACAGACCAGACGCGGTACAGCAAGCAAGCCAGTGCCGACACTCAGGCGATCGCACAAGGCAAATGCCTGACCGCGCAAGGCAATCAAGACGGTAGCGGCACGCTACAAGCGACGACTATCGACCTGCGGCCCGCCCACGACGGCAAATGCGTGGGCAAAAAGCCCACGGGTCACCACAGCTGAGCGGCGGCTAAACGGTGAAGCCGAGGGCGCGCAGTTGCTCGCGGCCGTCCTCGGTGATCTTGTCCGGGCCCCACGGCGGGTTCCACACCCAGTTGATCCGCAGGTCATTGACCAGACCGCTGCCGACCAGCGCGCTACGCGATTGGTCCTCGATCACATCGGTCAGCGGGCAGGCCGCCGACGTCAGCGTCATGTCGATGGTCGCGACCTTTCCCTCGTCGCCGTCCTCGACGTTGAGGCCGTAGACCAGCCCCAGATCGACGACGTTGATCCCGAGTTCAGGGTCGACGACGTCGCGCATCGCCTCCTCGAGGTCGGCGATGAATTCCTCGTCGGGTGCGGTGGTTTCGCTCATCGTTGGTCCTCCTCGAAAGCATGGCTGGCCTGGGCCAGTGCGTCTTTGCAAGCCATCCATCCCAGCAGAGCACATTTCACCCGCGCCGGGTACTTGGCAACTCCGGCGAAGGCGATGCCGTCGCCGAGGACATCCTCGTCGCCGTCGACCGTTCCCCGCGACGACACCATCTCGGTGAACGCGGTGATGGTCTTCAGCGCCTCCCCCACGCTTTGGCCGATCACCTGCTGGGTGAGCACCGAGGTGGCGGCCTGGCTGATCGAACAGCCTTGCCCGTCATAGGAAACGTCGGCGACGGTCTGCCCGTCGTCGGACAACGTCACCCGCAGCGTGACCTCGTCGCCGCAGATCGGGTTCACGTGATAGACCTGCGCGCCGTACGGCTCGCGCAGTCCGCGGTGCTGCGGGTGCTTGTAGTGATCGAGGATCACGTCCTGATACATCTGCTCCATGCGCACGGTTCACACCCCGCCGAAGAACTCTATTGCCCGGCGCACGCCGGCCACCAGCCGCTCGACCTCGTCGGCGGTGTTGTACACCGCGAACGACGCCCGCGCCGTGGCGGCGACACCGAATCGGCGGTGCAGCGGCAACGCGCAGTGGTGCCCGACCCGCACCGCGACGCCCTCGTCATCGAGCACCTGTCCGACGTCATGAGCGTGCACGCCGTCGACGACGAATGCGATTGGCGAGCCCCGGTTTTCCATCGCGGTGGGCCCGACGATGCGCACCGCGTCGATACCGGACAGCCCGTCGAGGGCCGCGGCGACCAGCTCGTTCTCGTGGGCTTGCACGGCGTCCATGCCGAGTTGACTCAGATAGCGTGCCGCCGCGCCCAGCCCCACCACCTGGGAAGTCATCGGAGTGCCCGCCTCGAACCGCTGCGGGGGCGCGGCATACGTCGTGGCTTCCATCGTGACCGTCTCGATCATCGAACCACCGGTGATAAACGGCGGCGCCGTCTCGAGCAACTCACGACGCCCGTACAGCACACCGATCCCGTTGGGGCCCAGCATCTTGTGACCGGAGAACGCGGCGAAGTCGACGTCGAGGGCATGGAAGTCGACCGGCTGGTGAGGCACCGACTGGCAGGCGTCCAGCACGGTCAGCGCGCCCACCGCCTTGGCCCGGGCGACCAGCTCGGCCACCGGCGCCAGCGCGCCGGTCACGTTCGAGTGATGGCTGAACGCAACGACTTTGACGCGCTCGTCGAGCTGTAGCGAGTCCAGGTCGATACGGCCGTCGTCGGTGACTCCGTACCACCGCAGCGTCGCCCCGGTGCGCCGAGCCAGCTCCTGCCATGGGACCAGGTTGGCGTGATGTTCGAGCTCGGTGGTGACGATGACGTCGCCTTCACCGACGGCCCGGTCGAATCGCTTGTCGCCCAACACATACGACACGAGGTTCAGCGATTCGGTGGCGTTCTTGGTGAAGACCAGCTCCTGGGCGTCGGCGCCGACGAACGCCGCGATGTCGGCCCGGCCCTCCTCGTAGGCGTCGGTGGCCTCTTCCATCAGCTGATGCGCACCGCGGTGCACGGCACCGTTGGAGGTCAGCAGAAATTCCCGCTCGGCGTCGAGCACCTGCAGCGGGCGTTGCGACGTCGCGCCGGAATCCAGATACGCCAACTGCTTTCCCCCGCGCATGATGCGCTTGAGGATCGGGAAATCAGCACGGATCGCCGCGACGTCCAGTGGATTCACGGAGGCCGCCATGGTTACGCCCCCGCGGACGCCGCTTGGCTGGTGAAGCGCTCGTAGCCGTGCGCTTCGAGCTCGTCGGCCAGTTCGGGACCCCCCGACTCGACGATGCGGCCACCGACGAACACGTGCACGAACTGCGGCTGGATGTAGCGCAGGATCCGGGTGTAGTGGGTGATCAACAGGACACCCCCGTGTTCGGCTTCGGCGTAGCGGTTGACGCCCTCGCTGACCACCCGTAGCGCGTCGACGTCCAGGCCGGAATCGGTCTCGTCCAGGATCGCGATCTTCGGCTTGAGCAGCGATAGCTGCAGAATCTCGTGGCGCTTCTTCTCACCACCGGAAAAGCCTTCGTTCACACTGCGTTCGGAGAACGCCGGATCGATCCCCAGATCGTCCATCGCGCCCTTGACTTCCTTGACCCAGTGCCGCAGCTTCGGCGCCTCACCGCGCACGGCCGCGGCGGCGGTGCGCAGGAAGTTCGACATCGACACCCCCGGCACCTCGATCGGGTACTGCATGGCCAGGAACAGGCCGGCCCGCGCCCGCTCGTCGACGCTCATCGCCAGCACATCCTGGCCGTCCAGCGTGATCGAACCGGACGTTACCTCGTACTTCGGGTGCCCGGCGATCGCGTAGGACAGGGTGGACTTGCCGGACCCGTTCGGGCCCATCAGCGCGTGCGTCTCCCCCGATTTCACGGTGAGGTCAACGCCTTTGAGGATCGGGATGGCGTCGGACTCGTTGGTGCGCGCGACACTGACGTGCAGATCCTTGATTTCGAGCGTGGTCATCAGTTCTTGATTCCTTCGGTTAACTCAAGTTCGTGTTCGATGGCCTCGGTGAGCCGTTCGCGCACGGCGGGCACGGCGATCTTCTGGATGATCTCGCCGAAGAATCCGCGAACGATCAGCCGGCGGGCCTGATCCTCCGGGATACCGCGAGCTTGTAGGTAGAACACCTGCTCGTCGTCGAATCTTCCGGTGGCACTTGCGTGTCCGGCGCCGACGATCTCGCCCGTCTCGATCTCGAGGTTAGGCACCGAATCGGCGCGGGCGCCGTCGGTGAGCAACAGGTTGCGGTTGGTCTCGAAGGTGTCCGTGCCGGTGGCTTCCGCGCGGATCAGCACGTCGCCCACCCAGACGGTGTGTGCATCGGGGCGGCTGGATTCCGGATCCGCTTGCAGCGCACCCTTGTACAACACATCCGACCGGCAGTTGGGGTACGCGTGGTCGACGAGCAACCGCGATTCGAAGTGCTGGCCATCGTCGGCGAAGTAGGTGCCGAGCAGCTGGGCGTCACCGCCGGGTGCGGTGAACCGCACCGTCGTCGACGTACGGACCAGATCGCCCCCGAGCGTCACGTTGACGTGGCCGAGCACCGAATCCTTGCCCAGCCGTGCGTGATGCGAGCTGACGTGCACCATGTCGTCGGCCCAGTCGGCGATCCAGATGACCCCGACAGCCGCCGCGTCGCCGACGATGATCTCGACGTTGTCGGCGTAGGTCCCGCTGCCGCGCAGGTCGATGACGAAGATCGCGCGGGCGAGTTCCTCGACGCGGATCTGCAGATGCCCGTAAGCGACCGCGCCCTCGCCGGGCCCGGTGATCGCGATTTCGATTGGCTTGGCGACCTCGGTGTCACGCGGGACGGTCACCACCGTCGCGGAGTTGAATGACGAGAAAGCTTGGGCCGCAACACGATCAGTGGGAACACCACCCTGACCGAGCCGCTCGTCGCCGCGGCGGACGATCTCGGTCTGCACGCCGGGCTGTTCGCCGACACTGATCTGCGCCTTGCCGTTGGCGACGGCCGAGCCGTCGTGCAGCCCGCGCAACCGGCGCAGCGGGGTGAACCGCCAGATCTCGTCGCGACCGCTGGGCACCTCGAAAGCATCCACGTCGAACGACGCGAACAGCTCCCCCTTGTTCAGTGCGGCGGCCGACGATCCCTGCAGAGCCGTCATCCGACCGCGCCCTCCATCTGCAGCTCGATCAGCCGGTTGAGCTCCAGCGCGTACTCCATCGGCAGTTCCTTGGCGATCGGCTCGACGAAGCCGCGCACCACCATCGCCATCGCCTCGTCCTCGGTCATGCCGCGGCTCATCAGGTAGAAGAGCTGGTCCTCGCTGACCTTGGACACGGTGGCCTCGTGACCCATCGTCACGTCGTCCTCACGGATGTCGACGTACGGGTAGGTGTCGCTGCGGCTGATCGTATCGACAAGCAGCGCATCGCATTTCACGCTGGAGCGAGAGCCGTGGGCACCCTTGTTCACCTGCACCAGGCCGCGGTAGGACGCGCGGCCACCGCCGCGTGCCACGGACTTGGAGACGATGTTGCTCGACGTGTTGGGCGCCAGGTGCAGCATCTTGGCACCGGTGTCCTGGTGCTGACCCTCGCCGGCGAACGCCACCGACAGCACCTCACCCTTGGCGTATTCGCCGGTCATCCAGACCGCCGGGTACTTCATCGTCACCTTCGACCCGATGTTGCCGTCGACCCACTCCATCGTGGCGCCCGCTTCGGCGCGGGCGCGCTTGGTGACCAGGTTGTACACATTGTTCGACCAGTTCTGGATCGTCGTGTAACGGCAACGGCCACCGGGCTTCACGATGATCTCTACCACCGCAGAGTGCAGCGAGTCGCTCTTGTAGATCGGCGCGGTACAGCCTTCGACGTAGTGCACATAGGCACCCTCGTCGACGATGATCAGCGTCCGCTCGAACTGGCCCATGTTCTCGGTGTTGATCCGGAAGTAAGCCTGCAGCGGGATGTCGACGTGCACGCCCGGCGGCACGTAGATGAACGAACCACCCGACCACACAGCGGTATTCAGCGCGGAGAACTTGTTGTCACCGGCCGGGATCACGCTGCCGAAGTACTGCTTGAAGATCTCCGGGTGTTCGCGCAGACCGCTGTCGGTGTCCAGGAATATCACGCCCTGGCTCTCCAGGTCCTCCCGGATCTGGTGATAGACCACCTCGGACTCGTACTGCGCGGCGACACCGGCGACCAGGCGCTGCTTCTCCGCCTCGGGGATGCCCAGCCGGTCGTAGGTGTTGCGGATGTCCTCGGGCAGGTCCTCCCACGACGCCGCCTGCTTCTCGGTGGAGCGCACGAAGTACTTGATGTTGTCGAAGTCGATGCCCTCGAGGTTCGAGCCCCAGTGCGGCATCGGCTTCTTGTCGAACGTGCGCAACGCCTTCAGCCGGGTCTGCAGCATCCACTCCGGCTCGTTCTTCTTTCCCGAAATGTCACGGACCACGGCTTCGGACAGGCCGCGCTGCGCGCTGGCACCCGCGACGTCGGAGTCCGACCAGCCGTAGCCGTACTTGCCCAGGGAATCGATCGTCTGCTCCTGGGTCAGGGGCCCGGAAGGCGCTCCGGTGACCGGCGGCGTGGTTGCCTCTGGCGTGAGTGTCATGCGGACGCTCCTTTGATGTTGGTGCCGGCGCGCGGGCTGGGCGCCGCTTGATGCTAGGTCTTGCTTGCTGCCTTGCTCGCAACCGGTGCGAGCGGCACATGGGTGGTACAGGCGCAATCGCCGTTGACGATGGTCGCCAACCGTTGCACGTGAGTGCCGAGAACTTCGGCCATGGCCTCCCGCTCGGCCTCGCACAGTTCCGGGAATTCCTCGGCCACATGCGAAACCGGGCAGTGATGCTGGCAGATCTGCACGCCGTGCAGCGGCGGGCCCACCCGGGTCGTGGTGGCGACGTAGCCGGCCTTGGTCAGTGCACCGGCCACACGTTGGGCGGCGGCCTCGACGTCGGCGTCGTCGGCACTGTCGGCGGGTTCGACGTCGGCCAGGATCGTGTCGATACGGCGCCGGGCGAACGTCTGCAGCGCGCCCTGTCCGCCGATCTCGCGCAGTTGACGCATCGCCGCGACCGCCAGGTCGTCGTAGGAGTGGTCGAGCTTGGCCCGGCCTGCCGCCGTCAACCGGAAACGCTTCGCGGGGCGCCCGCGTCCGGCCTGCTGCCATGCCGCGGCGGCCGCCGATTCCGCGTCGCCCGCGTCGATCAGCGCGTCCAGGTGACGCCGCACGCCCGCCGCCGCCAGACCCAGCCGGTCACAGATCTCGCTGACGGTGATCGACCCGGATTCCAGCAACAGCCGCACGATGGCGCGGCGGGTGTGACCATCCGGAACGACGGTAGGAGCCGCGGCACCGGTCGCCGGCACGACGCCGACTTCCTGGGTTTCCTCGGCAGTCCGGATTTTCACAACACCAGTGTGACGCAATTCCGGAAAACGGTCCAGCAAGGCTGCCCTCAGTGCCAGGTGGTGCCGATCGCACGGCGAGCATCGGGCCGCGGCCTCGCGGCATGCCGCTACGCTGCACTGATGGCAGAGCGCCACCACTCGCTGAGCTCGTCGATCGCCGCGTTGCACGGCGACGAGAAGCCTGTGGGCTCACCGCTCAATGAGACCGAACTCACCGCAGTTCGGCGCACCAGACTGTTCGGCGCGACCGGAACGGTGCTGATGGGGATCGGCGCCCTGGGCGCCGGCGCCCGTCCCGTCGTCCAGGACCCCACGTTCGGGGTGCGGCTGCTGAACCTGCCATCCCGGATTCAGACGGTGTCGTTGACGATGACCACGGTCGGGGCGGTCATGATGGCGCTGGCCTGGTTGATGCTGGGCCGATTCGCGCTGGGCAAGCGGCAGATGTCACGCGGTGAACTGGATCGCACCCTGGTGCTGTGGATGCTGCCGCTGCTGATCGCGCCGCCGATGTACAGCAAGGACGTCTACTCCTACCTGGCGCAGAGCCAGATTTCGCTGGAGGGCCTCGACCCGTACCAGGTCGGCCCCGCGTCCGGGCTGGGCCTCGGCCATGTGTTCACCCTCTCGGTGCCCAGTGTGTGGCGCGAGACGCCGGCGCCCTACGGACCGTTGTTCCTGTGGATCGGGCGCGGCATCTCGGCGCTGACCGGCGAGAACATCGTCGCCGCGGTGCTCTGCCACCGGTTGGTGGTGCTGGCCGGTGTGGCGATGATTGTGTGGGCCGTACCGCGGCTGGCCCGGCGCTGCGGCGTCGCCGAGGTCAGCGCGCTGTGGCTGGGTGTGGCCAATCCGCTGTTGCTGATGCATCTGGTGGCCGGCATCCACAACGAGGCGCTGATGCTCGGGTTGATGCTGATCGGCGCCGAATACGCGCTGCGCGGTATCGATGCGCCCCGGCTGCGGCCCGTCTCCTGGCGCCGGTTGGGCCCCGACTGGGAGCCGCTGGGCATGTTGCTGGCCGGCTCCATCCTGATCACGCTGTCCTCGCAGGTGAAGCTGCCCTCGCTGCTGGGGCTGGGATTCGTCACGATGGCGCTGGCTCATCGCTGGGGCGGCAACCTGCGGGCGCTGCTGCTGGCCGGCGGCGGGATCGGGTCGCTGGCGCTGGCGGTGATGGGCCTGGTGGGCTGGGCGAGTGGGCTCGGATTCGGCTGGATGTTCACGCTGGGCACCGCCAACGTGGTGCGCAGCTGGATGTCACCGCCCACACTGCTGGCCCTGGCCACCGGACAGGTCGGAATTCTGCTGGGCCTGGGCGATCACACCACCGCCGTGCTGGCCCTGACGCGTTTTATCGGCGTGCTGATCATCATGGTGCTGGTCAGCTGGTTGCTGTTCGCGGTCTTCCGCGGCCGGCTGCACCCAATCGGCGGCCTGGGCGTCGCGCTGGGCATCTGCGTGCTGCTGTTTCCCGTGGTGCAGCCCTGGTACCTGCTGTGGGCGATCATTCCGCTGGCCTGCTGGGCGACGCGCACCGGCTTCCGCGAGACGGTCATCGTGATCACGCTCGTCGTCGGGATCTTCGGACCGACCGCCAACGGCGATCGGTTCGCGCTGTTCCAGATCCTGGATGCCACCCTGGCCAGCGCCGCGGTAATGGCCGTGCTGGTCGCGCTGACCTACACCCGCCTGCCGTGGCGACCGCTGCAGCCCGCGTCCACCGGCAACGGCGACGGGTCGCCGGGCGCCGAGCCCCGCGCGACCGTCCAGACCCCTCGATCCGAGTCGGCGCCCGACGCCTACGCTGACTCGACGTGAGTTCGGGCCGCCTAGACCCCCAAGCCCCCGAGACGGTGGTGCGGCTGTGCGGGGTGAGTAAGCATTACGGCTCGACGACCGCTGTCGCCAATCTCGATCTCGACGTGCGCGCCGCGGAAGTGCTGGCCCTGCTCGGGCCCAACGGCGCCGGCAAGACGACGACCGTCGAGATGTGCGAGGGCTTCGTACGTCCCGACGCCGGCACGATCCAGGTGCTGGGGTTGGACCCGGTCGCCGATAACACCAAGCTGCGCGCGCGTATCGGGGTGATGCTGCAGGGCGGCGGCGGCTACCCGGCGGCCCGCGCCGGCGAAATGCTCGACTTGGTGGCCTCTTACGCCGCCGACCCGTTGGACCCGCAGTGGCTGCTGGCCACCCTGGGGCTCACCGATGCCGCCCGCACCACATACCGGCGGCTCTCGGGCGGGCAGCAGCAACGGCTCGCGCTGGCCTGCGCGCTGGTGGGACGCCCGGAACTGGTGTTCCTCGACGAGCCCACCGCCGGCATGGACGCGCATGCCCGGCTGCTGGTGTGGGAACTGATCGACGCGTTGCGCCGCGACGGTGTGACGGTGGTGCTGACCACGCACCAGCTCAAGGAGGCCGAGGAGCTCGCCGACCGGATCGTCATCATCGACCGGGGGTCGACCGTCGCGGAAGGCACACCGGCGGAGCTGATGCGCTCCGGCGCGAAAGACCAGGTGAGGTTCACCGCACCGCCGCGACTTGACTTGTCGCTCTTGGCTTCCGCACTGCCGGAGGATTACAAGGCCACCGAGGTGACCCCGGGCGAGTACCTGGTCGAGGGACCGGTCGACCCGCAGGTGCTGGCGACCGTGACGGCGTGGTGTGCCCAAATCGACGTGCTGGCAACCGATATGCGTGTGGAGCAACGCAGCCTCGAAGACGTGTTCCTGGAGCTCACCGGCAGGAAGTTGCGATCATGACCGACACCGACACCCCGGTGTTCCCCCCCGGCACCTTCACCCCCGATCCGCGTCCCAGCGCTGTGCCGAAGATGCTGGCCGCCCAGTTCGGGCTGGAGCTGAAGCTGTTGCTGCGCAACGGTGAACAGCTACTGCTGACCATGTTCATCCCGATCACGCTGCTGGTCGGCCTGACGCTGTTGCCGTTCGGCTCATTCGGCCACAACCGTGCCGCGACGTTCGTGCCGGCCATCATGGCCCTGGCCCTGATTTCGACGGCATTCACCGGGCAAGCCATCGCGATCGCGTTCGACCGCAGGTATGGGGCCTTGAAACGACTTGGGGCCACGCCACTTCCGGTCTGGGGCATCATCGCCGGCAAGTCCCTGGCCGTGATCACCGTCGTATTTCTGCAGGCAATCATTTTGGGCGCCATCGGTTTTGCCCTGGGCTGGCGGCCCGCGCCGCTGGCTCTCGTGCTGGGCGCGGCGGTCATCGCACTGGGCACTGCCGCCTTCACGGCACTGGGTCTGCTGCTCGGCGGCACGCTGCGCGCCGAGATCGTCCTCGCGGTGGCCAACTTGATGTGGTTCGTCTTCGCCGGACTGGGCGCGCTGACGCTCGAGACGAACATGATCCCGACCGCGGTCAAATGGGCGGCCCGGCTCACCCCGTCCGGCGCGCTGACCGAGGCGCTGTCGCAGGCGATGACGCTGTCGGTCGACTGGTTCGGCGTCGTCGTCCTGGCGGTGTGGGGCGCGGCGGCCGCACTGGGCGCGCTGCGCTGGTTCCGTTTCACCTGAGCGGCACGGTAACCACGCAGCCGACACGGCGAGGCCGGCCCGCGAAATCACCGCCTCGGCGCTGGTGGCCCTACTACATCTCGTAGTTCTCATTGGCCTACGATCGGGCGGTGGCGAGACGAGTGCTGATGCGGTTGGTGGACCTGCTCCCCGACCCCAGCCTGCGCGTCCAGCGGATCATCGCCGCCGCCGTGATCCTGTCTCAGGGCGGTATCGCGGTCACCGGTTCGATCGTGCGGGTCACCGCGTCGGGGCTGGGTTGCCCCACCTGGCCGCAGTGTTTTCCGGGCAGTTTCGTCCCGGTCGCGGTCGCCGAGGTGCCGTGGGTGCACCAGACCGTCGAGTTCGGCAATCGGCTCTTCAGCCTCGCGGTGGTCGTCACCGCCGCGCTCGCGGTGCTGGCGGTGTACCGGGCCCGACGACGCACCGAGGTGCGGGCCTACGCATGGCTGATGCCGGTATCCACGGTGGTGCAGGCCGTGATCGGCGGCATCACCGTGCGCACCGGGCTGCTGTGGTGGACGGTGGCCATCCATCTGCTGGTGTCGATGACGATGGTGTGGCTGTCGGTGCTGCTCTACGTCAAGATCGGCGAGCCGGATGACGGCGTCGTGCGCGCGCGGGTGGCCGGGCCGCTGCGCCTGCTCACGGCGCTGACCGGGGTGAACCTGGCGGTGGTGTTGGTCACCGGCACGCTGGTGACCGCGGCCGGGCCGCACGCGGGAGACCGCAGCCCCAGCAGGACGGTGCCGCGACTGAAAGTCGAGATCACCACGCTGGTGCACATGCATTCGTCGCTGCTGGTCGCCTATCTCGCGCTGTTGGTCGGGCTGGGCTTCGGGCTGCTGGCGGTCGGCGCGGCGCGGCCGATCCTGCTGCGGCTGGGTGTGCTGCTCGGGCTCGTGTGCCTACAGGCGGCCGTCGGCACCACGCAGTACTTCACCGGCGTCCCGGCTGCCCTGGTCGCCATCCACGTCGCCGGTGCCGCGGCGTGCACCGCCGCGACCGCGGCGTTATGGGCCTCGATGCGAGAACGGGCCGAGCCCGAGCCGCTCGCAGGCTGATTCCACGGCCAGGGCGAACCCGCGCTGGGCCTGTTCACGTGCGGCGGCGTTCAACTGCCGCCAACCCAGCGACGGCGCGACCACGTCGAGTCCGGCCACCCGCGCGTCGCAAATGTCGACGCGCGCGTAGAGCAGTTCGCCGGCGCGGATTCCAGCGCATCGGGCCGCCGCGGCGATCGCCGCGTAACCGAGGTCCCAGCTCTCGAACTCCGGCTCGACCGGCCAGGCGTGGGACCGCTGCCCTCCGAAGAAGATCAACACCGACTGTGCCGTCGCGCCCGACAGCGTTGGCACACCGGCCTTCTCGATGTCATGCAGGTATCGCCGCTCCAGATTCCAGGCGACCGCCGCAGGCGGATTCAACAGGTTCCTGACCCGGCGGGTCCAGGCGAGGAACTCGTCGCGCCGGCCGGCGTCCGCGGTTTCGCGCAGGATCACCAGGTCGGCGCCAACGGTCTCCGGGTCGTCCCACCGCAGCCAGCGAGCGTGCAGGCCCCGCGTTCGGAGCGCGGACACCAGGCCGGCGTCGTCGGGGTCCCGGCGGCATCCGGCCAGCACGATGCGGGGGTGGAAGACGTCCGGGCGGGCAAGCTTCATGCCCGGGCATGATATCCACATGCACGCAATCGAAGTCAGTGAAACTGGCGGCCCCGAGGTCCTTCGTTACGTCGACACATCACAACCCTCGCCGGGTCCCGGCGAGCTGCTGATCCAGGCTGAGGCGATCGGCGTCAACTTCATTGACACCTATTTCCGATCCGGGCAATACCCGCGCGAGGTGCCGTTCGTCCTGGGCTCCGAGGTGTGCGGCCCCGTCGCGGCAGTCGGCGATGCAACCGAAGACTTCCGGGTCGGCGACCGGGTGGTGTCCGCGGCCGCGTCCGGCGCATATGCTGAATTCTCCACTGCGCCAGCACATTTGACTGCCAAGGTGCCCGACGGCGTCAGCTCCGAGATCGCGGCCTCGGTGCTGTTGAAGGGCCTGACAGCGCATTACCTGCTGAAGTCGGTGTATCCGGTGCAGGCCGGCGACGCGGTGCTGGTGCACGCCGGGGCCGGCGGCGTCGGGCTGATCCTGACCCAATGGGCACACCTACTCGGCGCCCGGGTCATCACCACCGTCTCCACGCCCCAGAAGGCCGAGATGTCCAGGAAGGCCGGCGCCGACGAGGTGCTGTCCTACCCTGACGACGCCGCTGAGTTCGGCCGGCGGATTCGTGACCTCACCGGAGGTCTCGGCGTGGCCGCGGTGTACGACGGCGTCGGGGCGACCACGTTCGACGCCAGCCTGGCCAGCCTGGCCGTGCGCGGAACCCTGGCGCTGTTCGGCGCTTCGAGCGGGCCGGTGCCGCCGGTGGATCCGCAGCGGCTCAACGCCGCGGGTTCGGTGTTCCTGACCCGCCCGACGCTGGCGCACTTCATGCGCACCGGCCAGGAGTTCAACTGGCGCGCCGAGGAATTGTTCGAGGCGGTGGCAGGCGGTTCCATCAACATCGAAGTCGGCGGCCGCTATCCGCTGGCCGAAGCGACCCGCGCCCATCAGGACCTGCAGGGCCGCAAGACCACCGGCTCGATTGTGCTACTGCCGTAAGCGAATTCACGCCTTAGGGCAGAAGATTCCGAGGATCTGCTGGCAGTTGTCTTTGTTGATCAGACCCGGCGGCGGCGGTGGAGGTGGCGGCGGCGGATTCTCGCCGTCCCAAATGTTTTGGGCCACATTGCCTTGCCCGAAGTAAACGTAATAGTAGGTGTGGCAAATGTTGTTGTCCCAAACAACCGGGTTGGTGACGTGATTGCCGGTGGGCGGCAACGGTTGCCCGGGGCACCAGTGGCATGGCCCGGACGGGTGGTCGTTCGGGCAGCCGGGCCAGGCATCCAGCGGCACCGGCGCGGGTTGAGCGCCGGCGATGGCCCCGGTCAGGCCGAAATCGGCGAGCACCAGACCGCCCGACAGCAGCGCCGCGGCGATCACCTTCTTGACGATGCGCATGCCTTCCATGGGCCCATGTCCTTTTCTGCAGGCTTTGCTGCTGAGAGTCAGTATCGAACTGCGCCCTTTGGGCTGCATAGGTTTTAGCTATGCAAATCGGGTCGCGCGCCCATTACATGCGCGATGACCGGCTACCGATCCCAAAAAAGGGCGGTGCCGAAGTGACGAACGGGATTTACGCTGTGCAGCTCAGAGCAGCGTGGGCAAGGCGATCACCGAGTCGACCGCCAGCGCGCAGAACACCACCGCGAGGTAGTTGTTCGATTGCAGGAACAGCCGCAGCGGCTTGACCGGCTCACCGGCGCGGACCCCCGCGTACAACTGGTGGGCCATCGCCAGGAACCACACCCCGGCCACCACCGCGACCGCCGTGTACAGCCAGCCGGTGGCCAGTGCCAGCACCATCGTCGCCAACACGGTCAGCCAGGTATAGATCAGGATCTGCTTGGTGACCTGACGCTCCGTGGCCACCGCGGGCAGCATCGGAACGCCGGCCGCTTTGTAGTCGTCCTTGTACCGCATCGCGAGCGCCCAGGTGTGCGGGGGCGTCCAGAAGAAGATGATCGCGAACATCGCCAGCGCCGGCCAGCCGATGGTGCCGGTGACCGCCGACCAGCCGATCATCACCGGCATGCAGCCGGCCGCACCGCCCCACACGACGTTTTGCGACGTGCGGCGCTTGAGCAGCAGGGTGTAGACGAACACGTAGAACGCGATGGTGGCGAGCGCCAGCAGTCCCGAGAGCAGGTTCGTCGTCCACCACAGCCAGCAGAACGAACTCACCGTCAGCACCAGCCCCAGGGCCAAGGCGTTTCGCGTCGGCACCGCGGCACGGGCCAGTGGCCGGCGCGCGGTCCGCTTCATCATCTTGTCGATGTCGGCGTCGGCCACGCAGTTGAGCGTGTTGGCTCCGCCGGCCGCCAGCATCCCGCCGATCAGCGTGTTGAGGATCAGGACCGGGTCCACGTGGCCACGGTGGGCCAGCAGCATCGCCGGTATCGCGGTGACCAGTAGCAGCTCGATGACGCGCGGCTTCGTCAGCGCCACATAAGCCAGCACCGTGCCGCGTATTCGGCTCGACGCTCGGGTTGGCCCTAGGCGCCCGCGAACGCTCACGCAATAACTCCTTGGGGTCGCAGCGGGGCGCAGGATCTACTACGCACGATGGTAGACCGCGTTGTCACCGCGGCCAGACTCGAGGGTCTATTCACACAGAATTTCCCGCCGACGGCACTGATCGCAAGTTCGGCGACGCCTGCGCGTCATGTCCACGGCGGCACCCATGATTACCCACAAACCCGCACTGCAAACGCTGCCACTCCCGCACTAGGGTGAGGATTGATCCGCGCTCTGTTTACGGCCACCCAAGGACTGACGCCTGTGACCACTCTTGAAGAGATCTCCACGCTGACCCGACCGCAGCATCCGGACGACTGGGCCGAGATCGACTCGGCCGCCGTCGACACGGTGCGGGTGCTGGCCGCCGACGCGGTCCAGAAGGTCGGCAATGGCCACCCCGGAACCGCGATGAGCCTGGCCCCGCTGGCCTACACGCTGTTCCAGCGCGCCATGACCCACGACCCCAGCGATCCGCACTGGTTGGGTCGGGACAGGTTCGTCCTATCGGCCGGGCACAGCAGCCTCACCCTGTACCTGCAGCTCTACCTCGGCGGGTTCGGCCTCGAACTGTCCGACATCGAGGCGCTGCGCACCTGGGGCTCGAAGACCCCGGGCCACCCGGAGTTTCGGCACACCAAGGGTGTCGAGATCACCACCGGTCCGCTCGGTCAGGGCCTGGCGTCCTCGGTCGGGATGGCGATGGCGGCGCGCTACGAGCGCGGTCTGTTCGACCCGGACGCCGCGCCGGGTGAAAGCCCGTTCGACCACTACATCTACGTGATCGCGTCAGACGGCGACATCGAAGAGGGCGTCACCTCCGAGGCCTCCTCGCTGGCGGCCGTGCAGCAGCTCGGCAATCTGATCGTGTTCTACGACCGCAATCAGATCTCGATCGAGGACGACACCGACATCGCGTTGTGCGAGGACACCGCGGCCCGCTACCGCGCCTACGGCTGGCACGTGCAGGAAGTCGAGGGCGGGGAGAACGTCGTCGGTATCGAGGAGGCCATCGCCAACGCCAAGGCCGTCATCGACAAGCCGTCGTTCATCTCGCTGCGCACCATCATCGGCTACCCGGCGCCGAACTTGATGAACACCGGTAAGGCGCACGGCGCGGCGCTGGGCGACGAGGAGATCGCGGAGGTCAAGAAGATTCTCGGGTTCGACCCCGACAAGACCTTCGAGGTGCGCGACGAGGTCATCGCCCACACCCGCAAGCTGGTGGACCGCGGCAACGAGGCCCACGAGAAGTGGCAAGCGGAGTTCGACGCCTGGGCGCAGCGGGAACCCGAGCGCAAGGCGTTGCTGGACCGGCTGACCGCCCAGCAGCTGCCCGACGGCTGGGACGCCGACATTCCTTATTGGGAGCCCGGATCCAAGGCGCTGGCCACCCGCGCGGCGTCCGGCAAGGTGCTCTCCGCGCTGGGACCGAAGCTGCCCGAACTGTGGGGCGGTTCGGCCGACCTGGCGGGCAGCAACAACACCACCATGGATGGCGTGAAATCCTTTGGCCCACCGTCGATCACGACGAAGGACTACACAGCCGACTGGTACGGTCGCACCCTGCACTTCGGCATTCGCGAACACGCGATGGGGTCGATCCTGTCCGGCATCGTGCTGCACGGCCCGACCCGCGCCTACGGCGGCACCTTCCTGCAGTTCTCGGACTACATGCGCCCCGCGGTGCGGCTGGCGTCGCTGATGGACATCGACACCATCTACGTGTGGACGCACGACTCCATCGGTTTGGGCGAGGACGGTCCGACTCACCAACCCATCGAGCACCTGGCAGCGCTGCGGGCCATCCCGAAGCTGTCGGTGGTGCGTCCGGCCGACGCCAACGAAACGGCGTACGCGTGGCGCACGATCTTGGCGCGCGGCAACGGAAGCGGACCGGTCGGCCTGATCCTGACCCGCCAGGGCGTGCCGGTCCTCGAGGGCACCAACATCGAGGGCGTCGCCCGCGGTGGCTACGTGCTGAGTAACGAGGGCTCTGAAGCTGGTGACGAACCCGACGTCGTTCTGATCGCTACCGGCTCCGAGGTTCAGCTTGCGGTCGACGCCGCAAAGCTGTTGGCGGACAAGGACATCCTCGCTCGGGTGGTGTCGATGCCCTGTGTCGAATGGTTCGAGTCCCAGCCGGCCGAGTACCGCGACAGCGTGCTGCCGCCGTCGGTCTCGGCGCGGGTAGCCGTCGAGGCAGGGATCGCGCAACCGTGGCACAAGCTCGTCGGCGACACCGGGAAGATCGTTTCGATCGAGCACTACGGCGAATCCGCCGACGCCAAGACATTGTTCCGTGAGTTCGGCTTCACCGCGGAGGCCGTCGCTGCCGCCGCGGAAGAAGTAGTCGACAACTGAGAAAGGCTGATTCAGATGACCCAGAACCCCAACCTCGCGGCGCTGGCCGCCGCGGGCGTATCCGTGTGGCTTGACGACTTGTCGCGGGACCGGCTGCAGTCCGGCAACCTGCAGGAGCTGATTGACACCAAGAGTGTGGTCGGCGTGACCACCAACCCGTCCATCTTCCAGAAGGCGTTTGCCGACGGCGACACCTACGACTCGCAGATCGCCGAGCTGGCCGAGCGGGGTGCGGACGTGGATGCCACCATCCGCACCATCACCACCGACGACGTGCGCACCGCGTGCGATGTGCTGCGGCCGCAGTGGGAGGCCTCTGACGGCGTGGACGGGCGAGTGTCCATCGAGGTGGACCCGCGACTGGCCGCCGAAACCGACAAGACCACCGCGCAGGCCATCGAGCTGTGGAAGATCGTCGACCGACCGAACCTACTGATCAAGATCCCGGCCACCAAAGCGGGCATCCCGGCCATCACTGCCGTTCTCGCCGAAGGGATTTCGGTCAACGTCACGCTGATCTTCTCCGTCGAGCGGCACCGCGAGGTGATGGACGCCTACCTGGCCGGCCTGGAGAAGGCCCGCGAGGCCGGACACGACCTGTCCAAGATCCACTCGGTGGCGTCGTTCTTCGTCTCCCGGGTGGACACCGAAATCGACAAACGACTGGAAGCGATCGGCACCGAGGACGCACTCGGCTTGCGCGGCCAGGCCGGTGTGGCCAACGCCCGGCTGGCCTACGCGGCCTACCAGGAGGTGTTCGACGACGGCGAGCGCTTCGCGGCGCTGAAGGCCGCCGGCGCCCGCGTGCAGCGGCCGCTGTGGGCGTCGACCGGTGTCAAGAATCCCGACTACTCCGACACGCTGTACGTCACCGAGCTGGTCGCGCCCTTCACGGTGAACACCATGCCGGAGAAGACGATTGACGCCGTCGCCGACCACGGCGTGGTCAGCGGCAACACCATCACGGGCACTGCCGACGCGGCTCAGGGCGTGTTCGACAAGCTCTCCGAGGTCGGCATCGACGTGACCGACGTGTTCGTGGTCTTGGAGAACGAAGGCGTGGAGAAGTTCGTCGAATCTTGGACCGAGTTGCTCGACGAGACACAGAAGCAGCTGAGCACCACTACCAAATGACGCCGAGCGCGGACAACGCGCAATGGCGTAACCCATTGCGGGACAAAGACGATAAGCGGCTGCCCAGGATCGCCGAGCCATGCGCCATGGTGCTGTTCGGGGTCACCGGCGACCTGGCGCACAAAAAGGTGGTGCCCGCGGTCTACGACCTGGCCAACCGCGGGTTGCTGCCACCGACCTTTTCGCTGGTCGGCTTCGGCCGCCGCGACTGGGATCATGACGCCTTCGCCCAGGTCATCCACGACGACGTCAAGCAGTACTGCCGCACCCCCTTTCGGCAGGCCATTTGGGAGCGGTTGGCCGAGGGACTGCGGTTCGTGTCGGGCGCCTTCGACGACGACCAGGCCTTCGTGCGGCTCGCCGAGACACTCGACAAGCTCGACGTCGAGCGCGGGATCGGCGGCAATCACGCGTTCTACCTGGCGATCCCGCCGAAGTCCTTCCCAGTGGTGTGCGAACAACTGCACTCCTCCGGGCTGGCCCGCCCGCAGGAGGACCGCTGGAGCCGGGTCGTCATCGAGAAGCCGTTCGGCCACGACCTGAAGAGCGCCTGCGATCTCAACCACGTAGTGAACTCGGTGTTTCCGGAGGAGTCGGTGTTCCGCATCGACCACTATCTCGGCAAGGAGACGGTTCAGAACATCTTGGCGCTGCGCTTCGCCAATCAACTCTGGGACCCGATCTGGAACGCGCACTACGTCGACCACGTGCAGATCACGATGGCCGAGGACATCGGGCTGGGCGGACGTGCCGGTTACTACGACGGTATCGGCGCGGCCCGCGACGTCATCCAGAACCACCTGATGCAGCTGTTGGCGCTGACCGCGATGGAAGAGCCGGTCAGCTTCAATGCCCAGGCGTTGCAGGCCGAGAAGATCAAGGTCCTCTCCGCCACCCAACTCGCGCAGCCGATCGACGAGACCACCAGCCGCGGCCAATATGCGGCCGGCTGGCAGGGCGGCCAGCAGGTGGTGGGACTGCTCGACGAGGACGGCTTCTCGAAGGACTCCACCACCGAAACCTTCGCGGCTATCACGCTCGAGGTGGACACCCGCCGCTGGGCCGGAGTGCCCTTCTACCTGCGCACCGGAAAACGATTGGGCCGCAGGGTCACCGAGATCGCCCTGGTCTTCAAGCGGGCTCCGCATCTGCCGTTCGACGCCACCATGACCGACGAGCTCGGCGCCAACGCGCTGGTGATCCGGGTGCAGCCCGACGAGGGCATCACGCTGCGGTTCGGTTCCAAGGTCCCGGGCTCGATGGAAGTCCGCGACGTCAACATGGACTTTTCCTACGGCTCGGCGTTTGCCGAAGACTCCCCCGAGGCCTATGAGCGGCTGATCCTGGACGTGCTGCTCGGTGAGCCGTCGCTGTTCCCGGTGAACGAGGAGGTCGAATTGGCTTGGCAGATACTCGATCCCGTCCTCGACCATTGGGCATCGGACGGGAAGCCCGACCCATACGAGTCGGGCACCTGGGGTCCGGCCTCGGCGGATGAGATGTTGCGCCGCACCGGGCGCGAATGGCGGCGGCCGTGATCGTCGATCTGCTGGACACCACCACCACCGCGGTCAACAAGAAGCTCGATGCCCTGCGCGAAGAGGCCGGCGTGGTCATGATGGGCCGGGTCGGGACGCTGATCATCAAGTCGGACAACGACACTCTGCTCGAAGAGGCCATCGTGGCGGCCAACGCCGCCAGCCACGAGCATCCCAGCCGGGTCCTGGTCGTGGCGGCCGGTGACACCGACGGCCAGGATGCGCGCCTGGACGCTCAGGTTCGAGTCGGCGGCGATGCCGGCGCCGGCGAGGTCGTGGTGCTGCGGCTGTCCGGCCCGTTGTCCGGTCACGCGGCCAGCGTGGTGATTCCCTTCCTGCTTCCCGATATCCCGGTCGTGGTGTGGTGGCCCGATATCGCCCCCGCGGTTCCCGCCCAAGACCCGTTGGGCAAGTTGGCGATTCGGCGCATCACCGATGCGACCAACACCGACGACCCGCTGTCGGCGATCAAGAGCCGGCTTCCCGGATATACCGCCGGGGACACGGATCTGGCCTGGGCGCGGATCACCTACTGGCGGGCGTTGCTCACCTCCGCGGTCGACCAGAAACCGCACGAGAAGATCGAATCCGCGCTGGTTTCCGGCCTGCGCACCGAACCCTCGCTCGACGTCCTGGCGGGCTGGCTGGCCAGCCGGATCGACGGGCCGGTTCGGCGCGAGGTCGGGGAGCTCAAAGTCGAGCTGGTGCGCAAGAGCGAAACCATCACCCTGAGCAGGCCGCAGGAGGGAACGACGGCCACCCTGAGCCGGACCGGCCGACCGGATGCGCTAGTTCCGTTGGCGCGCAGGGAAACCCGTGAATGCTTGGCCGAAGATATGCGTCGCTTGGACCCCGACGAGGTCTACTTCAGCGCGCTCGAAGGAATCGATAAGGTGCAATACGCGTGAGCACAACCGTTGAAGTTTTCCCGGACGGCGACCAGCTGGTCGAGGCGGCGGGCCGCCGGCTCGTCGAGACCATCCACGCCGCCGTCGCGGCGCGCGGACGCGCCCTGATCGTGCTGACCGGCGGCGGTAACGGCATCGGGCTGTTGAAATATCTGCGCGCTCACGCCGACCAGATCGACTGGCCGAAGGTGCATCTCTTCTGGGGTGACGAACGCTATGTCCCTTTAGCCGACAGCGAGCGCAACGAGAAGCAGGCCCGGGAGGCCCTGCTCGATCACATCGACATCCCGTCGAGCAACGTGCACCCGATGGCCGCCAGCGACGGGGAATTCGGCAGCGATCTCGCCGCCGCGGCGCTGGCCTACGAACAATTGCTGGCCGCCAACGCCGAACCCGGCGAGCAGGTACCGAACTTCGACGTCCATCTGCTGGGCATGGGACCCGAGGGCCACATCAACTCGCTGTTCCCCGACACTGCGGCGGTGCGGGAAACCACCCACATGGTGGTGTCCGTCGACGACTCCCCCAAGCCCCCGCCGCAGCGGATCACCTTGACGATCCCGGCGATCCGGCGTTCCCGCGAGGTGTGGCTGATGGTGTCGGGAGCCGCCAAGGGCGACGCTGCCGCCGCCGCCATCGGCGGCGCCAAGCCGGTGGATATTCCGGCCGCCGGAGCCATCGGCCTCGAGACGACGCTCTGGCTGCTCGACGAGGACGCCGCGGCCAAGCTGCCCGCCCGGTCCTAGGACCCCGCCCGCTGCGCCTTTGCGTCGGCATAGCCGGCCGCGTACTGCGCCAGTCGCCGCGTCACCTGGCAGCCGCAGCCTTGGGTCAGGCCGGCACGCCGGCCACCGTCACAGTGTTGTTTTTGCACATCCAATTCGATGTTCAGAGGTTTTCCCCGGTTCCGTCCCGGTCATAATTACCGACATGGCAGACAGATCGGTGCGCAACGGGCCTGAGCGAAACCGGATCAAGACGCTCACTCAGGCTGCTCTGAACGCCGACAAGACGGTCGAGCAGGTCGAGGACGTCCTCGACAACCTCGGCAGAACCATGAATGAGCTGAGCAGCTCCCTAACCCGGTTGAATGGCACGGTCGAGCGCCTGGACGGCGGCCTGGACCACCTCGAAGGAACGATGGAAAGCCTGGACGAACTCGCCAAGCGCCTGATCTCGCTGGTCGAGCCGGTGGAGGCGATCGTCAGACGCATCGACTACATCGTGAGCGTCGGCGAGACGGTGATGTCGCCGCTGGCGGTGACCGAGCACGCGGTACGCGGTGTGGTTGACCGGCTGCGCAACCGGCCGGCGCGGTAGGCCGTCCCTGGTCGACTACGGCTCCCGGTCGACCGAGTCGAACACGTCCAGGGCGTGCTGAAACGGCGCCGGGGCCGAGCGCTGTCAGGTCAGCCAGGCGCGACCGTGGTGTCGCGGCGCCCGAATTCAGTTGCTGTTAACCGATACTTCGCAGCGGGCTCGCCGAGCGCTACATCTTGGTCCGCCGGGCCATCGCGAAGCTGTAGAAACCGTAAGTGATGATGCCCAGACCGGCGGCGACCAGCAGAATCCGTCCGTACGGTTGAGCGCCCAGCGTCTTGAGCGCCGCATCCAGCCCGGTGGCCTTCTCCGGCTGCGAGAACAATGCGGCGGCGACGACCAGCACGCCCGCGCCGGCGATCACCACCCCTTTGGCGATGTAGCCGACGATGCCCAGACGCCGGACCATGTTGCCGGACTTGCCTTTCAGATCGTCGACGAAGTTGCGGCTGGCGCCCTTGTAGACGTGGTAGCCACCCACCGCGATGACGATCACGCCGCAGACCACCAGAGCAATCGTGCCGGCCATGCTCTGCATCAGCCGCGCGCTGATCGTCGAATTCTGCTGGCCGGCCGACTTGCCGGCCCCGCGCGCGAAACCGAGGGCCGAATACGCCAACGCGACATAGACGACCGCGAGCGAGAATGCTTTGGCCCGGTCCAGTGCGCTCGACGACGTACCGTCCTGCTGGTCGCTGGATCGGCCGAGCGCGGTCTCGACGAGCCGCCACAGACCCAGCACCAGCAGAGCCGCGGCGGCGAACCACAGCGCGACAGGCCCACCCGGCTTGCCTGCCAGGGTGGCCAACGCGCCCGTTTGATCGGCGGTACCGGCCTCGCCGAACGCGATTCGGATGGCGAGGTATCCGACGACCAGGTGCAGCAGTCCGCTCACCACGAAGCCGCCGCGTGCGAGCCGCTCAAAGAGCTCGTTCTGGGCGAAGCGGGCCGGGGTCATCGCCGACGTGTGGTCGGACGGCATCGATGCGGACATGGGACCTCCTCCCCTGCCCTATGCCCGTTAGCCGCTGTTCCGTAACGCGCTGGCCAACCCGTTCATCGTCAGCAGGATTCCGCGCTGCACCAATTCCTCGTCGTCACCGGAGCGGTAGCGCCGAAGCAACTCCACCTGCAGGTGATTAAGCGGCTCCAGATACGGGAAGCGGTTGAACACCGAACGAGCCAGCGCCGCGTTGTCGGCCAGCAGGTCGTCCTGACCTGTGATCAGCTTGTGCATCGCGATCGTCCGCTGATGCTCGTCGGCGATCTTGCCGAACACCCTGCGCCGCAACGATTCATCGGCCACCAATTCGGCGTATCGCGCAGCCAGCCCCAGGTCGCTCTTGGCCAGCACCTGCGCCATGTTGGACAACACGCTGCGGAAGAACGGCCATCGTTGATACAGATCGTGCAGGACTTCGACTCGCTCGCTTTCGCTTTCGGGCCCCGCGGCGATCCACTGCGCGAATGCCGATCCGGTGCCGTACCAGCCGGGCAGCATCACCCGCGACTGGCTCCAAGCCAGCACCCACGGAATGGCGCGCAGGTCCGCGATCGACTCGGTGGGCTTGCGCGATGTCGGACGGCTGCCGATGTTCAACGACCCGATCTCACTGACCGGCGTGGAGGCCTTGAAGTACTCGACGAAACCCGGTGTCTCGTGCACTAATTCGGAATACGCCTCGCGGGCCAGCGTCGCGATCTCGTCGAGCACGGCGTAGGCCGGCTCGGCCTCGTCGCCGAGGCCCTCCACGTCCAGCAGCGTCGACTCCAGGGTGGCCGCCACCAGGCTCTCCAGATTCCGTTGCGCCAACAGCGGTTCGGCGTACTTGGCCGCGATCACCTCACCCTGCTCGGTCAGGCGCAGCGAACCGTTCACCGCCCCGGGCGGCTGGGCCAGGATGGCCTGATAACTGGGGCCACCGCCGCGGCCGACGGTGCCGCCGCGGCCATGAAAGAGCCGCAACCGGATTCCGGTCTTGCGGGCCACCTCGGCCAGCGCCAGCTCGGCCCGATACACCGCCCAATTCGCGGTCAGATAACCGCCGTCCTTGTTCGAGTCGGAGTAGCCAAGCATCACCTCCTGGCTGTCCCCGCGGGCGGCCACCAACGACCGGTAGATCGGCAGCTCCAGCATCGCGTGCAGTATCGCCGCGCCGTTGTGCAGATCGTCGATCGTCTCGAATAGCGGGGAAATGCCTACCGGGCAATAGGGTTCGGGCCCGGAAACATCGAGCAGTCCCGTTTCCTTCAGCAGCAGCGCGGTCTCCAGCACATCCGAGACGGACTGACACATCGAGATGACGTAGTTGGGCACCGCCGCCGGCCCGTACCGCTGGACGGCGAACGCGGCGGCCTCGACCACGCCCAATTCCTGGTGTGCCCGCTCGGACAACTCGGCGCGGTCGCTGAGCAGCGGACGCCTCGTGGTCAGTTCATCCGCCAGCAGCTCGACTCGCTCATCTTCGGGCAGCGAACGGTAGTCCGGATGTACCCCGGCCCAGGCCAGCAGCTCGGCGACCACTTCCTCGTGCACGTCGGAGTTTTGCCGCATGTCCAGCCCGCACAGATGAAACCCGAAGACGTGCACGCCTTCTCGCAACAGACCCAGCCGATCCTCGGCCAGCAGCGCGCTGCCGTGCGTGCGCAGCGAATCGTCGATGATGTCGAGGTCGGCCCTCAGTTCGTCCGGCGTGGCGTACGGTTCCAGCCCCAGGTCGAGCAGTTGCTGCGGTTCGTCATCCAGGATTTGGGTGGCCGTCGCGCTGAGCCGGCCACGGATCACCCGCACCGCCCGCCGATACGGCTCGTCGGCCCTGGCCTGCTCCGGGCAGCTCTGCTCCAGCGCCGTCAATTCCGTTGTGACACTGATCAATCGCGCCGACATCGAGAGTTCCTGCTCGAGGTGGGTGAGCTCGGCCAGGTAATGGGCCAGCGCGGTGAACGCGGCGCTGGCGGTGGCCCGCCGCACCACCGCGGCAGTGACGTTCGGGTTCCCGTCGCGGTCACCGCCGATCCACGAGCCCGGCTGCAGGATGGGCGCCGATAGCAGCTCGGCGCCGGGCCAGCGGGCGCGCAGCGCGTCGCGAACCCCGGAATTGACCTGCGGGATCACCTCGAACAGTGCGGCCTGGTAATACCGCAAGCCGACCTCGATCTCGTCGGTGATCTGCAGCCGGGACAGCCGGATCAACGCGGTCTGCCAGAGGGTGAGCACCTGGCGGCGCAGCTCACGCTCGATGCTGCGGCCATCGCTGGTCTCCCGGCGTCCTTCGGCGTGCAGTCGCATCAGCTCGGTGATCCGGTGCTGGGCAACGAAGACGGTCCGCCGGCGAGTCTCGGTGGGGTGGGCGGTGATGACCGGCGACACGAGTGCACCCTTGAGCGCCTCGGCCACGGTGGCCGAATCCAGTTCTGCGGAATCCAGTTTCGCGTAGGTGGCGGCCAGGCTGCTGTCTTGCGGCGGTTCGCCGGCGTCGACGTGGATATGACGCCGGCGCTCGCGGTGGATGTCTTCGGCGACGTTGGCCAGCAGCGCGAAGTGGCTGAACGCCCGGATGATCGGGATCGCCAAGTGGATGTCGATGCCGTCGAACATGTGCGAGATCTCGGCCCGGTCGATCTCGGAGCGGCGCACCCGGAAGGATTCCACCCGGGCGCGTTCGACCAGCTCGAATACCTCGTCGCCGCTCTGCTCGCGCACCGTGTCACCGAGGATGGTGCCGAGCATCCTGATGTCGGCGCGCATCGGCTCGGTTGCGTCGCGGCCGACGCGGGTCCGCTGCACAGCACCAATCGGCGCCAGCGCGGACTCGGGAACGGCCTCGGCGACGGGCTCAGAAACCATGCGATCCAGTATCGGTGCCCACGGCGTTACCCGCTTGCCGAGCGATGTCGGGTCAGCGGTACTTGATCTGCAGTGCCATCCCGATGATGCACACCAGCCAAATACCGACCACGAACACCGTCAGCCGGTCCAGGTTCTTCTCCACCACCGTGGATCCGGACAGGCTGGACTGCACACCACCGCCGAACAGCGTGGACAGGCCACCACCCTTGGCGCGGTGCAGCAGCACCAGCAGCACGACCAGGATGCTGGTGACCACCAGGGTGATCTGTAGGGCCAAAACCATGACGGACAGCTTACCGGGCGCGAGGAACCCGTCACTCGAGGCCGACCCGATGACCCGGATGGGCCAAGGTCTTGCCACTCTAGTCGTCGGCGCCGAGCCGGACGAGGGGCAGGAACACCGCGTCCACGATCTCCTCGATGGCTTTGTCGGTCAGGGGCGCCAACGTGACCAACACGTCGTGGCGAAGCAGGTCGGTGGGCAGCTGTGCAACCCGGCCATTGACCTGGCCGGGCCGAATCTCCCCGCGGGCGATGGCGCGCGCGACCAGCTTGTTCATGGTGGCGCCGCGCTCACCCTCAAGCACGTTGCGCAGCTCGGCGATGTTGGTGCCGGTGTCGCGGTAGAAACCACCGAGCCGGGTCATCACGGTGATGGCCAGATGGCCGCGTTGGCTATTGACCTGCCGCAGCAGGTTGATCACGTCGCCGCGCAGACTGCCGGTGTCCGGCACCGTGAGTGGATCCTTCTTGGCTGCCGCAATCAACGCGGCGTGTACCAGTTCCGGCTTTCCCGGCCAGCGGCGGTACAGCACCGCGCGACTGGTGCGAGCCCGAGCGGCGACGCCATCGATGGTGAAGTCGTCATAGCCGCGTTCATTCAGTTCGTCCCAGGCCGCGTCCAGCAGCGCGTTCTCCAGCGCGGCACCGCGGCGGCGCTGCGGAGCGGCGTGAGAGATAAGAGGCATTGCGTTCCCTAAGGCTGATCGCTACCGTCATTTGGATACGCAATGAATCCTATCGCCGGGGCAAGGCCTTCTGATGCGCATTCTCATCTCCGGTGCCGGTGTCGCGGGCCTAAGCACCGCGATCAACCTCGGCGTCGACGGCCATGACGTCACCGTTGTCGAGCGCGCGGACCACTTGGGCGGCAGCGCCCCGCCGATCGACATTCGTGGGGACTCGATCGATGTCGCCGACAAGATGGGCCTGCTCGGGCAGATCCGCGAGCGCAGGATCGACATGACCGAGCGGGTGCAATTCGTCGACCGCGACGGCACGGTGGTGGCGGAACTGCCGGCGGACGAGATCAACGACAGCCCCGATGACGTCGAGATCGCCCGTGACGACCTCATCAATCTCCTGCGCGACCGGTTGGGGTCGTCGACGGAATTGCGTTTCCGCGAATCCGTCGGCGCGCTCGACGCCGGTGAATCCGGCGTCGACGTCCGGTTCACCTCGGGGGCGACCGACCGCTATGACCTCGTCGTTGGGGCGGACGGAATGCATTCGGCCGTGCGGCGGCTCACGTTCGGGCCGCAGCGGCGGTTCCTGCACCACCTCGGCTTCTATACCGCGATGGCGACGCTCCCCGGCCATCATCCGAGTGACCGGGTAAACCCGATGTACAACTTCCCGGGACACATCGTCGGGATCATGTCCTACAACGCAAAAGCATTGGCGTTCTTCATGTTCCGCTCATCGTGGATCGACTACGACTACCACGACGTCGCGGCAGGCAAGCGCATCCTGGCCGACGCGTTCGCCGGCCACGACGAGTGGCGAGTTCCTGAATTGGTCGACGCCGCCGTCGGGGACCCCGAGCTCTACTTCGACTCCGAGAGTCAGATCAAGATGCCGGATTGGCACAACGGTCGCGTCGTTCTGGTGGGCGATGCCGCGCACTGCGCCTCGACCCTCTCCGGGCGCGGCACCAGCCTGGCCCTGACCGGCGCCTGGTTCCTCGCACAAGCACTGCGCGACCATCCCCGTGACCTCGTCCGGGCGTGGCAGCAATACGAACGCGATCAGCGGCCGCACGTCATCCGCTGCCAGGCGACGGCCGCTCCGGGTGGCGACCTCCTGGCCCCCGCCACGGCGGACGAGATCGACGCGCGCAACCGGGCTTTGAGCGGCGAGGGGCGCAGATAAGAGGCATTGCGTTTCCTAATGACGATCGCTATCGTTTTTTTGGATACACGATGTCTCCTATCTCCGAGGGGTTTACTCATGCGCATTCTGGTTTCCGGCGCTGGCATGGCCGGGCTTTCCGCGGGCATCAACCTGGGCAATGCCCGGCACGACGTCACCATCGTCGAACGCGCACAACATCTTCGGGTCAACGGGTCGCCGATCGACATTCGCGGCGAGTCACTGGCCGTCGCCCGACAGATGGGCATCCTCGAGGAAATCCGGGCCCGGCAGGTCGACATGACGGCACGCACTTGCTTTGTCGACAACAACGGCAACCGGGTGGCCGAGCTACCGCTCACGCAGATCAACGACACGGCTCAGGACACCGAAATCCCACGAGAAGACTTGGCGCACGTCCTGCGCAATGCTCTCGGGTCGTCCGTCACGCTGACGCTCGGCGAGTCCGTCACCGAACTCCACGATGACGGCCGCGGCGTCGACGTACTGTTCGCCTCCGGCGAGCAGGCCCGTTACGACCTGGTGGTGGGCGCCGATGGTCTGCACTCGGCCACGCGACGGCTCGTCTTCGGGCCCGAGCGCCAGTATCTGCGTCATCTCGGCTTCTACACCGCTCTGGCGAACCTGCCGCAATACCGGCCGACCGGCGTCCCCAACCCGATCTACAACTTCCCGGGCCACATGGCCGGCATTGTCACGTATCGCGACGTGGCGTTGGCGGTGTTGACCTTTCGCTCATCCTGGATCGACTACGACTACCACAACCTCGATGCGCAGAAGCGCATCCTGACCGAGCAGTTCGGCGGACACGGCCGGTGGCGGGTGCCCGAACTGCTCGACGCGGCATGCCGTGACCCGGAACTGTACTTCGACTCGGTGAGCCAGATCGACATGCCGTCGTGGCATCGGGGACGGGTGGTGCTCGTCGGCGACGCGGCCCATTGCGCATCCCCGATGTCCGGGCGGGGAACCAGCCTGGCTATCACCGGAACTTGGCTGCTGGCAAAGGCATTGTTCGAGAACGCCGATGACCTGGAGGCGGCGTTGGCCCAATATGAGCGTGATCAGCGCCCGCACGTCACGCATGCCCAGGGCACGGTCGGTGCGGGCGGGGACCTCTTGGTTCCCGCGACTCAGGAAGCCATCGACGCACGCAATCGAGCGCTGGCCCACGCCGGCTGAGTGCTACCGGACCGGCTCGGCCACGGCGGGACTACGGCAGTGGGCCACCGGCGGCGATGGCCGCCAAGGTCGCGAATTGCTCGCCCTCCAGCGACGCTCCCCCGACCAACCCGCCGTCGACGTCGTCCTGCGCGACGATCTCGCCGATGTTCTTGGCGTTGACCGAGCCGCCGTAGAGCACCCGCACGGTGTCGGCGATCTTGGGTGTCGCCAGTTCGCCCACCTGCCGGCGGATCGCCGCGCAGACCTCCTGGGCGTCACCGGCGCTGGCCACCCGGCCGGTGCCGATCGCCCAGACCGGCTCGTAGGCGATCACGACCTGACCGATCTGCTCGGCCGACAGGCCGGCCAGCGACTCGCGCACCTGCTTCTCGCAGTGGCTCACGTGCTCGCCGGCCTCCCGGACGTCGAGATGCTCGCCGACGCATACGATCGGGGTCAGGCCGTTCTTGAGCGCGGCGGCGGCTTTGGCGGCCACCAGCGCGTCGTCCTCGTGGTGGTAGGTGCGCCGCTCCGAATGGCCGACGACCACGAAGGTGCAACCCAGCTTGGCCAGGAAGGTGCCGCTGATGTCGCCGGTGTAGGCGCCGGAGTCGTGCTGCGACAAGTCCTGGGCACCATAGGTCAACCGCAGCTTGTCGCCGTCGACCAGGGTCTGCACGCTGCGCAGGTTGGTGAACGGCGGCAGCACCGTGACGTCGACCTTGTCGAAGTACTTGTCCGGCAACGCAAATGCGATCTTCTGCACCAGCGCGATGGCCTCGAAGTGATTGAGGTTCATCTTCCAGTTGCCGGCGATCAGCGGCTTACGGCTCACGAGTCTCCTCCGCTTGGCTGGGGACGCCCCAACACCTCGATGCCGGGCAACTCCTTGCCCTCCAGGTATTCCAGCGACGCGCCACCACCGGTCGAGATGTGCGAGAACGCGTCCTCGGGGATGCCGAGCGCGCGTACGGCCGCCGCGGAGTCACCACCGCCCACCACGCTGAAGGCGCCCTTGCCGGTCGCGGCAACGATCGCCTCGGCCACTCCCCGAGTGCCGGCCGCGTAAGCCGGGAATTCGAAAACGCCCATCGGGCCGTTCCAGAACACGGTCTCAGCGTTGGACAGCAGCGCCGCAAAGCGTTTCACCGACCCCGGGCCGATGTCCAGGCCTATCAGATCGTCCGGAATCGCATTGGCGGCGACAAACTGTGGAGGCGAATCGGCACTGAACTTCTCGGTCACCACGATGTCGCCGGGCAGTCGCAGCACGTCGACGTAGGTGTCCAGCAGGTTGCGGCAGGTCTCGACCATATGCTCTTCGAGCAGCGACTTTCCTACTGAATAACCTTGTGCGGCAAGGAAAGTGAAGCACATGCCGCCGCCGATTACGATGCTGTCGGCCTTGGTGGCCAGCGACTCGATGACGCCGAGTTTGTCCGAGACCTTCGACCCGCCGAGCACCACCGCGTAGGGCCGGCGCGTCGAGCTCGTCAGCTGCTCGAGCACCGCAATCTCGTCGGCCACCAGCTTGCCGGCGTAGTGCGGCAGCAGCGTGGCGACGTCATACACCGAGGCCTGCTTGCGGTGCACCACACCGAAGCCATCGGAGACGAAAGCCCCTCCCGGCCAGACCAATTCGGCGAGTTTCTTGGCCAACGCCAACCGCTCGCCGTCGTCCTTGCTGGTCTCGCGCGGATCGAAGCGGATGTTCTCCAGCAACAGGATGTCGCCGTCGGTCAGGCCCTCGGCACGCGCCAGCGCATCGGTTCCGACGACGTCGCCCGCCAACTGCACGTGGCGGCCCAGCTGCTCACCGAGCGCGGCCGCGACCGGCGCCAGCGACAGCTTCGGGTCGGGCCCGTCCTTGGGGCGTCCCAGGTGTGCGGTCACCACCACCTTGGCGCCGCCATCCAGCAGTGCCTTCAGCGTCGGGACCGACGCGGTGATCCGGCCCTGGTCGGTGATGTCGCCGGCGTCGTTGAGCGGGACATTGAGGTCGGAGCGCACCAGCACGGCGCGACCCGAAACACCCTCGGACAGCAGGTCTTCGAGGTTTGGAACGCTCACGGTTTACAGCGACTTGCCGACCAGTGCGACCAGGTCAACGAGCCGGTTGGAGTAACCCCACTCGTTGTCGTACCACGACACGATCTTGGCCTGGTTGTCGATCACCTTCGTCAAGCCCGAGTCGAAGATCGAGCTGTGCGGGTCGGTGACGATGTCACTGGACACGATCGGCGCGTCGTAGTACTTGAGGATGCCCTTGAGCGGACCCTCGGCGGCGGCCTTCATCGCGGCGTTGATCTGCTCGGCGCTGGCGGCCTTGGCCAGCTCGGCGGTCAGGTCGGTGACCGAGCCGGTGGGGATCGGCACCCGCAGCGCGTACCCGTCGAGCTTGCCCTTGAGTTCGGGCAAGACCAGTCCGATGGCCTTGGCCGCACCGGTGGAGGTCGGCACGATGTTCAGCGCGGCCGCACGCGCGCGGCGCAGGTCCTTGTGCGGGCCGTCCTGCAGGTTCTGGTCCTGGGTGTAGGCGTGGATCGTGGTCATCAGGCCCTTGACGATGCCGAACTCGTCGTTGAGGACCTTGGCGATCGGACCCAGGCAGTTCGTGGTGCACGAGGCGTTGGAGATGATGTTCTGGCTGCCGTCGTACTTGTCGTCGTTGACGCCCAGCACGATGGTGATGTCCTCGTCGGTCGCCGGAGCCGAGATGATCACCTTCTTGGCGCCGGCGTCCAGGTGGCCCTTGGCCTTGGCCGCATTGGTGAAGATGCCGGTGGACTCGACGACGACGTCGACGCCCAAATCACCCCACGGTAGGGCGGCCGGACCCTCGCGCACCTCGAGGGCCTTGATCTTGGCCGGGCCGACCACGATGGTGTCCTCACCTTCGAGGGTGACGTCGTGGGGCAGCCGGCCCAGGATCGAGTCGAATTTCAGCAGATGCGCGAGCGTGGCGTTATCGGTGAGGTCATTGACCGCCACCACCTCGATATCGGCGCCGCCCTGCTCCTGCTGGGCAAGCAACGCGCGGTAGAAATTGCGTCCGATTCGACCGAAGCCGTTGATACCTACTCGGACCGTCACTGGTGTCTCCCTCGGTAAGTCTGGTGTTGAACCCCTGGGCGTCAGCCTAGATCAGTAGTAGCAACGGTTGCTGAACTGGTAACAGTCCCGAACCCGCGAAGGCCAAAAGCCGAGTTGGAAGGCGCCGCGCCAGGCCGGCGGCGCGGTTGAGGCCGGTGATTGCGGCTAGCGGACCACGAGCCGCGGTCCGTGCGGCAGGTCGGCTGTGGGCTGGACCACAAATCGGCGCTGCAGGTTTTCGATCAGGCCGTCGAGTGCCTTGCGCTCCTGCTCCTCGATGCGCGCGGTGCGCCGAAATACACATGCGCTTTCGGCGTCGCCTCTGGCTTCGGCGACGGCAATCGCCTTGTGGTAGCCCTCGATCCGTTGGTTGATCAGACGGCGGTTCTGGGTCAGCAAACGAAGAAAGTAGTCGGCCTGGCGCTGATCCGCGGTGTCGGCCACGACCGTTGCGCGATCCAAAGCACCGACAGTCCGGCCGGCGGTCACCGGCGGCCCCGATTGCCGGACATGCCCCGGGCCGGGACGGACCGCGCCGCCGCGAGAATGGTGCCCGCGACGGTCACGGGCACCACTCGAGCTGTGCGCTGCGACCGAGCGTGCATCACGCTCGTCAGACAAACCAGCGAAGTCCATCTCTTCTTCTCTCAACCGGCCGTTCACTATTTAGCGCGGTAACCATAACCCCCCGAATCCGGCCAGCGCCATATCCTTCGGCGACGAACACTAGGTCGCTTTTGCTAGCACGGTATAAACGGCAGGTCAGCCGCTGGGAGGCGGTGACTACTTGGACCGCTCAGAGCTGGTGGCTCCTAAGGACATTCGTGGGCCATGTGCAATAACGCCGGTGCCATCCACCGGCAGGCCTCCAGCGCGATCTGCACTCGCAACACCGCGTCGGGATCGCCGAAACTGTGCCCGCACAGCTGCATGGCCTGCGTCACAGCTTCCTGAATGATGTTGGGGGGCAACTGCATTACCTCAGCGGTCGCGACGTGACTTCGGTTTCTGGATAGAAATTCGCGCAATGTTTCGCGCAACCATCCGGTGCGCTCGTCGTCGTGGCCGAGCTCGCCGAGCACCTCGGTGACAAAAGAGCGCAGCTCGTCCAAGTCGCCTGCCATCAACGCAATTGGCGCAACCTCACTGTGAAAAACCACCCTGGCGTCCGATCGGCCTCGGCCGGCAAAAGCGACCGCCTTCACCCGCTCCGCCTGTTTGAGCGATGCCCGGAATCCGCTTTGCCCTTTTTCCACCCGGCCAAGTGCCAGACCGGCCCGCACTCTCGCGGACTCGAAAGCCGTCCGCACCCGGGCCTGGTCGATCTCCGGTTTGCCAGAACCCTCGAGCGCAAACCACAACCGGGCCTCGCGGTCATGCGTCGGCACCAGCAACGTGCCGTTCACCGCGCCCACCGCGGCGGCGACCGCGCGTCGTATCCGATCGAACGACGCCACCACCTCCGCGGGCGCGACGAGCTCGTCGACCCACAGCGCCGCGGCGATGTGCACACCGTCCAACGGATACGTCAGCACGCTGTCGGCCACCTGCGCGGCGACCGGGACGTTGTCGCGCGCCTCATCGGCCGACTGCGACGCGCCCCGGTCGCCGCCGCATTCGTCGCGCTCCAACTCGTAGGAGACCGTCAGCTGATCGGCCACGGCGTCGACGAAGCTCGCGGAGCGCGACACCAGGTCGACGATCGTCGGCACCTGCAATGCCGGCTCGACCAGGACCACGAACCGGGTCGCCGCCTCCAGGAAACGTGAGTGCACGATGCGGTGGGCCCGCACCAGCACCGACAACGGAACGTCGCGCTGCGCGGCGGCCCGCACGTAGGCGACCGACGCCGCCGGGGCCTGCAACCAGTCGGCCGTCGCACCCTTGGCCAAGAACTCGATACCCGCGACCACACTGTCGGTGAGGCTGGCCCGCCACAGCTCCAACATGGCGGCGTCGTAGTCGAGGTCCCGATTCTCGGCCTTGATCTCGTCGAAGACCTCGGCGATGAAGTCCTCGCGAATACGGTCCATCTCCCGGGCGATCACCGACATCGGGTCCGCAATGACATCGACCATGCCGGCCACCTTCCGTCCCGTTGTGCCGCACCCACCACTGTGCGCGACCGGGACTCCATAGGTAAGAGTGTTTGCCTGTTGGCCATCCAATCCAAAGCCCTAGCTACCATCTAGGGACTCAACGCGGGAACTCTCGAGCGACGCCAAAGGGGGCATCGGTGAGCGAAGTGGGCGCGAGCGACAGTGACGACCCCGAGATCGGTAAATTCGACCCCGGTCTGACCAAGCGCCTGATGAGCGTGATGCGTCCGGTCTTGAAGCGGTATTTTCGCTCCGAGGTGCACGGCCTGGACTCCTTCCCGCCGGGTGGGGCGCTGGTGGTCGGCAACCACTCCGGCGGCATGTTCCCGATGGATGTCCCGATCTTCAGCGTCGACTTCTACGAGAAGTTCGGGTACGACCGGCCGGTCTACACGCTGAGTCACGACATCTTGTTCCTGGGCGTGACGGGCGGGCTGTTCCGGCGCACCGGCTACATCCGGGCCAACCGGGAGAACGCCGCCCAGGCGTTGCGGTCCGGCGGTGTGGTGGTCGTCTTTCCCGGCGGTGACTACGACGCCTACCGGCCGACCGTGTCGGAGAACGTCATCGACTTCAACGGCCGCAAGGGATATGTCCGCACCGCGATCGAGGCCGGCGTGCCGATCGTTCCCGCGGTCTCCATCGGTGGCCAGGAGACCCAGCTCTACCTCACCCGCGGCACCTGGCTGGCCGAGCGGCTGGGGATCAAGCGGTTGCTGCGCAGCGCCATCCTGCCGGTCTCGTTCGGCTTCCCGTTCGGCCTTTCCGCCGTCGTGCCGCCGAATGTGCCGTTACCCACCAAGATCGTCACGCAGGTGCTGGAACCCATCGACATCGCCGCGCAGTTCGGCGAGGACCCCGACATCGACGCGGTCGACGAGCACGTGCGCGCGGTGATGCAGGAAGCGCTCAAGGACCTCGCCGCCAAGCGCCGATTCCCGATTCTGGGCTGAGCCATGCCATCTCCCCTGGACCAAGCTCGCGACGTCTTGGGCGTCTTGGCGACGTTGCGACGCGCCCGAATGATCGCGCCGATGCGGCCCGACCGCTACCTGAAGATGGCCGCGGCGATGCGTCGCGAGGGCATGGGTATGACGGTCGGTTTCGCCGGCGCCGCTCAGCGCTGCCCGGACCGCCCCGCCGTGATCGACGAACTCGGCACGCTGACCTGGCGGCAGCTCGACGAGCGGATCAACGCACTGGCCGCCGCGCTGCAGGCCCTGCCGTCCGGCCAGCCGCAGGTGATCGGGATCATGTGCCGCAATCACCGCGGCTTCATCGAGGCGTTGGTGGCCGCCAACCGGATCGGCTCCGACGTCGTGCTGCTCAACACGTCGTTCGCCGGCCCGGCGATGGCCGAGGTGGTCAACCGCGAGGGCGTCGACGTCGCCATCTACGACGAGGAGTTCACCGCGACGGTGGACCGCGCGCTGGCCGACAGGCCCGACGCCACCCGCATCGTGGCGTGGACCGACGGCGAACACGAGCTGACCGTGGAAAAACTGATCACCGAACACCTCGGCCAGCATCCGCAGCGCACCGGCCGCAAGGGCAAGATGATTTTGCTGACCTCCGGTACCACCGGAAGTCCCAAGGGCGCCAAGCAATCTGGCGGCGGGGCCGGCATCGGCACACTCAAGGCGATCCTGGACCGCACACCGTGGCGTGCGGAGGAAACGATCGTGATCGTGGCGCCGATGTTCCACGCGTGGGGTTTCTCGCAGCTGATTTTCGCCGCGTCGATGGCCTGCACGATCGTCACCCGGCGCAAGTTCGACCCGGAAGCCACCCTGGAACTCGTCGACCGCCATCAGGCGACCGGCCTGGCCGTTGTCCCGGTGATGTTCGACCGCATCATGGAACTGCCCGAGGACGTCCGAAACCGCTACAGCGGCAAGTCATTACGTTTCGCAGCGGCGTCAGGTTCGCGAATGCGGCCCGACGTGGTCATCGCGTTCATGGATCAGTTCGGCGACGTGATCTACAACAACTACAACGCGACCGAGGCGGGCATGATCGCGACGGCCACACCGGAGGATCTGCGCGCCGCGCCCGACACCGCGGGCAAGCCGGCCGGCGGAACCGAGATCCGAATCCTGGACCCGGAATTCAATGAGCTGCCCACCGGCGAGGTCGGCACCATCTACGTGCGCAACGACACCCAGTTCGACGGCTACACGGAGGGCTCGGCCGGCAAAGGAAAAGCTTTCCACGCCGGCTTCATGTCGTCGGGCGACGTCGGCTATCTCGACGAGGCTGGGCGGCTGTTCGTCGTCGGCCGCGACGACGAGATGATCGTGTCCGGCGGCGAGAACATCTACCCGATCGAGGTGGAGAAGACGCTTGCCGCGCACCCGGAAGTGGCCGAGGCCGCGGTGATCGGCGTGGACGATGAGCAGTACGGCCAGCGACTGGCGGCCTTCGTGGTGCTGCGCCCCGGCTCGGCCGCCACGCCCGAGACGCTCAAACAACACGTTCGCGACAATCTCGCCAACTATAAAGTGCCGCGCGAGATTTCGGTTCTCGACGAGCTGCCCCGCGGCAGCACCGGCAAAATTTTGCGGGCCGAACTGCAATCACGGGCGGGGGGCTGATGCGCGCCTTCAGAAGAAGGCCGCTGCTGCGCGCGGCCGTCGAGTTACTCAACGCCGCCAACGGATTCCATCCGGTCAGCCGCAATCCCTACGCCTCGGTCGCGGTGTTCTGGTTCGGCTGGCCGACCTCGGAAGTACCCGGCCTGTACGCCGGCGCCTCCATGCTGGATGCCGCGCGTCGCGCCCGCCGCGGGGACTTCGACGGACCGAAAGGCAAAGCGGCGCTGGCGTTGACGGCCGCGTCCTGGGCGATCCTGGCAGTGATCGGCTACCGGGGGGCCACGACACCGGGCCCCGTGCTGGAGGCCAGCCTGACCGACCAGCTCGGTGCCGACTACACCGAAGAACTCAAGGCGCTGCCCGCCGAGCCCACCCGCCGGGGCCGGCGCAACCCGCCCCTGCGCACCACCGGGGCGCGGCGTCGCTTCGTGGAGAAAGAGAACATCGTGCGCTACGGCCCGCACGGACGCTCCAACCTGGCCGACGTCTGGCGCCGCCGCGACCTGCCGCGCGACGGCAAGGCGCCGGTGCTGCTGCAGGTGCCCGGCGGCGCGTGGATGATCGGGTGGCGTCGCCCGCAGGCGTATCCCTTGATGAGTCACCTGGTTTCGCGCGGCTGGATCTGCGTGTCGATGAACTATCGCGTCGCTCCGCGGTACACGTGGCCCGACCATATCGTCGACGTCAAGCGCGCATTGGCATGGGTCAAGGAGAACATCGCGGCCTACGGCGGTGACCCGAATTTCGTTGCCATCAGCGGCGGTTCGGCCGGCGGCCATCTGTCGGCGCTGGCGGCCCTGACTCCGAACGACCCCAAATTCCAGCCCGGCTTCGAGGATGCCGACACGTCGGTGGCGGCCGCGGTGCCGTTCTACGGACGTTACGACTGGTATTCCTCCGATGAGCCCGGGCGCGCCGAGTTCATCGAGGTGCTGGAAAGATTAGTGGTCAAGCGCAAACTCAGCACCCACTCGCACATCTATTTCGATGCGTCACCGATCCGCTATGTACGGGCCGACGCACCACCGTTTTTCGTGCTGCACGGCACCGACGACTCACTCATCCCGGTGGCCGAATCACGCGAGTTCGTCGAGGAGTTACGGGCGGTGTCGAAGTCACCCGTCGCCTACGCCGAATTACCCAACGCCCAGCACGCTTTCGACATCTTCGGTTCCCCGCGGGCGCACAAGTCGGCCGAAGCCGTGGCGCGGTTCTTGTCCTGGGTGTACGCCACGAACTACCTGCCCCGCGACTAGCCTCGGTCGATCGCTTTTTCGAGTTCGGTCAGCGCCGGTTCGATCGCATCGGCCATGTCATCGATGTCGTTGGCCACCTCCGGCGTCGTCACGAAACCGAAGTCCAAGTAGTCCGTGTAGGAGAAGCAGGTGATGTTGAGCGCGATATCCATCACCGGCGGGCCAAGCGGCACCAGCGATTGCAGCTTCGCGCCGGCCATGTACAGCGGCATCGGCGGACCGGGAACATTCGACACGACCAGGTTGAGCGGAGCCAGGTTTCGCGACAGACCGGTGGCCGTGTACGCGCGCGCGGCCAGCTGCAGCAGGCCGGGCGGGGTCGTCTCGGTGAGTCCCATGATCTGATGCGCCGACAGCGCCTCGGCCATTTCCTTGGCGCTCTGCGTACTTTCGTGGATGGCCCGCAACCGCGCGGCGGGATCATCGATGTCGGTGGCAAGCGAGGCCGTCATCGAGCTGATCTTGTTGCCGACGTCGTCCTTATCCGCGTCGGTGCGGGTGGAGACCGGGATCTGGGCGATCAGCGGTTTGCCCGGCAGCTCACCGCGTTTCTGTAGATATTCGCGGGCGGCGCCGGCCACCAGCGCCAGCACGACGTCGTTGAGCTTGACGCCGTAGGCATCCTTGACCGCCTTGGCACGGGCCAGCTCGACGCGCGCACCGGTGACCCGCCGGTGCGGCGAGACGGGTGCGTTGAATCGGGTCTTGGGCGCCTCGAAGAACCGCGGCGGCCTGCTGGCCAGACCCAGCGCGGCGACCTGCTGGCGCACCGTCTGCTCCACCAGCCGCGCGATCCGGAACGGCGTCTTGACGCCGACGTTGATCAGCGCGCCCACCGCCCGCCGCTCGATGCCCGGGATCTTGGCTCCGACCAACGACCCCACCGTCTCCTGTTGCGGCGGGCGCGGTTCCGGGGTGACGTCCAACAGGATTTCACCCAGCCCGGCGCCGGAGACCCCGTCGACAATCGCGTGGTGCATCTTGGTCAGCGTCGCGACCCGGCCGCCCTCGACGCCCTCGATCACCCACAGCTCCCAGAGCGGGCGCGCCCGGTCCAGCTTGTAGGACATCAGCCGGCCGACCAGTTCCTCCAGCTCGCGGCGACCGCCGGGAGCGGGAACCGCGATGCGGCGCAGATGGAAGTCGACGTCGAGGTCCTCGTCTTCGACGAACCACGGCCGGTCCAGCCCGAGTGGCGCTCCGGTGACGCGCCAGCGCAACTGCGGCAGTTCGGGCAGCCGCTCGATCAGCAGTTCCCGAAGTCGCTGAAAGCTGTAGTCCGGCGCGCCGCTGGGATCGCACAGCGCCAGCGCACCGACATGCATGTGCCAGCCCGCAGTTTCCGCAGACCAAAATGCCGCATCAACGCTTGAAAGCCGCTTCATGCGATGACCGTAGTCCTCGCCGGCAAACCAAGTCGAGCAATCGCCAACAAACCCATCGCGCGCCCCCGTTTCCCCCGCCTCCCCCTCGCCGCTGCGCGGCTGGGAGGTGCCCCCGGTCGCAGCTAGTTAAGCATCCTCCAAGAGGTCGGGGGTCACGGCCGACTCGGTGTCGGGGATGCCTTCGACCTTCGCCTTGCGGTCGGCCATCGACAGCAATCGCCGAATACGGCCCGCCACAGCGTCTTTCGTCATCGGCGGGTCGGCAAGCCGGCCCAGCTCCTCCAGCGAGGCCTGCCGGTGCTCCACGCGCAGCTTGCCGGCCGTGGCCAGGTGGTCGGGCACGGTGTCGCCGAGGATCTCCAGGGCACGCTCCACCCGGGCGGCCGCGGCGACCGCGGCCCGAGCCGAGCGACGCAGGTTGGCGTCGTCGAAGTTGGCCAGCCGGTTCGCCGTCGCCCGCACCTCGCGGCGCATCCGGCGTTCCTCCCAGACCAGCCGGGTGTCCTGGGCGCCCATCCGGGTCAGCAGCGCGCCGATCGCTTCGCCGTCGCGCACCACCACGCGGTCGGCGCCGCGCACCTCGCGGGCCTTGGCGCTGACGCCGAGCCGCCGCGCCGCGCCCACCAACGCCAGCGCCGCCTCCGGGCCCGGGCAGCTGACCTCCAGCGCGGACGAACGCCCGGGCTCGGTCAGCGATCCGTGGGCCAAAAAAGCGCCGCGCCACGCGGCTTCGGCGTCCCCGATGCTGCCGCCGACCACCTGGGCCGGCAGGCCGCGCACCGGACGCCCCCGCATGTCGAGCAGCCCGGTCTGGCGGGCCAGCGCCTCGCCGTCGTTGGCCACCCGCAGCACGTACCGCGTGCTCTTGCGAATCCCGCTGGCCGACAACACATGCACGACCGCGTTGTAGCCGTAGAGGTCGAAGATGTCCTTGCGCAACCGGCGGGCGATGTTGCCCAGGTCCACCTCGGCCTCGACGACCACTCGGCCACCCACGATGTGCAACCCACCGGCGAAGCGCAGCAAGGAGGTGACCTCGGCTCGACGCGCGCTGACCGATTTCACTACCAAGCGGCTCAACTCGTCCTTGACTTCGGTCGTCATCGCCACGCGTCGTCACCCCTTGGTCCGCTGCCAGCTGGTCCGTTCACGCCCGTCGTTGAACTTTCTCCGTCGACCCGAATCTCCGCGGTGGCCTTCGCCGAAGGCGCTGCCGGACCCGTGCGGCCCGTTCGGACCCCGTCCAGGGCCGCCGCTAGCTTGCCCGGATCATGTAAAGGTGTACCAGGTCGGGACACGTCGGCGAAGTGGACCTCGGCCTTGAGCAGTGTCGCGGTGCGGCGCAGCTGCTCGCGTTCGCGCTCACTGGGCACCCGATCGGCGTCGATGATGATGTCGTTGACGGTGAACCCGGGGGCGTGCTGGGCCAATACGTGCAGATGGCGCTCCACCGAGAACCCGGCCGTCTCGCCCGGTTCGGCCACCAGATTCAGCACCAGGGCGCGCCGCGCCGAGGTGGCGCGCAACGCCGCGACCAGACCGGGAACCAGCACGTGCGGGATCACGCTGGTGAACCAGGAGCCGGGCCCCAGCACCACCAAGTCGGCGGCCATGATCGCGTCCACGGCCTGCCGGGTCGCCGGCGGGTCCGGCGGCAGCAGCCGCACCCGGCGCACCTTGCCCGGTGTGGTCGCGATCGCGACCTGACCGCGAATCACCCGGAACATCCGCGGGTCGGCCTCCAGGCCGGACACGTCGGCCTCGATCTGCAGCGCGATCGGGCACATCGGCAGCACGCGGCCCTTGACGCCGAGGATGCGCCCCAGCTCGTCGAGGGCCGCGACCGGATCGGCCAGCACCTCGGACAGGCCGGCCAGCAGCAGATTGCCGATCGGATGTCCGGCCAGGGCCCCACTGCCGCCGAATCGGTGTTGCAGGATGGTCGCCCACAGTCGCCCATACGGACTGTCAGATGCCAACGCCGCCAACGCCATTCGCAAATCGCCCGGCGGCACCACGTCCAATTCGCTGCGCAGCCGGCCCGACGAGCCGCCGTCGTCGGCGACGGTCACCACGGCGGTGACGTAGGGCGTCAGCCGGCGCGCCGCCGACAACGTCGCATACAAGCCGTGTCCACCGCCCAGCGCGACGATGCCCTCGCTCTGTGGTGGACTCATTCGCGGCCCAGATCCCGGTGCAGCACCCGCACCGACAGTTGCTCGTCGGCCCTCAGCAACCGCATCAACGCCTCCGCGATCGCCACGCTGCGATGTTTGCCGCCGGTGCAGCCGATCGCGACCGTCATGTAGCGCTTGCCCTCCCGGCGGTAGCCGTCGACAACCAGAGATAGCAGTCGATGGTAAGCGTCGAGAAACTCCGCCGCCCCCGGTTGGCCCAACACGTAGTCACGCACGGCGGGGTGCTGGCCGGTGTGTGGCCGCAATTCGTCGACCCAGTGCGGGTTCGGCAGAAACCGCACATCCATCACCATGTCGGCGTCCATCGGCAAGCCGTACTTGAAGCCGAACGACTCGACGGTGACGCTCGTCGACGTGCCCGCGTCCCCGCCGAAGGCACGCTCGATGCTTTCCCGCAGGCTGCGCACCGACAGGGTGGACGTGTCGATGATCAGATCCGCGGTGGCGCGCACCGGTGCCAGCATCCGGCGCTCGGCCGCGATGCCCTCGGCCAGCGTCTGCTGACCCTGCAGCGGGTGGCTGCGGCGGTTCTGTTCGTAGCGGCGCACCAACATGTCGTCGGAGGCTTCCATGAACACCACCCGCGGATTGATGTTGCGGGTGGCCAATTCGTTGCGGACCTCGTCGAGGTCGCCGGTGAATCCGCGCGACCGCACGTCCATCACGACGGCGAGCTGGGTGATCCGCGAGCCGGCCGCCAGCCCGAAATCCACCATCCGGGTGATCAGCTGGGGCGGCAGGTTGTCGGCGACATACCAGCCGAGGTCCTCGAGCACCTTGGCCGCGGTACCCCGCCCGGCGCCGGACAACCCGGTGACCAGAACGACGTCGATCCCGGCGGTGTCACCCGGGTGGCCGTCGCCCCCGCGCACGGATCGCTGCTCGCTGTCGTGACTGGTCATGCCGAGGCTCCGGGTTGCTCGGCCGGTTCGGCTTGCTCGGCCGGTCGTAGCGCCTCGAGGACGGCCGTGGCCGTTGCCACGCCGATTCCCGGCACGGCGGTGATCTGGTCGACGGTGGCCTCCTTGAGGCGGGCTATCGATCCGAAGTGAGTGACCAGCGCCTTGCGACGATGTTCTCCCAATCCTGGCACCGAATCCAGCGCTGAGGCGGTCATTCGCTTGGATCTCTTGCTGCGATGGTAAGTGATCGCGAACCGGTGCGCCTCGTCACGGATGCGCTGCAGCAAATAAAGTCCCTCGCTGTTGCGCGGCATGATGACCGGATCCGGCTCCGAGGGCACCCACACCTCTTCCAGCCGTTTGGCCAGTCCGATCACCGCGACGTCGGTGATCCCGAGCTCTTCGAGCACGGCGCTGGCCGCGTTGACTTGCGGCGCCCCGCCATCCACGACATACAGGTTGGGCGGATAGGCGAACCGGCGTGATTTGCCTTCCGGGGAAAGCATATTCGGGTCGCTTTGGTCACTCAGGTGGCGCAGGAAGCGGCGCCGGGTCACCTCGGCGATGGATGCGACGTCGTCGGAGCGCCCCTGCCCGGCGGCTTCCCGGATTCCGAAGTGACGGTAATCCGACTTGCGCGGCAGGCCGTCCTCGAAAACCACCAGCGAACCCACCACGTCGGTGCCCTGGACATGGCTGATGTCGACACACTCGATCCGCAGCGGTGCGTCGGCCAGCCCCAGCGCGTCCTGAATGTTCTGCAGCGCCGCGGATCTGGCGTTGAAGTCCCCGGCTCGCTTCAGCTTGTGTTGCTGCAGTGCTTCTTTCGCGTTGCGTTGCACGGTCTCGGCCAGTGCCCGCTTGTCGCCGCGACGCGGTACCCGCAGCACGACCCGCGAGCCACGCAGCCCGGACAACCAGCTGGCCAGCTCCCCCGCGTTGGACGGCAGGCACGGCACCAGCACCTCGCGCGGAACGGGATTGACGGACTCGTCGGCCGCACCGTCCAGTTCCGCCTGGTCGCCGTAGAACTGCGTCAGGAATTGCTCGACCAACTGCTCTTCGCCGGAATCGCCTGGGTCAGAAGCCTTTTCAACGATCCAACCGCGCTGACCGCGGACCCGTCCGCCGCGGACGTGGAACACCTGCACCGCCGCCTCGAGCTCGTCGTCGGCGAATGCCACCACGTCGGCGTCGGTGCCGTCACCCAGCACCACGGCCTGCTTCTCCATCGCCCGCTTGAGTGCGCCGATGTCGTCGCGGAGCCGTGCCGCGCGTTCGAAGTCGAGCTGCTCGGAGGCGGCGTGCATCTGCTGTTCCAGCTCACGGGCAAACCGGTCGGTCTTGCCGGACAGGAAGTCGCAGAAGTCGGTGACGATCTGGCGGTGTTGCTCCTCGCTCACCCTGCCGATGCAGGGGGCCGAGCATTTGTCGATGTAGCCGAGCAGACAAGGACGGTCGATCTGCTTGTGCCGCTTGAATACTCCGCCGGAGCAGGTCCGCGCCGGGAACACCCGGGTCAGCAGATCCAGCGTCTCCCGGATCGCCCAGGCGTGCGAGTACGGGCCGAAATAGCGAACCCCCTTACGGCGCGGGCCGCGATAGACCATCAGCCGGGGAAATTCCTCGTTGAGGGTCACGGCCAGCACCGGGTAGGACTTGTCGTCGCGGTAACGGACGTTGAAACGTGGATCGAATTCCTTGATCCAGTTGTATTCCAGCTGCAACGCCTCGACTTCGGTGTTGACCACCGTCCACTCGACCTTGGCCGCGGTGGTCACCATCTGCCGGGTGCGCGGGTGCAGATTCGCGACGTCGGCGAAGTATGACGTCAACCGGCTGCGCAGGCTCTTGGCCTTGCCGACGTAAATCACCCGCCCGTGCGTGTCCCGGAACCGGTAGACGCCCGGCTCGACCGGAATGGATCCGGGAGCGGGACGATAAGTGGCGGGATCTGGCACGTATCCAGGCTAGTAGCCGCGAAACGGGCCGCGGCGGATCGGGATCGCGTGGCGCAAATCGACTGCTTTTCGCCCGCCGCGAACGCGCCTGCCGGTTTGGGAGCACCCGGTTCGGGCTAAGCAAACGGTTAGCTTGTGACGCTACAGTGGGTGGCAACAGCTGGAGGGAGCTTACAAATGAGCAAACGACCGTTGGCCGGGCTGGCCGTAGGGGTTGGGTGCCTGGCATTGTCGTTGAGCGCCGGGGCGGGGATTGCATCGGCCACTCCCGACATCGGCCCGATGGTGAACACGACCTGCACGTATGACCAGGCGATGCGGGCGGTGCACGCGGAAAACCCGATGGCCGCTCAGTACCTGGACCAGTCGCCGCCGAACCAGCAATTCCTGCAGCAGTTCATGGCATCGACGCCGGACCAGCGGGTGAACCTGCTGAAGGCAATCCAGAACAACCCGGGAGCCGACCAGGCGTTCCCGATCTTCCGGCAGATGATGATCAGCTGCAAGAACTACTGACCTCTGTTTTAGGCAGGTCGGCTGTCTAGCTGCGCTCGCCGTTTCGCTGCCCAGTCGGCCATTGGGAAGCCGGGGGTGGCGTCGCAGGCCGAGAGCAGCAGCGCGATGCGCGGCACCACGACCAGCCCGTAATTGCAGGTCCAGTCCGGGCGGGTCATGGTCCACACCAGGATGCCGCTCGACGGCGTGCCGAAAGAACCGAGCCGCATCGGGCGGAAATCGCCGAGCGACGAATGGCCGATGGCGTCGCCGTGGCACTTCGACACCGCACCGAAGCCCTTCCACACGACGTCGTGGGAGTTCAACTTCGTGTCGTACACATCGGCGGATTCGGCGTAGAGCGCGGGCCCGCTGAACTTGTACTCCGATTCGGCGTGGTCCGTGGAGCGGGGCGGGCGCAGCGGCGAACCCTTGAACAGCAGCGCAGCGGAGCATTCGGGCGGCTGCACGCTGGTGAAGTACGTGTCGCCCACCGCAACCGCGCTCGCTACACCGAACGGCATGGTCTCGCCGTCCTGCAGGAGCAAGTCGCGTGCCGGAATCCCCGCGGGCGACGGGGAGGCGGACGTCGTACCGCCCGGTGTGGATTGCTGGGGAGCCCGAATCGCACGGCCGCTGACCGAGGTGGTGCACGCGCACATTGTCATCGCGATCAGCAACGATGCGACGGCCCCCCGCAGTTGACGTGCCATCGGGCGATCCTACGACAATGTCGTCGCTCTCGTTGTTCAGTGCGCGCGCAGGTCAGGCCGATAGCGGGCCAGCAGCGACCGCACCGAATCCATCGCGGCCACGGCGCGGTCCTTGTCGACGGCCTGGATCGCCATCACCGGGATGTACTCGTCGTCGGGCAGGTCGATATGAGCCCAGCGGCTGCCGGCCGGAAACGACACATCGACCAGCTCTGACCAACCTACTAGCCTGTCTCCCAACAGGTTTCGCACCGAGAGTCCGGCGGGCCCGACGCGTAACCGGGGCCGGGTGAACAAGAGGATGAGGGCGGCGATCACCAGTCCCAGCACCGCCATCGCGACCTGGTCGGCGGTTTGGAAGACCACTCCGCTGGAGCCCATCTTGAGCAGCAGGCCGCCGGCGATATGCGCCACCGCAACCAGAAATGCTGCGCCGTAGGCGAATAGCGGCGTCCAATGCGGACGTAATTCAACATCCCATTCCTGCTGGGACGACAGCCGGCTCACGACCGAGCGCGCAGGTCACGCAACGTCAGCGCGGCGGTCAGCGCGGCCCCGGCCGCCTGAGCGCCCTTGTCCTCCGCCGACGACGGCAGCCCGGCCCGGTCCATGGCCTGCTCCTCGGTGTTGGTGGTGAGCACACCGTTGCCGACCGGCGTGGCGGCGTCCAGCGAGACCCGGGTCAGACCTTGGGTTACCGCATCGCAGACGTACTCGAAATGTGGTGTGGCGCCGCGGATGACGACACCGAGGGCGATGACGGCATCGTGGTTGCGGGCCAGCTCCTGAGCCACCACCGGAAGTTCCACCGCCCCGTGCACCCGGACCACCGTCGGATTGACCACGCCCGAGTCCGCGGCCACCTTGCGGGCGCCGGCAAGCAGTGCGTCGCAAATGGGTCCGTGCCACGAGCTCGCGACAATGCCGAGGCGAAGATCGGAGGCGTCGAGTGCTTTGACTTCCGGCTCGCCGCCTCCGCTCATAAAGCACCGCCGAATTCGCCTGGCAGATGGACGGATTCGTGGAAGTCGTCCAGCCCGGCCAAATCGTGTCCCATCTTGTCGCGTTTGGTCATCAGGTAGCGAATGTTCTCGGCATTGGCCCGCACCGGCAGCGAGACGCGCTCGATGATGTGCAGCCCGTAGCCGTCCAGCCCAACCCGCTTGGCCGGATTGTTGGTCAGCAGCCGCATCGACCGCACGCCGAGGTCGCACAGGATCTGCGCGCCGATTCCGTAATCCCTGGCGTCGGCGGGTAATCCGAGTTTGAGGTTGGCGTCCACGGTGTCTTCGCCGGCGTCCTGCAGCTGGTAGGCCTGCAGTTTGTGCATCAGGCCGATGCCGCGGCCCTCGTGGCCGCGCATGTAGAGCACCACGCCGCGGCCCTCGCGCGCGACCATCGCCATCGCCGCGTCGAGCTGGGGTCCGCAATCGCATCGCCGTGAGCCAAACACGTCACCGGTCAGGCACTCGGAGTGCACCCGCACCAATACGTCGTCGCCCTCGCCGCTGGGCCCGGCGATGTCACCACGGACCAGGGCGACGTGTTCGACTTCCTCGTAAATGCTGGCGTACCCGATGGCGCGGAACTCGCCGTGCCGGGTCGGGATGCGTGCCTCGGCGATCCGCTCGATGTGCTTTTCGTGCTTGCGCCGCCATTCGATGATGTCGGCGATGGTGATCAGCGCGAGGTCGTGTTCGTCGGCGAACACGCGCAACTCGTCGGTCTGGGCCATCGAGCCCTCGTCCTTCTGGCTGACGATTTCGCAGATCGCACCGGCGGGTTGCAGGCCCGCCATCCGGGCCAGGTCGACGGCGGCCTCGGTGTGGCCGGGCCGGCGCAGCACGCCGCCGTCCTTGGCGCGCAGCGGAACCACATGGCCGGGGCGGGTGAAGTCTTCGGCGACGCTGCCGGGATCGGCCAGCAACCGCATCGTGGTGGCGCGGTCGGACGCCGAAATCCCGGTGCCCACACCGTTTCTTGCATCGACGGTGACGGTGTAGGCGGTCCCGTGCTTGTCCTGGTTGAGCGCGTACATCGGCAGCAGGCCCAGCTTGTCGCAGATCGCGCCGTCCAGCGGGACGCACAGGTAACCCGAGGTGTAGCGCACCATGAACGCCACCATCTCCGGCGTCGCCTTCTCGGCCGCGAAGATCAGGTCGCCCTCGTTCTCACGTTCCTCGTCATCGATGACGACGACGGCCTTACCGGCCGCGATGTCGGCAACCGCCCTCTCGACGGAGTCCAACCTCGTCATCTGTGCTGCCTTGCTGTCGTGCCGAGCAACACGCGAAGCCCGCGCATTGCATCAAGTATGAACCACGCGGGGCGCAGGGTTATTGCCACTTCTTCGGGCACCCCGTGGATAGTGACCGCGCGAATTCGCCTGACATTGCGGCGGTGGCGGCGAGCATGTGCCGTCGTGCCTGCGTAAACCAGGCTTCGGCCTTGTCAGCGCCCGCTCTGACCTGCGACGACCGGGTACCGGCGCGTCTCGCGGAGCACGCGCGGTGTGACGATTCTTACCGGAATTGTTGAGCGCACGAGGATCGATATTCCCGCAAGGTCTCAGACGGGCAACGCGTGTGCATTCACGGTTTGCGGTGTGCACCGGCGGCGGGATGTCTCGGCGTGTCGCCACCCTGAGTGCACACTCGACGCCGTCAGTGCACAAGCGGCCGGGCTAAGACCTGCTCCGGAACTGCTAAACGGTGCGTCTCACCGGCATCTGGATCACCACGCCGCCACCACAATCGACCGCGTAGTGGGCCAGCCACCGGCCGACCGAACCGCCGGCCTCGATGAAGTGCGTCCACTTGCTCACCGCGGCGGTGGCGGCGGGGTAACTGGAAAACCGCCCGAGCGACACATCGCGCCCGTCGTCACCGACCAACTCGTAACTGGTGTAATCGCGCACCCGGTGCTCGACGATCGTCAGCGTGGTGTCGTTGACTTCCTTGCTCCACACCGCTCGCGATTGCGCTTCTGCCTTGCGGCCGGCAAGGGTCGCTACGGCTTCGAATGCGAGGTCTTCGTAGACGGCCTCGGCCAACCTTTCGACGGACATTTCTGCAGCTCCTTCGCGTTGAAAAGGCGGCCGGCCTATGCGATGAGTATGGACCTGCAAACGGCTGCGTGGGGATTTAGAACAGGCGTGTCGCCATGGTGTAGTGGGATCGTGACTATTGTTACCAAAATGCAATCTTCGGGCTCCAGCCATCGCTACCCGACGACTCACCGATAAACGGCACCCGGCGAGCGAGTCGCCCCGCCCTCAATGGCGTTGCAGCGACCACCCCGGCCCGCTAATCCGCTTGCAGCAGAACGGTTTTGACTGTTAGCGCCAGCTGGCCGGCAGATCGATGACGTGATTGGGGCAGAAGTCCTGGGTCGCCAGCGCGATCACGTTCCGCGCGTCGCCGGCCGTCATCTGGCCGCGCAACACCATGAAGGCATATTCGGCGGGCTGGTAGCCCAAATCGTGCCCGGCGGGATCGTCCATCAGCGCACACGCCTGTTGTTCCTGGTTCGCGTTGGCGTACGCGTCAGCACTCCCCCACACCGACGCCATGCACAGCACGGCGCCGGCGCCGATCGCGGCGGCGATCCTCATTGGTTTCTCGCCGTCATCAACCGCTCCACATATTTCGCGATCACGTCGACTTCCAGGTTCACCTCGGTGCCGACCGGGGCTGCGCCGAGGGTGGTCATTTCCCGTGTGGTCGGGATCAGCGATACCTCGAACCAGTCGCGCGGTTGGGTGCCGAGCCCGGAAACCGTCAGCGAAATCCCGTCGACGGTGATCGACCCTTTCTCCACGACATAGCGGGCCACCGTCGCGGGAACCTCGATACGCACCACTTCCCAGTGCTCCGACGGCGTGCGGGCCACCACTTGGCCGGTGCCGTCGACGTGGCCCTGCACGATGTGCCCGCCGAGCCGGCTGTTGACCGCGGCGGCCCGCTCCAGGTTGACCCGCTTGCCGACCCGCAGACCGCCCAGGTTGGACCGGTCCAGCGTCTCGGCCATCACGTCGGCGGTGAATTGGCCATCGGCGAGCAACTCGACGACCGTCAGGCACACGCCGTTGACCGCGATCGAATCCCCGTGGCCGGCGTCGGCCGTGACGACGGGCCCGCGGATGGTCAGGCGGGCGGCGTCGGCAAGCACGTCGCGGCCGGTGACCTCTCCGAGTTCCTCGACAATTCCGGTGAACATTCCACCAGGCTAATTCGCCGGTGCTTTGCCTGGTGAGCGGCCACGACCGACACGCGAAACGCCCTCGTCGCGGGCTCGGGGACACCCCGCGTGCGGCAGTCCGCTCACCCCGCTCCTCTACGATGCACGGTATGCAGACACGCCGCCGTCTCACGGCCGTCCTCGCTTCCCTGACCCTCGCCACCGCCTTGATCGCGGGCTGCTCGTCGGGGTCGAAGCCCAGCGGCGGCCCGTTGCCCGACGCCACGACTCTCGTCAAGCAGTCCGCCGACGTCACCAAGACCGTCAAGAGCGTGCACCTGGTGCTGTCGACGCAGGGCAAGATTCCCGGACTACCGATCAAGCAGCTCACCGGCGACCTGACCACCGTCCCGAGCACCGCCGCGTCGGGGAATGCGCAGCTGTCGATGGCGGGCTCCGACATCGACGCCAACTTCGTCGTCTACGACTCGGTGTTGTACGCCACGCTCACGCCGAACAAGTGGAGCGACTTCGGCAAGGCCTCCGATGTCTACGACGTCTCGGTGCTGCTGAGCCCGGACAACGGTCTGGCCAACGTGCTGGCGAACTTCACCAACGCCAAGGCCGAGGACCGCGAGACGATCAACGGCCAGACCACGATCAAGATCAGCGGAAATGTCGCCCCGGATGCGGTGAACAAAGTCATCCCCAGCATGAGCGCGAGCCAGCCGCTACCGGCCACCGTCTGGATTCAGGAAAGTGGTGACCATCAGCTGGTCCAGGCGAACTTGCAGAAGAGCCAGGGCAATTCCGTCCAGATCACGCTGTCGGACTGGGGCAAGCCGGTCACCGTCACCAAGCCTCCGGTGAGCTGATGAGCATGCGAGCAGGACGCGGAATCGCGATCAGCGCCGGCAGCCTCGCCGTACTGCTGGGCGCCCTGGACGCCTACGTCGTCGTCACGATCATGCGCGACATCATGAGCGACGTTCATATCCCGGTGAACCAGCTGCAGCGCATCACCTGGATCATCACGATGTACCTGCTCGGCTACATCGCGGCGATGCCGCTGCTGGGGCGGGCCTCCGACCGCTTCGGCCGCAAACTGGTGCTGCAGATCAGCCTGGCGCTGTTCATCGTCGGCTCGGTGATCACCGCGTTGGCCGGGCATTGGGGAGATTTCCACCTGCTGGTCGCCGGCCGCACCGTCCAAGGCATCGCCAGCGGTGCGCTGTTGCCGGTCACGCTGGCCCTCGGCGCCGATTTGTGGGCGCAACGCAACCGCGCCAGCGTGCTGGGCGGCATCGGTGCCGCGCAGGAGCTCGGCAGCGTGCTCGGTCCGCTCTACGGGATCTTCATCGTCTGGTTGTTCCATGACTGGCGCTACGTGTTCTGGATCAACGTGCCGCTGACCTTGATCGCGATGGTGATGATCCAGTTCAGCCTGCCGGCCCACCAGCGCGCCGAGGAGCCGGAAAAGGTCGACGTGGTCGGCGGTGTGCTGCTGGCCGTCGCGCTGGGCCTGGCAGTCATCGGGCTCTACAACCCGGCGCCCGACGGCAAGACGATCCTGCCCAGCTACGGGCTGCCGCTGGTGATCGGCGCCGTGGTGGTCGGGGTGGTGTTCATCCTCTGGGAGCGCTTCTCGCGCACCCGGCTGATCGAACCCAGCGGGGTGCACTTCCGGCCGTTCCTGGCCTCGCTCGGCGCGTCGGTGGCCGCGGGCGCCGCGCTGATGGTGACCCTGGTCAACGTCGAGCTGTTCGGCCAGGGGGTGCTGCAAATGTCGCAGTCACAGGCCGCCGGCCTGCTGCTGTGGTTCCTGATCGCGCTGCCGATCGGGGCAGTGCTGGGCGGATTCCTCGCGACCCGGATCGGCGACCGGGCAATGACCTTCATCGGGCTGCTGATCGCGGCCTACGGCTATTGGCTGATTCACTACTGGCGCATGGACGTGATGACCCAGCATCACGACATCTTCGGGGTCAGTCTCCCGCTGATCCACACCGACCTGCTGGTGGCCGGTCTGGGGCTCGGCCTGGTGATCGGACCGCTGACCTCGGCCGCGTTGCGGGTGGTGCCGTCCGCCCAGCACGGCATCGCGTCGGCGGCGGTGGTGGTGGCCCGGATGACGGGCATGCTGATCGGCGTCGCGGCGCTCAGCGCCTGGGGGCTCTACCGGTTCAACCAGATCATCGCGGGACTGACCGCGCAGATCCCGCCCGACGCGTCGCTGCTGCAGCGAATCGCGGCGCAGGCCACCTTGTACTTGAAGGCGTTCGCGCTGATGTACGGCGACATCTTCGCGGCCACCGTCGTCATCTGTGTGGTGGGCGCGCTGCTGGGCCTGCTGCTCGGCAGCCGCAAGGAGCACGCCGAGGAGCCGGAAGTGACCGAGCCCGAACCCGTCGCGCTCGGTGAGCGCTAGCTGCGCTGCGGCACCAGGCTGAGCAGCAGATCCGGGCCGATCCGGTCGGCGCCGTCGAAGCGCCACCGCAACGCCCGCGCGATGGTGGGCACCCCGACGTCGCCGACCGCGGTGATGGGGCCACCCAGCAGCATCGGGGCGACGTAGGTCAGGATCCGGTCGATCGCGTCTGCCCGCAGGAAGGCGCTCGCCAGGGTGGGACCGCCCTCCAGCAGCACGTCGGTGCGGTCCGAGAGCGCCTTGAGCACCTCCAGCGGATCGCGGGTGCGAATCACCATGGTGCGCGAATCGTCGTTGAGAACCTTTGCCTCGGAATGTATTTCGCGCATACCGACTACAACGCGCAGCGGCTGCTTGGCGGCCAGCGCGCCGTCGGGCAGCCGGGCGGTCAACGCCGGATCGTCGGCCAGGACGGTGCCGGTCCCGACGACGATCGCGTCGGCGGCGGCGCGGCGGCGGTGCAGGTCCAAGCGGGCGGCCTCGCTGGAAATCCACCGGCTGGTGCCGTCGGCGGCCGCACTGCGACCGTCCAGGCTGCTGGCGTATTTCCATGTCACATGCGGCAATCCGGTCCGCTGCTTGTGCAGCCACTCGCGCAGCGGCCCGCCGGCGACCTCGTCGGCCAGCACTGCGGACCTCACCTGCACGCCCGCTTCCGACAGCCGGGCCGCGCCGCCCGCGGCGATCTCGTTTGGATCGGTGACGGCGTAAACGACGGTACGCACGCCGGCGTCGATCAGCGCGTTCACGCACGGCGGTGTCTTGCCGTAGTGGTTGCAGGGCTCCAGCGTGACCACCGCGGTGCCGCCGACCGCCAGGGCGCCGGCCCGGCGCAGCGCCAGCACCTCGGCGTGGTCACCACCGGCCGGCTCGGTACCGCCGACGCCGACAATGTGACCGCCGGCATCCAGAATCACCGCTCCGACCGGAGGATTCGGATAGGTGCCCCCCTTGACCAGATACGACTGTTCGATCGCCAAACGCATTGCGGCGTCCAGGCTTTCGACAGGCTGGCCACTCACAGCCGTAGATGCGGCGACGCGGCGACGGCCTGCCGGCGCAGCGCCTCGATCGCACCCTCGGGGTCCTGCGCGCCGTAAACCGCGGAACCGGCGACGAAGCAGTCGACCCCGGCCTCGGCCGCCTGTTCGATCGTGTCGGCGTTGATGCCGCCGTCGATCTCGACCAGGATCGTCAACTCCCCCGCGTCGACCATCTTGCGCACGATGCGGACCTTGCTCAGCACCTCGGGGATAAAGCTCTGGCCGCCGAAGCCCGGCTCGACCGACATGATCAGCAAGGTGTCGAACTGCGGCAGGATTTCCAGATACGGCTCCAGCGGCGTGCCCGGCTTCACGCTGATTCCGGCCTTGGCGCCCGCGGCCCGGATGTCGCGAGCCACGCCGATCGGGTTGTCGGTGGCCTCCGCGTGGAAGGTCACGTTGTAGGCGCCGGCCTCGGCGTACGGGGGCGCCCACCGGTCCGGGTTCTCGATCATCAAGTGGCAGTCCATCGGAATGCGCGTGGCGGCCAACAGGCTCTCCACCACCGGCAGCCCGATCGTCAGGTTGGGCACGAAATGGTTGTCCATCACATCGACGTGCAGCCAGTCGGCGCCGACCACGGCCGCCGCCTCGTCGGCGAGCCGGGCGAAATCGGCGGCCAGGATCGACGGAGCTATCAGGGGTCCAGCGGTGCTGCCAGCCATGTGCGCCAGACTACTGAGGGTGCCGACGGCGGCGCAGCGCGGCGTTACCCCGCTACGCGGCGCAACGCGGCGGCGAACATCGCGTCGGTGCCGTGCCGGTGCGGCCACAGCTGGACGTACGGCCCTTGCGCAGACGGGGGGCCCGCCTCGACCGGCTCGAACAGCGGCCAGGTATCCAGCGCCTGGACCGGATGACGGCGCAGTGCGTCGGCCACCACCCCTACGGTTTCGGCCAGATGCGGCGAACAGGTCGAATAGAGCACCACACCGCCGGGGCGGGTCAGCGCGATCGCGGCCGCCAGCAGCTCACGCTGCAGCTTGGCCAGCGCCGGGACATCGGCCGGCTGCCGGCGCCAACGGGCCTCCGGCCGGCGGCGCAGCGCGCCCAGCCCGGTACAGGGCACGTCGACGAGCACCCGGTCGAAGCCGGGCTCGAGGCCACTGCGGCGACCGTCGACCCGCAGCACGTCGACGTCGAGGCCGCGGGTGTTCTCGACGACGAGGTCCGCGCGCCCCGACGACGGCTCGACCGCCGTGACCCGGGCGCCGCGCTCGACGGCCAGAGCGGCCAGCAGCGCGGTCTTGCCGCCGGGGCCCGCGCACAGGTCGAGCCAGCGGCCGGTGTCGTCGTCGACCGGCGCCAGCGTCAGCGCGCGGGCCACCAACTGACTGCCCTCGTCCTGAACCAGCGCTTGCGCGTCGCGCACCGGCGCCAGCTGCCCGGGGTCGCCACCCGGCAGGTACACCGCATACGGGCAGTAGCGGCCGACGGTGCCGCCGACCGCCTCCGCCAGTTCCGCCGCGCTGAGCACGCCCGGGCGCGCGGCCAGGTGCACCTGGGGCCGTGCGTCGTCGCTGGCCAGAACCGCCTCGAGCTCACCGGCGTCGGCGCCCAGTGCGTCGGCGAACGCCTGGGCGATCCAGCGCGGATGCGCATGCACGAACGCGGCGTGGCCGACCGGATCGCGTGCCCGGTCGGGGGCCAGCTCGTCCACCCAGGACTTCTCGTCTCGCCCGGAGATCGTCCGCAACACACCATTGACGAAACCGGCTCGCGCCGAATCGAATTCGATACCCGCCTGTTCGACGGTGGTCGATACCGCGGCGTGCGCGTCCACCCGGGTTCGCAGCAATTGGTAGGTGCCCATCCGCAGCAGGTCGAGCAGCACCGGGTCGATCGCCTCCGGCGCACGTCCGGCGGCGGCGCCGATGACCGCGTCGAGCAGGCCCCGGGTGCGGCAGGTGCCGTAGGTCAGCTCGGTGGCGAACGCCGCGTCGCGCCCGGTGATGCCGCGCTCGCGCAGCAGCGCGGGCAGGGCCAGGTTCGCGTAGGCGTCGCGCTCGCTGACGGCTCGCAACACCTGAAAGGTGGCGGCCCGAGCCGGATCCAAGGGCTTGCGCCTCCTGGGCGGCCGGCCCTGTTTCGGTGCCGGGCTCATGAGGCCCGCGCGGCGGCGTCGAGGCGGGCGCCGCGCGCCCAGTCGACGGCGTTCATGAGTTTCTTGCCGGGCGGCTGAAGCTGGCCCAGCCGCACCGGTTGCGAGCCGGTGCCGACCCGCACGTTCTTGCGGTCCACGTGAATGACGCCGGGGGGCAACGACTCTGGAGCATCTGTATCGATCTGCACCGGTCCCAGTTTGATCCGCAGGTCGCCGATCATCGTCCAGGCCCCCGGGTTGGGTGTGACGGCGCGGATCCGGCGCTCGACCACCGCGGCCGGCAGATCCCAGCGCACCCGGGCCTCCTCGACGGTGATCTTCGGCGCGATGCTGACGCCGTCGGAAGGTTGCGGTTGCGGGGTCAGCGTCCCGTCGGCGATGCCGTCCAGCGTGGCCGACAGCAGAGCCGCGCCCGAAATGGCAAGTCGCTCAAGCAGATCGCCCGAGGTATCCGTCGGCCGAATCGTCTCGGTCACGACGCCGTACACCGGTCCGGAGTCCAGGCTGGGTTCGATCTGAAACGTCGTCGCCCCGGTGATCGCGTCCCCCGCGGCGATCGCGGCCTGGACGGGCGCCGCACCGCGCCAGGCCGGCAGCAACGAAAAGTGCAGGTTCACCCAGCCGTGCGGAGGCACCGCGAGCAGCCCGTCGCGCAGCAGCGCGCCGTAGGCCACCACCGGGCAGCACTCCGGGGCGAACTCGGACAGTTCGGCGACGAACTCCGGCGAGTTCGGGCGTTGCGGGCGTAGCACGGCAATGCCGTGGTCGATTGCCTCGCGGGCCACCGGCGACGGCTCCGGCTTACCGCGCCGCCCGGCCGCGGCGTCGGGCCGGGTCAGCACGGCGACGACCTCGTGGCGGGGTGACTCGATGAGGCGACGCAGCGCGGGCAGCGCGGGTTCGGGGGTGCCGGCGAAGACGAGACGCACCGGGACAGTCTAAGAACCGCGGTTCACTCGGTTACTGGCGGACAGATAATTGCGCATGCATACTGTTTCTAGCGGACATAATCACGGCGGCCGGCGCCGCCGACGACAACGACGTCGGGTGCGCAACTTCGTTCCGAACACCCAGGAGGACTGATGACGCTCGATGTGAACATCCCGGAAGACCTTGCGGCCACCCACCGCGCCATGTGGGCGCTGGGCGACTATGCATTGATGGCCGAGGAGGTGATGGCCCCCCTGGGCCCGATTCTGGTCGCTGCCACCGGCATTGGCCCCGGCGTCCGGGTGCTCGATGTCGCCGCGGGCTCGGGCAATATCTCGCTACCCGCCGCCAAAACGGGCGCCGACGTCGTGTCCACCGATCTCACACCGGAACTGCTGGAGCGGTCCCGGGCACGAGCCGCGGCGCAAGGGCTCACGCTGGACTACCGGGAAGCCAACGCGCACGCGCTGCCGTTCGGCGACGGCGAATTCGACGTCGTGATGTCGGCGATCGGTGTGCAATTCGCACCCAACCACCGGCTGGCGGCCGGAGAACTGGCCCGAGTCTGCCGGCCCGGTGGAACGATCGGCGTCATCAGCTGGACCCCGCAAGGTTTCTTCGGCCGGATGCTGGCGACGATCCGGCCCTACCGCCCGAGTCTCTCGCCGGCCGTCGCTCCGGCTGCCCTATGGGGACGCGAAAGCTATGTCGCCGGATTGCTCGGCGGCCGAATCCGTCGTGTCGCAGCGGTGCGGGGCATGTTAGAGGTCAACCGATTCGACTGTGCCACAGCCGTTCACGAGTACTTCAAGCAGCACTACGGCCCGACGATCGAGGCCTACGCCAACATCGGCGGCAATCGGGTGCTGGCCACCGAGCTGGATGCGCAACTGATCGAACTGGCCGAGGAATATCTGGCCGGCGACACGATGCGGTGGGAATACCTACTCTTCACCGCCGAAAAGGTTTGCGGCCCTTCATAGGTCGATGTCGAGGTTGGCGTCGGGCTCTCCGCCGGCCGCGGTGAAGGCCGTCAGGGCCCGCACCAGCCCGTGCCGCTCGGCCGCCGGCATCTTCTCCACGATCGCGGCGATTTCGGCGCGCCGGTAAGCGGTGACCCGACGCACCACCTCGCGGCCTCGTTTGGTCAGGGCGGCGATCAGCTCACGGCGAGACGTGGGGTGCGGCAGACGGTCGATCAGCCCGGCGGCGACGAGACGGTCGACCATGCGTCCGGTGGCCGACGGTTGCACGCCCAGCAAGTTGGCCAGCGTGGCCAGGTTGACCGGGCCCCGGTTGGACAGGATCACCAGGGTGCGGAACTGCGCGATGGTGATGTTCTCGTCGACCTGCGCGATGGACCGGGCCGACAAGCTGACCAGCAACCGCGACGCGGTGAGCAACGCGTCGGTGATCACGTCCAGCGACTCGCCGGCTTCCATGGTGTTTTCCGTGGACATCGTGGCTCCCCTTATCCGAGGCCGTTGACAGCCTACGAATGCCGTAGGAAGGAACTATTGCTCATGAACACTATCGCTACGGTAGGCGATTGGCCCAGCCGACCGGAGAACTTCAGCCGCTATCGCGGGATGCCACCCTCCGCTGTCAGTTCTTGGTTTGCCCGCCCGACGAACGCAGCGAAGTAGGGCTAACCGATTTGCGGCGGGTCGATCTGTACCCGCGCCGGTTCGTGTGATTGCCGGGCGCTGAGCACGCCGACACCGCGCCGCAGGCTGGCCGCCAACTCCAGACCCTGCTCCCGGCGCACCCGCACCAGCATCCTGATCACCGGGACGCCGGGCGGGGTGCCCGGCGGCCGGCGCACCCCGGGCGGCAGGTCGACCGGCCCGAGTTGTTCTGCGCCGTAAGGCAATTCGGCCGCGTCGAGCAGTGCGGCCACCGCGTCGGCGCTGCCGTCGATGGCCGCCATGTGCACACCGGGTGGCAGGCCGACCTCGCTGCGTGCCGTCAGCTCGGCGTCCGCGTGGCCCACCGGATCCCAGCGGATCAGCGATTGCACGGTGGGAATGGAGGAGTCGGCGATCACCGTCACCACGCCGCCGTCGCCGCGCGGCCGCACCAGCGCCGCCGCACTCATCCAGCGCCACAGCGCATCCTCGGCGGCGCGCAGATCCTGACGGCCCAGCAGTGCCCAGGTGTCCAGCAGCAGCGCCGCGCCGTACCCCCCGTCCGCGCGGGGTTCGGCGCCCGGCGTGGCGACCACCAGGGCGGGGTGCGCGGCGACCTCGGCCACGATCGCGTCGCCCGACGAGGTGACGACCTGCGTACCGGCAAAGGCGCGGCCCAGCTCCTCGGCGGTGCGCCGGGCCCCGACCACCACGGCGCGCACCGCCTCCGACCCGCACCGGGCACACCGCAGCGCCGGCTCGGCGCGTCCGCACCACCGGCACACCGCCCCGGGGCCGGGCTCCTGCAACGACCCGGCTAGTGAGAGAGGCCCGGTGCAATGCCGGCACCGGGCTATGGTGCGGCACCGCCCGCAGGCCAGCGACGGTACATACCCGCGGCGCGGCACCTGGATCAGCACCGGCGCCCCCGCCTGAAGCGACGACCGCGCGGCGCGCAGCGCGATGGACGGAATCCGCGCGGTGCGCGCCGCCGGGTCGCGTTCGTCGGCGTACCCGGAGTCGTCGAGGGCGACCACCCGCGGCGTGCGGGCCCGCACCACCGGCCGCGTCGCGACGATGTCGTGGGCCCAGCCACTGCGCACCAGGGCCTGAGCCTCGGCGGTGCGGGCGTAGCCGCCGATCAGCGCGGCGCATCGCGCCTGATGCGCGCGCAGCATCGCGACCTCGCGGGCATGCGGATACGGCGCCCGCGGCTCGGCCAGGCTGTCGTCGGCGTCGGACCAGACCATGACCAGCCCCAAGTCGTCCAGCGGTGCGAAAACAGCACTGCGCGTGCCGATCACCAGCCGCGCCTTACCCCGCAAAGCCGCCAGCCAGCGCCGGTAGCGCGCGGCCGGTCCCAGGCCCGCGGACAGCGCGACCACGCTGTCCTGGTCAATCCGGGTGGTCGCGGCCAGCCACAGCGCGTCCAGATCCCGCTGATCGGGCACGATCGCCAGCGCCGCGCGCCCGCTGCGGACCGTCTGCGCGGCCGCCTCCGCGAACCGGTCCGCCCACTGCTCCCCCGGCAGTGCCTGCCACACGGCACGCGCGGCCCGCACCTCGGCCAGCGCGGTCAGGAACTGATCGCCGCTTCCGTACACCGCCCAGCAGGACGGGTCGACGGGCGCCACGTCCGGCGGCGGGCCGATCGCCGTGGGTTCCCGCTCCACTCTGGCGTGCCGGGCGGGGATGGCCAGCCGCAACACGTCCGGACGGGTCCCGGCGTACCGCGCCGCGACGGCCTCGATGAGCCGGCGGATCTCCGGGGTGAGCACCGGTTCGGCGGACACGACGCGATCGAGCCAGCCCAGCTTGCCGACGTGGTCGGTGTCGTTGCGGCGCTCCAGCACGAACCCGTCGACCAGGCGGCCGTGGAACCGGACCCGCACTCGAACCCCCGGCTGGGCATCGTCGGACTGCTCAGCCGAGACCAGGTAGTCGAATTCGCGATCCAGGTGCGGTACCGACAGCATCGGCAGGATCCGGGCGATCGGTTCCACTTCGACGGGTGAACGCGCGGTATTCACCGCGTGCTCGAGTCGCAAAAAGTGTTGTCACCCACCATTGTTACCGTCCGTGGCCACACTTTAGCGGCGGCCACCGACAGTCAGCCCTGCACAGGCTCGCGGTCATTGTCAGAGGCGGCAACGTCGCGACCGAAGAAGAATCCCGCAGTGATCAGGATCAGGGCCGCGGCGTACAGCCACCAGATCGGCACCGCCAGCGCCTCATTGCCCAAAATGAACCGGCCGATCGCGATCATCGCGTCCGATGCCATGAAGCACACCGCCCCCACCGGCACCCAGATCGTCGGCAGCCGGGCCGCTATCGCCGTGCACGCCATCGCGGCCAGCACCACCACGTACACCGTCACCGGGATGGTCAGGTTCTCCTGACCCAGGTGCGGCCAGAACCACACCAGCAGGGCGATCGCCGTCACGCACAGCACGGCCATCACCGCGATGCGCGTTCGCGTCACCGACTCTTTGACCACCAACGGAGCCAGCGCGCCCATGATGCACAGGTGCGCGCACAGAAATGCCGCCAGCCCCAAGACAAATGACATCGTCCACCACGGGATCGCGAGTAACCAGTCGCCGGTGGCGCAGAGCGCCATCGCCGGCATCAGCCAGCGCCGCTCGCTGACGATGGGATGCGCGAACGCGGCCACGGTCAGCAGCACGGCCATCAACGCCTTGAACGGCGGCTGCAGCACCCAATGACCGGTGAGTTCGGTTCCCGGCGCAGACTGCACCGCCACCACGGTCAGGAACACGCCGTAGCCGATGCCCGCCCAGCAGGCTGCCACCCAGCAGCCAGCCAGCACGCGGGGTGCGTACGGTACCTCCATGCCCAGCTTTGACAAAGCCGACGAGAAACCTCCTATCGACCCCATCTTGCTGAAGGTACTCGACGCGGTTCCGTTCCGGCTATCCACCGACGACGGCATCGAGGCTGCGCGCCAGCGGTTCCGCAATCTGCCGCGCCGGCCGGTGCACCCCGAATTGCGCGTCGAGGACCGCACCATCGACGGTTCGGCCGGTGCTATCGCCATCAGAATCTATTGGCCGCCAACCGATTACGGCGACGCCCTGTTGCCCGTCGTCGTCTACTTCCACGGCGGCGGGTTCGTGATCGGCGACCTGGACACCCACGACGGCACCGCCCGCGAGCATGCGGTGGGCGCCGACGCGATCGTGGTCTCCGTCGATTACCGGCTGGCTCCCGAGCATCCGTATCCCGCTGCCGTCCAAGACGCTTGGGCCGCAACGCAGTGGGTCGCCGAGCACGGCGCCGCGCTGGGTGCCGACACCGCCCGGCTGGCCGTTGCCGGGGATTCGGCGGGTGGCAACATCGCCGCGGCCCTCGCCCAGCAGACCCGCGACGAAGGTGGACCGTCGATCGCCTTCCAGCTGTTGTGGTACCCGTCGGTGATGTGGGACCAGTCGCTGCCGTCGTTTGCCGAAAACGCGACCGCTCCGATTCTCGACACCAGGGCGATCGCGCAGTTTTCTCGTTGGTACGCAGGCGATCTCGACTTGTCCGATCCGCCGGTGGGCATGGCGCCGGGGCGGGCGAAGAACCTGGCTGGCCTGCCACCGGCCTACATCGGCGTCGCCGGCTATGACCCACTGCGCGACGACGGCATCACCTACGGCAAGGCGTTGGCCGCCGCGGGCGTACCCGCCGACGTGCACAACGCCGAGACGATGGTGCACGGCTATCTCGGCTATGCGGGCGTGGTTCCCGCCGCCACGGCCGCGTCGGATCGGGGGCTCGCGGCGTTAAGGCATGCACTATACAGGTGAACAACAGGCGTACGGTGGACGAATGATTGAGCCCAACGCCCGGCCTGAGATCGACCCGACGTTCAAAGCGTTGCTCGATCTGTTCCCGACGACGTTCAACGCGGACGACGGTGTCGAGCTCGCGCGCGAGCGGCTCAAGATGCTCAAGGTGCCGCCGGAATTGCTGCCCGACCTGCGCATCGAAGACCGAGTGATCGGCCACGGGGAACGCGACGACCTTGCGATCCGGATCTATTGGCCGCCCACGCCGGCCGAGATCTCCCCCGTCGTCGTCTTCTTCCACGGCGGCGGCTTTTGTCTGGGCGACCTGGACACCCACGACCACGTCGCCCGCGCGCATGCGGTCGGCGCCGAGGCCATCGTGGTGTCGGTGGACTACCGGCTCGCGCCGGAGCATCCGTACCCCGCCGGGGTCAACGACGCCTGGGCCGCGCTGCAGTGGGTCGGCGCGCACGCCGGCGAACTGGGCGGCGACCCGAGCCGCATTGCGGTGGCCGGGGATTCGGCGGGCGGCAACCTGGCCGCGGTCCTGGCGGTGCTGGCCCGCGACAACGCCGGGCCGGACCTGGTGTTCCAGTTGCTGTGGTATCCGGTGGTGACCGCCGATCTTTCGCTCCCGTCGCACACCGAGAACGCCTTCGCGCCGATCTTGGACCGCGAGGTGATCGAGGCCTTCCTGGCCTGGTATCTGCCCCCGGAGATCGACGTCACCGACCCGGCGGTGCTGCCGCCCACCCTCGCGCCGGCCAACGCCGACCTGTCGGGTTTGCCGCCGGCCTTCATCGGCACCGCCGAACACGACCCGCTGCGCGACGACGGTGCGCGTTATGCCGAGATGCTCAATGCCGCGGGCGTTGCGGCGGAGCTGAGCAACGAGCCGACCCTGGTGCACGGCTTCGTCAACTTCGCCCCGGTGATCCCGGCGGCCGCCGCGGCCACCGACCGCGGGTTGACGGCGCTACGGAAGGCGCTGTACCCCTAGCAGATGCAGCCCGACTACCACACCGTGATCGTCGGCGCCGGATTCGCCGGCATCGGCGCCGCGATCAAACTCGACAAGGCCGGACTCTCCGATTATCTGGTGGTCGAAGCCGGTGGCGGAGTCGGCGGCACCTGGCACTGGAACACCTATCCCGGGATCGGCGTGGATATTCCGTCGTTCTCCTACCAGTTCTCCTTCGAGCAGAGCCGGCATTGGTCGCGCACCTATGCGCCGGGCGCCGAGCTGAAGGCCTACGCCGAGCATTGCGTCGACAAATACGGCATCAGATCGCGAATCCGGTTGAACACCAAGGTCATTTCCGCCGTATTCGACGACGAGCGGGCGCTGTGGCGCGTCCAGACCGATCCCGGGGGCGAGCTGACGGCCAGGTTCCTGATCAGCGCCAGCGGTGTGCTCACCGTCCCGAACCTGCCCGACATCGACGGCGTGGACTCCTTCGACGGCGTCACGATGCACACCGCACGCTGGGATCACAGCAAGGACCTGACCGGCAAGCGCGTCGCGGTCATCGGGACCGGCGCCTCGGCCGTGCAGGTCATCCCGGAGATCGCGCCAATTGTCGACCAGCTCACCGTATTTCAGCGCACCCCGATCTGGTGCTTCCCCAAGTTCGACGTCCCGCTGCCCGCGCCGGTGCGCGCCGCGATGCGGATTCCGGGCGGTAAACTCGCCCAGCGGCTGCTCAGTCAGGCTTTCGTCGAGTTGACCTTTACCATCGCCGCGCAATACTTCACGCTGGTTCCGCTGGCCAAGCCGATGGGCGACGCCGGTCGCCGATATCTGCGTCAACAGGTCGACGACCCGCACGTGCGCGAACAACTCACCCCGCGATACGCGGTCGGATGCAAACGGCCGGGCTTCCACAACGGATATCTGGCCACGTTCAACCGTGACAACGTGCGGCTGGTCACCGAGCCGATCGACAAGATCACACCGGGGGCGGTCGCCACCACCGACGGCGAGAACCACGAGATCGACGTGCTGGTACTGGCGACCGGTTTCAAGGTGATGGACGCCGACAACATGCCGACCTTCTCGATCACCGGCAGCGGCGGCATCACGCTGACCGATTTCTGGGACTCCCGCCGGCTGCAGGCCTATGAGGGCGTCAGCGTTCCGGGATTCCCGAATATGTTCAGCGTCATGGGCCCCTACGGTTACGTCGGCTCTTCGTATTTCGCGCTGATCGAGACGCAGACTCACCACATCGTGCGGTGCCTCACGCGGGCCCGGCGCACCGGCGCGACACGCGTCGAGGTGACCGAAACCGCCAACCGCCGCTACTTCGCCGAGATGATGCGCAAACGGCACCGCCAGATCTTCTGGCAGGACAGCTGCCGCCTGGCCAACAGCTACTACTTCGACAAGAACGGTGACGTGCCGCTACGTCCGACCACCACGGTGCAGGCATACTGGCGCAGCCGTCGCTTCGACCTCGACGACTATCAATTCACCGGCGCTGCAGCGCCGCACGGCCACTAGAGAATCGCGTCCGCGAGCAGATCGACCTGCTCGAGCCCCTCGGTCGTCGGATGGAACAGCAGCCGGTCGAAGCCGAGATCCCGGTATCGCCTGACGGTATCGCGGGCGTCGGCCGCGGAGCAGACCATATCGGCGACGTTGACTTGTGCGTAGTCCGGGACAAATCCGTAGTAGCGCGCCAAGTGGTCCCGGCCCGCTGCGACGGTCTCGGCCGAACCGAGCCCGAAGTTCACCGAGGCCTGCAGGTAGGGTCGCCCGGGCCGGCCCGCGGCCTGCCACCCAGTCCGGATACGGCGCGCCGACTCCGCCTGCTCGTCGTAATGGCGCACCGCGCCGGCCGCCCACCCGTCACCGGTGGTGATCACCCGCCGAAGCGCAGCCGCGGACCGGCCGCCGAACAGCAGCGGAATCCGCACGGGCGCGGGACATAACGCGGAGTCGTCATCGGCAACCCGTTCGCCGGCCCACAGGCTGCGCAGCCGCTCGACCTGCATGTCCAGGATCCGGCCACGCCGGTGGAACTCGGCACCGGTGCCCGCGTACTCATCCGGCCGGTTGCCCACACCCAGTCCGGCGACGAGCCGACCGCCGGATATCCGAGCCAGGCTGCCGAGTTGCTTGGCCAGCGGAACGACCGGATACAGCGGAGCCAGTAGGACATTGGTGACCAGAGTCAGGTGCTCGGTGGCGCCGGCCGCGGCGGCAAGGGCGATCAGCGAGTCGACACCGGGGTAGAACAGCCGGTCGATTGTCGTGACCGATTCGAAGCCCGCTTCCTCGCTCCGGCGCGCCCATTGCACCACGGCGGGTCCGGATACGTCGGCGATGTGGTTCGGCAGGCCGATTCCCAGCTTCACGGCACATCCTGCGCGTTGATACCGGAGTTCACGGCGGCCAGCATCCGGCGGTAGTGGCCCTCACGTTCGGCGTAGCGCACCGCACGGGCGGCTTCGACGACGACCTCGCCGGCGTGGGACCGCTCGGACAGCGCGGCCATGATCTGCGCAACGAACTCGTCGGCGTCGATCGCATCGTCGTCGCCGCGGTTACTGTGCATCTCCGTGCGCACCCGCGGTGGAACAATCTCGATGACGCGAATACCGCTGTTCCACAACAAGATTCGCAGCGACTCGGTATATGAGTGCAGGCCGGCCTTGGTGGCGCTGTAGGTCGGGGCGATGGCCAGCGGGACGAAGCCCAGTGCCGAGGTGATGTTCACGACCGCGGCGTCGGGCTGGCGCCGCAAAGTCGTCAGCAACCGTGACGTCAACACCATCGGGCCCAGCAGATTGGTCGCGACGACGGTCGTCGACACCTCCGGATCGAGGGTGTCGGGGCTTTCCAGCGCCATCACACCCGCATTGTTGACCAGCACGTTGAGATCGGGCCACCGGCGCTCCACCGTCGCGACGAGCTCCCGGACGGACTCGGTGTCGGTGACATCGAGTGGGTGCCACTCGATACCCGGACACGCCTCGGCGACAGCACGTAACGCGGCGGTTCGCCGGCCCGCGATCACCACCCGGTTGCCGCGCTCCGACAACGCGATGGCCATGGCCCGGCCGATTCCGGTGCCACCACCGGTCACCAGGATCGTGTGGCCGGTCAATTCCATTGCGGCGCCTCCTTTCTCGAACGATGTGCACTTCATCGTCGGCGACCTCGCCGAATTAAGCCAGCAAAACCGCACATAGCGTCGGAAATAGGCGTGCTGATCCGGATATATGTAGTGTTTTCGTCACGATGCAAACCCTGGACGCTCAAATTCTGCATGCGCTGCAGCTGTCGCCGCGGGCGTCGTTCCGGCGCATCGCCGAGGTCGTGGGTGCCGGGGAGCAGACCGTCGCTCGTCGCTACCGCGCCCTGCGCCGCGACGGTGTGCTTCGCGTGGTCGGCGTGGTCAACCCTCGGGTGTACGGCGAATGCCAATGGGTCGTCCGGGTACACGCGAAACCCGACGACCTGATCCGGCTCGCCGACGCGTTGGTCCGCCGGCCCGAGGTCACTCACGTCAATGCGTTGTCAGGGGGCACCGAGCTCGTCTGCGTTGTCCGCGCCCCCCTCGACGGCTCCGAGGCGGGGCTGCTGCACCGTCTGCCCCGCACCTCGACCGTCCTGGATATGCGGGTCGATCTGGTACTCAACGTATTCGGCGCACCGCCGTACGCGCACTGGACCGGCTACGGACAGTTGTTGGACACCCAGCAGGTCGCCGCGCTGCAGTCACCGGACCGAGCGCACCCGGATCAACCCACCGGGCCCACGGCCGAGGATCAGCCGCTGCTGGATGCGCTGGCCGACGACGGCCGCATCTCCGACAGCGCACTGGCCGCGCTCACCGGGTGGTCACCGGCCCGCGTCAAGCGTCGGTTACGCGCCCTGCAGGCCGGCGGCACCCTCTCCTACGATCTCGACGTACTGCCGGAACGGCTCGGATTCATGCTCAACGCGATCGTCTGGATATCGGTTGCCCCCCGCCACCTGGCAGCGGTGGCCGAGCAGATCGTGCAGCACGACGAGGTTGCCTCGGTCGCCACGGTCAGCGGACCCGCCAACCTGATGGTCGTCGTGATCTGCCGCGGGCCGGCACATCTGTACGACTACCTGGCCCAGCGTCTGGCCCCCGTCGACCATATCCAGGCCTACGACGTCAGCGTCCGCAGCAAGCGGCTCAAGCAAGTCGGTTCACTGATCGCGCACGGCCGGTTGATCCGCGCCCGCTGAACGGGCGACGCTAAGCTTGCGGCGTGGCCAAGGAGTTTTCGCATCTCGACGAGTCGCTGCGGGAATTCATCAACAGCCAGGCCATGTTCTTCGTCGCCACCGCCCCCTCCGAAGGCGGCCGAATCAACCTCTCCCCCAAGGGATATCACGACACCTTCGCGGTACTCGACGATCACCGCGTGGCGTACCTCGATCTGTTCGGCAGCGGCGTGGAAACGATCGCGCACCTGCGCGACAACGGCCGGATCACCCTGATGTTCTGCTCGTTCACCCGAAACTCGCGGATCCTGCGACTGTTCGGCACCGGACGCGTTGTGCGCCCGGACGACGCCGAATTCCCCAGTCTGCTAACCCATTTCAACGGCCAGCATGCGGGCGTGCGGGCCGCGATCGTCATCGACGTCGAGCGGATCGCCGACGCCTGCGGATACGCGGTGCCCTACTACGAGCTTGTCGACGAACGACCGGTGCTCGACGCCTATCACGCCAAAGCCACCGACGAGACCTACGTGCGCGCCGTCGGCCGCAATCTGCACAGCATCGACGGACTACCCGCGCTGGACGCCGATCACCCCCTGCCGGGCTAGACGGCGCGCTTGAGGTCGTCGACCTTGTTCAGCTGTTCCCACGGCAACTCGATGTCGGTGCGGCCGAAGTGGCCGTACGCGGCGGTCTGCGCGTAGATCGGGCGCAGCAGGTCCAGGTCGCGAACGATCGCGCCGGGCCGCAGGTCGAACACTTCGGGCACGATCTTCTCGATCTTGACCGGGTCGACGGTCGCGGTGCCGAACGTCTCGATGAACAGCCCGACCGGGGCAGCCTTGCCGATCGCGTAGGCCACCTGCACCTCGACGCGCTCGGCCAGCCCGGCGGCGACGATGTTTTTGGCCACCCAGCGCATCGCGTACGCCGCCGACCGGTCCACCTTGGACGGATCCTTGCCGGAGAAGGCGCCCCCGCCGTGGCGCGCCCAGCCGCCGTAGGTGTCGACGATGATCTTGCGGCCGGTCAGGCCCGCGTCGCCCATCGGCCCGCCGAGCACGAACTTGCCGGTGGGGTTGACCAGCACCCGCGTCGCCGACGAGTCCAGGGTGTCGTGGCCCAGCTCCTCGAGCACGGTCTGCAGCACGTGCCGACGGATGTCGGGGTCCAGCGTCTTGTCCAGGTCGATCCCGTCGGCGTGCTGAGTGGAGACGACCACGGTGTCCAGCCGGACCGGGACGTCGTCCTCGTATTCGATGGTGACCTGCGTCTTGCCGTCCGGACGCAGGTAGGGCAGCGTCCCGTTCTTGCGGACCTCGGTGAGTTTGCGCGACAGCCGGTGGGCCAGCGCGATGGGCAGCGGCATCCGCTCCGGGGTGTCGTTGATCGCGTAGCCGAACATCAGGCCCTGGTCGCCGGCGCCCTGGGAGTCCAGCGGGTCCGCCGCGCCCTCAACCCGGGCCTCGTGGGCGGTGTCGACGCCCTGGGCGATGTCGGGTGACTGCGCGCCGATGCCGATGTTCACACCGCAGGTCAGGCCGTCGAAACCCTTGTCGGAGTGGTCATAGCCGATCTCGAGGATGCGTGCGCGCACCGTGTTGGTGATGTCGGCGAACGCCGCCTTGGCGGTCGTCGTGACCTCGCCGACCACGTGCACCTGCCCGGTGGTCACCAGCGTCTCGACCGCGACACGTGAGCGGGGATCCTCCGCCAGAAGCGCGTCGAGGACCGAGTCGCTGATCGCGTCGCAGATCTTGTCGGGATGCCCCTCGGTCACCGACTCACTGGTAAACAGCCGACCCTTTTCGCTCACCCTGTCATCCTTCCGTCTTGCCTAAATGTTAGTTAGACAAATTATTTTAAGCGTCTGCAGCCCCACCGGCGAAGCCGGTCGTGATTGCAACCTTTCTAGCAACCATCCGCTGAGCGCATTGAGCGGGCTATCCGCTCTCGCCCTGCAGAAAGGTGACGATCGCGTCAACGATCCGACTGGCCATCAGCGTCTTGGATCCGTGCTGCAGCGCGGCCTCGGTTCCGTCGGACGCCAGCAGCCAGCCGTCGTTGCTGTCCACCTCGAACGCGCGGCCGTCACCGACCGCGTTGACCACCAAGAGATCACATCCCTTGCGCCGCAACTTCGCTCGCGCGTGGAACAGTACGTCGCCGTTGGCATCGCCGGTCTCGGCGGCGAACCCGACGATGGCCCGCATGTTGGGCAGCTCCCCGTGCGCTCGCGCGCGGACCGTGCCGGCCAGCACGTCGTCGTTGCGCACCAACTCGATGGTCGGGGCGTCGTCGGTATCGTTGGGACCCTTTTTGATCTTCGCGGCGGCAACGCGCGCGGGCCGGAAGTCGGCGACCGCGGCCGCCATCACCAACACGTCGGCGGCGGGCGCGTGCTTGGACACCGCGTCGGCAAGCTGTTGCGCCGAGCTGATGTGCACCACCTCGACGCCGGCCGGATCGATGAGCCCGACGGTGTGGCCGGCGATCAAGGTCACCTCGGCGCCGCGCTGGGCGGCGACCCGTGCGACGGCGTAGCCCTGCTTGCCGGAGCTGCGGTTGCCGATGAAGCGAACGGGGTCGATCGGCTCGCGGGTGCCGCCGGCGGTCACCAGGAGCTTGCGACCGGCCAGGTCGTAGGGCAGCGCGTCGCCGCGCTCGAGCAGCAGCTGGGCCAGCGTGGTGATCTCTTCGGCCTCGGGAAGCCGTCCTTTGCCGCTGTCGGCGCCGGTGAGCCGCCCAAATGCCGGTTCCAACACCACAGCGCCCCGACGGCGCAATGTCGCCACATTGTCGACGGTGGCCGGGTGTAACCACATCTCGGTGTGCATCGCCGGGGCGAACAGCACCGGACATCGCGCCGTGAGCAGCGTCGCGGTCAGCAGATCGTCGGCGCGGCCGTGAACCGCGCGGGCCAACAGGTCCGCGGTGGCCGGTGCCACCACGACCAGGTCGGCCTGCTGACCGAGCCGGACGTGCGGCACCTCGGGGACGTCGGTGAAGACGCCGGTATGCACCGGCTGCCCGGACAGGGCCTCGAACGTGGCGGCGCCGACGAAGCGCAGCGCGGATTCGGTCGGGATGACGCGGACCTCATGGCCCGCCTCGGCGAGCTGCCGGACGACGGTGCACGCCTTGTAGGCGGCGATACCGCCGGAGACACCGACGACGATCCGCTTGCGATCCACCTACGCCGGCCCTTCCTCGTTGAAGCGGCTCTCAGACCTGATCACGGCGCCCGGCCCGTCCTGCTACTCGCCCTCGGTGTGCTCGAGCAGGTCGGCGTGGATCTCACGCATCGCGATCGAGAGCGGCTTTTCCTGCAGCCCCGGCTCGACCAGCGGGCCGACGTACTCGAGGATGCCCTCGCCGAGCTGGTTGTAGTAATCGTTGATCTGCCGCGCGCGCTTGGCCGCGTAGATCACCAGCGCGTACTTGCTGGACACGCGGTCGAGCAACTCATCGATGGGCGGGTTGGTGATGCCCAGCGGGGTGTCGTAGGCGCGCTGGCCGCCCGCCGAAGGATCGAATTGATCCACGGCGGTCAGCGACGCGTCGGACTGCGAAATACTCACGTAAGACTTTCTCCTGGCGCTCGGTTTCGTTGAAGAGCGGTTGACACAGCTGGAAACTTTGATTCTTGATCGCGTCGGACGGGCGGCTCAAGCCGCCCCAGGCGCGTTTCCCACCAGCAAGGATACCAATTCCGCGCACGCAGACTCCAATTGACGGTTGACCACGACCTGGTCGAAGTCGTCTTGAGCTGCCAGTTCCTCGCGGGCGGTCTCCAGGCGGCGCGCCATGGCCTCCGGCGTTTCGGTGCCACGCCCGCGCAGCCTGGCCTCCAGATCCGCCCAGCTGGGCGGGGCCAGGAACACGGTGATGGCCTCCGGCATGGCCTTTTTGATCGCCCTCGCGCCGGCCAGATCCACCTCGATGAGCACCGGAAATCCCGAACTGGTCGCGGCCCGGACCGGCGCCGCCGGGGTGCCCGATCGCTGCAGGCCACCGTGGATGTCGGCCCACTCCAGCAGGGCGCCCTCGTCGATGAGTTGCTGGAAACGGGCCGGACTGACGAAGTGGTAGTCGACGCCGTCGACCTCGCCCGGCCGCGGCGCCCGCGTCGTGGCCGAGACACTGAAATGCAGGTTCGGTACCCGCTCTCGCAGGCACCGGACCACTGTTGACTTTCCGACCGCTGAGGGACCGGACAGCACCACCACACGCCCCTTGCCGGATGGCTCGGGACGTGCGCGGTGCTCGGCGTCCGGTCCCTCGTCGACGTTCACCGGCGCCCCTGAGTGGGCGCGCCCATAGGCCAACTGGCCTGCATCGCCGCAGGTCGGCCGTGCTTGCTCGTCCGCCTTCTCCTCAGGCCTCTCGGCCTGCATCGTCGGCGAACTAGGCGGAGCCGAACTTTTCCAGCAGGGCCTTGCGCTGACGGTCGCCCAGACCACGCAGCCGGCGGGTCGGAGCGATCTCCAGCTCGGTCATGATTTCCTGCGCCTTGACCTTGCCCACCTTCGGCAATGCCTCAAGCAGCGCCGACACCTTCATCTTGCCCAGGACTTCATCACTCTCGGCGTCCTTGAGCACCTGGGTCAGGTTGGTGCCACCGCGCTTGAGACGGTCTTTCAGCTCTGCTCGTGCTCGACGTGCGGCAGCCGCCTTCTCCAACGCGGCCGCGCGCTGCTCGTCGGTCAACTGGGGAAGGGCCACGATTCCTCCGTATCTAGATCAATCTCGTGTCTCTGCCGGGTGCTTGGCCCAGCGGAGACGACCGTACTCACGCTTCCTGACGAAATCTAACCCGGCCCCCTGGTTATGAGGTTAAATGCCCAGCTTGTGCCGCGCCCACACATGCTCTCAGGGGCATGCTTCGGCATCGCTGGGAGCGCCTGGATTCGGCACGTGCGCGGCTGCCGTGGCGCCGGCGCGGGAATCAGGATCATGGGCTCTAGCTGCGGTTTTACGCCTGCGCGGTGCGGTGTCGGCGGGCTGGTGGGAGACGGTGGCAATCGGCGCCGACGGATAGCCGCAGTGCCTCGTGCCGGGCATCACGATTTGCCGTGGCGTGTCGCGCGTGTCGCGGCGCGGACAAACCCCTGGTCGTCGGGCGGAAGTCGAAGGGGAAAGATTCCGACGCTGTTAACCGGAGCGCCGGCCGGCCCGCTATTGCGCGCCGAGATAGGCGACGGAGTCCAGCATCTGTTGGGCCGCCGCCCGCAAGTCCGAGACGCTCGGTCCGGCCCGCAGCACCTCGCGTGCCACCGCGGGCAGCAATTGGCCTGCAACGGCCCCACCCAGGCCGGCCAGGGCCTCAGGACGGCCTCCCTGCACGCCGACGCCGGGAACCAGCACCGGCCCGCCCAGCGCACCGACGTCGGGCGCCTCGAAAACCGTCGCGCCCAGGACCACGCCGACATAGCCGGGCTCGTTCGGGTTCGACGACCGGTTGACCACCGCCGCCTGGTCGATGACCAGCTGGGACACCGTGCGCCCGTCGAAGGTGGCACGCTGCACGGTCGCGCCCTCCGGGTTGGAGCTCGCCGCCACCACGAACACCCCGCGATCGTGCGCCGCGGCGGTTTCCAGCAGCGGGCGCAACGAGCCGAACCCCAGATACGGCGAGGCGGTCACGGCGTCGGCGGCCAGCGGTGAATCGCCGGCCCAGGCCGCGGCGTAGGCCGCCATCGTGGTGCCGATATCCCCGCGCTTGGCGTCGGCCAGCACCAGCACCCCGGCCGAGCGCAGCGCGGCGATCGTGCGTTCCAGCACCGCGTAGCCGGCCGAGCCGTACGACTCGAAGAAGGCCACCTGGGGCTTGACGACGGCGAAGCCGGAAAAGGCCTCCACACAGATGTCGCAGAACTTGGCCACACCGTCGGCGGTGGCGGGCAGCTCCCACGCCCGTAGCAGCTCGGGGTGCGGGTCGATGCCCAGACACAACGGCCCGCGCCGCGCCTTGGCCTCGGCCAACCGGACGCCAAACCCGGTCATCGAGTGTCCTTTTCGGTCGGGCTGCCAGGTCCGATCATGCTGTGCAGCTCCTGTAGTGAACGCACCCCGATGTCACCGCGGATGCCGGCCTCGATGCCCTGCACGGCGGCCGACGCACCCTGCACGGTCGTCACGCAGGGAATGTTGACCGACACTGCGACGGAACGGATTTCGTATCCGTCGATGCGTGGACCGGAGTTGCCGTACGGCGTGTTGATCACCATGTCGACCTCACCCGCCTTGATCGCGTCGACGGCCGACATCTCGGGGCGCCCCGGTTGCGGCGGTTCGAAGTGCTTGCGGACCTCGTCACAGGGAATGCCGTTGCGGCGCAACATCTCCGCGGTTCCTTCGGTGGCGAGCACCCGGAAGCCCAGATCGGCCAGCCGCTTGACGGGGAACACCAGCGATCGCTTGTCGCGGTTCGCGACCGACACGAAGATAGTGCCCTGGGCCGGCAGGGAGCCGTAGGCGGCGGTCTGGCTCTTGGCGAAGGCACTGCCGAAGTCGCGGTCGATGCCCATCACCTCGCCGGTGGATTTCATCTCCGGGCCCAGCAGCGAATCGATGGCCGACCCGTCGGCACGGCGGAACCGGTGGAAGGGCAACACCGCCTCCTTGACCGCGATCGGGGCGTACTGGGCGGCGTTGGCCCCGTCCCCGGTCGGCGCCAACATTCCCTCCTCCCGAAGCTGGGAGATGGTGGTGCCCAACATGATCCGGGCACACGCTTTGGCCAGCGGGATCGCGGTGGCCTTGGACACGAACGGCACGGTACGGCTGGCCCGCGGGTTGGCCTCCAGGACGTAGAGCACATCGTCCTTGAGCGCGTACTGCACGTTGAGCAATCCGACCACACCGATTCCGTGCGCGATGGCCTCGGTCGCCCGGCGGACCTTCTCGACGTCGCTGCGGCCCAGCGTGACCGGCGGCAGCGCACAAGCCGAATCGCCGGAGTGGATACCGGCCTCCTCGATGTGCTCCATGATGCCGCCGATGTACACCTCGGAGCCGTCACACAGTGCGTCGACGTCGATTTCGACCGCGTCCTCGAGGAAGCGGTCGACGAGCACCGGGTGCTCGGGAGACAACTGGGTGGCGCGGGTGATGTAGCTCTTCAGCGTCTCTTCGTCGTAGACGATCTCCATGCCGCGCCCACCCAGCACGTAGGACGGCCGCACCAGCACCGGGTAGCCGATCTCGTCGGCGATCCGGCGGGCCTGCGCGAAAGTCGTTGCGGTGCCGTACTTCGGGGCCGGCAGTCCGGCCGCGGTCAGCACGTCGCCGAAGGCACCGCGGTCCTCGGCCAGGTCGATGGCCTCCGGCGGGGTGCCCACGATCGGAACGCCGGCATCGGCGAGCCGTTGGGCCAGCCCGAGCGGGGTCTGACCACCGAGTTGCACGATGACGCCCACCACGCCCGGGCCGCCGCTGGCCGACTCCGCTTCGGCGCGAAACACCTCGAGGACATCCTCGAAGGTCAGCGGCTCGAAGTAGAGCCGGTCGGCGGTGTCGTAGTCGGTGGACACCGTCTCGGGGTTGCAGTTGACCATCACGGTTTCAAAACCGGCCTGGCTCAACGTGGTTGCCGCGTGCACACAGCTGTAGTCGAACTCGATGCCCTGCCCGATCCGGTTCGGCCCCGAGCCGAGGATCAGCACCTTGGGCCTTTCGGTCTGCGGCGTGACTTCGGTCTCGGCGGCGGGGTCGAGTTCGTAGCTGCTGTAGTGATACGGAGTCTTGGCCTCGAACTCGGCGGCGCAGGTGTCCACCGTCTTGTACACCGGGTGGATGCCAAGGCGCCCACGCAGCGAGCGCACGCCGCTCTCCCCGGCCAATTCCGGTCGCAGCGCGGCGATCTGGCGGTCCGACAACCCGCTGTGTTTGGCGCGGCGCAGCAGGTCGGATTCGAGCACCGGAGCGTCGGCCAGCTCCGCGCGCAGCGCCACCAGCTCGCCGATCTGCGCGACGAACCACGGGTCTACCCCGCTGGCGTCGGCCACCCGCTCCACCGAAGCGCCCAGCCGCAACGCCAGCTCGATGTCATACAGCCGACCCTCGGTCGGCGTCTGCAGCCGGGTCAGCACCTGCTCGACTTCGCCGTCCGGGCCCGACGGGTCCGGGGTGGTCCAGAAGCCGGCCCGGTCGGTCTCCAGCGAGCGCATCACCTTGCCGAGCGCCTCGACGAAGTTGCGGCCCAACGACATCGCCTCGCCGACGGATTTCATCGTGGTGGTCAAGGTCGGGTCGGCACCCGGGAACTTCTCGAAGGCGAACCGCGGCGCCTTGACCACGACATAGTCCAGCGTGGGTTCGAAGCAGGCGGGCGTTTCCTTGGTGATGTCGTTGACGATCTCGTCGAGCGTGTAGCCGATGGCCAGCTTGGCGGCGATCTTGGCGATCGGGAATCCGGTGGCCTTGGAAGCCAGTGCGCTGGAACGGGATACCCGCGGGTTCATCTCGATGACGATCAACCGGCCGTCGGTCGGGTTGACCGCGAACTGGATGTTGCAGCCGCCGGTGTCGACGCCGACCTCACGCAGGATCGCGATGCCCAAATCGCGCATCCGCTGGTATTCCCGGTCGGTTAGCGTCATGGCCGGTGCGACGGTCACCGAGTCCCCGGTGTGCACACCCATCGGGTCGACGTTCTCGATCGAGCACACCACCACGACGTTGTCGTTGCCGTCGCGCATCAGCTCGAGCTCGAATTCCTTCCAGCCGTAAATCGATTCCTCGATCAACACATTGGCGCTGGGGCTGGCGGCCAGGCCGGCGCCGGCCATCCGGTCGACCTCCTCGACCGAGCGCGCCATGCCCGAGCCCAGGCCACCCATCGTGAAGCTGGGCCGCACGACGACCGGCAGACCGACCTCCTCGACGGTCTCCCGGACCTCGTCCATCGTGAAACACACTCGGCTGCGCGCGGATTCACCGCCGACCTTGGCGACGATATCCTTGAACATCTGCCGGTCCTCGCCACGCTGGATGGCGTCGAAGTCGGCACCGATCAACTCGACGCCGTGGCGCTCCAGCGCCCCATTCTCGTACAGCGCGACCGCGGTGTTGAGCGCGGTCTGCCCCCCCAGGGTCGCCAGCAGCGCGTCGATCTTGTTGCCGCGCGCGGCCTGCTGGACGATCACCTTCTCCACGAACGCGGCGGTGATGGGTTCGACGTAGGTGTGGTCGGCGTACTCCGGGTCGGTCATGATCGTGGCCGGGTTGGAGTTCACCAGGCTGACTTGCAGACCCTCGGCCCGCAGCACCCGGCATGCCTGGGTGCCGGAGTAGTCGAATTCGCAGGCCTGCCCGATGACGATCGGCCCGGAGCCGATCACCAGCACGTGGTTGAGGTCGGTGCGACGTGGCACTAGCGGCCCCTTCCGCTGTCTCGGGAAGCCATCAGATCGGCGAATTGGTCGAAGAGATACTCTGCATCATGCGGTCCGGCGGCGGCCTCCGGATGGTATTGCACCGAAAATGCCCGTCCATCAAGCAGTTTGACACCTTCCACCACTCCGTCGTTGGCGCAGGTGTGGCTGACGATCGCCTGTCCGAACGGCGTGTCGAACCGCTGGCCGGCCTCACCCTCGAGTGCGAAGCCGTGGTTCTGCGCGGTCACCGCCACCCGCCCGGTGGCGTGATCGATGACCGGGATGTTGATGCCGCGGTGGCCGAAGACCATTTTGTAGGTGGACAGGCCGAGCGCCCGGCCCAGGATCTGATTGCCGAAACAGATGCCGAACAACGGGATTCCGGCGTCGAGCACCTCGCGGGTGAGCGCGACGACGTGGTCGGCGGTAGCCGGGTCACCGGGCCCGTTGGACAAGAACACCCCGTCCGGCTTGATCTCGGCGATCTGAGAGAAGGTGGCCGACGCCGGCAACACGTGGCTGCGGATTCCGCGCCGGGCGAAGTTGCGTGGCGTGTTGGTCTTGATTCCCAGGTCCAGAGCGGCAACCGTAAATCGGTGCGGCCCTTCGGGTTCTACGACGTAGGTGCCCGGAGTGCTGACCTCGCCGGCGAGGTCGGCGCCGAGCATCGACTGCTGGTCGCGCACCCGCGCCAGCAACTCGTCCGGCTCGGCCAGCGCGTCACCGGAGAACACTCCGGCCTTCATCGACCCCCGGCTGCGCAGATGGCGCACCAGCGCCCGGGTGTCGATGCCGGCGATCCCGACGATGTGCTGGCGGATCAGCTCGTCCTCGAGCGTCGAAGTGGCACGCCAGTTGGACGCGCGCGGCGACGGGTCGCGGACCGCGTAACCGGAGACCCAGATCTTGTCACCCCTGCTTTCGGCGTCCTCGCCGTTCCACCCCGTGTTGCCGATCTGCGGCGCGGTGGCCACCACGATCTGCCGGTGATAGCTGGGGTCGGTCAGCGTCTCCTGATAGCCCGACATGCCCGTGGAAAACACGGCCTCCCCGAGGGTTTGGCCGATCTCGCCGAACGGCCAACCCGTGAAGACGCGACCGTCCTCGAGTACCAGTTGCGCTCTAGTAGCCGTCACGCTGCATCCTCCAGCCACCCGTCGTATTCGTCGCGATTGCCCGCCCGGAAACCGGTGTCGATTTCGACACCCGAGGGCAGCCGCCATCGGATGGCCAAGATCCCGCTGCGGGAGGCAAGCTTGCCGGCCATTACGCGTTGAGTGCGAACCTCCGAAATCGCGCCCTGCGGAATCCAAATCGGGTTGGCGCGGATGCGCTCCAGCAGGATGCCCTCGGGATAGCGACTCAGCACCGCCTTGCTGCGATATCCGAGATCACCGGCCGTGACCCGCTCGTTGGGTTCCGGGGCCAGCGTCGACCCGACATAAACGCCGCGCAGTGTGGTGCTCGCCGCGCCCACCTCGTCGGGCATATCGGGCAGGGTCCCGATCAGATCCTGCTGGCGCTGCGCCCGCCGGCGCCAGCCCACCATCATCAGCTGGATGACCACCGCGATGACCACCACCAGCACAGCCGCGAAGATCAGCGACCCCACCAGCGTTGCAGAGTTCATGCGGGGCTCTTCCCATCTCGAGCGGTGATCTTTCCGCGCAGCAACGTGGCCGTCACGGTGGCGGGCAGGGTCATCGACTCGTAAGGAGTGTTGGCGGAGCGACTGGCCAGATCACTCCCGGTGACCGTCCACGTCGCATCCGGGTCCACCACGGTCAGGTTGGCCGGCTCCCCCACCTCCAGCGGCCGGCCGTGATCGGGCAATCCGACTATGCGCGCCGGGTTTTCACTCATCACCCGGGCAACATCGCGCCAGGTGAGCAACCCGGGCACCACCATCGTCTGCACCACCACCGACAGCGCCGTCTGCAATCCGAGCATGCCGGGGCGGGCCGCGGCGAACTCACAACACTTCTCGTGTTCGGCGTGCGGGGCATGGTCGGTGGCCACACAGTCGATTACCCCGTCGGCCAGCGCTTGACGCAACGCGATCGTGTCGGACGCCTCACGCAGTGGCGGATTTACCCGGTTCACCCCGTCGTAGCCGGCCAGCCGGGTGTCGTCGAGCAGCAGATGATGCGGTGTCACCTCGGCGGTGATCGAGATGCCTTGGCCCTTAGCCCATTTCAGAAGCTCGACGGTGCCCGCGGTGGAGGCGTGGCAGACGTGCACCCGAGCACCGGCGTCGCGGGCCAGCAGCGCGTCACGCGCGACGATCGATTCCTCGGCGGCCCTGGGCCATCCCGCGAGTCCGAGCCGGGCGGCCGCGGGCCCTTCGTGCGCCACCGCCCCGACGGTCAGCCGCGGCTCCTCGGCATGCTGGGCGATCAGCACGCCCAACCCGGTGGCGTATTCCAGGGCGCGGCGCATGATCAGCGGATCGTGCACGCAGTTGCCGTCGTCGGAGAACATCCGCACCTGTGCGATACCCGCGGCCATCATGCCCATCTCGGTGAGCTCGGTTCCGGCCAGCCCGACGGTGACCGCGCCGACGGGGTGCACGTCCACCAGGCCGACCTGCTGGCCGCGATGCCACACGTGATCGGTGACCACCGGGCTGTCGGCCACCGGCGTGGTGTTCGCCATCGCGAACACGGCCGTGTATCCGCCCAAAGCGGCTGCCGCTGAACCGGTTTCGATATCCTCCGCGTATTCGCGGCCGGGCTCGCGCAGGTGGGTGTGCAGGTCGACGAATCCCGGCAGCAGCACGTGATCTGTGGCGTCGATGACGTCGGCGGTGTCGGGGATCTCGAGTTTCGGTCCGATATCGGCGATCTGGCCGTCATCGACCAGCACGTCGACGCGCTCGCCTTCGCCGTACAACCGGACCCCGCGCAGCAGCACGGTCACGCGGCCCCCTCACTTCCCACCGATTCGGTACCCACCAGCACATGGAACAGCACAGCCATCCGCACGTGCACGCCATTGGAAACCTGTTGCAGCACCGCGGATTGCGACGAATCCGCGACCGAGGACGCGATCTCCATGCCGCGCACCATCGGGCCGGGGTGCAGCACCACCGCGTGGCTTCCCAGCATGGCCTGGCGCCGGTCCGAAAGGCCGTAACGCACCGAGTATTCGCGCACCGACGGGAAGAACCCGCCATTCATCCGCTCGGCCTGGACCCGCAGCATCAGCACCGCGTCGGCGGCGGGCAGCTCGGCGTCGAAGTCATAGGAGACGGTGGCCGGCCAGCCGTCGACACCGACCGGCAGCAGGGTCGGCGGCGCCACCAGCACCACCTCGGCGCCCAGCGTGGCCAGCAGCATCACGTTGGAGCGCGCGACCCGGCTGTGCAGGATGTCACCGACGATCACCACGCGCCGGCCCTCGATCTGGCCGAGCCGCTGGCGGATGGTCAGCGCGTCCAGCAGCGCCTGGGTCGGATGTTCGTGGGTGCCGTCGCCGGCGTTGATCACCGACGGGCCACCGTGTTCGCTGTTGGAGTGCGCGGTCCAGTCGGCCAGCAGGTGCGCCGCACCGGAGGCTGGGTGCCGGATGATCAGGGCGTCGGCACCGGCCGCGTGCAGCGTCAATGCGGTGTCGCGCAACGACTCCCCTTTACTCACCGACGACCCGGACGAGCTGACGTTGATCACGTCGGCGCTCATCCACTTCCCGGCCACCTCGAACGACACCCGGGTGCGGGTGGAGTTCTCGTAGAACATCGTGACGACGGTGCGCCCGCGCAGGGTGGGGAGTTTCTTGACCTCGCGCCCGACCAGCGCCTGTGCGAACCGGTCGGCGTCGTCCAGGATCGCGGTGGCCTCGTCGCGGCTGAGGTCGCCGGCGGCCAGCAGATGTCTGGTCATGACTCTCGCCTCATTCGGAGTCCCTCCCGATGACGACGCCGTCGCGGCCGTCGTGCTCGCGCAGCTGGACGTGCACGCTCTCGTTGCGCGCGGTCGGCACGTTCTTACCCACGTAGTCGGCGCGTATCGGCAGCTCGCGATGGCCGCGGTCGACCAGCACCGCCAGCTGTACGACTCGCGGTCTGCCGACGTCGCGCAGCGCGTCCAGCGCGGAGCGCACCGAGCGGCCGGAATACAACACGTCGTCGACGAGAATCACCAGTGCGTCGTCGATGCCACCGGCGGGAATCGAGGTGACCTCCAGCGGCCGGGGCGGCTTGGTCATCAAATCGTCACGGTACAAAGTGATGTCGAGGCCGCCATGGCCGACCTCGACGCCGCAGAATTCGCCGATGTTGGCGGCCAGCCGCGCAGCCAGGCTCACCCCGCGGGTCGGGATTCCCAGCAGCACCACGCGAGGCGCGTCGGGACCATCCAGCGCGGTCTTTTCGATGATCTGGTGGGCGATACGGGAAATCGTTCGGCCGACGTCGGCCGCCGACATCAATTCGCGGCCGGATGCGGAATCACCCGCGGCACTCATGCGAAACCCTGACCTCCTTCTCCGCCTCTCCGGACGGATCGTTAAAGGATGTCGACTGTCGGGCAGCGTAGCATTTCGCGGCTCGCCCGACGACGGGGGACGCGCCCGGCGCTCCGGGGCCGCCCGTACTGACCCCGCTACTTCGCCGAAGCAAAAATGGCTATTCGCGCGGCGCCGAATATTCGCAATATCGAACAATGCACATCAATAGCGAACCTGTTGAATCTACGTACAATAGCGATAATTCGCAGCCCCTCAGGGCAATTCCAGCGGAATACATGGTTACCAACCGTCGACAACTAGTTTAAGCGGGCTAATCATTCGGCTCGACGATGCGGCCTGCCCGGACGCCACGCGGTTTAGCTGGCATTACCTGGTCTGCACGCCCATTCGGAGGCAGCAGCGACAACGATGGACGCGACCGGATTCGGGCGTCGATTTCATTGAAACGACGACGTGAATTCACTAAGAATTATCAGTTGCAAACCTTCCCGCAGAATGCAAAGATTCCTAGCGCAGGCGGCAGTCCACGCACTTGCCCGCCATTTCTTAAATCCGAATAGGAGTTTCCATGCGCAGCGCGAGTTCGCATGCTAATGAGTCGTGTCCCCCGGCACCGCTCGGCCCGATCGATTGTGCGCAGACCACTACTCCTGACGTTCCCCCCGCGGCCGAGCGCATCGCACGGCGCGAATACCTGCGATCGGAATGCCTGCAGGTCGCGCGCCGCCGAGCGCTGGCCGCTGAGCTCTACACCATCTACCGGGAGACCCTGCACGGCCACACGCCCGAGGAATTCGACGATTTGATCTTCGGCACCGCCAGCGCTCACCTTGCGCTTTTCTATGGGGCGCGCGGCGAACTCGCTGGTTTCGCATTTGCCGCGATCGACCGCATCGAGCACGCCGGCCGCACCCACGCCGTGATGGGAGGCGGCGGATTCTTCCGATCGCACTATCGCGGCGGGTCGTCGGCGTCGCTGTTCTTCCTCGGCCGGGGCATCCGCGCCCGGCTGCGCGAGCCGCACGTACCGCTGGCCTACCTGACCCGGGCCAGCACCCCGGCGGCCTACCGCCGGCTCGCCGTGACGATGCCGACGATTTACCCGAGCCGCAGGCGTCCGACGCCGGTCAATGTCGAGACGCTGGTGCGAGAAGTGAGTCCGCGCCGGCACTACGTGCAGGTCACCGAGAACCCGTGGGTGGTGCGGTCGGCCGCGCCCAACGACCCGTCGCGCCTGCAGCGACTCGAACACGACCCCGATGTGCGCTTCTATCTCGACCTCAATCCCGGGTTCGCCCAGGGTGAATCGCTGCTGGTTTGGGTGCGGGCCGACCTGGCGGATCTCGCCAGCGGATTCGCCCGGGCCCTGCGTGCGGTGACCCCCACGAAGCTCACATGACCGGCATTCTTCGACGCATCTGGGTACCGATCGTCATGGTTGTCGTCGTGGCGGTCGGTACCATCATCGTTTCCCGGCTGCACGGGGTTTTCGGTTCCCATCAACACGATTCAGACAAGAGCAATGCCGACGCGATTGTCGCGTTCAATCCCAAGCACGTTGTCTACGAGATCTTCGGCCCGCCCGGCGCGACGGCAAGCATCCACTATCTGGATGCCGATGCGCAACCGCAGGAGGTCGAAAACGCGGTGGTGCCATGGACGCTGCGCATCGATACCACGCTCAGTGCCGTGGTGGCCAACGTCGTGGCGCAGGGCGACGGCACCAGCCTCGGATGCCGCATCACCGTCAATGGCGTTGTGCGCGACGAACTTACGGTGAACTCACACAACGCTGCGACCAGCTGCCTGGTGAAGTCCGCATGAGCGGCGGCGGGCGGGTGGTTACCGCCGGCCGGACCATCCGCTGGCTGGCGCTGCCGATCATCCTGTTCTGGGTGGCGCTGTGCGCCGTCCTCAACACAGCCACGCCAGTGCTATCGGAAGTCGCTGGAACACATGCCGTGTCGTACAGCGCCCACGACGCGCCGTCGCTGATCGCGATGAAGCGCATCGGCAAGAACTTTCAGCAGTTCAACTCGGACACCACGGCAATGGTGCTGCTGGAGGGCCGAGACAAGCTGGGCGACAGCGCGCATCGCTTTTACGACACGCTGATTGCCAAACTCTCCGAAGACAAGGCGCACGTCGAGCACGTGGAGAACTTCTGGGGCGACAGCCTGACCGCGGCGGGGTCACAGAGCGCCGACGGTAAAGCCGCCTATGTCCAGCTGTACCTCACCGGCGATCAAAGCAGCTCGGCGGCCAACGAATCCGTCGTCGCCGTCGAACGCATCGTGGACAGCGTGCCGCCACCGCCCGGGATCAGGGCCTACGTGACCGGCCCGGGTCCGCTCAATGGCGATACCCACACCTATGGCGACCGCAGCCTGGAAAAGATCACCCTGATCACCGTGGTCGTGATCGCCTTGATGCTGTTCATCGCGTATCGCTCGGTGACCACCGTGCTGTTCGTGCTGCTGACGGTGGGCGTTGAGTTGCTCACCGCGGAGGGCGTCATCGCCACCCTGGCCAACAACGACGTCATCGCCCTATCCACGTTCGCCGTGAATGTGCTTGTGGCACTTGCGATAGCAGCGTCAACGGACTACGTCATCTTCCTGATCGGACGCTACCAGGAGGCCCGCGCGGCCGGCATGGACCGAGAAGCCGCGTACTACGACATGTTCCACGGAACCGCGCATGTGATCCTGGGGTCCGGCCTGACCGTCGCGGGCGCGATGTATTGCCTGAGTTTCACGCGGCTGCCGGTCTTCAACACCCTCGGGTGGCCGTGTTCGATCTCGGTCCTGGTGGTGATCGTCGCCTCGCTCACCCTGGCGCCCGCCGTCATCGTCGTCGCCGGCCGATTCGGGACGTTCGATCCCAAACGTCATGTGAGCAACCGGCGTTGGCGCCGGATCGGCACCATCGTCGTCCGATGGCCCGGCCCGGTGCTCGTCGCGTCGATCCTGGTGTCGCTGATCGGCCTGATCGCCCTGCCGAGCTATCAGACCGGCTACAACGGGCGCTATTACCTGCCGGCCGATACCCCGTCGAATATCGGTTTCCAGGCCTCGGACCGGCATTTTCCGCAGGCTCGCATGGAGCCGGAGCTACTGATGATCGAGGCCGATCACGACCTGCGCAACCCGACGGACATGCTCGTCCTCGACCGGATCGCCCGCACCATTTTCCACACGCCGGGTATCGCACGGGTGCAAGGCATTACCCGGCCGCTGGGCTCGCCGATCGACCACGCCTCGATCCCGTTCCAGATCAGCGCGCAAAGTGCCGTCACGATCGAGAACCTCAAGAATCTGCGGAATCGGGTCGCCGACATGTCCCGGATGACCAGCGAGCTGCAACACATGATCGACGTCTCGTTGCACATCCAGGACTTGACACGGCAGCTGGCGAACGTGACCCATGGTATGGCGGGCGACACCAGGCAGATGCGGCAGACCGCCGGTGAACTGCGGGACCACCTCTCCGATTTCGAAGACTTCTGGCGGCCGGTCCGAAGCTATTTCTATTGGGAGCGTCACTGTTTCGACATCCCGCTGTGCTGGTCGCTGCGGTCGTTGTTCGACGGGGTCGACGGCATCGACCGGCTCAGCGAAGACGTCGGCAACCTGGCACTCAACACCGATCGACTCGACCGGATCATGCCGCAGATGCTGGCGCAGATGCCCCCGCTGATCGCGGCGATGCAGACCGTCAAGGATCTAGCTCAGACAGCGACCAGCACCTTCTCCGGGTTGATCACCCAGATGGACGCGCTGACCCGCAACACGACGGTGATGGGACAGGCCTTCGACGGCGCCAAGAACGACGACTTCTTCTACCTTCCGCCCGAAGCGTTCGAGAATCCGGACTTCAAGCGGGGACTGGGCATGTTCCTGTCCCCCGATGGCAGCTCGGCGCGGTTCTTCATCACCCACAAGGGCGATCCGGCGACGGCCGAGGGCATTTCACATATCGACGGCATCCGGCAGGCCGCGGACGAGGCCGTGAAGGGCACTCCGCTGGCGGCGGCCAACATCTATCTGACCGGCACCGCGTCCACCGACAAAGACGAGCGCGACGGGTCCATGTATGACCTGATGATCGCGGCGATCGCGTCGCTGTGCCTGATCTTCATGATCATGCTGGCGATCACCGCAAGTGTGGTGGCCTCCGCCGTGATTGTGGGCACGGTCACGATCTCGTTGGGCTCGTCGTTCGGCCTGTCGGTGCTGATCTGGCAGCACATGCTGCACATGCCGCTGCACTGGCTGGTGCTCGCGATGGCCATCATCGTGATGCTGGCCGTCGGATCGGACTACAACCTGCTGTTGGCCGCGCGGTTCCGGGAAGAAATCGGCGCCGGACTCAAGACCGGAATGATCCGGTCGATGGGCAGCACCGGCGGCGTCGTCACCACCGCCGGCCTGGTATTCGCGTTCACGATGGGTGCGATGGGGACCAGCGATCTGCGCGTCGTCGGCCAAATCGGCACCACGATCATGATCGGGTTGTTGTTCGACACCTTGATCGTGCGCTCATTCATGATGCCGGCCGCAGCGACACTGCTGGGACGCTGGTTCTGGTGGCCCCGCCAGGTCCGCAGCCACGCCGCGACGCCGCCCGCTCGCCCCTTCGCGGTCGATCAGCGCCGCGCCGCCGAGTACGCCGCGAATGCACCCACCGTCGGATGACGTTCGGCGACTACCCGACGGTGCAGGGGTATTGCGCGTTGACCACACAATTCGACGGCGGGGTGTAGGTACCGCTCAGCACGCCGCGGAAACCACCCGTGGCGGTACCGCCGGGTGCAATCTCGCGATCCCAATTCGCCGGGGTGACCACATAGTGCGTGCCGGATTGGGTGACGGTGCTGTTCCACGCGTGCAAGACGGATTGTCCCGCGGGCATGTCGAAGTCAATCCGCCAGTCGGCCATCGGCGACATGTTCGGGTTGGTCACGGTGAAGTGGGCGATAAAACCGGTCTGCCAGGTATGTTCCACCTGCAACGTGGCCATGGCCGCGGCCGCATCAGCCGCGGGGGCGGCGGCGAGGGCGAAGCCGACCGCCAGCACCGCCGACACGGCTACGTGAAGTGCTGTGCGACAGCGCTTCACGTGATTGTTCAGTCCCGCCATAGCAGCCACACTAAAGCGCAAACCGGCGATATCGGCCCGCGCATCGCGGGGTAGCTGCAGCAACTTTGCCCAACCGAAACCGTTATGAAACCTCGGCCCCGAAATAGCGAGCCGGGACGCAGCGCCCGACGCCGCCGACTCGCCATGGGCACGGCGATCGGTTCGCAGCTAATCTGACTCGCGTGAGTGACAACGCCGACGGGCCCGTCCGCCCGCTGATCGGGTTCATCACCGGCGACAATGCGCCGCCGATCACCCCGGCACCGGCGAGCCGGGCGTGGATGACGGCGCAGTCGGAGGCGGACAAGGGTTGGCCCAGCCGGTGTTTGCCGATGCTGATCGCCAACCAGAGCGGCTGGGAACTGCGCAATCCGTGCGCCTTCACCGCCACCTGGATAGCCCAAGAGGGTATGGACGTCATGATCGAACCCGATCGTTACGTCGCCGACCAGTTCCTGCCCGCCGGCCATTTCGGCAACGGCATCTTCACCTGGCGTCTACCGATGCTGTTTCGCACTCCCCCGGGCTACAACCTGTTGGTCCGCGGACCGGCGAATTATCCCAAAGACGGCGTGTGCGCGCTGGAGGGCATCGTCGAAACCGACTGGGCCAGCGCTAGTTTCAGTATCAACTGGAAAATCACCCGCAAATCCATGCCGGTGCGATTCGAAGTCGACGAACCGATCTGCATGATCGTCCCGCAGCGCCGCGGCGAGCTTGAAGAGTTCGCGCCCGAAATCAGGCCCATCACAGCCGATCCGGAGCTACAGCGCAAACACGAGTTGTTCCTTCGCGAACGTGATGCGGCAAAGCACGCCGAGCAATTGGCGCGCGTCGCCGCCGGTGAACGGGTGGACTGGCAGGGTGACTACACCCGGGGCACACACCGAGACGGAGAGCCCGGGGCGCCGGATCACCAGACCCGTCGCCGCCTTCGTCCCTTTGCGCTCCCACCCGGCGAGACGCAGCAGTAGACCGCCGACAGCCGGTGTCATCCGGCGATGACCAGGCGTGACGCCGGTTTTGGGGAACTCCCAGGTTCCCCGTTTAGTCTGGCGCAGGTGAGTGACACACCCAACGGCGGAACGCCTCGTCCGTTGATCGGGTTCATCACCCGTGACAACGCACCCCCGATTGGTCCGGCACCGATCAGCCGGGCGTGGATGCCCGAGATGTCCAAGACCCGGACCGGTTGGCCGAATCGGTGTCTGCCGATGCTGATCGCGAACCAAAGTGGTTGGGAGCTGCGCAATCCGTGCGCGTTCACCGCCACCTGGATGGGTCAGGACGACGGTGTGGACGTGATCATCGCACCCCATCAGCGCAACACCGGTCAGCTGCTGCCCACCAGCCACTTCGGCAACGGGATCCTAACCTGGCATCTGCCCATGCTGTTTCGCACCCCCCCCGGCTACAACCTGCTGGTCCGCGGACCGGCGAACTATCCGAAGGACGCCGTCTGCGCGCTGGAGGGCATCGTCGAAACCGACTGGACAAGCGCGAGTTTCAGCATGAGCTGGAAATTCACCCGCAAACTGATGCCGGTGCGATTCGAGGTCGACGAGCCGATCTGCATGATCGTCCCGCAACGGCGCGGCGAGCTCGAAGAATTCGCCCCCGAACTCAGGAGCATCGAGTCCGATGCCGAACTACACCGCAAGTATCAGGTGTTTCTCGGTTCCCGCAGCAAGGCAAAGCAAATGGAGCAACTGACGCGGCTCAACGCGGGCGAACAAGTCCAGTGGCAGGGCGACTACACCCGGGGCAGACATACCGACGGTGACGCCGGGCCACCGGATCACCAGACGCGCCGTCACCTTCGTTCCTTTGTTCGGCCCCAACATGCGGAGCACCAACAGGGGGCCCGCGACCAACGCGCGCAGAACGGCTAACCGGGCGCGGGCTACCCTGACCGGGTGAATCTCGATGGCAACCAGGCCTCCATTCGCGAGGCGTGCGACGCCGGCCTGCTCGCCGGTGCGGTGACGGTGGTATGGCAGCACGGAGAAGTCCTGCAGGTCAACGAGATCGGCTACCGGGATGTCGGCGCCGGCTTGCCGATGCAGCGAGACACCCTGTTTCGCATCGCGTCGATGACCAAACCGGTCACCGTCACCGCGATCATGAGCATGGTCGACGAGGGCAAGCTGACGCTCAAAGACCCGATCACGCACTGGGTACCGGAGCTGGCCGACCTGCGGGTGCTCGACGACCCGCACGGTCCCCTGGACCGCACGCACCCCGTCAACCGGGCGATCCTGATCGAGGACCTGCTGACCCATACCAGCGGACTGGGCTACGGGTTCTCGGTATCCGGGCCGATCTCGCGGGCCTACCAGCGGCTGCCGTTCAACCAGGGCCCGGACGTGTGGGTCAGCGAGCTGGCCAAGCTCCCGCTGGTGCATCAGCCCGGCGAACGGATGACCTACAGCCACTCCATCGACCTGCTGGGCGTCATCGCGGCGCGCATCGAGGGCAAGGCGTTCGACCAGGTCCTCGACGAACGGGTGCTGGGTCCGGTCGGCATGCCCGACACCGGGTTTTCGGTGTCCCCGGAAGGCCGCCGCCGCGCGGCGACCATGTACCGGCTGGACGGCCAGAGCCGGTTGCACCATGACGTGATGGGGCCGCCACACATCACGCCGCCCAGCTTCCCGAACGCCGGCGGCGGATTGTTGTCGACGGCCGACGACTACCTGCGGTTCGTGCGGATGCTGCTGGGCGACGGGACGGTCGACGGCGTGCGGGTCCTGTCGCCCGAATCGGTGCGTCTCATGCGGACCGACCGGCTCACCGACGAGCACAAGCGGCACAACTTCCTGGGCGCGCCGTACTGGGTCGGCCGCGGGTTCGGGCTCAACCTGTCGGTGGTGACCGATCCGGCCAAGAGCGCCGCGCTGTTCGGGCCGGGCGGGCTCGGGACGTTCAGCTGGCCCGGTGCGTACGGGACGTGGTGGCAGGCCGACCCGGCCGCGGATCTGGTTCTGCTGTATCTGGTCCAGAACATGCCCGACATGTCAGCGGACGTCGCGGCGGCCGTGGCCGGCAACACCACGCTCGCGAAACTGCAAGCGGTACAACCGAAATTTGTCCGCCGCACCTATCAAGCGCTCAACCTTTAGCACCGTGGCCGACCACCCGCCCGATCGCATCGTCGGCCCGCGGCTCGTGCTGCGGCTCCCCACGCTCGCGGATGCCGGTGCGCTGTACCAACGGGTCGCCCGCGATCGTGCGGTCACGAAATACCTGCTGTGGTCCCCACATGCCGACGTGGCGACCACGCGGCGAGTGATCGCCGAGAAACTCAACGCCAGTGACGAAGAGCGAACCTGGGCCGTCGAGTTGCGGCACAGCGGTGAGGTCATCGGACTGACCAGTTGCCGGCGCTCGGCAACCGATTCGGTCGAGATCGGTTACTGCCTCGGTCGCAAATGGTGGGGCAAGGGTCTGATGTCCGAGGTGCTGGACATGTTGCTGACCGCGCTGCGCGCCGACCCCGAGCTGCTGCGCGTCTGGGCAACCTGCGCGGTCGACAACGTGCGGTCGGCGCGCTTGCTGGAGCGAGCCGGGTTTGCGCTGGAAGCCCGGCTGGAACGCCACGCCGTCTACCCCACGATCGGACCCGAGCCGCGGGATGCCCTGCTCTACGACATGGCCCTGCGCTGACCGTGCGCCGTCGCCCGACTACCTGTTCTGGATGTCCAACGCCCGGCGCGCATAGGCCCGCACGTCGGCGTCGCTGTCCTTGAGCGCGATGCCGAGCGCGTCACGGGCCGCGTCCTGATCGGCCCAGCGGGTCAGGCTGAGGACGGCCGCCTTGCGCACGTCGAGGTGCGCATCGGACAGCGCGTCGGCCAGTCTGGGCACCGCGAGATCGGTCGCGGCACCCTTGAGCGCACGCGCCGCACCCTCGCGGACCTGCCACGCCGGCGCCTGCAGTGCGCGCTCGACATCCGCGAAATCTTCTTCGCCGCAGCCTAATTCACCGAGGGCCGCGAGTGCGGCCGCGCGCACCAACGGATCGGCATCGGCGATCAACGCGCTGACTGCCGCGACGCCGGAGCCCAGCGTGGCCAGCCCGGCGGCCGCAGCGATGCGGACCTCGCGGCTCTCGTCGCGGGTGGCTGCCTGGACCCCGTCGACGTCGTCCACCGAAACCAGAGCCCGCACCGCCTCGATCCGCACCCGATGGTCGCAATCCTGCAGCGCGCGGCGGTATTGGCCCGGCGCACCGGCGCGGCGCGCGGACAGCAGGTAGACCGCGGCCGCCCGCACCACGGTGTCCTGGGACCGCAAATACGGCTCGGCGCCGCCCGGGTCGGGCAGCACTTCGACCAGTTCGCGGATCCCCTCGGCGCTGGTGCGGCGCACCCCGGGGTCGGCATCATCGAGCGCGGCGAACAACGCGGCGGCATAGCCGTCGGGAATGTACTCGGTGAGCGTCGCCACCGCGGTGCGGCGCACCCCGGGATCGGCGTCGGCCAGATACGGCTGCAGATCGGCGATCGTAGGCTCCTCGAGGGCGAGCACCTCAGCGATCCGCGGAGACGGCGGATCGAATGTGGTTGCCGCCGTTGCGATTCGCGAGCCCGCAGCGGCCGGGGCCTTGCCGCCGACCAGCGGCGGCTGCTGCACCTCGTGCACCGCCTGGTCCACCGGCGGCAGACCGTCCAGCTCAGGCACCGACACCAGGTACGGGGCCACGGGACGTTTGAGGAAGCACATCTGCCCATCGGGCCCTTTGCGCAGGTTCAGGTGATAGCCCCACTCGCTGTCGTCGCGGGCCGGCATGTCGGCACGTTCGTGGTAGAGGCCCCAACGGGATTCGGTCCGGGTCAGCGAGGATCGCGCGGCCATCTCGGCGCAGTCCCGGATGAACGACACCTCGACGGCGCGCATCAGCTCGTGCGGATTACGGGCCCCCATCGCGGCGATCTCGTCTTGCATCCGGTCGAAGGTGCGCACCGCGATCGAGAGCTTGGCCGCCGTCTTCGGCGGGGCCACATAGTCGTTGACGAACCGGCGCAGCTTGTATTCGACCTGCGGCTGCGGCGGCCCGTCCGGGTGTCGCAGCGGCCGGTAGATCAGCTCATGCGCTTCTTTGAGTTGATCCTCCGGAAGCTGCTGTGGCGCGGCCACTTCCGAACGTATCGAGGCGGCGTGTGTGCCGGCGAGGTCGCCGAACACGAAAGCCCCGATCATGTAGTTGTGCGGGACACACGCCAGGTCGCCCGCGGCGTACAGCCCGGGCACCGTGGTCCGGGCGTGTTCGTCGACCCACACTCCGGACGCGGAATGACCACTGCACAAGCCGATTTCGGAGATGTGCATCTCGATGTCGTGGGTGCGATAGTCGTGGCCGCGGTTGGCGTGGAACGTGCCACGGGTGGGCCGCTCGGTGGTGTGCAGAATATTTTCCAGCGCGGTGAGCGTCTCGTCCGGCAGGTGGGACACCTTGAGATAGATCGGCCCGCGCGCCGAGTCGATTTCGCTCTTGACCTCGGACATCATCTGCCCCGACCAGTAGTCGGAATCGACGAACCGCTCGCCGTCCGCATTGACCTGGTAGCCGCCGAACGGGTTCGCGACATACGCGCAGGCCGGGCCGTTGTAGTCCTTGATCAACGGGTTGACTTGGAAACACTCGATGCCGGACAGTTCGGCGCCTGCGTGGTAGGCCATCGCGTACCCGTCGCCGGCGTTGGTCGGGTTCTCGTAGGTGCCGTACAGGTAGCCCGACGCCGGCAGCCCAAGCCGGCCGCACGCCCCGGTCGACAGGATCACCGCCTTGGCACCGATCGCGACGAATTCGCCGGTGCGCGTGTTCAATGCCGCGGCCCCGACGGCACGGCCGTCGTCGACGAGCACCCGCACGGGCATCAGGCGGTTCTCGATCTGGATCTTCTCGCGCATCGACCGTTGCCGCAGCACCCTATACAGCGCCTTCTTGACGTCCTTGCCCTCGGGCATCGGCAACACGTAGGAGCCCGAACGGTGCACTCGGCGCACCGCGTACTCGCCGTGCTCGTCCTTCTCGAACTTCACCCCGTAACGTTCGAGTCGCTGCACCATCGCGAATCCGCGGCTGGCCGTCTGATAGATGGTGCGCTGGTTGACGATTCCGTCGTTGGCACGGGTGATCTCCGCGACGTAGTCCTCCGGCTCGGCTTTGCCCGGGATGACGGCGTTGTTGACCCCGTCCATGCCCATCGCCAGCGCGCCGGAGTGCCGCACGTGGGCCTTCTCCAGCAGCAGCACCTGCGCGCCGTTCTCGGCGGCAGACAAGGCCGCCATCGTTCCCGCGGTCCCACCGCCGATGACCAGCACGTCACAGTCCAGGCGCACCGGCGTCATATCTGGCATCTCCATCATGCCGCCACCGCCGAATGATCAAGGGCGGCAATCACTTCGGCGCGCAATGCGGTGCGCTGCTGGTCGACTCGCGGGTCCGGCACGTCGATCAGGGCACGCAGCGGCTGACCGGCCTTGCCCAGCACGGCGATGCGGTCGCCGAGCAGCAGCGCCTCGTCGACGTCGTGGGTGACAAAGACGATCGTGGTCGGGTGTGCGCTCCAGGTGTCGATCAGCAGGCGCTGCATGGCGGCACGGGTTTGGGTGTCCAGCGCGCCGAACGGCTCGTCCATCATCACCGCGCGCGGCGTCCCCGCCAGGCCGCGGGCCAGCTGGACCCGCTGGCGCATTCCCCCGGACAGGCTCTTGGGCAGGTAGTCGCCGAAGCCGGTGAGGCCGAGTTCGGCGATCCAACGGTCGGCCTCGGTGCGGCGCCCCGATCGCGGCACACCTCGAAGCCGCAGGGCCAACTCGATGTTGGACCGCACGGTGCGCCACGGCAGCAAGGCGTTGTCCTGGAACACCATGCCCCGGTCGCCCGACGTTGTGGTCACGTCGGCGCCATCGGCCAGCACGCGGCCGGCGTCGGGGCGCAGCAGGCCCGCCAGCGCGCGCAACACCGTCGACTTGCCGCAGCCCGAGGGCCCGGTCAGCAGCAGGATCTCGCCCGGGCGCACGGACAGGCTCAGCCCCTCGATCACCGGATCTCCGGTGTAGGACAGGCGAACTCGATCCAGTTCGAGACTCATACCTACGTTTTCTAGGGTCATCGCCTGCTCTCCTCCTGGGCACGCGGCAGCCAGCTGGTCACCCGGCGGCCGACGACTTCGACGGCGGCGGCGGTGGCGAACCCGAGCACGCCGATCGTGATGATGCCGACGAACACCTGCGGGTAGGCCAGCACGGTGTAGTCCTGCCAGGTGCGATAGCCGATCCCGAGGCGGCCGGAGATCATCTCCGCGGAGATCACGCAGATCCACGCCACCCCCATGCCGACCGACAACCCGCCGAACACCCCCGGCAGGATGCCCGGCAACACCACCTGTTTCAGCACGTCCCACCGGTTGCCACCGAGGGTGCGCACCGAGTCTTCCCACAGCGTGGGCAATGCCCGGACCGCATGCCGGGTGCTGACCATGATCGGGAAGTAGGCCGCGAGAAAGGTGATGAACACGATCCCGGCCTCGTCGGTCGGGAACAGCAGGATCGCCACCGGAACGATCGCGATCGCGGGGATGGGCCTGGCCAATTCGGCCAGTGGACCAAAGGTGTTGGCGAACAACCGGGAACGGCCCAGCAGCACGCCCGTGGCGACACCGATCACCGCGGCCAGCCCGAAGCCGGTGAGAATGCGGATCAGCGACTGCGCCAGGTCGAGCCAGTACTCGTAGGTTCCGAGCCGGCGCCCCAGTGCATGGACGATCTCGGTGACGGTGGGCAACGTGTCGAATCGCAGCAGCAGCCGCACCTTGTCGGCGGTGAGCAGCTGCCACAACCCGATCGCGGCGGCGACCGAGGCCAGCCGCAGCAGCCGCCACTGCCACGGCGACGTGACGCGCCGCGGGGTGCCGGCCGCCGGGACCACGTCGGCGACGTGGCCGGTGACCGGGGCGGCCGGATCGCCGGTCAGGAAAGCGGTCATACCGAACCTCCAAGGGCCTGTTGGTACTTCACGATGGCGCCGCCGGGATGGGCGGCGAGATAGCGATGCGCGCCGGCCGGGGTTCCGAACGGCAGGTAGTTCTGGCCGTCTTGCACCCAGACCGCCTTGTCTGCGAACCATCGGGTGCCCAGCTCGGCGTCGGGGACATAGGCGGCACGGATCTTGGCACCGTGCGCGGTCGCGTCCCGCACGGCCCGCAGCAGGCTGGTCGGATTGGCCAGTGTCTGGGTGGCATCGGTTCCGTCCAGCCACAGCTCGCTGGCCTGCGCGGGGTCCCCATTGAGCAGGGAGGGGTTGGCGGTCGCGGCCCGAGTCGCGTCGTAGTTGCGGCCGCGCGCGCCGAACACCGCACGCAGCGGTGCGTCCTGGACGAAGCCCGCCACGTCGAGGTCGGCGAAGTCGCCGATCGACTTCAGGTACGGCACATCATTTTTCAGCGCTTCGACCAGTGACGGTTTGAGCGTGGTGTCGAATGACGTGCCGCCGGGGCCGTTGTAGAGGTACACCACTTCCTGCGGCAGCCCGCTGGCCTGGGCGACGATGCGGGCCGCCTCCAGCGGCTTCTGGTTGAGGAAGTCGGTGGCGTCCAGTTGCGCTTGCAGGAACGCGCCCAGCACCTCCGGATGCGACGCCGCATAGGATCGGCGCACCACCACGCCGTGCAGGGTCGGTAGGTTCAGCTCGGCGCCGTCGTACAGCAGTTTGGCCTTGCCCTGGAACACCAACAACCCTGGCCAGGCAACGAACTGCGAAAGTCCTTACACCTGGCCGGATTCCAGTGCAGAGGCACCGATCTGCGGCTGCTGGTTGAGCACCTCGACGCCCTTGATGCCACCCCTGTCCAGAGCCCGCATCAGCGTGCCGTGGCCTGCCGATCCGACGCTGGCCGAGACCTTGGAACCGGCCAGGTCGTTCAACGTGGCGGCCGGCGAACCGGGCGCCACCACCACCATATTCAGCGCACCCTTGGGGTTATAGCCGGTGATCGAGACGATTTCGGTCTTCGCCAGCGGATTGGTCTGCGTCTTGGAGCCGTTGATCAGCATGGGGTAATCCCCCATCGAGCCGATGTCGATCTTCTCGGCGAGCATCTGAGCGGTGATCGGGGCACCGGTGTCGTAATCCTGCCACCGGACCGCGTATTTGGTACCGGTGCGGGTGGTGATGTCGGCCAGCCGATGTTCCAGGTAGCCCTGGGCGCGCAGCAGCGTCCCGGCGGTCACGGTGTTGATGGTCTTGGACTGGTAGCCGATGACGACGTTGACCACACCGGAGGACGCCGAAAATGATTCCAGCGAGCAGCCGGACACGGTCGTGATGATCACGGTCGCGACCGACAACAGCGCAAAGGCGTGTCGTTTCATGAAAGATCCTGGGCTGTAGGTTATTTCAGCGAAGTAGATAGGGCATATTGACCGTGACGGCTCCGGTCGGGCAGCGGGCTGCACACGGGCCGCAGTACCAGCATTCGTCGACGTGCATGTACGCCTTGTTGGTCTCAGGGTTGATCGCGAGCGCGTCGAGCGGACAGACGTCGACGCAGAGGGTGCAGCCGTCGATACACAGCGACTCGTCGATCGTGACCGGCACGTCGACTCGATTGTTGTTGACCAGCGTCATGGCTTACTCCTTATTAGGTGGCCGCGCATGGTGATTCGATCGCCGCGCATCCGGATGTACTCGAGGTCGACGGGCCTGCCGTCGGCAAGGCTGGTGAGGCGCTCGAGCATCAGCAGCGCCGAGCCGTCGGGCACGTGCAGGGTGGCCGCGGAATGGGCATCGGCCGGGATCGCCTCCAGGGCCAGCGATGCCGAGCCCAGCCGGCCCCCGCTCACCTGCTCGATCAGCGCGAAGAGGTCGTTGGTTTCCAGCGGGTGATCCAGGATCTGGGTTCCGATATCCGGGGTCAGGTAGGTCAGGTCGAGGCTCAGCGGCAGGTCGCCGAGGTAGCGCAACCGCTCGATGAACACCGCCTGCTGGCCGGGCCCGAGTTGGAGCCGGCTGGCCACCGCCGGCGGAGCCACCACCAGCATCGCGGCGCGTACCTCGTTGCGGACTTCGCCGATGTGCTTGAAGGTTTCCTTCAGCCCGAGCAGTGAGTCGATCCGGTGGTCGTACTTGCGTTGGGCGACATGGGTGCCGACCTTGGGTCCACGGTCGATCAGACCCTCGTGCTTGAGGATGCCCAGTGCCTCGCGGATGGTGTTGCGGGACACCGTGAATTCGGCTGCCAGCTCGCTTTCGGCGGGCAGACCGTCCGGGTAGGCGGCGGCGTGAATCTGCTGACGCAACACGTCGGCGACCCGGCGGGCCCGGTCGGCCCGGGGTCCGCGAATCGGTATCGCCTCGGCCACGCCGCCACGCTAATGCAGCTCAGGGGCATTTTCGGAGGTGGCGATCCGGGCCCATCGGGCGGCCGCGAGTATTGCGCCGGTTCCCATTCGACCACGACCAGCTAAAACCGTGGGCCCTTCGACTATTGCGCCACCTACGGAAATGCGGCGCCTTTGGGATCGCGGTGAGCCGAACGTTCACCCCGGGTGCCGTGTCGCGCCACGCGGGACACGACGTTTTGCCCGCCTCCGAGCGACAACCACGAGGATGTCGGAGTGCAATGGGACAGTTCGGAGAATGACGAGCAACTCGTTACGACTGCGCGGAATTGAACTTCGCTATGTGCTCACATGGCAGCTGGCCCTGCACGGTGCGGCGACGATCCCCGATCTGATCCAGGCGCTGGCGCATCACAACTTTGACGTCGGCGAGCGCCCGTCGAAGGCCATTTCCGACGCGTTGCGTTGGGAGATCCGCTATGTCCGAGTAGTGCGACTGGCCCGCGGCCGGTACGGGCCTGGCTGCATGCCGCGCGGCACCGAACATCGAATCCATCAACGCGTGCTCGCACTACGCGCACGGGCAGAGTCGCTCAGAGGCGGGCAAATCGTCAGGTCGTTGATCGCTTAGCCCTGGCGACCGTGAGCCGCATTCAACATCACGCGTCTTCGGTGACGGCCTGCTGGACGCGATCACCGTTGCGCGCGCCGTTGAGCACCGACGTGTCCGCGGGCAGTTCGAACGACGGGTACGCGGTGCCTACCGCGGCCGACGCCGCGCTGCGCTGCGCCTCCAGGCGGTCCAGTGCCTCCGCGGTGAACACCGACAGCCCGAGATCCGGGTTGTAGCCGTGGATTTCCTTCACGTCGAGCTGCGCCAGGAAATACAGGATCTCCTTGGAGACGACCTGCCCCGGGACCAGCACCGGGAAACCGGGCGGATAGGGCACCACGAACGTGGTGGATACCAGCTTGCGGCCCTCGGCGATCCGCCGCCCGGCGCTGCCGATCTGCACGTACTCGCGATCGGACTCCTCATAGCCGGCGTAGAACGCCGCCCGCATGTCACCGAACGCGCAGGCGTCCACCGGGCGGAACGCGATATCGAACTCGCTGAAGTCCGGCAGGTGCGGCAGATCCTCGGTGATCTCCTCGACGCGGCGCTGGTGCAGCGTCCAGTCGGCCACACTGGCCAACTCCCGCTCCCGATCGAGGTCGGTGGCAACCCGGCGCAACACGTCGAGCAGGTGATGCACGCTCGACCAGGTGACACCAATCGTGAAGATCAGCAGCACGCTGTTGATCGACGTCTTGTTGATCTGGATCCCGAACCGGTCCATCAGGATCTTCTCGCGGAAGTCGTACCCGTTCATCCCGGTGTTACCGAGGAACAGCGTGACGCGCGTGGGATCCAGCACGAACTGATCCGACCGCCAGGCTTCGTTCCACTCCGCCAGCGCGCCCTGCCGGACTTCGCGGTACGAGCTGACCGCCGACGCCCGGAACTCCTCGGGCACCAGGTCGGATTCGTCGAGGATGCGGAACCACTTGCTGATCAGCCGGTCCTTGCGGACGCGGTGCCGGAACACCAGGGCCATGTCGTAGGTCTGACGCACCAACTGGAATCCCTCGATGTCGACCTGCCGGCGTGCCAGGTCCAGCGAGGCCAGCAGTTGCTGGTTGGGCGAGGTCGAGGTGTGCGTCAAGAACGCCTCACCGAACGCGTCGCGAGCGCGCGAATTGAAGTCGCGGTCGCGCACGTGGATCATCGACGCCTGCCGGAACGCCGAGAGCGACTTGTGTGTGGAGTGTGTCGCGTACACCCGCACCCGCGCCTTGGCCGGGTCGGGCAGCAGCCGGTGGTTAACCCACTCGGACCGGGGGACCCCCTCCATCTTCGCGGCCCAATCACGGTATTCCGCAGCGTATTCCGGCGATGCCAGCATCTGCTCCAAGCGATCCGCCGCCACCATCGCGGTGCGCTGCCGGGCCCACGGAACGGCCGTCGCGAACGCGTACCACGCCTCGTCCCACAGGAAGCAGATGTCCGGCTTGATCGCCAGCACCTCCTCCATCACCCGCAGCGGGTTGTACACGACACCGTCGAAGATGCAGTTGGTCACCAACAGCATGCGCACCTTGTCCAGCTGGCCGGTCGCCTCCAGGTCCAGCAGCGCCTTCTTGATCGTGTCCAGCGGCACCGCACCGTAGATCGCGAACTGCGGCAGCGGATAAGCATCGAGATACAGCGGGTAGGCCCCGGCCAGCACCAGGCCGTAGTGGTGCGACTTGTGGCAGTTGCGGTCGATCAGCACGATGTCGCCCGGCCGGGTCAGCGACTGCACCACAATCTTGTTGGCCGTCGACGTCCCGTTGGTGACGAAGTAGGTCTGGTTGGAGTGCCAGGTGCGCGCGGCCTTGTCCATCGCCTTCTTGATGTTGCCGTGCGGGTCCAGCAGCGAGTCCAGGCCGCCCGACGTCGTCGAGGTCTCGGCCATGAAGATGTTGCGGCCGTAGAACTCCCCCATGTCCTGCAGTGACCGGGAATTGAAGATGCTGGCGCCGCGGGCGACGGGCAGCGCGTGGAATTGCCCCACCGGCGAATCCGCGTACGCCCGCAAAGCGTCGAAAAACGGTGTGGCGAAACGATTTCGGAGGCCCGCCAGTATCGTGCTGTGCAGATCGGTGACGTCGTTGAGCCGGTAGAAGGTCCGGTCGTAGACGTCGTGTTCCTCGTCGTTGCCGGCCGCGATCGACTCGTCGGTGAGCAGATAAAGGTCGATGTGCGGCCGCAATTCGCGGATCCAGTCGCCGCATTCGATGCAGTCGCTGCCGCTGTCGCGTCCGACCGCATCGTCGGTGGCGCCCAGCAGGGTGTTCATCAACGGCACCCGGTCACGCGAACGCAGCGCCACGTCGTGGCGGATGATCGCGGCCTGAATCTCGCCGTTCAACGCGACGGCGGTGATGGCGTCCTCGACGCTGGGCACCACCAGCAGCTCGAATTGCACATCGTCGGACGGGCAGCGCAGCGCCCGCAGGGCTTCGGCCAGGCAGTCGGGTCCGGTGTTCGGCGAGTCGTCGGCGAGCAACACGGTGTAGAACTGCTGCTGCTTGGCCTGGGCCACCAGCTCCTGGTCGGCCAGCGGGGCGGACGTGTCGAAAAGTGCTGTGCGGTCGCCGTATTCGCTGAGCAGGCGCACCGCCAGCGACACCTCCTCGGCCAGCCGCACCGTGGACAGGCCGTCGAGATGGGAGCGGTAGGTAGCCAGATTGTCGGCCCCGGGATACAGCCAGTACCGCTCGTAGGCGCCGAGTCGGTCCATCAGCCGCCTGACCTTCGCCACCTCGTGCGTCTTGTCCAGCCCGGCCAGGTCGACCTCGGCGAGGTGACGGCATGCGTCGTCGAGCAGGTTCCAGGTGTCGATGCGGGTATACGACGGATTGGCCACTGCCGCCAGCGCGGAGACTCGCAGCCGTCGCGTGTAGGCACTGTAGGGATTCATGTCGTCACCTGTTCTGTGATGGTGTCCGATACTCGGCTACCGCAGTGAATATTTCCCGACACCGACCTAAACGACTCGTACGAATCAGCGCGCGTCCTCATTGTTATCCGGTCTGGCCTGCGTGCGCGATCTTTTCGCTCAGGATCGCTGCTGTTGGTCAGCGCTCGGTTTCGTCGCTGTCGACGACTCGCCGCCGAGGCAGCTCCCACCGTCGCGCCGGCAGGTCACCGACATCGCTGAGCGAACGCACCACCGCCTGAGTGAGACCCATGATCGCGGCCATCACCGGCAACAACGGCTGCAGCGGCTTGGCCGCCGCGCGCACCGTGCTGATGCGGCGGGCGACGATCAGACGCTCGATCGAGTGGTACAGCCAGGCGCCCACGCCCAGCGCATAGATCGAGAGCGCGGAGGCGACAATGGTCCACCCGTACGCGGCACAGACCACCGCACCCAGCACCACCGTCGCGGCCAGGAAGGCGGCGACGAAGGCGCGGAGTTCCAGTCGGGTCACGTTTCCTGGCTGCCCCGCATGGCCTTGGCCGCGGCCCGGATCTGCGGCGTCACCAGCATGACCTGGCCCAGGACGCCGTTGACGAAGCCCGGCGATTCGTCGGTGGACAGCTCCTTGGCCAGTTGCACGGCCTCGTCGACCGCGACCGGCTCCGGCACGTCGTCGGCATACAGCAGCTCCCACACCGCGACTCGCAGGATCGCGCGGTCGACGGCGGGCAGCCGGTCCAGCGTCCAGCCCTGCAGGTGGGTGCTGATCAGGTCGTCGATGTGGGCGAACTGGTCACCGACGCCGTGCGCCACCGCGACGGTATACGGGTGCAGTGCCTTGACGTCGGGGTTGGCGTGCGCCAGCGCGATCCGCGCGTCGGCCACCTCGACCGGGCTCAGGCCGCGAGCCTCGGCCTCGAACAGCAAGTCCACGGCGCGCTTGCGGGCATGGTGGCGGCCCTTGGTGGGCCTGGGCGATTTCCCGTCCGGCATGGTCAGGCGTTGACCCGACCCAGGTAGCTGCCGTCGCGCGAATCCACCTTGAGCTTGTCGCCGGTGTTGATGAACAACGGCACCTGCAGTTCCGCACCGGTCTCCACGGTCGCGGGCTTGGTGCCGGCACTGGAGCGGTCACCCTGCAGGCCCGGCTCGGTATGGGTGACGACGAGCTCGACCGATACCGGCAGCTCGAGGTACAGCGGTGCGCCGTTGTGGAAGGCCACCTGCACCGGCAGGCCCTCGAGCAGGAACCGGGCGGCATCGCCGACCAGCGATTCCGGCAGCGGGTGCTGTTCGTAGTCCTGGCTGTCCATGAACACGAAGTCCGTGCCGTCGCGGTACAGGTAGGTGGCGTCGCGGCGGTCGACGGTGGCGGTCTCCACCTTCACCCCGGCGTTGTAGGTCTTGTCGACGACCTTGCCCGAGAGCACGTTCTTCAGCTTGGTACGTACGAAGGCTGGGCCTTTACCCGGCTTGACGTGCTGAAACTCGATGATCTGCCACAGCTGGCCATCGATCACCAGCACCAGTCCGTTCTTGAAGTCGGCAGTCGATGCCACGGTCGCTCTATCTCCTACAGGATGGCCGATTTTCGGGGGCCGGGCAGGTGCCCGGCAGCGGGGTCCCGCCGCAAACGGTGCGAGCAGAACAGCACCGGATGCAGCTTACCCGCGCTGCGGTGCGCCACTGACCGCGCGGCTAGCGCAGCTGCCCGGCACCGCACAGGCCGAAAAGGCCGTCGTTGAGATCACACAGGTCCGACGGGTGCGACGGCGCGACCAGGTCGGAGGCGGGCGCCGGCGGCAGATGGTTCGCGGCGAAGTTGCCCAGCAAACCCAGCCCAACGCCGGCCGCGATCAGAATCGGGCCCCGCCCGGCCACCCTGCGAACGGCCGTCATGACGACCCCGGTGGCGTCGTAGTCGTGGCCGACGAACAACACGGCGGTCAGCCAGAACCCGGCCAGAGCGGTGAAAGCGGCGACTACATAGACGGCGACGAGTGCTAGGTAGGCCATTTGCCGAATCCTACGCAGCGGCCGGCGCGGGGCGCCGACTACGTCAGGACGGCGAGCTCCTTGGGGAACCGGGTGAGCAGTTCGGCCGTGGCCGGCTGGTCGCCCACGACCAGGGTGTCCTCGATGCGCACACCGCCGCGGCCGGGCAGGTAGACGCCGGGCTCCACCGTCACCACCGAACCGGCCAGCAAAGTCCCGGACGACGTCGCGCCGATGCCCGGCGCCTCGTGGATCTGCAGACCCACCCCATGTCCCAAGCCGTGGCTGAACTGCTCGCCGTACCCGGCATCGACGATCAGCTGGCGCGCCGCGCCGTCCACCTCACGCAGATCGGCGCCCGGCCGCAGCGCTTCCCGGCCGGCCCGCTGCGACTCGGCAACCAGCTGGTAAATCTCCAGCTGCCAGTTCGCGGCCTTGCCCAGCACGAAGGTGCGGGTCATGTCGGAGTGATAGCCGGCGACCAGCGCGCCGAAATCGATCTTGACGAAATCGCCGTCGGCGAGGACCGCGTCGGTCGGCCGGTGGTGCGGGATCGCCGAATTCGGTCCGGCGGCCACGATCGTCTCGAACGAGATCGCGTCGGCGCCGTGATCGAGCATCAAGGCCTCGAGCTCGCGGCTCACCTCGCGCTCGGTGCGGCCGGGGCGCAAGCCGCCGCGCGCCACCAGATCTTTGAGTGCGGCGTCGGCGGCCTCGCAGGCCAGCCGCAGCAGCGCCACTTCGCCGGCATCCTTGATCTCGCGCAGCGCCTCGACCATTCCGGCGGCCCGCACCAGCTCGGTCGCGCCGCCGTGCTCGCCGACCTCGTTGGTCAGGGCGTCGAAGCCGTCCACCGTCACCACATTGCTTTCGAAGCCCAGCTTGGACACGCCCGCCTGCGCCGCCTGCCCCGCCAGGTGACGCCCGACCGCCCGCTCGATGGCGACCTCGAGATCGGGCGCCTGCGCGGCGGCCTGGGTGCGGTAACGGCCGTCGGTGGCCAAAACGGCCTCGCGATCGTCGGCGAACACCAGCAACGCGCCGTTGGATCCGGAGAAACCTGACAGATAACGCACGTTAATCAGGTCCGTGACCAGCATCGCGTCCAGCCCACTGGCCCCGATCTGGCGTTTTAGATTGTCTCGACGCTGGGAATGTGTCACGACTCACGACGGTACTCGCTACGCTGATTGGCCATGAGTAACTGGATGCTGCGTGGATTGGCGTTCGCTGGGCTAATGGTTGTTGTCCGGTTGTTGCAGGGGGCGATCATCGACGCGTGGCAGACACAGGCCGCGCTGGTAAGTATCGTGCTGCTTCTGCTGTTCATCATCGCCGTGAGCGTGTGGGGGGTGATGGACGGCCGGGCCGACGCGAAAGCCCACGCTGATCCGGATCGCCGGGCGGATCTGGCGATGACCTGGCTGCTGGCCGGCTTGTTCGCCGGGATTGTGAGCGGGGCCGTCTCCTGGCTCATCGCGCTGTTCTACAAGGGCCTCTACACCGGGGGCCTGATCAACGAGGTGACGACGTTCGCGGCGTTCACCGCGCTGTGCGTCTTCCTGCCCGGCATCATCGGCGTGGCCGTCGGCCGCTGGCGCATCGACCGCAATCCCCCGGCCGACCGCGGCACCGGACCGGACGAGGAACGCGCCGACACCGACGTGTTCGCCGCCGCCAGCGCCGACGACGCACCGACGGGCGAGGTTGCGGTGCAGCACCCCGGCGCCCAGGCCCAGACCTCGGCGGTGGCCACCGCCGAGCGGGAGGCGCCCACCGAGACGATCCCGACTCGTGCCGAGGACGCCAAAACCGAGGTGATCCCGACCCGTGCGGATGACGACAAAACCGAGGTGATCCGCACCGAGTCCGACCCCAAGCACGCGGGCCCGGAATCCGAATGGCCGAGTTCGCAGTGGGGTAAGAAGGACTAGCCGCTAGCCTTCGCCAGGTAGCGCAACGCCAGCAGATAGCCTTCGACGCCCAGCCCGACGATCACTCCCGTCGCCACCGGGCTCAGATATGAGTGACGCCGAAACTCTTCGCGCGCATGCACATTGGAGATGTGCACCTCGATCAGCGGTGCCCGCAGTTCCGCACAGGCATCGCGCAACGCCACCGAGGTGTGGGTCAGGCCGCCGGCATTGAGAATCACCGGCTCGCCCGCATCGGCGGCCGCGTGTATCCAGTCCAGCAATTCTGCTTCGCTATCGCTTTGCCGCACAACGGCTTTGAGCCCGAGTGCGGTGGCCTCGCGATCGATGAGCGCGGCCAGCTGATCATGCGTGGTGTCGCCGTAGACCTCGGGCTCGCGGCGACCCAGCCGGCCCAGGTTGGGGCCGTTGAGGACGTTGACTGTGACGGTCATGGCGCGCACACTCCGGCGTAGGCCGTCACCAGCAGACCCGGGTCCGGTCCCACCAGCCGGCCCGGTTTGGCCAGTCCGTCGAGAACCACGAACCGCAGCACGCCGGCGCGGGATTTCTTGTCTCCGGCCATGTATTCCAGCAGCTGGGGCAGCGCGTCGGGGTCGTAGCTGACCGGCAGGCCCAGCGAGGCCAGGATGGCGCGATGGCGCGCGGCGGTCTCGTCGTCGAGCCGGCCGGTGAGCCGGGCGAGCTCGGCGGCGAACACCAGGCCCACCGAAACCGCGGCGCCGTGGCGCCACTGGTAGCGCTCCCGGCGCTCGATGGCGTGCCCCAAAGTGTGGCCGTAGTTCAGGATCTCGCGCAGCTCGGATTCTTTCTCGTCGGCGGCGACCACCTCGGCCTTGACGGCGATCGCGCGACGGATCAGCTCCGGCATCACGTCACCCTTCGGGTCGAGGGCGGCCCGCGGGTCGGCCTCGATCAGGTCGAGGATCACCGGATCGGCGATGAACCCGGCCTTCACCACTTCGGCCATTCCGGCCACGATTTCGTTGTGCGGCAGGGTTTCCAGGGTGGCCAGGTCGACCAGCACGGCGAGCGGCTGGTGAAAGGCGCCGACCAGGTTCTTGCCCGCCTCGGTGTTGATGCCCGTCTTGCCGCCCACTGCCGCGTCGACCATGCCCAGCAAGGTCGTCGGCACATGCACGATCGAGACACCGCGCAGCCAGGTGGCGGCCGCGAAACCCGCGACGTCGGTGGCCGCGCCACCGCCGAGACTGACCAGTGCGTCTTTGCGGTCAATTCCGATGCGGCCCAACACTTCCCAGATGAATCCGACGACCGGCAGATCTTTGCCGGCCTCGGCGTCGGGGATCTCGATGCGGTGCGCGTCGACGCCCCGGTCGGCCAGGTAGCTGCGGATCGCCTCGGCGGTCTGCGCCAGGACCGGTTGATGCAGGATCGCGACCCGATGCCGGCCACCGAGCAGTTCGCCCAGCTCGGTCAGCAATCCGGTGCCGATCACCACCGGGTACGGCGGGTCGACGGCCACCTGCACGGTGACCGGTGGGGTGGGTTCTGTCATGTGGTTGCCTTGCTGGCGTTCGGGGTGCCGGGCGTGACCGGCTGTTGGGTGGTTTGCAGGGGCAGCCGGGACATGATGTAGCGCACCACCGCCCCGGGGTTGCGGCGGTTGGTGTCGACCCGGATGGTGGCGACGCGCCGGTACAGCGGAATTCGTTGCGCCATCAGGGCGCGGTATTTCTCGGCCCGGTTTCCGCCGGCCAGCAGCGGCCGCGCGGAGGTGCCGCCGGTACGCCGCACGCCTTCGCGGGCGCCGATCTCCAGGTAGATGACGGTGTGGCCGGCCAGCGCATCGCACACCCCGGCCGTGGTGACCGCACCGCCGCCGAGCGACACGACCCCGTCGTCGGTGGCCAGCGCCGCGCGCACCACCTCCTCCTCGATACGGCGGAATTCCTGTTCCCCGTCGGTGGCGAAGATGTCGGCGATGGTGCGGCCGGTCTGCTGTTCGATCAGCACGTCGGTGTCGACGTAGCCGACGCCCATCGCCTTGGCCAGCCGGCGCCCGATGGTCGACTTGCCCGAGCCCGGCAACCCGACGAGTACCGCCCTGGGGGTCACCGCGCGCCTACCCGGACGCCTCGGCGCGCGCGGCCGGTGTTTCGTGCTCGGCAACCGCGCGCCGGTAAGCCTCGATGTTGCGCCGGGTTTCGGCCAGCGAATCGCCGCCGAACTTGTCCAGCGCGGCCCGGGCCAGCACCAGCGCCACCATGGTCTCGACGACGACGCCGGCGGCGGGCACCGCGCACACGTCGGAGCGCTGGTGGATCGCGACGGCCTCGTCACCGGTGGCCATGTCGACGGTGGCCAGCGCCCGCGGCACGGTCGAGATCGGCTTCATCGCCGCCCGCACCCGCAGCACCTGGCCGTTGGTCATGCCGCCTTCCAGGCCGCCGGCCCGGTTGGTCGAGCGGATCACGCCGTCGGGCCCCGGGTACATCTCGTCGTGGGCCTGACTGCCGCGGCGTCGCGCGGTCTGGAAGCCGTCGCCGATCTCCACGCCCTTGATCGCCTGGATGCCCATCACGGCGGCGGCCAGCTGGCTGTCCAGGCGGTTGTCGCCGCTGGTGAACGAGCCCAGCCCGACCGGCAGGCCCAGCGCCACGACTTCCACCACGCCGCCGAGGGTGTCGCCGTCCTTCTTGGCGGCCTCGATCTCGGCGATCATCGCCTGCTCGGCGGCCTTGTCGAAGGCGCGCACCGGGCTGGCGTCGATCGCCGCCAGGTCGCCGGGTCCGGGCGGCGGCCCGTCGTAGGGCTGCGACGGGCCGATCGCGATCACGTGCGAGAGCACCTCGACGCCGAGCGCCTGGCGCAGGAACGACCGGGCGACGGTTCCCGCCGCGACGCGGGCGGCGGTCTCCCGCGCGCTGGCCCGCTCCAGCACCGGGCGGGCGTCGTCGAAGCCGTACTTGAGCATGCCGGCGTAGTCGGCGTGGCCGGGCCGCGGCCGGGTGAGCGGCGCGTTGCGCGCGATGTCGGCGAGCTCAGCGGGGTCGACCGGGTCGGCGGCCATCACGGTTTCCCACTTGGGCCACTCGGTGTTGCCGATCTCGATGGCGATTGGGCCGCCCAGGGTCACGCCGTGGCGCACCCCGGCCAGCACGGTCACCGCGTCCCGCTCGAACTGCATCCGGGCGCCGCGCCCATAGCCGAGCCGGCGACGGGCCAACTGGTCGGCGATGTCGGTGGAGGTGACCTCCACGCCCGCGACCATGCCTTCGACGACGGCTACCAGCGCGCGGCCATGGGACTCCCCGGCGGTGATCCAACGCAACACGGGTCCCATTCTCCCATGGTGCGCGGCCCGCTTTTGCCACGGTGCCGCGTGCATCCGGGGCTTCGCGCGTGCGTCCACGGCGGATTTTGCATGCTTTCGCCACCCTTAACGCACACCTGACGCCGTGGACGCACACTCGGGCCGCACCTCAGTGCTCAGCCGAGCAAAGCCAACCCCGCCGCGCCCGCGGTCGCCAGGCACATCGACGGACCGTGCGGCACCGCGCCGCCGCGCCTCAGCAGCGCCAGCAGCACGGTCAGCAGTGGCGCGCTCAGCGCCGCCAGAAACCACACCGCGACGCCGAAGCAGCCGGCCAGCCCGCCCAGGCCGATCGCCAGCTTCATATCGCCGGCTCCCATGCCGGCCGGCGCCGTCAGGTGCACCACCAGATAGAGCCCGGCCAACGCCGCGGCACCGGCCGCCGCACCAAGGCCGCGGCCCGCACAGAAGGCGCCGATCAGGATCACCGCCGCCCCGGGCAGCGTCAGCACGTTGGGCAACCGGCGGTGCCGAAAATCGTAGCAGCTCAGCACTAGCAGCCACACCACCACCACCGCCGCCGCTGTCGCCCGCACCCGCGGGACGCTAGCCCAGGGCGGCCAGCGCGCAAGTCATCGCTTCGCGGGGGGCGGGCAGCCCGGTGAACTGCTCCACCTGCGCGAAGGCCTGGTGCAGCAGCATCTGCAGCCCGTTGATCACCCGCCCGCCCGCGTCGGCCACCGCGGCGGCCAGCGGGGTGGGCCAGGGGTCGTAGACGGCGTCCAGCAGCACCGGAATCGGCGCGAAAGCGCCGGCATACCGCGACGCCACGGCGGCCGGGATCGTGCTGACCAGCACCTCCGCCGTCGCCACCTCGTCGCTCACCGCGTCCTCATCCAGCCCGCAGAACCGGGTCGGCACGCCGATCCGCGTTCCCAGGTCCACCAACCGGGCCGCCTTCTCCGGGTTGCGCGCCACGACCGTGATGCCGCTGACGCCGAGCTGCGCCAAGCCCACGACAGCGGCCGGCGCGGTGCCGCCCGATCCACAGACCAGCGCCCATCCCGAGGCGGACCCGATCGCGCCACTGACGCCGTCGATGTCGGTGTTGTCGGCCCGCCAGCCGTGCGGCGTGCGCACCAGGGTGTTGGCCGATCCCACCTGCTCAGCGCGTTCGGTGCGCTCGTCGGCGAATTCCAGCGCGGCGAACTTGCCCGGCGCGGTCACCGACACACCGACCCATTCCGGCCCGAACCCGCCGACGACGCCCGGCAGCTCCTCGGCGCCGCACTCGATGCGCTCGTAGGTCCAGCCGTCCAGGCCCAGCGCGTGGTAGGCGGCCAGGTGCAATTGCGGGGATTTGGAATGGGCGATCGGCGACCCGAGGACGGCCGCCTTTCTCGGGCCCGCGCTAGCGGGGCGTGCTGTCGAGGACACCGTTGTGCTTAGCCAGCTCGATGTTGGCCAAATGCTGCTTGTAGTCCTTGGTGAACAGCGTGGTCCCCTGGGCGTCGATCGTGACGAAGTACAACCAGTCACCCGGCTCGGGGTGCTCGGCGGCACGCAGCGCGTCGATGCCGGGCGAGCAGATCGCCGTGGCGGGCAGACCCGGTGAGACGTAGGTGTTCCAGGGCGTCTTCTGCGCCCGGTCGGCATCGCTGGTGGCCACCTCGCGGCGGTCCAGCGGGTAATTCACCGTCGAGTCGAATTCCAGGGTGTGGTGAGCGTTCAGCCGGTTGTAGATGACCTGCGCCACCTTCGCGAAGTCTTGCGAGTTGGATTCCTGCTGCACCAGCGAGGCCACCACGAGAATGTCGTAGGGCGACAGCTTCATCGCCTGCGCGCTGTCCATCAGCCCGGACTGCATGTACGTCGCGGCGCCCGCACTGATCAGGTTGGCCAGGATGTTCTGCGGGGAGGCCGACGGATCGACGTTGAAGGTTCCCGGCGCGATCAGCCCCTCGATGCGGCGGTGGTCGGTGCCCAGCTCGGTGACCGGCTGAATCGCCCAGGCCGGCACCGACAACACGTTGGGCGGGGTGTTGCCCGCGGCCGCGCGCAGGTCCTCCACCGAGACGCAGTGCTTGTTGCCGTCGAGGTCCACGCAGCTGGCGCGGGAGATCAGCGTCAGGATTCCCGGGTTGACCTTGTTGGTCTTCATGTCGGTGGTGTCGTCGAGCTGACGCCCTTCCGGAATGACCAGCTTGCCCACCCGGTTACCGGGGTCGCTCAGCCGCGCGACGGCCGAATCGGCCGGGATTTCGGTGCGCATCCGGTAGAAACCCGGCTGGATCGAGTTGATCGCGGCGTTGCCGTGCGCGGCGTTGATGAACGCCCGGACGGTCTTGATCACACCCTGGCTGTGCAGCGTCTCGCCGACCATCGTCGTCGAGTCGCCGGCCTGTATCTGGATCACGATGTCGCGCTTGCCGTCTCCGCTGTAGTCGTCGCCGGCGCCGAACATCGTGTGCCACATTTTGGAGCCGACGAACACCGCGGCGACCACGATCACGACGAGCACGCCCAGCACGATGCGCCCGGTGAAGCGGCGCCGTCGACGGCCACGCTCGGCCTGGATGCGCGCCATCCGGCTCATCCGTTGCCGGGGTGGACCGACAGCGGCCGGCTCGGCCCGTTCGTCGCGTGCGCTATCAACCATCGATGACATCCCCCGCCGCGGACTGAGCCAGCGTTGCCCGGCGCTGATCCAGCCAGCTCTGCAGGATCGCGACAGCGGCCGCCTGGTCGATCACCGCCCGCTGCTCCTTGGCCCGTACTCCCGCCGCGCGCAGAGCGCGCTGCGCGCTGACGGTGGTCAGTCGCTCGTCGGCCAGCCGGACCGGCACCGGCGCGGCTCCCCGCGCCAATACTTCGGCCAGCGCCTCGGCCATCTCGATCGCGTCGAGCGCCGACGGGCCGGTGCGGTCGGCCAGCGTCCGGGGCAAACCGACGACGACCTCGACGGCTTCGAGTTCGCTGACGAGCTCGGCCAGCCGTCGGACGTGCTTGCCGGACCGGTCCCGGCGCACGGTTTCCAGCGGGGTGGCCAGGATGCAGTCGGGATCGCTGGCCGCCACGCCGATGCGCACACTGCCCACGTCGATGCCGAGCCGCCGTCCCCGCCCAGGGTCCTGGTTAGGGTCGCCGGGCCGGTCGGGCAAGCGATGTTCTGCCAATTCCACTCAACCGACCTGCGCTATCACGGCGATTTCGGAGCGGACTGCCTCCAGCGCCGCGTCAATGCCGGTCGGATTCTTCCCAGACCCCTGCGCCAGGTCGGGCTTGCCGCCGCCGCGGCCGTCGACGGCCATGGCGAGCTGTTTGACCAGGTCATTGGCGCGCAGCCCAAGATCTTGGGCGGCCGGATTGGCGGCGACGGCGTAGGGCACCGTTTCGTTCTCGCCTTCGGCGATCAGCGCGACCACCGCGGGATCGCTGCCCAGCTTGCCCTTGATGTCGCCGACGAGGGAACGCAGATCGGCCGCCGTCGTCCCACCCGCCATCCGCTGTGCCACCACACGGACGTTACCGATCCGCTCCGCGCCGGCCGCGGCATTGACCGCCGCGGCCTTCGCACCGGCCAGCCGGGCGCGTTCGAGTTCCTTCTCGGCGGCTTTGAGCCGCTCGACGAGGTTGGCCACCCGGGCGGGCACTTCTTCGGAGGGCACCTTCAGCGAAGACGCCAGCCCGGCCATCAGCGCCCGCTCCTTGGCCAGGTGCCGGAACGACTCCAGCCCGACGTAGGCCTCCACCCGGCGCACGCCCGAGCCGACCGACGATTCGCCGAGGATCGTCACGGGGCCGATCTGCGCCGAGTTGTGCACATGGGTTCCACCACACAGCTCCAGCGAGAACGGGCCGCCGATCTCCACCACCCGCACTTCGTCGGGGTAGGCCTCGCCGAACAGCGCCATCGCGCCCATCGCCTTGGCCTTCTCCAAAGATTCGTTGAAGGTGTGCACCTCGAAGTCGGCCTGCACGGCCTCGTTGGTGACTTCTTCGATCTGGCTGCGCTGTTCGTCAGTCAGCGCGCCCTGCCAGTTGAAGTCGAAGCGCAGATAACCCGGACGGTTCAGCGATCCAGCCTGAACGGCGTTGGGACCCAACACTTGTCGCAGCGCGGCGTGGACCATGTGGGTGCCCGAGTGGCCCTGGGTGGCGCCCTTACGCCAGCCCGGATCCACCGCCGCGATCACGGTGTCGCCCTCGACGAACTCACCGGACTCGACGTTAACCCGATGTACCCAAAGGGTTTTGGCGATCTTCTGCACATCGGTGACCGCGGCCCGGGCGCTCTCGCCGGCTCCGGTTCCGCTGATGGTCCCCTCGTCGGCGATTTGGCCACCGGACTCCGCGTACAGCGGTGTGCGGTCCAGGATCAGCTCGACTCGATCGGCCGCCTCGGCGCCATGCCCGCCGTGCGCCACCACCGGGACCCGCTTGCCGTCGACGAAGATGCCCAAAATCCTTGCCTGCGAGCTCAACTCGTCGAAGCCGGTGAACTCCGTCGGGCCGGCGTCGACCAGCTCACGGTAGGCGGTCAGATCGGCGTGCGCGTGTTTGCGGGCGGCGGCATCGGCCTTGGCGCGCCGGCGCTGCTCGGCCATCAGCTCCCGGAAGCCGAGTTCGTCGACCTGCAGGCCGGCCTCCGACGCCATCTCTAGGGTGAGCTCGATCGGGAAGCCGTAGGTGTCATGCAGGGTGAAGGCGTCCGAACCGGAAACCACTTTGGCGCCGGCAGCTTTGGTGGCGCCGGCCACGTCGTCGAACAGCTTCGAGCCCGACGCCAGGGTGCGGTTGAACGCGGTTTCCTCGGCGACAGCGATGCGCTTGATCCGGTCGAAATCGGCGACGAGTTCGGGATAGGACGGGCCCATCGCGTCGCGCACCGTGGTCATCAGGTCGCCGACGATCGGGCCGTCGATGCCCAGCAGCTTGGCCGAGCGGATCACCCGGCGCAGCAGCCGGCGCAGCACGTAACCGCGGCCGTCGTTGCCCGGGCTCACGCCGTCGCCGATCAGGATCGCGGCGGTTCGGCTGTGGTCCGCGATCACGCGATAGCGCACGTCGTCGTCGTGGTTGCCGGCATCGTAGCCGCGCGGGGCGCGCGCGGCCACCGTGTCGATGACCGGACGCAGCAGGTCGGTCTCGTACACGTTGTGCACGCCCTGCAGGATGAACGCGACCCGCTCCACACCCATGCCAGTATCAATGTTCTTGCGCGGCAACGGCCCAAGAATCTCGAAGTCTTCCTTACCGGTTCCCTCGCCGCGCTCGTTCTGCATGAACACGAGGTTCCAGATCTCGATGTAACGGTCCTCGTTGGCGATCGGGCCGCCCTCGACGCCGAATTCCGGGCCACGGTCGTAGTAGATCTCCGATGACGGACCGCACGGTCCGGGGATGCCCATCGACCAGTAGTTGTCCGTCATGCCGCGGCGCTGGATCCGCTCCGCGGGCAGGCCGGCGATCTCCTGCCACAGCTGCATGGCCTCGTCGTCATCGAAAAAGACCGTGGTCCAGATCTTTTCGGGGTCCAGGCCGTAGCCGCCGTCGGCAACGGGCTTGGTCAGCAACGACCAGGCCAGCTCGATGGCCTCGCGCTTGAAGTAGTCGCCGAACGAGAAGTTGCCGGCCATCTGGAAGAAGGTGTTGTGCCGGGTGGTGATGCCCACCTCGTCGATATCCGGCGTGCGGATGCACTTCTGGATGCTGGTAGCCGTCGCGTACGGCGGGGTGCGCGCGCCCAGGAAGAACGGGACGAACTGGACCATGCCCGCGTTGACGAACAGCAGGTTGGGATCGTCGAGGATCACCGATGCGCTCGGCACCTCGGTGTGGCCCGCCTTCACGAAGTGATCAAGAAATCGCTTCCTGATCTCGTGTGTCTGCACTTCTTTTCCGCTTCTTCCTATCAGCTGTCCGACGACGCGTTTCGACCGCTCACAGTACCGGTCCCGGCGCCGTCCCCTACCCGGCAGCTAACCCTCCAGAAAGCTCAACCGCACCGAGCGGCGCGGGTTGTCCCGGTTGAGGTCGACCAAGACGACGCTTTGCCAGGTGCCCAACTGCGGCTCGCCGGCCGCGACCGGCAGCGTCACCGACGGCGCGACGATCGCCGGCAGTACGTGGTCGGCGCCGTGTCCGGCCGAGCCGTGCGCGTGCCGGTAGCGGTCGTCGCGGGGCAGCAGCCGTTCCAGGGTGTCGACCAGGTCGTCGTCGGATCCGGCGCCGGTTTCGATGATCGCCACCCCGGCCGTCGCGTGCGGGACGAACACGTTGCACAGACCGTCCCCATACGAGAAGCAAAACCTGCGCACCGCATCGGTCAGGTCCACGATGCGACGACTGCTGGTGTCCACCTCGAGCACATCGGTCTGCATCCGATCAAGCGTACGGCGCGACGACTGGACCTGCTCTGGACCAGCCAATCGTTTGTGAGCGCGGCCACAGCCGGAGAACACCGCGAGAACACTGGCCGAAGCCATTGCCAGGGGTTGCGGCGAGGAGGAAGGTTATTTGCCGGGGGGCCGTTGGCGACGCAACGCACGGGGCGTTGCTCCGAGGAAGTTAGGGGTCCATCCGTGTTCGCACGTTCTTTCACCATCGAGGGACAACCCGAGTCGGTCGACACCGGAATCGCGCATTGTCGCGAGGTCGTGGTGCCCGCCATGGAGCAGCTTGAGGGATGTGTCGGCCTTTCGCTGTTGGTCGACCGGCAATCCGGGCGCTGCATCGCCACCAGCTCATGGGAGAGCATCCGGGAGATGCGCGCCAGCGCCGAGCGGGTGTCCATCATCCGCGACCACATCGCGTTGATGTTCGACGGCAGCGCGAGCGTGCAGGAATGGAGCGTGGCCTTCCTGAACCGTCGCCAGCCGTCGCACGAGGGTGCCGCGGTGCGGGCCACCTGGGTCAAGATCGTGCCGGACCAGCTCGAGCGCTCCCTCGACTTCTACCAATTGGTCGTCGTTCCGGAGATGGAGGAACTGGAGGGTTTCTGCAACGCCAGTCTGCTGGTCGACCACCCCACCTGCCGGCGGGCGGTGTTGTGCACGACATTCGACAGCCCGGAGGCGATGGCCCGCAACAGCGATGTGGCCAGCGAGCTGCGCAGCCGGCGGGCCCGCGACCTAGGTGCCGAGATCGTCGACGTGGCCGAGTTCGAGCTGGCGATCGCCAACGTGAAAGTGGCCGACCTGGTCTGAGACGTCAGCCGCGATTGCGTCGGATGATCGCGCGCAACCGTTCCAGCCGTCCGGCGATCTCGCGTTCGACGCCGCGCCCGGTGGGCCGGTAATAGTCGACCCCGGTCAGCTCGTCCGGCGGATATTGTTGCGCCACAACGCCATCCGGGTGGTCGTGCGCGTATTTGTAGCCCTGCGCGTTGCCCAGTGCGGCTGCTCCCGAGTAGTGGCCGTCGCGCAGATGCGCCGGCACCAGACCCGCCTTGCCGGCCTTGATGTCGTTCATCGCCGCGGCCAGTGCGGTGGTCACCGCGTTCGACTTCGGCGCGGTGGCCAGGTGAATAGTGGCGTGCGCCAACGTCAGTTGCGCCTCGGGCATGCCGATCAGCGCGACGGTTTGTGCGGCGGCAACCGCGATCTGCAGCGCCGTCGGATCGGCCATCCCGACGTCCTCGCTGGCCAGGATCATCAGCCGGCGCGCGACGAACCGCGGGTCCTCTCCCGCGACCAGCATGCGGGCCAGGTAGTGCAGCGCGGCGTCGACGTCGGAGCCACGCACCGATTTGATGAACGCACTGATGACGTCGTAGTGCTGATCGCCGTCACGGTCGTAGCGCACGGCGGCTTTGTCCAGTGACTGCTCGACGGCCGCCACCGTCAGCTCGCCGCCCGCCTCGACCGTCTCCGCGGCGACCTCCAGCGCGGTCAGCGCGCGGCGGGCGTCGCCGGCGGCCAATTGCACCAGCAGGTCTACGGCCTCGGGCTGCACCCCGATCTGGCCGCCCAGCCCCCGCGGATCGTCGATGGCGCGCTGCACCACCGTGCGGATGTCGTCGGCCGTCAGCGGGCGCAGCTGCAGGATCAGCGATCGCGACAGCAGCGGCGCCACGACCGAGAACGACGGGTTCTCGGTCGTCGCCGCCACCAGCAACACCACCCGGTTCTCCACCGCGGACAGCAACGCGTCCTGCTGGGTTTTGGAGAACCGGTGCACCTCGTCGATGAACAGCACCGTCTGCTGGCCGGAAAGGAGGGCCTTGCGTGCGCTGTCTATGACCGCCCGGACGTCCTTGACCCCCGCCGACAACGCCGACAGCGCTTCGAATCGGCGGCCGGTCGCGTGCGAGACCAACGCCGCCAACGTCGTCTTCCCGCTGCCCGGCGGCCCGTACAAGATGGCCGACGCCACCCCCGAGCCCTCGACCAGGCGGCGCAGCGGCGAGCCGGGCGCCAGCAAGTGGTCCTGCCCGACGACTTCGTCCAGCGAGGCCGGGCGCATCCGCACCGCCAGCGGCGCGCCGGCCGACACGCTCAGGGCGTCGTTGCCCGTCTGCGATTCGCCGGGCAGGTCAAACAGACCGTCGGACACGGCTTCAGGCATACCACGCAGCTGGGACAGCTACGCGTATTGGCAGCCGGGATCCGAAACGGGCCCCGCAGCAAGCTCCGAAACAAGCGCAGCCCAATCCTCGCTCCCCCGCCGCATATTTGCTAAGTTCCGGGTTGCCTAGTTCCGCGCGTGTGCCCAGCAAGCTATTCCGACAGCAAATTAGGACGGCAAATGAGCCAGCCCCCTGAACAGCCAGGCGACCCGGCCGAACCCTTCGCTGGCGACCAGAACCCGCCGGGCTATGCGGCACCGCCCCAGCACGCCGCGCCGGACTATGGCGCCCCGCCTCCGCCGCCCCCCGGCTACGGCCAGCCGCCTGCCGGTTACGGAGCACCGCCTCCCCCGCCACCCGGCTACGCGGCACCCCCACCCGGCTACGGGGCACCACCGGGGGGCTACCCACCGCCGTCCGGTCTCGGCGGCTACGGGGACCAGGCGTCCCCGCAGTTCGACGTCACCCAGGCGTTCAAGTGGGCGTGGGGCAAGTTCCAGCAGAACATCGCCACACTGGTCGTTCCGGTATTGATCTACGTCGCGGTGATCACCATCTTCGCCCTGATCGCCGCCCTGCTGCCGATGGTTTTCGGTGAGAGCACGAGCACCACCTACACCGACAGCTACGGCGAGACGACCAGCGGCGTGGACATCGCCTATGGCCCGGCGTCGATCGCGGTCATGGTCGTCGGCTACGTGCTGCTCTTCATCGCCGCGATCTACATGCACGCGGGGGTGACGACCGGCTGCCTGGACATCGCCGACGGCAAGCCGGTGACGATCGGCACCTTTTTCAAACCACGCAATATCGGCGCGGTGTTCGTCGTCGCGTTGCTGATCGGGCTCGGCACCGTGGTCGGATCGATCCTGTGCATCATCCCCGGCGTGATCTTCGCGTTCGTCACCTTGTTCGCCATCCCGTTCGTCGTCGACCGATCGCTGTCACCGACGGAAGCCATCAAGGCCAGCATCGCGACGACGCGGGCCAACCTCGTCCCTGCGCTGCTGTCGTGGCTGGTGCAATACGCGGTGGTGCTGGTCGGCGAGCTGCTGTGCGGGGTGGGCATGATCGCGGCCATCCCGGTTGCCGCGCTGATCCAGGTCTACACCTACCGCAAGCTTTCCGGCGGCCAGGTCGTCGCTCTGGCGCAGCCCGGCTACCCGGCGGGACCGCCCGCCGGGCCCCCACCCGGACAACAGTTCGCCTAGGCAGACGAAGTCCAATCCCCGTTCCGCGCGTGCAACGTTAGGACGACACCATGAGCCAGCCCCCTGACCATCCAGGCGATTCGGCCGAACCTCTCGGCGCCAGCCCCAACCCCGCGGGCTACGGCCCACCCCCCGGAAACGCGCCACCACCCGGCTACGGCGCCCCACCGCCCGGCTACGGCGCGCCACCACCCGGCTACGGCGCACCGCCGCCCGGATACGGCCCACCCCCCGGTTACGGCGCGCCCCCGCCACCACCCCCGGGCTACGGTCCACCCCCCGGTTACGGCGCACCTCCTCCCGGCTACGGACCGACCCCGGGCTACGGCGGCCCGGCGACGCCCCAATTCAGCGTGGGTGAGGCCTTCAGCTGGGCCTGGAACACGTTCACCAAGAACGCCGTCGCGCTGATCGTTCCCACCCTCGTCTTCGGTCTGCTGTTCGCCGCGTCGTCCGCGCTGAACTTTGTGGGCCAGAACATGAGCTCGAACGTGACCCCGTACGACTCCTCCGACTATGACTTCGCCTTCGCGGCGAACCTCAGTCCCACTGGCATGGCCGTCGTCGGGCTTGGTTACGTCGTATCCCTGATCGTGACCGCGTATGCCCAGGCCGCGTTCTTCTCCGGATGCCTGGATCTCGCGGACGGCCGCCCGGTGAGCATCGGATCCTTCTTCAAGCCCCGCAACCTCGGCATGGCGTTTCTGGCCGCGATCCTGGTCAGCATCGTCACGTCGGTCGGCTACGCCGCGTGCTTCCTGCCAGGCGTCATCGTGGGGATCTTCACCCAGTTCATCATCCTGTTCGTGGTCGATCGCGGGGAGAACGCCATCAAGGGGTTCGCGTCGGGCTTCTCGTTGGTCGCCTCGAATTTCCTCAACGCCCTGCTGGTGTGGTTGGTCACCATGGCGGCGATCATCGTCGGTGCGCTGTTGTGCGGTGTCGGCCTCCTGGCGGCCGCCCCGCTCGTGGCGCTGATCCTGACGTACTCCTACCGCAAGCTTTCGGGTGGTCAGGTGGTGCCGGTGCAGCAGCCCGGCTACCAGCCCGGACCGCCCGCCGGCCCGCCGTCGGGACCGCTGCCCGCGTAGCCGATCCGGTTCCGCCCGCTCGCGGCGCGCTGCGGCGCTGCGGCCCTTGTGATGAGATCAGCGGTTATGAGCATCAAAGTTGCGCTGGAGCATCGCACCAGCTACACCTTTGACCGGCTGGTTTCAGTGTTCCCGCACGTGGTGCGGTTGCGCCCGGCTCCGCACTCGCGCACGCCCATCGAGGCCTATTCGCTGCGCGTCGAGCCCGCCGACCACTTCATCAACTGGCAACAGGACGCACTCGGCAATTTCCTTGCCCGGCTTGTGTTTCCGAATCCCATGCGGCAGTTGACGATCACCGTCGGCCTGATCGCCGACCTCAAGGTGATCAACCCGTTCGATTTCTTCATCGAAGACTGGGCCGAAACGTGGCCTCCCGCTTCGGGGTTGATCTACCCGAAGGCACTCGCCGAGGACCTCAAGCCCTATCTGCGCCCGGTCGACGAGGACGTCGAAGGGTCGGGCCCCGGCGAGCTGGCGCAGGCCTGGGTGGAGAACTTCTCGGTGCCCGAGGGCACCCGCACCATCGACTTCCTGGTCGCGCTCAACCATGCGGTCAACGCCGACGTGGCCTACAGCCTGCGGATGGAACCCGGGGTCCAGACACCGGATTTCACGCTGCGCAGCGGCGTCGGATCGTGCCGCGATTCGGCATGGCTGCTGGTGTCGATTCTGCGCCAGTTCGGGCTGGCCGCCCGGTTCGTCTCCGGCTATCTGGTGCAATTGGCCTCCGACGTGGAAGCCCTCGACGGGCCGTCGGGGCCGGCGGCCGATTTCACCGACCTGCACGCGTGGACCGAGGTGTACATCCCCGGCGCGGGCTGGATCGGGCTCGATCCCACGTCGGGGCTGTTCGCCGGGGAAGGCCACATCCCGCTGGCGGCCACCCCGCATCCCTCGAGCGCTGCTCCCATCACCGGCAGCACCGACCCATGTCAGACCACCCTGGAGTTCTCCAACACCGTCACCCGCATCCACGAGGATCCGCGCGTCACACGGCCCTACCCGGATGCGGCGTGGGAGACCATCTGCGCGGTCGGCCACAGTGTCGACGAACGGCTTGCCGCCGCCGACGTCCGGCTGACGGTCGGCGGCGAACCGACGTTTGTGTCGGTGGACAACCAGGTCGACAAGGAGTGGACGACCGCCGCCGACGGTCCGCACAAACGTGAGCGCGCGTCCGCGCTGGCCGCCCGGCTCAAAGCGGTGTGGGCTCCCCAAGGGCTGATCCATCGCGGCCAGGGTCGGTGGTATCCGGGAGAACCGTTGCCGCGCTGGCAGATCGGCCTGTACTGGCGCACCGACGGGTTGCCCCTGTGGACCGACGACGCGCTGCTGGCCGACCCGTGGGCGTCCGAACCGACGAGCTCGACCGCGGACAACGAGACGGCCTACAAGATCCTCGCCGAGGTCGCCGAAAGTCTGGGACTGCCGCTGTCGCAGGTGCGGCCCGCCTTCGAGGACCCGTTGGCCCGGCTGGCGGCCAAAATCTGTCTCCCGCAGGGCGACGCGGTGCAACCCGGCGACGACCTCGCCGACGACGACGTCGAGGCGCGCGCCACGCTGCTGGCGCGCCTCGACGAAACCACCACGGCCCCAGCCGCATTCGTGTTGCCGCTGCACCGCCGCGCTGACGACCTGGGCTGGGCCAGCGCGAACTGGAAGCTGCGCCGCGGCCGCGTCGTGCTGCTCGAGGGGGATTCGCCCGCCGGGCTGCGGCTGCCGCTGAGTTCGATCAGCTGGAAGCCGCCGCGTCCGTCGTTCGATGTCGATCCCACCGCCGTGTCCGACACCTTGCCGGCGGAGTCGACCAGCGCGCCGGTGGAAGACCCGGACACCGCGCCGCCGACCGCGATGGTCGCCGAGCCCCGTGACGGGCTGCTCTACGTGTTCCTCCCGCCCACCGAGGCGCTGGAACACTTCGTCGACCTCGTCGCCCGCATCGAGGCCGCGGCCGCCAAAACCCGCAGCCCGGTCGTCATCGAGGGCTATGGCCCACCGCCGGACCCGCGGCTGCAGTCGACGACGATCACGCCCGACCCCGGCGTGATCGAAGTCAACATCGCGCCCACCGCCAGTTTCGACGAACAGCGCCAGCAGCTCGAAACGCTGTACGAGCAAGCACGATTGGCTCGCCTGTCCACGGAGTCGTTCGACATCGACGGCAGCCACGGCGGTACCGGGGGTGGCAACCACATCACGCTCGGCGGCGTGACGCCGGCGGACTCGCCGCTGTTGCGCCGCCCTGACCTGCTGGTCTCGCTGCTGACCTACTGGCAACGGCACCCGTCGCTGTCCTACCTGTTCGCCGGCCGGTTCGTCGGCACCACGTCGCAAGCGCCACGGGTCGACGAGGGCCGCGCCGAGGCGCTCTACGAGCTCGAGATCGCGTTCGCCGAGATCGCCCGGCTCTCGGCGGGCGGGGCCGCCAAACCATGGGTGACCGACCGCGCGCTGCGGCACCTGCTGACCGACGTCACCGGCAACACCCACCGCGCCGAGTTCTGCATCGACAAGCTCTACAGCCCCGACAGCCCCCGTGGCCGGCTCGGCCTGCTGGAGCTGCGCGGGTTCGAGATGCCGCCGCACCTGCGGATGGCGATGGTGCAGTCGCTGCTGGTGCGCTCGCTGGTGGCCTGGTTCTGGGACGAGCCGCTGCGCGCCCCGCTGATCCGACACGGCACCAACCTGCACGGCCGATACCTGTTGCCGCACTTCCTGATTCACGACATCGCCGACGTCGCCGCCGACCTGCGCGCGCACGGCATCGCGTTCGAGACCAGCTGGCTGGACCCGTTCACCGAATTCCGGTTCCCGCGCATCGGTACGGCGGTCTTCGACGGCGTCGAGATCGAGCTGCGCGGAGCGATCGAGCCGTGGAACACCCTCGGCGAGGAGGCCACCGCGACGGGCACCGCCCGCTACGTCGACTCGTCGGTGGAGCGCCTGCAGATCCGCATCATCGGCGCCGACCGGCACCGCTACGTGGTGACCTGCAACGGCTATCCGGTGCCGTTGCTGGCCACCGACAACCCCGACATCCACGTGGGCGGGGTGCGGTACAAGGCGTGGCAGCCGCCCAGCGCGCTGCATCCGACGATCACCACCGACGTGCCATTACAGTTCGAGCTGATCGACCTGACGTCGGGCACCTCGCGTGGCGGCTGCACTTATCACGTCTCGCATCCGGGTGGCATGGCCTATGAGGAGCCACCCGTCAACGCCGTCGCGGCCGAATCGCGCCGAGCCCGACGGTTCGAGGCGATCGGCTTCACCCCGGGCAAACTGGACCTCGCCGGCATCCGGGAGAAGCAGGCCCGGATATTCACCGATATCGGCGCGCCGGGCATTCTCGACCTGCGGCGCGTGCGTACCGTGCAGCGGTGATGGCTTCGTCGGAAACTGGCATCTACATGGCACTCGATCCGTCGGCGGTTCCGGCCGAGCATTACGACGCCGATCGACTGCTGGCCGGGTACCGGACCGCACGCGCCCAGGAAGCGCTGTTCGAGGTGCGCCCCACCGGCTCACTGGGAGCCGGCTACGACGAATTCCTCGGCGAAGACGGACACGTGCGCCCGGCCTGGACCGAGCTGGCCGACACGGTCGCCGAACGTGGCCGGACCGGGCTGAATCAGCTGCGCTCGGTGGTGCACAACCTGATCGACAACGACGGGATCACTTACACCGAAGTCGATCCCACCAGCGGTCACGCCCTCGAACCCCGGCCGTGGAGCCTGGACACGCTGCCGATCGTGGTGTCCGCGGCCGATTGGGAGGTGCTCGAGGCCGGGCTGGTGCAGCGCTCGCGGCTGCTCGATGCCGTGCTGGCCGACCTGTACGGGCCGCGCAGGCTGCTCACCGACGGCCTGCTGCCCCCGGAGCTGGTGTTCGCCCACCCCGGATACGTCCGCGCGGCCAGCGGAATCGAAGTGCCGGGCCACCACCAATTGTTCATGCACGGCTGCGATCTGAGCCGGCTGCCCAGCGGCTCCTTCGAGGTGAATGCCGACTGGACGCAGGCGCCCTCGGGCGCCGGTTATGCGCTGGCGGATCGACGCGTGGTGGCGCACGCGATTCCGGATCTCTACGAGCGGATCGCGCCGCGGCCCAACACACCGTTCGCACAGGCGCTGCGACTGGCGCTGATCGATTCCGCGCCCGACGATGCCCAAGACCCGGTGGTCGTGGTGCTCAGCCCGGGCATCTACTCCGAAACCGCGTTCGACCAGGCGTATCTCGCGACGCTGCTGGGTTTTCCGCTGGTGGAAAGCGCCGACTTGGTGGTCCGCGACGGCAAACTCTGGATGCGCTCGCTGGGGACGCTGAAGCGGGTCGACGTGGTTCTTCGCCGCGTGGACGCGCTCTACGCCGACCCGCTGGATCTGCGCGCCGATTCCCGGCTCGGGGTGGTCGGTTTGGTGGAGGCGCAACGCCGCGGCACGGTGACCGTGGTCAACACGCTGGGCAGCGGAATCCTGGAAAGCCCTGGGCTGCTGCGCTTTCTGCCCGAGCTGGCCGAGCAGCTGCTGGGCGAAGCCCCGCTGCTGAACACGGCGCCGGTGTACTGGGGAGGCATCGAAAAGGAACGTTCGCACCTGCTGGCCAACCTCTCGTCGCTGTTGATCAAATCCACAGTCGGCGGGGAAACCCTTGTCGGACCGACACTTTCGTCGACCCAGCTGGCCGGACTCACCGCACAGATCGAGAGCATGCCGTGGCAGTGGGCCGGCCAGGAGCTGCCCCAATTCTCCTCCGCACCGACCGACCACGCCGGTGTGCTGTCATCGGCGGGCGTGGGCATGCGGCTGTTCACGGTCGCCCAACGTAGCGGCTACGCCCCGATGATCGGCGGCGTCGGCTACGTGCTAGCTCCTGGCCCCGCCGCGTATGAGCTGAAAACTGTTGCAGCTAAGGATGTTTGGGTTCGTCCGACCGAACGTGTACGAGCGGAGACCATCACGCTGCCGACCGAGGCGCAACCGGTCAAGACTGCCGCGGGCACCTGGGGCGTCAGCTCGCCGCGTGTGCTGTCCGACCTGTTCTGGATCGGTCGCTACGGCGAGCGCGCGGAAAGCACGGCCCGGCTGCTGATGGCCGCCCGCGACCGCTTCCACGTCTACCGCCACCACCAGGACAGCGAGGAAAGCGAGGTGGTGCCGGTGCTGATGGCCGCCCTGGGCCGCATCACCGGCAGCGACACCGGGGCCGACAACGACCACGCCGAGATGATCGCGATCGTGCCGTCGACCTTGTGGGCGTTGACCTTCGACCCGGACCGGGCTGGATCTCTGGTCCAGTCCGTGGAGGGGCTCGCCCTGGCCGCCAGGGCGGTGCGCGACCAGATGTCCAACGACACCTGGGTGGTGCTGGCCAACCTGGAACGCGGACTTGCGCACCGGCCCGAGCCGCCGCAGTCGCTGGCCGAGGCCGACACCCGGCTCGCGTCGGCGCATGGACGCACTCTGGCCGGGATGCTGACCCTGTCGGGGGTGGCCGCCGAGTCGATGGTGCGCGACGCGGGCTGGACGATGATGGACATCGGCAAGCGGATCGAACGCGGCCTGTGGCTGACCGCATTGCTGGGCGCCACGCTCACGACGGTCCGCAGCGCGGATGCCGAGCAGACCATCATCGAGTCGACGCTGGTGGCCTGCGAGTCGTCGGTCATCTACCGGCGCCGCACCGTCGGTCAGGTCAGTATTGCCGCGGTGACCGAACTGATGCTGTTCGACGCGAAAAACCCGCGCTCGCTGCTCTATCAGCTGGAGCGGCTACGGGCCAACCTCAAGGACCTGCCCAGCGCGTCGGGGTCGTCGCGTCCGGAGCGGACCGTGGAGGAGATCAGCACGCTGCTGCGCCGCTCAGACCCCGCCGAGCTGGAGGTGGCCGTCGACGGGCACCGCGAAGAGCTGGCCGACCTGCTCGCCACGATGCACACCGAGTTGCGCGACCTGGCCGGCGTCATCACCGACACGCAGCTGACCCTGCCCGGCGGCATGCAGCCGCTGTGGGGCCCGGACGAACGACGGGTGATGCCCGCCTAGCCCTAACCGGCCACCGCGGCCGGCGTGTCCGACGCCGTCACCTCTTCGATGACGTTGTGGATGAACTGCATCTTCTCCAGCACCGGGGCCGGCAGTACGAACGGGTACAGGTCGTCGTGGCCCATCGAGCGGTTCACCATGTTCAGCGACCACGACAGCGGCAGCCACAAATCGATGATGGCGCCAAACGCGCTGGGGCCCAACGGTGGTCGGTCGAAGGTCGCCGAGGCCGGGGCGAATCCGGACCACGCGCAGGTGTCCAGGGTGTCGCGGATGTGCAGGTAGTGGGCGTAGGTCTCGGCCCAATCCTCGGCCGGGTGCATCGTCGCGTACGACGACACGAAATTCTCCTGCCAGCCCTCCGGCGCACCTTGGTTGTAGTGCCGATCCAGCGCTTCCTGATAGTCGGCATCGGGATCGCCGAACAACTCGTTGAACCGCCGCAGGTAATCGTCTGACGTGATGAGGCGGTAATAGTAGTAGTGCCCGATCTCGTGGCGGAAGTGCCCGAGCAACGTCCGGTAGGGCTCGTCCATCTCGACCCGTAGCTGCTCCCGGTGCACGTCGTCACCCTCAGCCAAATCGATTGTGATGACGCCATTTTCATGGCCGGTCATCACCTGTTCCTGCCCACTGGACAGCAGCCGGAAGGCCAGCCCGTAATCGGCGTCCTGATCGCGGCCGATGATCGGCAGCCTCAGCTCGTGCAACTCGACGACCAGACGCCGCTTGGCGGCCTCGGCCGCCGCGAACTCGGCCAGGCCGACCGAGTCGGCATCGTTGGGCCGTTCGGTGGTCAATACACACGACGCGCACAGCAGCCGCGGGTTGTTGACGGGCACCAGCCAATTGCACACGGCGACTTGGCGATTGGCGCACAGCTCGTACTCGGAGGCGCTGACGAAGCCGGGCTTCTCACTAGCCTCGCCGTCGGTGATCACCAGCAGAGCCATCTGATCGAGTGAGAACCCCAGCGCACTACCACAATTCAAGCAGGTGGAGTTCTCGAACGTCAGCCGCTGGCCACAGTTGGGGCAATTGAAATCACGCATGGAGCTCGTCCCCTTCGAAGGGCACCACGTCGACGGCCACGTCGATCACGCTGCGCTCGGAGTCGGTGTAGATGATGCCGCGCAGCGGTGGGACGTCCGCGTAGTCACGGCCCCGCCCCACGATGATGTAGCGCTGGTCGACCATTTGGTCATTGGTGGGATCCAGCCCAAGCCACTCGAACTGGCCGGGTTCCTGTGGTGTCCACACCGCGGCCCAGGCGTGGGTCGCGTCGATGCCGATCATCCGTTCCTTTCCGGGGGGCGGGTCGGTGGCCAGATAACCGGACACGTAACTGGCGGCCAACCCGTTGGCTCGCAGGCAAGCGATCGCCAGCCTCGCGAAGTCTTGACATACCCCTTCTCGGGCCGCCAGAACCTCTTTGACCCCGGTGGAAATCGTTGTCGACCCGGATCGGTAGGTGAAGTCGCTGAAAATCCGCGACGCGAGATCGCGCAGCACCTCGATCAGCGGCCGCTCGGGCACGAAACTGGGGGCCGCATAGTCGCGGACCTCGTCGGTGATCTCAGGTGGATTCAGGTCCAGGGCGAACTCGGTGGCCAGCGCTCCCCGGCGCCCGGCCGGCCGGGCCGCTTCCCAGGGCTGCAGCGCCGGCCCGCTGCGGTACCGCTCGGGCGGCGCGGGATAGACGTCGACGATGGAGTCGCTGGTCACCGTCAGGGTCTGGTGCGGTTCGGTGACATGGAAGTAAGAGCTGATGTTTCCGTAGCCGTCGACGCTGGTAGAGCTGTCGGCGGGGGCCGGGTCGATGGTCAGCCGGTGCGCGATGCAGCGCTGGCGCTGGGAGTCGCGCGGCGTCAGGAAGCCGCGGCCGTAGGAGCTGGTCACGACGTCCGAGTAGCGGTACTCGGTGCGATGGGTGACGCGATGGCGGCGGGTGTCCGGCTCATGCACCGCAGAAGACACGACTGACCTCCTGATATCTCCGAATGCGTGGGTGGGCGACCGATAGCCAATACGGCTCCAACCGCACCCTAGCGGGAGCACAATCGATCTGTGGCCACCTGGGACGACGTCGCCCGGATCGTGGGTGAGCTGCCACTCACCTGCGAGCAGTCGCCGCATGACTGGAGGGTCGGCAAGAAGTTGCTGGCGTGGGAGCGTCCGCTGCGCGTGTCGGACCGCGCCGCGCTGGCCACCAACGGGGTCCAGGCGCCCGAGGGCGACATCCTCGGCGTCTGGGTGTCCGACGAGGGCGTCAAGTTCGCGCTGGTCGCCGACGAGCCGGACATCTACTTCACCACCCCGCACTTCGATGGCTATCCCGCGGTGCTGGTCAAGCTTGCGGAGATCGATGTGCGCGGTCTCGAGGAGCTGATCACCGAGGCCTGGCTGACCCGCGCGCCCAAGAAGCTGGTCCAGGAGTACCTGACCGGCTCGATCTGAGCAGCCCTATCGCTGGCCCAGCTCGATCACCCGCTGCAGGTCGTCGACGCACGCTTGGACGACGTCGGCCAGCACCACTTCGTTTCTTTCCCGCGCGTTCGCCAGCAGCGTCGACGTGTGCCGGCGGGCGGCTTCGACATGGCTGGTCGCGGTCGTGGGATCGGATTCGGCCAGCGCCGTCGCCCGCGCGAGATCGCCGAGCACCGCCTCCGCCGGTTGCGGAAGCCGGTCGCAGCAGCCGTCGACCGCGGGGACCACGGCGCGGGCCAGCTGCAGCACCGAGACGGCGAGCATGGCCAGATGCAGGGCTTGGTGATCCGCGGCCTGCACGGCGTCGCGAAGTCCCCACCGCCGCGGCGCGAACCGCACGACCTGACGCGCCGTGGCTCGCGCCTGGATGAGTCCGCTCAGCTGCTCGTGCACCCTGTCGACGGCCGGCAGCGGCCAGTCCCGGCCGGGAACGTCACGGCCGCGGACCAGGTCAACGGTGCGGTCGAGCACCGAATGCAGGGTGCGCAACACTTCGACGCGCGCGCTGCGCAGCACGACGAGCGGGTCGGCCGGAAACAGCAGGGTGGCGACGACGATCGCCAGGCCCCCGCCGATCAGCGCATCGTAGATGCGCTCCCAGCCGACACCGCTGCGGTAGAGGGCGATCACCAGAATCGACGACACGACGGTCTGGTTGGCGAACATCATCCCCTGGCCGATGTAGCCCTGACCGATGAAGACCGCCGCCAACAGCGCGGCCAGCGCCGCGATCGTGATGGACACGGCCCCGGGTCCACACAGCGCCTGCACCAGGGTTCCCGTCCCGATGCCCAGGGTCACGCCGACGATCATCTGGATCGCCCGTTGCGCGCGCAGCACATTGCTGGTCGACAGCGACACCGCCGCGGCGATCGGGGCGAAGAACGGTTGCGGGTGTGCCAGTAGGTCGTGCGCGATGTACCAGGACAGACCCGCTGCCACCGAGGTCTGCACGAGGTAGAACCACACGCCGCGGACCCGTTTGAAACCCCCGAGGACGGCCCGACCCGCGAACGGCCGCGTCAGCAGCGAAGTGCTCATCTGGCCTGCTTACCGCAGCGCCGGTGCGCGCGGCAATGCGAGAAGTGTCAGCCGCGCCGCAACTCGAACAGTGGAATGATCCGGTTGCTCTTCGACTGGTATTCGGCGAACACCGGCGCCGCGGCGACGACCTTGGGCAGGATCGCGTCCCGCTCGCCGGACGGCAGTTCGCGCGCGGTGGCGTCGTAGGTGTCCACGCCGGAGGCGGTGGCCACCTCGAGGTGGACCCGCGGGTTGGCGCGCAGGTTGTGCACCCAGGCGGGGTCCTTGGGCGACCCGGCGAACGAGCCGAGGATGATCCGCTTGCCGTCGATGTCGAAATACGCCAGCGGCGATAACCGTGACTGCCCGGACTTGGCGCCCGTCGTGGTGAGCAGCAACAGCTTGGCACCGTCGAACTGTCCACCTACCTTGCCGGCATTAGCGCGGAATTCGTCGGCGATCGCGTCGTTGAACGCCTTGATGGTTTCGGCATCTGGGATCTCGGTCATGCCTGGTCAACCTTTTTGGGTTTGGCATCTATTCCGGACTCTTTGCGCTGCTGCGCGGTGATCGGCGCGGGTGCATCGGTCAGCGGGTCGACGCCACCACCGGTCTTCGGGAAGGCGATCACCTCGCGGATCGAGTCCACCCCGGACAGCAGCGCGTTGATCCGGTCCCATCCGAACGCGATGCCGCCGTGCGGCGGGGCGCCAAACGTGAACGCCTCCAAGAGGAATCCGAACTTCTCCTGCGCCTCGGCCTGGTCCAGGCCCATCACCGCGAACACCCGTTCCTGGATGTCGCGGCGGTGGATACGGATCGAGCCGCCGCCGATCTCGTTGCCGTTGCAGACGATGTCGTAGGCATCGGCGAGCACCGCACCGGGTTCGGAGTCGAGGGCACTCTCGAACTCCGGCTTGGGCGAGGTGAACGCGTGGTGCACCGCGGTCCAGGCACCGGAGCCCACGGCGACGTCGCCGGCGGCGGTCGCGTCCTCGGCGGGTTCGAACAGCGGCGGGTCGACCACCCAGACGAACGCCCAGGCGCCCGCGTCAATCAGGTTGAGCCGCTGCGCGATCTCGCCGCGGGCGGCACCCAGCAGCGCGCGCGACGCCTTCGCCGGGCCGGCGGAGAAGAAGATGCAGTCGCCCGGACCGGCGCCGACGTGGCCGGCCAGGCCGTCGCGTTCGGCATCGGTCAGATTCTTGGCCACCGGACCGCTCAGCTCCCCGTCGTCGCCGACCAGCACGTAGGCCAGCCCGCGGTGCCCGCGCTGTTTGGCCCAGTCCTGCCAGCCGTCCAGCGTGCGGCGCGGCTGCGACGCCCCGCCGGGCATCACCACCGCACCGACGTACGGCGCCTGGAACACCCGGAATGTGGTGTCGGAGAAGAACTCTGTGCACTCGACGAGCTCCAGCCCGAAACGCATGTCCGGCTTGTCGGAGCCGAACCGTCGCATCGCGTCGGCGTAGCTGATCCGCGGGATCGGCGTCGGGATCTGGTAGCCGATCAGGGCCCACAGCGCGGTCAGGATCTCCTCGGAAATCGCGATGATGTCCTCGACGTCGACGAAGCTCATCTCCATGTCGAGCTGAGTGAATTCCGGTTGCCGGTCGGCGCGGAAATCCTCGTCGCGGTAGCAGCGCGCGATCTGGTAGTAGCGCTCCATGCCGGCCACCATCAGCAACTGTTTGAACAGCTGCGGACTTTGCGGCAGCGCGTAGAACGACCCGGGGTGCAGCCGGGCCGGCACCAGGAAGTCGCGCGCGCCCTCCGGCGTCGAACGGGTGATCGTCGGTGTCTCGATCTCGACGAAGTCGTGGCGCGCCAGCACCGATCGGGCGGCGGCATTCACCTTGGAGCGCAACCGAATTGCCGCAGCCGGCCCGTCGCGGCGCAGATCGAGGTAGCGGTACTTCAGCCGCAGCTCCTCACCCGCCGGCTCGTCCAATTGGAATGGCAGCGGCGCACTTTCGCCGAGCACCGTCAACGACGTGACGTTCAATTCGACGTCGCCGGTGGGGATCTCGGCGTTGGCGTTGCCTTCCGGTCGGATCTCGACGACGCCGTGCACCGCGACGCAGAACTCGGCGCGCAACCGGTGCGCCTGCTCCAGCACGTCGGCCGCGCGGAAGACCACCTGCGCGATGCCGGACGCGTCCCGCAGGTCGATGAAAATGACGCCTCCGTGATCGCGGCGGCGAGCCACCCACCCGACCAGCGTCACCCGTTGGCCGGCGTCGCGATCCCGTAGCGAACCAGCGGCGTGGCTGCGCAGCACGAATACTCCTCTTGACGTTGGACGACTGACCAGTCTAAGGGGCGGTGTAACTTCGCTTTTATCGCCACAAACATCGCTCTCGTCGGTCCCGGCGCCGTCGGCACGACGATCGCCGCATTGCTGCACAAGGCCGGGCATTCGGTGCTGGTCTGCGGTCGCACGCCCCGCGACAGCATCGAACTGCGTCCCGACGGCCAGGACCCGATCGTGGTGCCCGGACCCGTGCAGACCGATCCCGATCACGTGTCCGGACCCGCCGACGTCGTGGTACTGGCGGTCAAGGCCACCCAGAACGCGGCCTCGGCCGGCTGGCTCGCGCGCCTGTGCGCCGAGCACACCATCGTCATGGTGCTGCAGAACGGCGTCGAGCAGGTCGAGCAGGTCCAGCCGCTGTGCCCGTCGTCGCCCGTGGTCCCGGGGATCGTCTGGTACAGCGCCGAGACCCAGCCCGAGGGTTGGGTGCGTCTGCGCACGGAGCCCGCGCTGGTGCTGCCCAGCGGCCCTTCGGCACAGACAGTGGCCGAGCTGCTGCGGGGTGCCGGCTGCCGGGTGGACTGCGACCCCGACTTTCTCACCGGCGCCTGGCGCAAATTGCTGCTCAACGCGTTGGCCGGGTTGATGGCGCTGTCCGGTCGGAGGTCCGGAATGTTCCGCCGCGACGACATCGCCGAGCTGTCGCACCGCTATGTCGCCGAATGTCTGGCCGTCGCACAGGCCGATGGCGCCCGGTTGCCCGACGACATCGTCGACGAATTGGTCGGCACGTTCCGCAGCGCGCCACAGGACATGGGCACCTCGATCCTGGCCGACCGGGAGAACCACCGGCAGATGGAATGGGACCTGCGCAACGGAGTGATCATCCGCAAGGCGCGCGCACACAACCTGCCGACGCCGATCAGCGATGTGCTGGTGCCACTGCTGGCCGCGGCCAGCGACGGTCCCGGCTAGATTGAGCCGCATGTTCCCCTGCGAGCGCGTCGATCTCGACTTCATCGAGAACGCGCCCTTCCGGTTTCGCAACAGCGTCGACCTGGCCATCACACCCGAGCAGGTTTTCGAGGTGCTGGCCGACGCCGAAGCCTGGCCGCGCTGGGCGTCGGTGATCACCAAGGTGACCTGGACCAGTCCCGAGCCGCGTGGTGTGGGCACCACCCGCATCGTGGAGATGCGTGGCGGTATCACCGGTGATGAGGAATTCCTGGCCTGGGAGCCGTTCACCCGCATGGCCTTCCGGTTCAACGAGTGCTCTACCAAAGCCGTCGCCGCTTTCGCCGAGGACTACCTCGTCGAGGTCATCCCCGGCGGCTGCCGGCTGACCTGGACCATGGCCCAGAAACCGGCCGGGCCGGCCCGATTTGCGATGGTGTTCACCGGGCCGCTGCTGAACCTGGGCCTGCGCCGGTTCTTGAGCAACCTTCGCCGCTATACCGACAACCGCTTTGCTGCTACGCAACAGCGTTAGGTGTGTGCAAAGCTAAACCATGACCTTCAACGAGGGTATGCAGATCGACACCAGCACCGCGGCATCATCCGGCGGTGGCGGCATGGGGATGGCCCTCGGGGGCGGCGGGATCGGGCTGCTGATCCTGGTCGCGGCCTTGTTCTTCGGCATCGATCCCGGCAAGGTCATGGCCCCGCAGGGCGCGAACACCGGCGGCTACTCGGCGCCCGGATTCGACCTGAGCCAGTGCAAGACCGGAGCCGACGCCAACAAGTACGTGCAGTGCCGCGTGGTCGCCACCGGCAACTCGGTGGACGCGGTATGGCACCAGCTGATGCCGAACTACACCCGCCCGCACGTGCGACTGTTCACCGGATCGGTCAACACCGGCTGCGGACCGGCTACCACCGCGGTGGGGCCGTTCTACTGCCCGGTGGACCAGACCGCGTATTTCGACACCGACTTCTTCAAGGAGCTGGTCGATAGATTCGGTTCCAGCGGTGGACCTTTCGCGCAGGAGTACGTGGTCGCCCACGAATACGGCCACCACGTCCAGCAGTTGCAGGGCAACCTGGGTCGCGCCCAGCAGGGCGCGCAGGGCGCCGGCGGGAACGGAGTCCGCACCGAGTTGCAGGCCGACTGCTACGCCGGCATCTGGGCGCACTACGCGTCGACGGTCAAGCAGGAAAGCACCGGCGTCCCGTACCTGGAGCCGTTGAGCGACAAGGACATTCAGGACGCGCTCTCGGCTGCCGCCTCAGTCGGCGATGACCGGATCCAGAAGGAGTCGACCGGTCGCGTCAATCCCGAGTCGTGGACCCACGGGTCCGCAGCGCAACGCCAAAAGTGGTTCACCGTCGGCTACCAGACCGGCGATGTACAGCAGTGCGACACGTTCGCCTCGACGAACCTCGGCTAGACCCACGCCCGGCCGGGCCGACTAACCCGCCTTGCAGGTGACGGTGGTGGTGGCGTCCGCGTGGGCGATCACCTGACCGTCCACCGCGATCTCGCAGTGGAACGAGGCCGGGCCGTTGCCCGAATCCGGCCAGTGCAGCATGCCGCTGGCGGTGATGCTCGCATACTGGTTCGGGTTTGCCAGCGTCGCCGTGTAGGTAGCCGGCGTTCCGCCGCTAAGCGGGGCCTGCACGCTGGTCATGAACTTCGACGGGTCCGCGCTGTAGGCGGCCGGGCTGGGCGGATCGGAACTCACATAGTTCACCGTGGCCGTCAGATTGCCGGTCGAGGTGATCGTATAAGTCACCTGGTGGCCATCCGCATGCGCCGTCGCCGGTCCGAGAATCACTCCCCCTACCAGCGCAAACGCTGCCGACGCCACCGCGCCGGCCCCTTTTCGCAGGTTCGTTGTCACGCTCGTCATATCGAGAACGCTACCGGATTTGTTACCGACGGCTCCGGCGTTCACCGTTCGATATGCCTACGGACGCCCGGCTCGGGTATGAAGCATGCATGACCGACGACGCCGATCCGGCCGTTCCGGACAGCGCGCCCGGCATTAGCCGCCGCCGGTTGTTGACCACCAGCGCCACCTCCGCGGTCGTCGGGATGGGCGTGGGCGCCGGCGTCGGGGTGGGCGCCGCCGCACTGTTGTGGTCCGACTCGCACGGGCCCGGCCTGCTCCCCCAGCCGGATCGCAGCGGCGCTCCGCCGGTGTTCGGCCTGCACCTGCAATTCGGCAAAAACGCCGGCACCGAGGTGGTGGTGTCCTGGCACAGCACCGAGTCCGTCCGCAATCCGCGGGTCATGCTCGGCACACCGGGGTCCGGTTTCGGACAGACCGTCGCGGCAGAAACTCGAACTTACCGAGACGCCAAGTCCAACAACGAGGTTCGTGTCAACCACGCTCGCCTGACGAATCTGACCCCGGACACCGACTATGTGTATGCCGCGGTCCACGACGGCGCCGAACCGGAGCAGGGCACCGTGCGGACCGGGCCAGTCGGGCGAAAGCCGTTGCGCTTCACCAGCTTCGGCGATCAGTCCACCCCTGCGTTGAATAAGATGCCCGACGGCACCTACAGCACCGACAACATCGGCTCGCCCGCGGCCGCCGACACCACGCTGGCGATCGAGCGTCTCGGACCATTGTTCAACCTCGTCAACGGCGACCTGTGCTACGCCAATCTCGCCCAGGACCGGGTCCGCACCTGGTCGAACTGGTTCGAGAACAACACGCGCTCGGCGCGCTACCGGCCGTGGATGCCGGCGGCCGGCAACCACGAAAACGAGTTGGGCAACGGACCGGTCGGCTACGGCGCGTACCAGACGTACTTCACGGTGCCCGATTCCGGGGCAAGCCCCGAACTGCGGGGGCTCTGGTACTCGTTCACCGCCGGTTCGGTGCGGGTGATCAGCCTCAACAACGACGACGTGGCCTACCAGGACGGCGGCAACTTCTACATCCACAACTATTCGGGTGGCGAGCAGAAGCGTTGGCTGACAAACGAACTCGCGGCGGCGCGGCGCGATCCCGATATCGACTGGATAGTCATCTGCATGCATCAGACCGCCGTCTCCACCGCCGAGCGAGCCAACGGCGCCGACCTCGGCGTGCGCGAGCAATGGCTGCCACTGTTCGACCAGTACCAGGTCGACCTCGTGTTGTGCGGCCATGAACACCACTACGAGCGGTCCCATCCGTTGCGGGGAACCGAAGACACCGACACCCGAACGCCGATTGCCGTCGACACCCACGACGTGATCGATACGACGCGCGGGACGGTACACGTCGTCGCGGGCGGCGGCGGCACCTCGGCGCCGTCCAACGGCATGCTCTTTGCCGAACCGCGGTGCCGGGTGATCACCGGCGTCGCAGCGTTCGATGCTGCGATCGGGCGCAAGAAGCCCATTTACGTCGTCGAGGACGCACCCTGGTCGGCGTTTCGCGACTTCGAGAACCCTTATGGCTTCGTCGCTTTCGACGTCGATCCGGGCCAACCGGGTGGCAACACCTCGATCAAGGCCACGCATTACGCGCTGCGCGGACAACTCGGCGCGGTCGCCGTCGTCGAGCAGTTCACCCTGACCAAACCGCGCGGCGACAAGCCCGCTTAGAACAGCGTGGGCTGACCGGGTTCCGGCTCGGCTTTCGGCGCCTGCGCAAACGGTCGCTGGTCACCGCTCAGCCGATGTTTGACGATCAGCGCAGCGGCGCGCGCCCGCAGCATTTCGCGATAGTCGGGCGGCAAATACGCTCCGCGCCGGTACAACTCGCGGTAGCGGCCGACGAGTTCGGGATGCGAACCGGCCACCCAGGACATGAACCAGCCGCGGGTGGAGCGGCGCAGGTGCAGGCCGAAGACGGTGACGCTGGTGGCGCCGGCCGCCGAGATCTGGCCGAGCAGTGCGTCGAGGTGCTCGACGGAGTCGGTGAGGTACGGCAGCACCGGCGCGACCATCACGTGGCAGTCGAGACCGGCGTCGCGGATGGCGGCGATCAGACCTAGGCGCGCCTGCGGCGTCGGCGTGCCCGGCTCCACGTCTCGGTGCAGCTCCGCATCCCCGACCGCCAGCGACACCGCAACCGACACCGGAACCTGTTGGGCCGCAGCGGTTATCAGCGGAAGGTCACGCCGCAGCAGCGTGCCTTTGGTCAGAATGGACAACGGCGTGCCGGATTCGGCGAGGGCGCCGATGATGCCGGGCATCAACGCGTAGCGGCCCTCGGCGCGCTGGTACGGATCGGTGTTGGTGCCCAGCGCGACCGCCTCGCGTCGCCACGACGGCCGGCGCAGCTCGCGGCGCAGTACCTCCGCGACATTGGTCTTGACCACGATCTGGGTGTCAAAGTCGGTGCCGGGATCGAAATCCAGGTATTCGTGGGTGGGGCGGGCGAAACAGTAGCGGCAGGCGTGCGAGCAGCCGCGGTAGCCGTTGACGGTGTAGCGAAACGGCAACGCGGCCGCGTCCGGAATTCTGTTCAGCGCTGATTTGCAGAGCACCTCGTGAAAGGTGATCCCCTCGAACTGGGGTGCGCGGACGCTGCGGACCAAACCGATCCGCTGCAGTCCTGGTAATGCCCCGTCGTCGACCGGTTCCCCGTTGACAGCGACGGCCTGATTCGCCCACCGCATCCCGCTATTCGAACAATTGTTCGATACGTTGTCAAGCGACACCCATAGACTTAGCCGAGAACAGAAGTGGCGGAGGGGTACTTGTCGAATCCTGAGTATGCAAGCGAACTGCGGTCCGAGCAGGACTACGTGACCGAGCTCTACGCGCGCCTCGATGCCGAGCGCGCCCGGGCGAGAGAGAATTTCCGCGCCGCATTGCTGGGCGACGGCGAGAGCCTGTCGGACCGGGACGCCGAGGTCCGCGCGGTGGCCAGGGAGGTCAAACGGCTGGACGTCGCCGACTACGGGCTGTGCTTCGGGCGGTTGGACGCCCTGTCCGGTGAACGCACCTACATTGGCCGCATCGGCCTGTTCGATGCCGACAACGAGTACCAGCCGCTGCTGCTCGACTGGCGGGCGCCGGCGGCCCGGCCGTTCTATGTCGCGACCGCCGCCACCCCGGAGGGCATGCACCGCCGTCGCCAGTTCCACACCCGCGGGCGAAGCATCGACGACTTCACCGACGAGGTGTTCGGCCGGCCCGGCGCGGACGCGCAAGGCGACGGGGCCCTGCTGGCGGCGATCAACGCGCCACGCGGCGAGGGCATGCGCGACATCGTGGCGACCATCCAGGCCGAGCAGGATGAGATCATCCGGCTCGATCACCCCGGGGTCCTGGTGATCGAGGGTGGCCCCGGCACCGGCAAGACGGTAGTGGCGCTGCATCGCGTCGCGTACCTGCTGTACACCCAGCGTGAGCGCATCGAGCGACACGGAGTCCTTGTGGTGGGCCCCAATCCGGCGTTCCTGCGCCATGTCGATCGGGTGCTGCCGTCGCTGGGCGAGTCCAGCGTGGTGTTCATGACGCCGGGCGATCTGGTCCCCGGAATGCACGTCACCGCCGAGGACACCCCGGAGTGTGCGGCGTTCAAGGGCTCGCTGAAGATCCTCGACGTGCTGGCCGCCGCGATCGCCGATCGGCAGCGCCTACCCGAGCGCCCGCTGGAGATCGAACTGGCCGACGTCACAATGCGCATCGATGCCGAGATCGCGGGGTGGGCGCGAGACGAAGCGCGCGGCAGCGGACAACCGCACAACCAGGCCCGCGCGGTGTTCGTCGACATTCTCACCTGGGCGCTGACCGAGCGCGCGATCGCCCGGATCGGCCGCGGCTGGTTGACCCGCGAGGACCGCAGCGCGTGGGAACAGCTGCGTTCCGACCTGCTCGCCGAGCTGGCGGACAACGAGCAGTTCGTCGCCGCTCTGGACCGGCTCTGGCCGACCCTGACACCGCGGGAGCTGTTGGCTTCGCTGTACCTTTCCCCCGAGCGGCTCCATGCCGTGGGTGCGCCCCAGGCGCTGTTGCGCGTCGACGGCGAGGCCTGGACGGTGTCGGACGTGCCGCTGCTCGACGAGCTGGTCGATCTGCTCGGCCGCGACAAGGCGGCCGAGGCCGCGGAGGCGAACGCCAAGCGCGAGCGCAACTACGAGGCCGAGTACGCCGCCGGCGTGCTGGACCTGATGATCGCGCGCGAGGATCTGATGGACGACGAGGACCAGCTGATGGCCCGCGACGTGATCCACGCCGAGGCCCTGGCCGATCGGTTCATCGAGCGCGACACGCGCGAACTCGCCGAACGTGCTGCGGCAGATCGGGATTGGACCTATCGCCATGTCGTGGTCGACGAGGCCCAGGAACTGTCCGAGATGGACTGGCGGGTGCTGATGCGACGTTGCCCCGGCCGGTCCTTCACCGTGGTCGGTGATCTCGCTCAGCGCCGGTCGGCGGCCGGCGCGACATCGTGGCACGCGATGCTGCAGCCGTACGTGCCGGGTCGGTGGGATTACCGGTCGCTGACCGTCAACTACCGCACCCCGGAAGAAATCATGACGGTCGCCGCCGCGCTGCTCGAGGAGTTCGCGCCGGGGGTTCGCCCGCCGGAGTCGGTTCGTTCCTGCGGCGTGCGGCCATGGTCCCGGCCGGTCACCGACGACGAATTGCCCGGTGCGATTGAAGAATTCGTGCGCGACGAAGCCGGTCGTGACGGCACCAGCGTCGTGATCGGTCCACCCGGGGTGCCCGGTACGGTGCCGGTCTCACAGACCAAGGGATTGGAGTTCGACGCCGTGCTGGTCGTCGACCCGCAACGGATCCTCACCGACGGCCCGCGCGGCGCGTCCGAGCTCTACGTCGCCCTTACCCGCGCCACCCAGCGGCTCGGCGTCTTGCATCGAGAACCGTTGCCGCAGGCGCTGTCCGGCCTGGCCGTCGCCCCCGCGTAAACCGTTGATAGACAATCAGAATGGCGGCGGATCAGGATCGGCTGTGGCAGTGTGCGATTCGTCCGGTCCCACCCGCGCCTGGCGGTTCTGGCGGCGCTCAGCGGCGATGCGAGCGGCTCGATTCTGGGCGCGAGTCTGACGTCGCATCGGCATCATCGCGGTCCGGTCGCCGCAGTAGTCCTGCAGCCGGTCGACCTCGGGTGCCGGCGCGCCGCCCGTCGGCCGGCACAGGCTCGGGAACAGCAACGCGCTGCCCGGGGTGGTGACATAGGTCTGACCAGCCGGCGAGGTCAGAATCACCGTCCCGTCGGGCAGCTGCTTGTCGCGCCAGCCCCAGAACGTCTTGACCAGGTGATGAGTCCTGCAGTAGCACTTCAGGTTTGACGCATGCGTCGGGCCACCGTCACCGTACGGGATCGTGTGATCCAGGTCGCACTCGACGGCCGGGCGGTCGCAACCCGGCCACCGGCAGGTCAGGTCTCGGCATCGCACGAAATCCCGCAGCGCCGCCGAGGGCACATATCCCGGCTCGGGCGCGGCATCGGCGGGATGGATCAGCGGCATGAGCTTGGCTGACTTGGCCAGTTCCGCAACGAGTTCCGGCGGGATGAGTCCGTCCGCACCGAGCTGGGACGCCGACCCCGAGCCGGTGCCGTCGACCGCGGCCCGCTCGGCGATCACATGAATGACGACGGGCGACGCGGCGGGACGCTTGCCCGCCGTGCAGTCGGGCCGGCCGCACCGGCACCCCAGCCGGTCGGCGGAAACGGCCAGCGCCCCCAGCGCGTCGGCCCGGCGCTCCTCACGGCCGCGCGGGTCGTGTTCACACACGGTGGCACACAACGCATTCAGCCGCTTTTCCAGAGCCCGGGCGTCGGGGGTCAGCAGGGAACCGTGAATCTCGGACGTCCCGTCGCCGATGTCCGCGATCCATACCTCGCGCCCGGACTGCCGTTGCTTTCGCCGCCGGACGGCATCGGCGTCGGCCCGGACCACAATCCTGTCGACCTGCCCGGCCAGCCGACCGTGCGTCAGCGATGGCCAACGCGGCACGTTGACCGCCAGCTCCGCATCGACTCTGGCCAGCACCTCGTCGTCGGTCAGCAGATCGGTGCGATAGACGATCGTCTGAAACATCCGATAGTCGATGTCACCGGCCTTGAACACCGCCGCGACCTTCGGCAACCGCTCACGCATTGCCCGGGCGTACCGAAGGCGACTCGCCGCCAGCCCCTGACTGATCCGCAACGCCGCCGCCACTTCGGCCGCCACCGCCTCCATGGTGTCGACCGCCCATGCCTCGGTGTCCGAACAACGCGCTAGTCGATAGGCGAACAGGTCTCCGATGTCGGCCAGCTGGGCTGCGGCCGCCCGATTTTCCGACCGAGCGGACGAGCGGATGCGATCCACCAAGGCCGCGGAATCAGCTGTGGTGGACGGATAGCGCCGCTCGAAGACCGCACCGATCTCGTCGCACCCACTCGAACCCATGTTCGAACGATACTGCTCCCCACCGACAAAAAGTAAGCTGAAACGCAAGTGACACAAGTGATTTGGCGCGCCCGACCTCACTCACGCCTCGTCGGCCAGCAACTCCCCTGGTTGCGCAGGGATGGCGTGACGACCGGTCATGACGCTCATCAGGCCGTCCTGGTACGTGAGGCCGGGTGGCTTGACCTTCGGGGCGGCCGGGAGCTCATCGGGCCTGGGGACGGACTTCGGCCAGGCCGGCGGTACCGACAGCGATCCCAGCGCGGGCGACGCGCCCAGAGCCGCGCACTCCACCACCACGCTGGAGAAATCGCGGAACGACTTCACCCTGGGAGGGGTTGCCCCGCTCGGCATCTCAGCACGTTCCACGGACGTCTCCTTATCGGCCGGCCTACGCGGCGACGACGCCTGTCCCGCGCAATCTTGTACGACCGTACAATAACCACGGCCCGCCGTGAACCTGTTCGCTGAATATTTGTTGACGGAATTGCTAATTTCCGCCCGCCCGGTCAGAGCCGGCGGCGATTACCGCCCGAAGCGCGAGAGCACCTCGGCGACAACCGAATCGACCGGTACCCGAACCCGATCGTTCGCCCTCAAGCCTGGCGCGCTTGCTTCGGGTCGCAGCGGTAGGTGGCGATGTGCCCGAGCGCCATGTTCAGCGCGAGTTCGAGGGGGCGCGCGCTGCGCATCGTCTGCGCCATCAGCAATCCGCCTTGCACCGCACTCATCATGGTCAACGCGAGATCGCCGGGGTCGGCATCCGCGGACAGTTCCCCATTGCCGCGCATCGTCGTCATGCCGGCAGACAGATACGCCTGCCATTCGGCGAAGCTCTGCGCAAGCTCCTCTCGCGCCGAGTCGGATTGTTCGGCCAGCTCGCCGACGAGCGAACCCAGCGGGCAACCCCCGACGCCGTGCGTAGCGCGGGCCATTGCCAAGACATGATCGCACCAGCGCTGCAGCCCTTCCCACGAGGAGACTTCGCCGAGATTTGGCTGCTGGGCCGCGATGACCTGGCTGAGTTGGGTTTTGATGACCTCGCAGATGAGCGCTTCCTTGTTCGGGAAGTAGTGGTACAGCTGCGACTTACTCGTGCTGGTCTCGGCGATCACGTCGTCCAGGCTCGTTCCGGCGACCCCCTGCCGACGGACGAGTGACGCGGCCGCAGCGACGATTCGAGCTCTGGTGGCCGCACCGCGATTCGTCAGCCGCGCCCCCGCGGGGCGCTCCTTGGACGGCATGAATCAGAAGTGTAGATCGAATTGGACTTGATAGTCCAATTCGGCTTCAGCACACTTTGTCCACGTCGTCCGCCTACCCCGTGAGAGGAATTCATGTCCCGGCTGAATAACGGTGATCAGTTTCCCGCGTTAGAACTTCCAGCGGTCGGTGGCGGCACCATCTCGCTGCCGGACGATCTCGCCGGGTACTACGGCGTCGTCCTGATCTACCGCGGGTCGTGGTGCCCCTACTGCAACGCGCAGTTGGCCGCGTTCTCCCGTGCCGCCGACGCGCTGACCGATCTTGGCGTCAAGGTCGTCGCCTTCTCTGTCGACGATGCCGAGACCGCCGCAGCGCTGGTGTCCAAGCGCAAGCTGCCTTTCCCGGTCGGCCACAGCGCCGATGCCGAGAAGATCGCCGCAGCGACGGGCGCCTACGTCAGCGAGGAGCCGCGCTACCTGCAATCGACCGGCTTCGTCCTGGCGCCGGACGGGACGGTCCGACTCGCCGTGTACTCGAGCGGTGCCATCGGCCGATTGGTCGCCGACGACGTCATCGGCTTCGTCCGCTACACCAAGGAACACTCGGACTCACGATGAGCAACCCCGCAAAAATCTTGAGGTACAACTCGGCATTCCTTGGTTGGGTGATGTTTTGGTTCGGATTGTTGAAGTTGATCGAACCGTTTCGTACGCAGTTCAATGTTCAGATCACCAACAGCCGATTGCCGCGAGTCAGCATACCGATGGGCATCGTCGGTGAGATTTCTATTGGGTTGAGTCTGCTCTCAGCTGCCCGCTTGAGACGCAAACACTCTCCACGCGCCAACCCGCTCACCTCCGCCGCCTCAGCCGCACTGATTGCCAACATGGCAGGGGCTACCTACGTACATCTGCACCCGGGGGTGCCAGCCGAGGTGCTTCCCCTGCGGATCAAGCCCCCGTTCATCCCGCTGTTGTGCATGTGCCTGGCCGCGGTGAATGTGCTTGCCGTCCATCGAGATAACGCCTCCGTTCAAACGATCCGAAAGTGATGACTGTGCCCGACGACACGTGTCCGCCCTATCAGACCTTGTTCAAGTCCGCGAAAATCGGACGGGTCGAACTCGCCAATCGCGTCGCTCTGGCACCGATGACACGAGTCAGCGCGACGGCCGAAGGCCTGCCCACCGACCAGGTCGCTGCCTACTACCGCACATTCGCCCGGGGGGGATTCGGCCTGTTGATCACCGAGGGGCTTTACATCGACGAACTGACCAGTCAGGGATATCTCTTTCAGCCGGGCATCGCGAACGCCGAGCACGCGGCGGCCTGGCAGCCAGTGGTCGAGGGTGTCCATGACTGCGGGGCCAAATACTTCGCTCAACTCATGCACGCCGGCAGCCAGTCACAAGGCAACCCGCGTACCGCCGTCACCTGGGGTCCGTCTGCCATACGCCCGAAAGGCGAGCAGCTACCCATGTACCGCGGCGCCGGACCCTTCAAAATGCCTCACGCGATGACCGTCGACGACCTCGGCCACGTCCGCAGCGCCTTCGTCAATGCCGCACGGCAGGCGCGCGACGCCGGATTCGACGGTGTGGAGATCCACGGCGCGAACGGGTATCTGCTGGACGAATTTCTGACCGACTACCTGAATACCCGCACCGACGATTACGGCGGCAGCGTCGCCAACCGGGTGCGCTTCGCCGCCGAGGTCTGCCACGACGTCGCGTCGGCAGTCGGCGGCGAGATCGCGGTCGGTATCCGGATCTCGCAGGGAAAGGTTTCCGACAACCATCATCAGTGGCCGGGCGGCGAGGACGACGCGGCCACCATCTTCGGCGCACTGGCCGACACCGGCATCGATTACATTCACACCACCGAATATCGCGCGCTTGCACCGGCATTCGCCGGTTCAGACAAATCGCTCGCGCAGCTTGCGAAGCAATACAGCGGGCTGCCGATAATCGCCAACGGCCACCTGGACGACCCGAACGACGGCGCCGCCATCATCGACTCGGGCGCTGCCGATGTCGTCGCCCTGGCCAAACCCGCGCTGGCGAATCGCGACTGGCCCCAGCGCGTGCGATCCGGACGACCGTTGTCACCTGATGTGCCGCGCGACGTGTTCGGGCCCGTCGCCAACATCAAGGATTGGGAAGTCGCCTGAAACGCGAAAGAACCTCGGCGACAACCGAATCGAGCGGCACCGACACCTGCTCGCCTGCCGCCAGATCCTTGACGCCGATGGTGCCGGACTCCAGATCGCGATCACCGGCGACCAGGGCGAAGCGGGCACCGGATCGGTCGGCGGCGCGCATCGCACCCTTGAGCCCGCGATCGCCGTAGGCCATATCGACCCGGACACCGGCGGCCCGCAACTGACCGCCCAGCACCGCCAACCGCAGCTTGGCCGCATCACTGAGCGGAACTGCGAAGACGTCGCAGCGGGTGGTCTGCCCCGCACTCTTGCCCTCGGCGCGCAACGCCAGCAGCGTGCGGTCCACGCCGAGCCCAAAGCCGATGCCGGACAAATCTTGTCCACCGAGCTGGCGCATCAACCCGTCGTAGCGACCGCCGCCACCGATGCCCGATTGCGCGCCGAGTCCGTCGTGCACGAATTCGAAGGTCGTCTTGGTGTAGTAGTCCAGCCCGCGCACCATCCGCGGGTTGATGACGTAGGGCACGCCCAGCGCATCGAGGTGGGACAACACCGTATCGAAGTGCTGCTTGGCCCCATCGGAGAGGTGATCGAGCAGCACCGGCGCCTCGGCCGTCATGGCCTTCACCTCGGGCCGCTTGTCGTCGAGTACGCGTAGCGGGTTGATCTCGGCACGCCGGCGCGTGTCCTCATCGAGATCGAGCCCAAACAAGAACTCCTGCAACAGTTCCCGGTACTGCGGGCGGCAACTATCATCGCCCAGTGAGGTGATCTCCAGCCGGAACCCGTCCAGGCCCAGCGACCGGAACCCGCCGTCGGCAATCGCGATCACTTCGGCGTCCAGCGCGGGGTCGTCGACGCCGATCGCTTCCACGCCCACCTGCTGCAGCTGGCGATACCGGCCGGCCTGCGGACGCTCATAGCGGAAAAACGGCCCGGCGTAACAGAGTTTGACCGGCAGTGCGCCGCGGTCCAGGCCGTGCTCGATCACCGCGCGCACCACCCCGGCGGTGCCCTCCGGCCGCAGCGTCACCGAGCGGTCACCGCGGTCGGCGAAGGTGTACATCTCCTTGGACACCACGTCGGTGGATTCACCAACGCCGCGGGCGAACAGCCCGGTGTCCTCGAAGATGGGCAGCTCGATGTCGCCGTAGCCGGCCCGGCGGGCAGCGTCCAGCAGGCCGGAACGCACCGCGACGAACTGCGCCGAGTCCGGCGGGACGTAGTCGGGCACGCCCTTGGGTGCGGAAAACGCGGTGAATGACTCCGTCATCCGGCCAGGCCTTCGAGGAACGGATTGAAACGGCGCTCGGCCCCGATCGTGGTCGCAGCGCCGTGGCCGGGCAGTACGACGGTGTTGTCGTCGAGCACCAGGAGCTTGTCGATGATCGAGGTCAGCAAATCGCGGCCGCTGCCGCCGAACAGGTCGGTGCGGCCCACCGAGCGCTCGAACAGAGTGTCGCCGGTAAACACCACGTCTTGGTCCGCGGCAACACGGAAAACCACCGATCCGCGGGTATGCCCGGGCGTGTGGTCGACGTTGACGCTGACGTTGCCCAGGTCGATCTTGTCGCCGTCGCGGTCCAGTTCGATCACCTGCTTGGGCTCGCGGAAGAACGCACCCGTCATCAGCTGTGCCACCCGCGGCCCCATGCCGAAGATCGGGTCTTTGAGCATGAAGCGGTCTTCGGGATGAATGTAGGTCGGGCAACCGTAGGTATCGGACACCTTCTGAGCAGACCACATGTGATCGATGTGCCCGTGGGTGAGAAGCACGGCGGCGGGCGTGAGCCGATTCTCGTCAAGGATGCGCCGCAGCGGCGCCATCGCTCGCTGCCCCGGATCCACGATCACGGCGTCCGTACCGGGGCGCTCGGCCAGCACGTAGCAGTTGCACTGCAACATGCCGGCGGCAAATCCGGTGATCAACACGTTTGCCATTTTCCCACGGGGGTCAGTTGACACCGCTCGCGCCGCCCGCATTAGCCTGAGCCTGCTAACCCGCCCCCACTGACAAGCATGGAGGCATACCGGCCGTGCCGACCAACGAACAGCGACGCGCCAACGCCAAGCGCAAACTCGAACGGCAGCTCGAACGCCGGGCGAAGCAAGCCCGCAGGCGCCGTGTCTTAGTCATCGTCGCGGGCGTGGTTGCGGCCATCGCGGTGATCGCCGCGGTGGTGATCACCGTGATCAACACGAACAACAAGCACAAGCACGACACGGCAGCGCCGTCGACGAGCAGCTCGCCGGCGGCGTCGGGAACCACGACTCCGCAAACCGGTCAGGTTCCGCCGGTTCCGCCGCTGCCGGTCTTCAAACCGTCGGACACCGTGGGCGCCAACTGCCAGTACCCGCCGTCGACGGACCCGGCCGCCAAGCCGGTCAAGCCGCCGCGCACCGGCAAGGTGCCGACGGATCCCGCGCAGGTGAGCGCCAGCATGGCGACCAGCCAGGGCAACATCGGCCTGATGCTGGCGAACAACGAATCACCTTGCACGGTCAATAGTTTCGCGAGTCTGATCGGACAGAAGTACTTCGACAACACCAAGTGCCACCGCCTGACCACATCGGACACACTGGGCGTGCTGCAATGCGGCGACCCTAAGGGCGACGGCACCGGCGGGCCGGGTTACCAGTTCGCCAACGAGTACCCGACCGACCAATACCCACCGAACGATCCCAAGCTGCGCGAAGCCGTTCTCTATCCGCGCGGCACCCTCGCGATGGCCAACGCCGGACCCGGCACCAACGGCAGTCAGTTCTTCATGGTCTACAAGGACTCTCAGCTGCCGCCGCAGTACACCGTCTTCGGCACGATTCAGCCTGACGGGCTGGCCGTTCTCGACAAGATCGCCAAGGGCGGCATCAACGGTGGCGGTGAAGACGGCGCACCGAACAGCGAAGTCACGATCAAGTCGATCCTGCTGGACTAGACCCGAAGCAGCGCAACACGGGTCATTACGGATTCGTGAAATTCGGTGCCCCCATGGGCCGACACTCTAAGGTCATTGCGTGGTCACGGAGTCATTCGGACACTACGAACTACGCGAGCTGCTGGGCCGCGGGGGCATGGGACAGGTCTTTCGGGCCTATGACACCAGCACGGACCGCATCGTCGCGCTCAAGGTGCTGCCCGCACATCTGGCCGAAGACACCGAGTTTCAGCAGCGGTTCCGCCGTGAGGCGCGCATCGCGGCAAGCCTGAGCGATCCGCACATGGTGCCCATCCACAGCTACGGCGAGATCGACGGCCGACTGTATGTCGACATGCGGCTGATCGAGGGCCGCGACCTGTCGGCTTTTATCGCCGAAAACGGCGGACGGCTGAGCCCCGAGCGCGCCGTCGCGGTCGTCGAACAGGTTGCGGCAGCACTGGATACGGCCCACGAAGTCGGCCTGATCCACCGCGACATCAAGCCGTCCAACATCCTGGTGTCCAACCGCGACTTCGTATACCTGATCGACTTCGGCCTCGCGCGCACCGCCGCCGACACCGCGCTGACCCACACCGGCCACACAATGGGCACGATGGCCTACATGGCCCCCGAGCGCTTCCGGGGCCAGACCGATCACCGCGCCGACGTCTACGCGCTGGCCTGCGTGCTCTACGAATGCCTGACCGGACACCTGCCCTACCCCGGCGACACCTTCGAAGAACAGCTCAACGCGCACCTCAACACCCCGCCGCCGCGACCGTCGTTCACCGTGCCCGGCGTCCCCCCCGCCCTGGACGAGGTGGTCGCCCGCGGCATGGCCAAGGACGTCAACCACCGCTACCAGACGGCCATCGAGCTGGCGCAGGCGGCCAAAGCCGCACTGGCGGGCCACACCGCGCCGCCCAGCCCGCCACCGCCGCCCTACCCGGCAACGGCGGTCACCCCGGCGCCGCCGTTTCCGCATCCTGCGCCCATCCCGACAGGCCACACCCCGCAACAACCCCAATCGCATCGCTCCAACCGGCGGCTGATCATCGGCATCGTCGCCGCGTCGGTCTTCACCCTCGCGATGGTGACGATCCTGGTCGTCGCCCTGGTGACCAACGGCGATTCCTCCTCGAACAATGCGACCTCCAGCACCGCGCCACACCCCAGGACGCCCAAATTTGGAGGGCCGGTGCCTGGCGCACCGACGACCCCGACCACCGCGAGCGCAGCAGGCCCGCCGCCGCTGCCGGCCTTCGCCCCGCCGCCCGACCTCGGTGCCAACTGTCAATACACGCCGGTGCCGGCCGACGCGCAGGAGGGGACGGGTACGAAGTCGGTCAGCCCGCCCCCGTCGGGGAAGGTGTCCACCGAACCTGCTCAGATCGCCGCGACCATCTCCACTAACTTCGGCGACATCGGCGTCATGCTCGCCAACAACAAGTCCCCGTGTTCGGTGAACAGCTTCCTCAGCCTGGCGCGGCAACACTTCTTCGCCAACACCGTCTGCGCCCGGCTGACCAAAGCCATCGATATCGGAACCCTGTTGTGCGGTGGTCCCGACAGTGACGGCACCGGCGGCCCCAATTACATCTTCAACGACGAATACCCCGTCAACCAGTACCCTGCGGGCGACCCCGCACTCAGGGTGTCCGTCCTATATCCGCGCGGGACGCTGGCCCTGGCCAACGAGGGGCCCAACACCAACGCCAGTCAATTCGTCATGTTCTTCAAGGACGGCGAAATGCCTCCGGTTAACACGGTGCTCGGCACCATCGACGCGACCGGCCTGGCAGTGCTCGACAAGATCGCTGCGGCGGGAGTCGCCGGCAATCGGGACAGCGGCCTGCCCACCTCCCCGGTGACGATCAGTTCGGTACGGGTTGGCTGACACGAAAGCCGTTGTGCCGACTTGGTGCCCCCATGGGTCGACACTTTAAGGTCATTGCGTGGTGACGGAGTCATTCGGACATTACGAACTACGCGAGCTGCTGGGCCGCGGGGGCATGGGACAGGTATTTCGGGCCTATGACACCAGCACGGACCGCATCGTCGCGCTCAAGGTGCTGCCCGCACATCTGGCAGACGACGAGGAATTTCAGCAGCGCTTCCGCCGCGAGGCGCGCATCGCGGCAAGCCTGAACGACCCGCACATGGTGCCGATCCACAGCTACGGTGAGATCGACGGCCGGCTGTATGTCGACATGCGGCTGATCGAGGGCCGCGACCTGTTGGCTTACATCGCCGAAAACGGTGGACGGCTGAGCCCCGAGCGCGCCGTGGCGGTCGTCGAACAGGTTGCGGCAGCACTGGATACGGCCCACGAAGTCGGGCTGATCCACCGCGACATCAAGCCGTCCAACATCCTGGTGTCCAACCGCGACTTCGTGTACCTGATCGACTTCGGGCTGGCGCGCACCGCCGCCGACACCGCGCTGACCCACACCGGTCACACGATGGGCACGATGGCCTACATGGCCCCCGAGCGCTTCCGGGGCATCACCGATCACCGCGCCGATGTCTACGCGCTGGCCTGCGTGCTCTACGAATGCCTGACCGGACATCTGCCCTACCCCGGCGACACGTTCGAAGAACAGCTCAACGCGCACCTCAACTCCCCGCCGCCGCGGGCCTCGTTCACCGTGCCCGGCGTCCCGCCCGCCCTGGACGAGGTGGTCGCCCGCGGCATGGCCAAGGACGTCAACCACCGCTACCAGACGGCCATCGAGTTCGCCGAGGCCGCCAAAGCCGCACTGGCGGGCCACGCCGCGCCGCCAGGCCCGCCACCGCCGCCCTACCCGGCAACGGCGGCCACCCCGGCGTCGCCGCCACCGGCGCAATCCCCGCCCAGCCCGACGGCCCACGCCCCGCAGCAACCGGAACCGCAAAAGTCGAACCGGGGCCTGATCATCGGCATCGTCGCGGCATCGCTGTTCACGCTGGCCATGGTCACGGTGCTGGTCATCGCCCTGGTGACCAACGGGGACTCCTCGTCGAACAACGCGACATCCAGTGCCACACCCCGCCCGCGGTCGCCCAAGCAGGGACCCGCCTTCGGCGGACCGGGAGCGGCGACGACCCAGGCCGCCCCGAACGGGAATGCCGCGCCGCCGTTGCCGGCATTTGCCCCGCCACCTGACCTGGGTGCCAATTGCCAATACCAGACCGTGGGCACCGATTCGGTGGATGCCTCCCCCAAGCCCGTCACCCTGCCTCCGTCCGGCCGGGTAGCCACCACGCCGGCGCAGATTCCCGCCACTGTCTCCACCAACTTCGGCGACATCGGCATCACGCTCGCCAACAACGAGTCACCGTGCACGGTGAACAGCTTCGTCAGCCTTGCCCGCCAACAATTCTTCGACGGCACCGTCTGTCCGCGCCTGTCCACCGGCTCCGAAGGCGCGACGCTGGCGTGCGGTGGCCCGGATAAGGACGGAAACGGCGGTCCCGGTTACGAATTCGCCGACGAATACCCCACCAATCAATATCCGCCGGGAGATCCCGCCCTCAGGGCGACGGTGGTCTACCCGCGCGGAACCGTGATCATGGCCACCAACGAGCCCAATACCAACGGTAGCCAATTCGTCATGTTCTACCAGGACACCGAGGCTCCCCCGACGTTTACGGTGCTCGGCAACATCGAGGCGGCCGGGCTGGCGGTCCTCGACAAGATCGCCGCGGCAGGAGTCGCCGGCAACCGGCCGACCGGAATGCCCACCTCCCCGGTAACGATCAACTCGGTACGGGTCAGCTAACAACGGCTTATGGTCGTTGGGTGTCGACGGAAGTATTCGGACATTACGAACTACTCGGCCTGCTGGGGCGCGGCGGGATGGGACAGGTGTTCCGCGCCCACGACACCGTCACCGACCGGGTGGTTGCCCTCAAGGTGCTGCCCGCGCATCTGGCCGAAGACGAAGAATTCCAGCAACGGTTCCGGCGTGAGGCACGCATCGCGGCAAGCCTGAGCGACCCGCACATGGTCCCCATTCACAGCTACGGTGAGATCGACGGCCGGCTCTATGTCGACATGCGGTTGGTCGAAGGCCGCGACCTGGCCGCCTACATCGCCGAAAACGGCGGACGGCTGAGCCCCGAGCGCGCCGTCGCGGTGATCGAACAGGTTGCGGCAGCACTGGATACGGCCCACGAAGTCGGGCTGATCCACCGCGACATCAAGCCGTCCAACATCCTGGTGTCCAGTCGCGATTTCGTGTACTTGATCGACTTCGGGCTCGCGCGCACCGCCGCCGACACCGTGCTGACGCACACGGGCCACACGATGGGCACGATGGCCTACATGGCCCCGGAGCGTTTCCGGGGCCAGACCGATCACCGCGCGGACGTCTACGCGCTGGCCTGCGTGCTCTACGAATGCCTGACCGGACATCTGCCCTACCCCGGCGACAGCATGGAGGAGCAACTCAACGGGCACCTCAACATCGCGCCGCCGCGACCGTCGGCCGCCTCGGCGGACGTATCGCAGGCGCTCGACGCGGTGGTCGCCCGCGGCATGGCCAAGGACGTCGACCAGCGCTTCCAGACGGCCATCGAGCTGGCGCAGGCGGCGCGGATGGCCCTGACCAGCCCGACTGCGACCGCGGCCTGGAGCCCGCCGCCGTCGCAACAGCCCGCATCGGGAGCATCCCAGCAGCCCAAACCGGCGAATTCCCGGCGAATGGTCCTGGCCATCGTCGGCGGATCGGCCGTGGTGCTCGCCGCGGTGATAACGCTGGTGGTCGTCCTGGCGACCGATAGCGGCAGTGGATCCTCCACGGCCACAACCAGCACCACGATGCGGTTCCCCGTGCACACCAAGGAGCCCAGACCGGGAACCGGGCCGGGTGCGCCCGTTCCGGCGTTGCCGGCGTTTGCCCCGCCGCCCGACCTCGGCGCCAACTGCCAGTACCCGGCGTCGCAGGACGCGTCCGTCAAGCCGGTCAACCCGCCGCCGTCGGGCAAGATATCCACCGATCCGCCGGTGATCAGGGCGACCATCTCCACCAACGTCGGCGATATCGGCATCGCGCTGGACAACGCGAAGGCCCCCTGCACGGTGAACAGCTTCGTCAGCCTGGCAAAACAGCAATTCTTCAACGGCACCCAGTGCGGCAAGCTGATGATCCAGTCCGATTTCGGCATCCTGCAGTGCGGCGGGCCGGACACCGAAGGCACCGGCGGCCCCGGCTATGAGTTCGCCAACGAATACCCGGCCAACCAGTACAGTCCCAACGATCCCGCCTACAAGCAGCCCGTGCTGTACCCGCGCGGGGCGCTCACCACGGCGCCGTTCAACGGACCCAATCCGTGGGAGCCAATTCAATCTGACCTACAAGGACAGCGTCAGCGACCCGAACTGCACGGTCTTCGGCACGATCGATCAGGCGGGCCTGGCGACGATCGACAAGATCGTGAAGGCCGGCGTTCTCGGCAACGGTGACGACGGACTGCCGTCCAGCCCGGTCACGATCACCTCGGTGCGGATCGGCTGAGGCTACGCGGCAGACGTGACGCGGTAGACGTCGTATACGCCTTCGACATTGCGCACGACGTTGAGCAGGTGCCCGAGATGCTTGGGGTCACCCATCTCAAAAGTGAAGCGGCTGATCGCAACTCGGTCACCCGAGGTGGTGACCGACGCCGACAGGATGTTTACCTTCTCATCGGCGAGCACCCGCGTGACATCCGACAGCAACCGGTGCCGGTCGAGCGCCTCGACCTGAATCGCCACCAGGAACACCGACGACGGCGACGGCGCCCAGAGCACCTCGATGATGCGCTCGGCCTGCTGCTGTAGTGACGCGGCATTGGTGCAGTCGGTGCGGTGCACGCTAACCCCACCGCCGCGGGTGACGAAGCCCATGATCGCGTCGCCCGGCACGGGTGTGCAGCACTTGGCCAGCTTGGTCAGCACGCCGGGGGCGCCGGGGACCGAGACGCCGACGTCGTCGGTGCTGCGCGGGCGGCGCAACATCGTTGTGGGCGTGGACCTTTCGGCGAGGTCTTCTTCGGCCTGGTCGATACCGCCGAGCTCGGCAAGCAGCCGCTGCACGACGTGGCGCGCCGAGACGTGCCCCTCGCCGATCGCGGTGTACATCGCGGACACGTCGGTGTAGTGCAGCTCGCGGGCCACCGCGGCCATGGCCTCGCCATTGACCAAGCGCTGCAACGGAAGTCCACCGCGACGGACCTCACGGGCCATCGCTTCCTTGCCGGCCTCCAGCGCCTCCTCGCGCCGCTCCTTGGCGAACCACTGGCGGATCTTAGCCTTGGCGCGCGGTGACACCACGAACTGCTGCCAGTCCCGCGACGGTCCGGCGTTGGGTGCCTTGGAGGTGAAAACTTCGACGACTTCCCCGTTTTCGAGCTTGCGTTCCAGCGCCACCAGCCGCCCGTTGACCCGGGCGCCGATGCAGCGGTGGCCGACCTCGGTGTGCACCGCGTAGGCGAAGTCCACCGGCGTCGACCCGGTCGGCAGCGTCACGACGTCACCCTTGGGGGTGAACACGAAAAGCTCTTGCGCCGCAAGGTCATAACGCAACGACTCCAGGAACTCGCCCGGGTCCGCGGCCTCACGTTGCCAGTCGAGCAGCTGCCGCATCCAGGCCATGTCGTCGATCTCGGCGGCGGCGTGCGGATGCAGAACACCGTTGCGGCCCTTGGCTTCCTTGTAACGCCAGTGCGCGGCGATGCCGTATTCGGCGGTGCGGTGCATGTCGCGGGTGCGGATCTGCACCTCCAGCGGCTTGCCCTCGGGCCCGACGACCGTGGTGTGCAGTGATTGGTAGACGCCGTATCTGGGCTGGGCAATGTAGTCCTTGAACCGCCCCGCCATCGGCTGCCACAGCGAGTGCACCACACCCACAGCGGCATAGCAGTCCCGGATCTCGTCGCACAGGATGCGAATGCCGACCAGGTCGTGGATGTCGTCGAAGTCGCGGCCCTTGACGATCATCTTCTGGTAGATCGACCAGTAGTGCTTGGGCCGGCCCTCAACTGTCGCTTTGATTTTCGACGCGCTGAGGGTGGCGACGATTTCGGCGCGAACCTTGGCCAGGTAGGTGTCCCGAGACGGCGCGCGCCCGGCGACCAGACGAACGATCTCCTCGTACTTCTTCGGGTGAAGGATCGCGAACGACAGGTCTTCGAGCTCCCACTTGACGCTGGCCATACCCAGCCGATGCGCAAGGGGCGCAATGACTTCCAGCGTCTCGCGGGCTTTGCGCGCCTGCTTTTCCGGCGGCAGGAACCGCATGGTCCGCATATTGTGCAGCCGGTCGGCAACCTTGATCACCAGCACCCGCGGGTCACGCGCCATCGCAGTGATCATCTTGCGGATGGTCTCGCCTTCGGCGGCGTTGCCCAGCTCGACGCGGTCCAGCTTGGTCACGCCGTCGACGAGATGGCCCACCTCTTCGCCGAATTCCTCGCTCAGCGCCTCCAGCGTGTATCCGGTGTCCTCGACGGTGTCGTGCAGCAGCGCGGCCACCAAAGTGGTGGTGTCCATACCTAATTCGGCGAGAATGTTGGCGACGGCCAGCGGGTGGGTGATGTAGGGATCCCCGGAGCGGCGCAGTTGACTGGCGTGACGTTGGTCGGCGACCTCGAAGGCTCGGTTGAGCATCGAGAAGTTCGCCTTCGGATAGACCTCCCGGTGCACCGCCACCAGCGGCTCGAGCACGGGATTGAATGCGCTGCGCTGAGCGGTCATCCGCCGGGCCAGCCGGGCCCGGACGCGACGCGACGCGCTGCTGGACGTCTTCAGGGTTTCGGCCGGTGGCTCCGGCGAGCTCGGCGCGTCGAGGGCCGGCAGCGAGTCCGTGGGCGGCACAACAGCTTGCGCCGTGCCTTGCTCATCCGCCACGTTGGTCACCTCCGACCTCGAGGATATCCCGTCTAAACGCGGCTCAGGCTGTCTACCGCCAAAGGCGCGATCGCCTCCCGGCCGCCCAGCGCGGTGATTTCCACCAGTACGGCCGCACCGGTCACGTTGGCCCCGGCCCGCTCGAGCAACCGATTGGCCGCGCCGAGAGTGCCGCCGGTGGCCAGCACGTCGTCAATGATCGTGATGCTGGTGCCGCGCAAGTCCAGACCGTCGGCGGGGATCTCGATCGCGGCGGGACCGTATTCGCGGGTGTACTTCTCGCGCAGCACCGGCGGTGGCAGCTTGCCCTCCTTGCGGATGGACAGCACGCCGGTGCCGAGCCGGGCGGCGACGGCCGCGGCCACCAACGATCCTCGCGATTCGATCCCGGCGACCAGATCCGAGCCGGCGGAGATGTCAGCGAGCGCGTCGATCACCGCCTTCATCGCCGTTCGGTCGGCGAACAGCGGAGTGAGGTCCTTGAACTGGACTCCTCGCTTCGGAAAGTTGGAAACGTCGCGGGTCAACGACGCGATGAGGTCGGCTAAGGCCGCGCCCTCGCGAATATCCGTCACTGCATCAAAGCCCATCGGTCCATGTTCCATCCCGCGCCCCAGCGGGTCGGATTCGCGCTGACTGCGTACATCTTCTTCGACATCAGCAACGTGCGCTGCTGGCGATATAGGGGCATCGTCGGCATATCACCCCAGAGTACCGGCGCTGCCTCGGCCAGCAGCCGAACGCGCTCGGCCGGGTCGCCGGACACCGCAAGCGCACCGATTACGCCGTCGACCTGCGGATTCGCGTATCCCGACAGGTTGTTGCCGTTGCCACTGTGCAGGTCGTAGGCGTCCATCGAGGACGATCCGGTGGACCCGCTGCCGCTGGCTCCACCGGTGCTGGCCAGCAGAACGTCGATCTTTCCGTCCCGCAGCGCCTGGGGTCCGGAGGTGTCGAGTGTGACGTTGGAGACATTGATGCCCGCGGCGGCGCACGACTTGGTGATCGTCCCGACGGTGACCGCGAGTCGTGCGTTGGGGCCCTGGTAGCCGATTCGCACCGCGAGCGGCGCGCCACCCAGCGCGGCGCGGGCCGCGACCGGGTCCGCCTTGTTGTACGGGCTCGCCTCGGCGGCACCGTCGGCCTGCGCGACGGCGTCCTCGGCGACCGGAGACAGCCGGGAGTTGGCGATCGGCACCCCGGCGTCCCGGGCGATCACGTCACGGGGAACGCACAGCGCGAACGTGCGGCGATTGTTGTTCTCGGCCAGCGGTCCCTGCGGCGCGAAGATCAGCTGCTCGATGCCCGCCGCTGCCGAATCGGTGCGCTCGTAGTTGTCCGGGGTGTTCAGCGTTCCCGACGACCCGGCCGCGACATCCACCACGTCGACACTGCGGTTGTTGACCCGGTCCTGGATGTCGGGCGCCTGCGGTGACACGGTGATCCGCTTGGTGATCGCCTTGGGACCCCACCACCGGTCGTTGGCGACCAGCACCACGGCGCCGTCGTCCAGCACGGATTCGATTTTGTACGGTCCCGACGACGGGAAGCGCTTGGCGATCTCGTCGTGTGTGAGACCGGGCTTGAGGTCCCAGGTGGTGTTCCACAGTTGCGCGATCGGCGCGACCGACTGGGGATTGTTGCTGAGCAGCGTCGCCGTCACGTCGATATTCAGCTGGTCGGCGATCACGTGCGACGGCATCATCGTGGTCGCGTCGAACAGCTGGGTGTAGTCCACGACGCCGCGGTCCGGGACGAACGAAACCCGCGCCTTCTTCTGTCCTGGTATGCATTCGATGTTGGCGATGTCGACGTAACCGGCCTGGGTGGCGGCGTCGAATCCGGGAAACCGGCCCGACTGAGCGGCCCAGGCGAGCACCAGGTCGTCGCAGGTCAGCGGCTTGCCGTCCGAGTAGACCGCGCTGTCGGCGATCTGGTAGTCGAGCACCAGCGGTGAGCCGCTCACCACCGTGACAGACCCGAAGTCGTGATCGGCGACGACCTGTCCGTCGGGGCCGTGATAGCCGAACCCGGTCAGCGTGCGGGCGAACGCCTGCGCCCCGGCCGACGCGAACCCGACGGTGGTGTTGGCGTTGTAGGTGCTCAGCCGGCCGTCGACGACGTAGTCGATCTGCGAGGCCGCGCTCCCCGAGCATCCCGTCACCGCGAACGCGACGGCCAGAGCAACGGTCAGCGAAATACCCGCGGCCCGCCTGAGCATCGCGGCTACCGCCGGCCGGCGTTTCGCTTGCCGCTCGGGCGTCGGGTACCGGTGGGTCGCACGGGCCGTGCACCCGGCGCCGGCTTGTTCGGTGCGGACTCGCCGGACGGCGCCGCGGCCTTTTTCGTCTCGGTGGTGGTCTCTGCGTCAGATGCCGCGTCGGCCGAGCTGACCGCCGGCTCCGGCGTCCCGGGCTTGCGTCGCTTGAGCACGCGGCGGGTGTGGTTTTTCACCAGTTCGGTGCGCTCACGCAGCGTGACCAGCAGCGGGGTGGCGAAGAAGATCGACGAGTAGGTGCCGACCAGGATGCCGACCAGCTGCACCAGCGCCAGGTCCTTCAGCGTGCCAACGCCCAGCAACCACACCGCCACCACCATCAGCGCCAGCACCGGCAGGACCGAGATCAGGCTGGTGTTGATCGAGCGCATGAAGGTCTGATTGATCGCCAGGTTGGCTTCCTCGGCGAAGGTGCGCCGGTTTCGGTGCTGGAAGTCTTTGGTGTTCTCTTCGACCTTGTCGAAGACGATGACGGTGTCGTACAGCGAGAACCCGAGAATGGTCAGCAGGCCGATCACCGTCGCCGGGCTGACCTCGAAACCCACCAGCGAATACACCCCGGCGGTGACGGTGAGGTCGAAAACCATGGTCGTCAGCGCCGATATCGACATGTAGCGCTCGTAGCGCACCATGATGTAGACGCTGACCAGCACCAGGAACACGCCGAGCGCGATCAGGGCCTTCTTGGTGATCTGGTCGCCCCAGGTCTCCGAGACCGCGGAGTCGCTGATCGCCGCCTTGCTCGGCTTGCCGTCGGCGCCCTTGGGCGCAAACGCGTCGAACAGTGCGTTGCGCAGCTTCGTCGTCTGGTCGTTGGTCAGCGTTTCGGAGCTGATCTGCACCGTCGCCGAGCCGCCGTTGCCGACGATGACCACCGATTCGGCGTCCCGGCCCAGGGTCTTGCGGAACACGTCCTGCACCTGCGAGGTCGCGACGTTGCCGCGCGGGAACGACACCGTGGTGCCGCCCTTGAAGTCGATTCCGAAGGTAAAGCCACGCACGATGATCGACAGGATCGCGATCGCGACGATCGCCCCGCTGATGCCGTACCACAACCGGCGCCGCCCGACGACCTCGAAGGCGCCGGTCCCGGTGTAGAGCCGGGCGAGAAAGCCGTGCTGCGGCGGCTGCGCGCTGGAGTCCGACATCAGCTCCACGGCATCGGTGGATTCGGTGAGCTCGGTCGCGTCGGTGTCTTTGGCGGTCATCGCGTTCCCCGTCCCGTCTTCAGGTCTGCAGCCCGGCGTTCGCGGGCGACCTGCTGGACAGCACCCAGGCCGTTGTATTTGGGCTTGGCCAGCGTCGGAGACTTGGAGGCCAGGTAGACCAGCGGCCAGGTCACCAGGAACACCACCACAATGTCGAGGACCGTGGTAAGGCCCAACGTGAAGGCGAATCCGCGCACCTGGCCGATCGCCAGGCCGTAGAGCACGGCGGCGGCCAGGAAGGTGACGGCGTTACCCGACACGATCGTCTTGCGGGCACGTACCCAGCCTCGCGGCACGGCCGAGCGGAACGAACGGCCTTCGCGGATTTCGTCTTTGATGCGCTCGAAGAACACCACGAACGAGTCCGCGGTAGTGCCGATACCGATGATCAGACCGGCGATACCCGCCAGGTCCAGGGTGTAGTTGATCTGCCGTCCAAGTAGCACCAGGATCGCGAAAATCATTGCGCCCGAAGCAATGAGGGATACTGCCGTCAGCAATCCCAGCACCCGGTAGTAGAGCAGCGAGTACAGCAGCACCAGGATCAAGCCGATCGCGCCCGCGATCAAACCGGCCCGCAGCGAGGTCAATCCCAGTGTCGCCGAAACGGTTTGGGCTTCCGACGATTCGAAGGACAGCGGCAGCGAGCCGTACTTGAGCACGTTGGCCAGCTGCTTGGCGGTGGCGGCGGTGAACGGCGGGTCGCCACCGGAGATCTGGGTGCGGCCGCCGGGGATCGCTTCCTGGATCATCGGCGCACTCACGACCTGAGAGTCCAGCGTGAACGCGGTCTGGGTGCCGATGTGGGCGGCGGTGAAGTCCGCCCAGGTGTTGGCCGCGGCGGGCTTGAACTGAACGTCGACGACGTAGCCGATGCCGCGCTGGTTCATCGTCGAGCTGGCGTCCTGGATCTGATCACCGCTGATGATCGATGGCCCCAGCAAGTAGACGTATTTGTGGTCCGTCGAGCAGGTGATCAGCGGCAGGGCCGGGTCGTCGTTGCCGGCCAGGATGTCGTCTTTGTCGCAGTGGGCGGCAACCCACTGCTGAGCAACCATCTGAATGTAGGGGTTGTTGCTCTGCCGGAAATCCTTCATCACCTTGATGCGGTCGGCGAGATCCTTGCGCGGATCGGGCGGCCCGGGCACCTCTGGTGGCGGGGCGTCGGCGGCCGGGCCTCCGGGTGCCGGCGCGGGGCTGGGGCTCGGCGGCGGGTCTTGCGGGTACGGACGCGGCTGTGGCGCCGGTCGCCGGGCGACCGGCGGCTGGGTCGGGCTGGACGAACTGCGAACGCGCGCCGGGCGGTGCCTGGACCGGGTGGCAGCCGGGGAGACGCT